>NZ_AP022609.1:1884280-2512373 GCF_010729485.1 Mycolicibacter hiberniae
GCCCTCCACCGGTATTCACTGCCGCGTCAGGAGAAGTCGAACTTCTCCAGCAGCGCCTTGCGCTGCCGGTCGCCCAGGCCGCGCAGCCGGCGGGTGGGGGCGATCTCCAGCTCGGTCATGATCTCCTGCGCCTTGACCTTGCCGACCTTCGGCAACGCCTCCAGCAGCGCAGACACCTTCATCTTGCCCAGGACCTCGTCGGTCTCGGCGTCCTTGAGCACCTGCTTGAGGTTGGTGCCGCCACGCTTGAGCCGGTCCTTGAGCTCCGCTCGGGCCCGACGTGCGGCTGCCGCCTTCTCCAACGCAGCGGCGCGCTGCTCGTCGGTCAACTGGGGAAGGGCCACGATTCCTCCGTCTCGTCATCATCGACACCGTCGATGTTTTCCTTGTCCCGGCCAGGTACTCCGGCCAGAGACGACGACCGTACCCACGCCGTCTGACGAAATCTAACCCCACCCCCCGATTACGGCTACAAATGCGCAGCGTATGGCGGCTGAACCCGACCCTCGTCCCGTCCTCGGCAGCGGCCCCGCCGACCGGGCCGCCGACTGCTGACGAGCACCGAAACCGGACCGCAAAAACGGCTTCTAGCTGGGGTTTCCCATAGGCTCCGGGAGACCGTCGCGCTGCGCTGCACACACCGGCGCACGACGCCGGGCGGACCTGCCGAACCCGGGTGCCATCGAATTGGTGCCGCACGGCGTGTCGCGCGTGTCGCAGCCGGGCCAACTACACCCCGTAGTTGCCCCCGCGGGGCACGGGCGTTACCGAACCAGGGCCCGCCCGGCCCGGCCGCCCTGCGGTCGCGTCAGCCGGCCGCCAGGTACGCCACGGCGTCGCGCAGCCGCTCGGCCGCGGCGCGCAGCGGCCCGACGTCGGGCCCGGCGCGCAGCACCTCGCGCGACACCGCCGGCAACAGGGTGCCCGGGGCGGCCCCTCCCAGCCCCGCAAGCGCCTCAGGACGGCCGCCCTGGGCCCCGACGCCCGGAACCAGCACCGGCCCGCCCAGGGCACTCAGATCGGGCACCTCGCGCAGCGTGGCGCCCACCACGACCCCGATCGAGCCCAGGGTGGCAGCACCCTGCGCCCTGTTCGCCTGCGCGGCCGCGTCGACGATCGCCTGCGCCACCGTGCGCCCGTCGGCGCCCTGGGCGCGCTGCACACTCGCCCCCTCCGGGTTGGAGGTGGCCGCCAGCACGAAGACCCCGCGCCGGTGGTCGGCGGCGGTCTCCAGCAGCGGCCGCAACGATCCGAAGCCGAGGTACGGCGAGGCCGTCACCGCATCGGCGGCCAACGGCGACTCCCCCGCCCACGCGGCCGCGTAGGCGGCCATCGTGGTACCGATGTCGCCGCGCTTGGCGTCGGCCAGCACCAGCACCCCGGCCTCGCGCAGCGCCGCGATGGTGCGCTCGAGCACGGCGAACCCGGCCGAGCCGTACGCCTCGAAGAACGCCACCTGCGGCTTGACGACGGCAAACCCGGCGAAGGCGCTCACGCAGCTCTGGCTGAACGCCTCCAGGCCCTCCGGCGAGGCGGGCAGGCCCCACGCGTCCAGCAGTTCGGGGTGCGGGTCGATGCCCAGACACAGCGGTCCGCGTTGCGCCGTCGCCGCGGCCAGCCGGGCGCCGAACCCCGCCGCCACTAGTGCCCGCCGAGCGTGCTGTGCAGTTCCTGCAGGGAACGCACCCCGATATCACCCCGGATGCCGGCCTCGATGCCCTGCACCGCCGCGGCCGCACCCTGCACGGTGGTGATGCACGGGATGTTCACGCTGACCGCCGCCGCGCGGATCTCGTAGCCGTCCACCCGCGGGCCGGAGTTTCCGTACGGGGTGTTGATCACCAGGTCCACCTCACCGGCCCGGATGGCGTCCACAGCGGACAGGGCCGGACGCGACGGGCTGGGCTCCTCGAAGTTCTTGCGCACCACATCACAGGGAATGCCGTTGCGGCGCAGCATTTCCGCGGTCCCCTCGGTAGCCAGGACCCGAAAACCCAAGTCGGCGAGACGCTTGACCGGAAAAACCAGGGACCGCTTGTCGTGGTTGGCCACCGAGACGAAAACCGTGCCCTGGGCCGGCAACGAACCGTAGGCGGCGGTCTGGCTCTTGGCGAACGCGGTGCCGAAGTCGCGGTCGATACCCATCACCTCGCCGGTGGATTTCATCTCCGGACCGAGCAGCGAGTCGATGCCCGAGCCGTCCGCGCGGCGGAAGCGGTGGAACGGCAGCACGGCCTCTTTGACCGCGATCGGGGCGTCCGGGCCGACGTTGGCCCCGTCCCCGGTCGCCGGCAGCAGACCTTCGGCCCGCAGCCCGGCGATGGTGGCGCCCAGCATCACTCGTGCGCAGGCCTTGGCCAGCGGCACCGCGGTCGCCTTGGACACGAACGGGACCGTGCGACTGGCCCGCGGGTTGGCCTCCAAGACATAGAGCACGTCGTCTTTGAGCGCGAACTGCACGTTGAGCAGCCCCACCACGCCGACACCGTGCGCAATGGCTTCGGTGGCGCGGCGCACCTTCTCGATGTCGCTGCGCCCCAGCGTCACCGGCGGCAACGCGCAGGCCGAGTCGCCGGAGTGGATTCCGGCTTCCTCGATGTGCTCCATGATGCCGCCGATGTAGACCTCGGTGCCGTCGCACAGCGCGTCGACGTCGATCTCGATGGCGTCTTCCAAGAAGCGATCGACCAGCACCGGGTGCTCCGGGGACAGCTGGGTGGCGCGGGTGATGTAGCCGCGCAGGGTCTCCTCGTCGTAGACGATCTCCATGCCCCGTCCACCGAGCACATAGGAGGGGCGCACCAGGACGGGATAGCCGATGTCGGCGGCAATCCTGCGGGCCTGCTCGAAGGTGGTCGCGGTGCCATACCGCGGCGCCGGCAGACCGGCCGTCGTCAGCACGTCGCCGAAGGCTCCACGGTCCTCGGCCAGATCAATGGCCTCCGGACTGGTTCCGACGATGGGAACCCCGGCGTCGGCCAGCCGCTGGGCCAGCCGCAGCGGGGTCTGCCCGCCCAGCTGCACGATCACGCCGACCACCCCGGGACCGCCCTGACCGGACAGCTGCTCGGCGTAGTAGACCTCGAGTACGTCCTCGAAGGTCAGCGGCTCGAAGTACAGCCGGTCGGCGGTGTCGTAGTCGGTGGACACCGTCTCGGGGTTGCAGTTGATCATCACGGTCTCGAACCCGGCCTGGCTCAAGGTGATCGCGGCGTGCACGCAGCTGTAGTCGAACTCGATTCCCTGACCGATCCGGTTGGGACCGGACCCCAGGATCAGCACCTTGGGCCGTTGGTTCTGCGGTGCCACCTCGGTCTCGGCGGCAGGATCGAGCTCGAAAGTGCTGTAGTGATACGGCGTCTTGGAATCGAACTCCGCGGCGCAGGTGTCGACCGTCTTGAACACCGGGTGGATGCCCAGTCGGGACCGCAGCAGCCGCACCCCGTCCTCGCCGGCCAGTTCCGGGCGCAACACCGCGATCTGATGATCCGACAGACCGCTGTATTTACAGCGGCGCAGCAGGTCGGCGTCGAGCACCGGGGTGTCGACGACCTCTCCGCGCAGCGCGACCAGCCCGTTGATCTGTTCGACGAACCATGGGTCCACCCCGGAGGCCTCGGCGACCTGTTCCACCGACGCGCCCAGGCGCAGCGCCAACTCGATGTCGTAGAGCCGGCCCTCGGTGGGGACCCGCAGGCGCGCCAGCACGTCGTCGACGGTGCCTTCGGGGTCCGGTTTGGTCCAGAACCCGGCACGATCGGTCTCCAGTGAGCGCATCACTTTGCCCAGCGACTCGATGAAGTTGCGTCCCAGCGACATCGCCTCGCCGACCGATTTCATGGTGGTGGTCAGCCGCGGATCGGCGCCGGGGAACTTCTCGAACGCAAACCGCGGCGCCTTGACCACGACATAGTCCAGGGCCGGCTCGAAACAGGCCGGGGTCTCCTTGGTGATGTCGTTGACGATCTCGTCGAGGGTGTAGCCGATCGCCAGCTTGGCGGCGATCTTGGCGATCGGGAAACCGGTCGCCTTCGAGGCCAGCGCGCTCGACCTCGACACCCGGGGGTTCATCTCGATCACGATGAGCCGGCCGTCTTGGGGGTTGACCGCGAACTGGATGTTGCAGCCGCCGGTGTCCACGCCGACTTCGCGCAGGATGGCGATGCCCAGATCGCGCATGCGCTGGTATTCCCGGTCGGTCAGGGTCATCGCCGGTGCGACGGTCACCGAGTCTCCGGTGTGCACGCCCATCGGGTCGACGTTCTCGATCGAGCAGACCACGACGACGTTGTCGTTGCCGTCGCGCATCAGCTCGAGCTCGAACTCCTTCCACCCGTAGATGGACTCCTCGATCAGGACGTTGGCCGTCGGTGAGGCGGCCAGGCCGTCGCCGGCCATCCGGGCCACCTCGTCGAGGCTGGCCGCCAGGCCCGATCCCAGACCGCCCATCGTGAAGGAGGGCCGGACGACCACGGGAAGCCCGAGTTCGGCGACGGTCTCCTCGACCTCGGCCATGGTGTAGCAGACCCGGGAGCGGGCCGACTCGCCACCGACCTTGGCGACGATGTCCTTGAACTGCTGGCGGTCCTCACCGCGCTGGATCGCCTCGAAGTCGGCGCCGATCAACTCGACGCCGTAGCGCTCCAGCACCCCGTGCTCGTGCAGAGCCACCGCGGTGTTCAGGGCGGTCTGCCCGCCCAGCGTGGCCAGCAGCGCATCGACCTTGTTGCCGCGCTCGGCCTGCTGGGCGAGCACCTTCTCGACGAACTCCCAGGTGATGGGCTCGACGTAGGTGTTATCGGCGTACTCGGGGTCGGTCATGATGGTGGCCGGGTTGGAGTTGACCAGGCTCACCTGCAGGCCCTCGGCCTTGAGCACCCGGCAGGCCTGGGTCCCGGAGTAGTCGAACTCGCAGGCCTGGCCGATCACGATCGGCCCGGAGCCGATCACCAGAACGTGCTGCAGATCGGTACGGCGCGGCATTACTTCTCCCCTGCCATCAGGTCGACGAACTGGTCGAACAGGTACTCCGCGTCATGCGGTCCGGCGGCGGCCTCGGGGTGGTACTGCACCGAGAAGGCCCGCCCGTCGACGAGCTTGACGCCCTCCACGACGCCGTCGTTGGCGCAGGTGTGGCTGACCACCGCCGGCCCGAAGTCGGTGTCGAAGCGCTGGCCGGCTTCGCCCTCCAGTGCGAAGCCGTGATTCTGCGCGGTCACCGCCACCCGGCCGGTGGCGTGGTCCATCACCGGGATATTGATGCCGCGATGCCCGAACGTCATCTTGTAGGTGTTCAGCCCCAGCGCGCGGCCCAGGATCTGGTTGCCGAAACAGATTCCGAAGAGCGGGATTCCGGCTCCGAGCACCTCACGGGTCAACGCCACCGCTGCCTGCGCGGTGGCCGGGTCCCCCGGCCCGTTGGACAGAAAGACGCCGTCGGGCCGCAGCTCGGCGATCTGCGCGAAGTCCACCGACGACGGAAGCACATGGGTGCGGATTCCCCGTCGGGAGAAGTTGCGCGGCGTATTGGTCTTGATGCCCAGATCGATCGCGGCGATGGTGAAGCGGCAGTCGCCGTCGGGTTGCACCACATAGGGCGCGTCCGTGCTGACCTGCGCGGCCAGATCGGAGCCCAGCATCGGGGGCTGCTCGCGAACCCGGTTCACCAGTTCATCCGGCGATGCCAGCGCGTCGCCGGAGAACACCCCGGCGTTCATGGACCCGAAATTGCGCAGGTGGCGCACCACGGTACGGGTGTCCACCCCGGCGATACCGACGATGCCCTGGCGTACCAGCTCGTCTTCCAGCGTGCCGGTGGCCCGCCAGTTCGACGCCCGCGGCGACGGATCGCGCACCACGTAGCCCGCCACCCAGATCTTGTCGTCGCGGCTCTCGCCGTCCTCGTGGTTCCAGCCGGTGTTGCCGATCTGCGGGGCGGTGGCCACCACGATCTGCCGGTGGTAGCTGGGGTCGGTCAGCGTCTCCTGGTACCCCGACATCCCGGTGGAGAACACCGCCTCGCCCAGGGTCTGTCCGACGGCCCCGAACGGTATGCCGGTGAAGGTCCGTCCGTCCTCGAGAACCAGCACCGCACGCGCGTTAGCCAATTGCGCCACTCCTGTTCATCACTACGTCCCCGTCGCCGGCTCCCAGCCGGGGGTGCCCCCATCTCAGCGGCGCACGCATCACTCGTCTTCTTCTGTCCAGCGGCGGTGTTCGGCGCGGTCGTCCGCGCGGAACCCGGTGTCGATCTCGGTACCCGACGGCAGCCGCCAGCGGATCGCCAGCACGCCGTCGTCAGGCCGGTGGGGCAACGCCGGTATGGTGCGCCCGGCGATGCCGCGCTCGGTCCGCACCGCGACCACCGCGTCCTGGGGGATCCAGATGGGCCGGGCGCCGCTGCGCTGCACCATGATCCCCTCGGGGTAGCGGGTCAGCACCGCCTTGGTGCGGTAGCCGAGGTCGCCGGCCACCACCCGGTCGTTCCACTTCGGGGCCAGGGTGCAGCCCAGGTACTGCCCGCGGGTGGCCGCCACGGTGGGCGAACCCACCGTGTCGGGCACCGACGGCAGCGAGCCGATCAAGGCGTCCTGCAGCTGGCCGCGGTGACGCCAGCCACGCACCATCAGCCGGATCACCACGCCGATCAGCACCACCAGCACAAAAGCGAAGACCAGCGAACCGATCAACGTGGGGGTGTTCATGCCGGGCTCTTCCCGTCCCGGGCGGTGATCCGGCCGCGCAGCAAGGTGGCGGTGACGGTCGCGGGCAGGGCCATCTCCTCATAAGGAGTGTTGGCCGAGCGACTGGCCAGCTGTGCGCCGGCGACCACCCAGGTGCTGTCGGGATCGACCACCGTGAGGTTGGCCGGCTCGCCCACTTCCAGGGGGCGGCCCTGATCGGGCAGACCGACGATCTGCGCCGGCCGCTCGCTCATCACCCGGGCGACGTCGCGCCAGGTCATCAGGCCGGTCTGCACCATCGTGGCCACCACGACCGACAGCGCGGTCTGCAGGCCCAGCATGCCGGGCCGGGCCACCGCGAACTCGCAGTTCTTCTCGTGTTCGGCGTGCGGTGCGTGGTCGGTGGCCACGCAGTCGATGACACCGTCGGCCAGCGCCTGCCGCAGTGCGAGAGCATCCGAGGCCTCCCGCAGCGGCGGGTTGACCCGGTTGCGGCCGTCGTAGTCGGCCAGCCGGCTGTCGTCGAGCATCAGATGATGGGGGGTGACCTCCGCGGTCACCGAGATGCCCTGCGCCTTAGCCCATTTGAGCAGTTCGACCGTGCCGGCCGTGGAAGCGTGGCAGATGTGCAGTCGGGCACCGGCGTCGCGGGCCAACAAGGCGTCCCGGGCCACGATCGACTCCTCGGCGACACGCGGCCAGCCGGCCAGCCCCAGCCGTGCGGCGTTGGGTCCCTCGTGGGCGACCGAGCCGACGGTCAGCCGGGGCTCCTCGGCGTGCTGGGCGATCAGCACCCCCAGACCGGTCGCGTACTCCAGCGCGCGGCGCATCACCAACGGGTCGGCTACGCAGACACCGTCGTCGGAGAACATCCGCACCCCCGCGACGCCGGCCGCCATCATGCCCATCTCGGTGAGCTGCGTGCCGCCGAGGCCGACGGTGACCGCACCCACGGGATGCACATCGACCAGGCCGATCTGTTGTCCGCGCTGCCAGACGTGGTCGGTGACCACCGGCGAATCGGCGACGGGATCGGTGTTGGCCATCGCGAACACCGCGGTGTAACCGCCCAGAGCCGCTGCCGCCGAGCCGGTTTCAATGTCTTCGGCGTACTCGCGGCCCGGTTCGCGCAGGTGGGTGTGCAAGTCGACGAAACCGGGCAGCAACACCTGACCCGGCGCGTCGATGACCTCGCAGTCGTCCGGCGCCGGCAGACCCGGACCGATCGCGGCGATCTGGCCGCCCTGCACCAAGACGTCCACCTGGTCGCCTTCGCCGTAACACCGCACTCCGCGGATCAGCACGCTCACGGCGCCCCCTCCCCTGCCGAGCCGGCTTGCACTGCGGGCCCCACCGTCTCGTTACCCACCAACAGGTGGAACAACACCGCCATCCGCACATGTACCCCGTTGGACACCTGTTGCAGCACCGCCGATTGCGAAGAGTCCGCCACCGAGGAGGAGATCTCCATGCCGCGCAGCATCGGGCCGGGGTGCAGGACCGCGGCGTGGTCGGCGAGCAGCGCGCGGCGCTTCTCGCTCAATCCGTAGCGCACCGAATACTCCCGCGCCGAGGGGAAGAATCCGCCGGTCATCCGCTCGGCCTGCACCCGCAGCATCAGTACCGCGTCGGCGGCGGGCAGCTCCGCGTCCAGGTCGTGACTGACCGTCACCGGCCAGTCGGCCACCCCCACCGGCAGCAGCGTGGGCGGCGCCACCAACACCACCTCGGCGCCCAGGGTGGACAGCAGGCGCACGTTGGAACGGGCCACCCGGCTGTGCACGATGTCACCGACGATGACGATGCGGCGTCCGTCGATTTCGCCGAGGCGCTGCCGCAGGGTCAGCGCGTCCAGCAACGCCTGGGTGGGATGTTCGTGGGTGCCGTCACCGGCGTTGATCACGGCGGGGCCGGTCTCACCGGTGCCCGGGGCGCCGGCGGTCCACTCCGAGAGCAGATGCGCCGCACCCGAGGACGGGTGGCGGATGATCAGCGCGTCGGCACCGGCGGCCCGCAACGTCAACGCGGTGTCGCGCAGCGACTCCCCCTTGTTGACCGAGGATCCCGACGCCGAGACGTTGATCACGTCGGCGCTCATCCACTTGCCGGCCACCTCGAAGGAGACCCGGGTCCGGGTGGAGTTCTCGTAGAACATGGTGATCACGGTGCGCCCGCGCAGGGTGGGCAGCTTCTTGACCTCGCGGCCGACCAACGCCTGGGCGAAGCGGTCCGCGTCGTCGAGGATGGCGGTGGCCTCATCGCGGCTCAGGTCGGCGGCGGCCAGCAGGTGCCGGGCACTCATCGGCTGATCACCACCTGATCGCGACCGTCGTGTTCGGCCAGCAGCACGTGCACGCTTTCGCCGCGCGCGGTCGGAACGTTCTTGCCGACGTAGTCGGCGCGCACCGGCAGTTCGCGGTGCCCCCGGTCCACCAGCACCGCCAGCTGCACGAGGCGGGGGCGCCCCACGTCGCGCAGCGCGTCCAGCGCGGCCCGCACCGAGCGGCCGGCGAACAGCACGTCATCGACCAGGATCACGCAGGCATCGTCGATGCCGCCCGCCGGGATCGACGTGGGCTCCAATGCCCGCGGGGGCTGTCGCATCAGGTCGTCGCGGTACAAGGTGATGTCCAGCGCGCCGTAGCCGACATCCACCCCGCAGAACTCGTTGATCTTCCCGGCCAGCCGCTGGGCCAGGATGACGCCACGGGTGGGAATGCCCAACAGCACCACCCGCGGGGCATCGGGCCTGTCGGGGTCGTCGAGAGCGGTCTTCTCGATGATCTGATGTGCGATACGAGAAATGGTGCGACCCACATCCGCCGAGGACATCAATTCCCGGTCGGTGCTGGAATTACCGACAGCGCCCATGCGAAACCGCAGGACCTCCTTCTCCGCCTCGCGGGACGGATCATTAAAGGGGCTTTGTCGAGGCTACGTCTCCGCAATCTCGGATTCCGAGGGTAACAGCCTGTCACCTCTGAACGTAACCGCACACCACCGAGGCAGAGCACAACGATGGTCGAAACAGCAGCGCCGTCGAATCGACGCGCCTGGAGGCGGACCGGCCAAGCCGGCGGACGGCACACAGGAAGACAACTTCGGGCGTCCTGCTCTAGCGTTCGCCGGTGGCGAAACAGCACAGCCGGTTGTTCGAGCCGGTGCTTGGGTTCATGGCAGACCCCGGCCTGAACCTGGTCTGCACCGAGACCGAGAGGACCATCAGATGGTTAGAGCAATCACCGCCCTGGTGCTGACCGCCGGGGGGCTGGCTCTGATTCCGGCCCAGCAGGCCGAGGCTGTGCCCTGTTTGCACCGAGGCAGGCAGCACGTCGTCCAACACGCCAACGGAAACGTGGACGCCGACTCCCGCTGGCACGTCCTACGGGGCGAGGCTCCGACCTGCGATACCGGCGGAGGCGCCGCGAGCACCGAGGACACCTGGGAGCGTCGCCAGGACGACATCGACCGGGAGCGTCACGGCTGGTGACGCAAAAAGCATTCTGGCTTCGTCCAAACCGGCGCGTTCGACCTCTTGCGGGGTGATCACCCAGGGGTATCCGGCGGCCTCTCCACCATGCCGGCTCGCCTGGCGCCCGCACTGCGGCCGGCTCCGCCGCTAACCTGTCCGGGTGAATCTCGATCCGAACCAGGCATCCCTGCGCGAAGCGTGCGACACCGGACTGCTCGCCGGTGTGGTGACCCTCGTCTGGCAGCGCGGCTCGGTGCTGCAGGTCAACGAGATCGGGTATCGCGACGTCCGGGCCGGACTGCCGATGACCCGCGACACCGTCTTCCGGATCGCCTCCATGACCAAGCCGGTCACCGTCGCCGCGGTGATGACCCTGGTGGACGCGGGCCGGCTGGCGCTCACCGACCCCATCGCCCACTGGCTGCCGGAGTTTTCCGCGCCGCGGGTGCTAGCCGGCCCTTCCGGTTCGCTCGAGGCGACCACGGCGGCGCGCCGAGCGCTCACCGTCGAAGATCTGATGACGCACCGCTGCGGCATCGGCTACGGCTTCTCGGTGCCCGGGCCGATCGCACGGGAGTACCAGCGATTGCCCTTCGGCCGCGGCCCGGAGGCCTGGCTGGCGGCGCTGGCCGCGCTGCCCTTGGTGGATCAGCCCGGTGAGCGGGTGACCTACGGGCACGGCACCGACGTGCTGGGCGTGCTGCTGTCACGGGTCGAGGGAAAGCCGCTGCCGCAGGTGCTCGAGGAGCGGATTCTGGGACCGCTGGGCATGACCGACACCGGTTTCTGCGTGACGCCGCAGGCGCGCGGCCGTGGTGCCACCATGTACCGCCTGGACGGAGACGTGCTGCGCGACGACGCGATGGGGCCGATGCCCATCCGCATGCCGGCGTTTCCCAATGCCGGCGGCGGTTTGATGTCCACCGCCGACGACTACCTGGCGTTCGCCCGGATGTTGTTGGCCGACGGCGTGTTCGAAGGCACCCGGGTGCTGTCGGCGAAATCGGCGCAGGCGATGCGCGCCGACCGGCTCACCGCCGAGCAGAAGCGACACTCGTTTTTGGGTGCGCCGTTCTGGGTCGGCCGCGGGTTCGGGCTGAACCTGTCGGTGGTCTCCGACCCGGCGAAATCGCAGCCGCTGTTCGGACCGGGCGGGGCCGGTGCGTTCGGTTGGCCGGGCGCCTACGGAACCTGGTGGCAGGCCGATCCGGCCGCCGACCTGATCCTGATCTACCTGATCCAGAACTCGCCGACGTTGGCACCGGATGCGGCGGCCGCCATCGCCGGCAACACGTCGGTCGCCAAACTGCGGGTTGCCCAGCCGAAATTCGTCCGCAGGACCTACGCGGCGCTGGGTTTGTGACGCCGGCTCAGCCAGCGCCGCCGGCAAGCCCGGCGCCGGCACGGCGGGCCGTTTCCAAGGCGGCTTCGCGCATCTGGGCGCGCTCCTCGGCGGTCCACCGCGTGGTCGGCTCGACCACCAGTGTCTCGACGGTGTAGCCGAGCATGGTGAACACGTACTCGAGGTAGGGCCGCTGAAAGTCCTGCAGGTCGGCCCGGTTGCCGTCGTAGGCGCTGGAGCGGGTCAAGATGAGTTGAACCGGTTTGCCGGCGCCCAGCGTCCCCACGTGCTCGCCGCGCTCGTTGACGGTGAAGCTGGCCATGGGCTGCACGATGATGTCGATCCATGCCTTGAGGGCGTGCGGCACATGCCAATTCCACATCGGCGAGGAGATCACCAGCCGGTCGAACTGGCGGACCCGGTCGATCTCGGCCAGCACGTCCGACCAGACCTGCTTCTGCTCCGGCGTCCGGCGTTCGCCGTAGAGGGGGGCGAACTTGGCGAACGCGGCCTCCCGCCCGAACACCAGCATCTCCTCGCTCCACACCGAGAACCGCTCGACGTCGCCGACCGCGGCGCTGGGTGCGGCCTGCAGGAAGGCCTCTGCCAGCGCCGAGGACAGCGAATGTTCTTCTTTGGGGCTTGCCCGCACCCACAGCGTCTTCATCGTCAGATCATCGAGATCGGCGATATCTTCACGCCCGCCTCGAGCGCGCCGGCCAGCTCACGCGCCACGTCATAGTCGAACACCACGTGTCCGCAGATGACGTCGACGTCGCGTTTGGCGCGCTGCATCGGGTTGGTGACGAACTGCGCGCTGGCCCCGGAGGCTTCGAGCAGATCGGCGATCACGGCGCGGGATTCGTGGACGATGTGGGCGGCGGCCGCGCGCGCGTCGGCACGCGCGGAGCGGCTGATCCGCTCCCGGGCGTCCACGGCGTCCTGAATCCGGCCGACGGTGTCGTCGAGCAGCCCGCGCAGGGCGCGCAGCCGAACCCGGGCGTCGCCGAGGCGGATCTGGGCGGCCGGCTGGTTCTTCTGCGCGGCACCGGAATAGGCGAGCACGCGTTGTGTCAAACGCTCGGCGAACAGGTCCGTGACCCATTCGGCCGACCCGAGGGCGGGCATCGCCGCGGCCAGCGCCAGCGCCGGCACCATCGGCCATCGATACGCCGACGCGTCGTGCAGGTCGGCGCCCGGGGCGGTGCCCGAGTAGATGTCGACGACCTTGACCAGCCGGTGCGCCGGGACGAACACATCGTCGATCAGCACGTCGTTGGAGCCGGTGGCCCGCATGCCCGCGGTGTGCCAGACGTCCTCGACCCGGATGTCGGTGGCGGGCAACAACACCAGGGCCGGGTAAGGGGCGTCGTCGGGTCCGCAGATCGCCCCCACCATGATCCAGTCGCATTCCATCACCCCGGTGGCCCACGACCACCGCCCGGAAAGCCGGATGCCGTCGCCGTCGGGCACCCCGCGGCCGGTCGGCGCCAGCGGCGCCGGGCACAGCACCGGCCCGCCGGCGAACACCTCGTCCTGGGCCTGCTCGCCGAAGAGCGCCAGCATCCAGTTGTGCAGCATGTAGAACCCGAGCGTCCAGGCGCTCGACGCGCAACCGTGGGCCATGCGCCGAATCGGGTCGAGGATCTCGGGGAACTCGGCCTGCCGGCCGCCGTAGCGCGCCGGCAGGAGCAGACCGGCAAGCCCCGAGGTGCGGAAGTCCTCGACGGTCTCGGCCGGCAACTGGCGCAGCTCTTCGGCTGCCGCGGCGCGCTGCGCCAGGCGCGAGACGAATTCGTCGGTCAACTCGGGTGCGGTCGTGGTCGTCATGCCCGGACCGTACCATACCTTTTGGTATGGTTGTCAGTGCCGCAGCATCACATCCAGGAACTTCTCCCGGCGGCCCGCCGCGCGCGGGCTCGGCGCCGAACCGGACAGGTGCAGAAAGCCGATACCGGCGGCGAAGGTGGCGTTGGCCCGCATATCGGCCTCCTCGGGCGCGAAGCCCTCATCGAGGAACACCTGCCGGACCGCGTGCAGCACCCGACGGTCCGAGCTGGCCACCGCCGAGGCGACGGCCTCCTCCGATCGCGCCCATTCCCGCATCGCGCGTTCGAGGATCCAGTGGCCGGGGCTCACCAGCGCGGTCATCATGTGCGACAGGCGCTCGCGCGGCGGCAGCGACGAGAGCGCATCGAAGTCGCCGCGGTCTTCGTCGCGCACCGCCGCCCAGGTGTCCACCATCGCCTGCCGATAGGACTTCATGTCGGTGAAGTGCCAGTAAAAGCTGCCCTTGGTGACCCCGAGCCGCCGGCACAGCCGGTCGATGGTCAGCGCCTTGACGCCGTCCTCGGCCAAAATCCGGAACCCGGCCTGCACCCAGTCCTGCGCGGACAGCCGATTGCCGCCGCGCGCACCGTCCGTCGTGGCCATGCCGAGTCAGCGTAGTGACCGCAGGCGCTTCCGGCGCGGCTGCCCGTGCGACGCCGCTGCCCCGCGGCCGGAACGGCCGTACTAAGCACCCGCCTGGACAGCCCGGGTGTAGCGGTCCAAGGCGTCCTGGGTGAACACCGCCAGTCCCAGTTCGGGGTTGTAGCCGTGGATCTCCTTGACGTCGAGTTCGGCCAGGAAGTACAGGATCTCCTTGGAGATCACCTGACCGGGAACCAGCACCGGGAAGCCCGGCGGGTATGGCACGACGAAGGTGGTCGACACCAGCGTCTTGCCGTCCGCGACCCGGCGACCGGCATCCCCGAGCAGCACATGCTCGCGGTCGGTCTCCTCGTAGCCGTCGTAGAACGCCGCGCGCATGTCGCCGATCGGGCTGCTGGTGCCGCCGGGGCGGAAGGCCGGCGCAAACGCGCTGAAGTCCGGCAGCGGCGGCAGGTCCTCGGTGATCTCGGTGATCCGGCGGCGCTGCAGGGCGCGGTCGTCGGCGCCGGCCGTGGTCCAGGCGCGATCGAGTTCGCCCGCGACCCGTCGCAGCGCGTCGAGCAGATAGTGCACGCTCGACCAGGTGACCCCGATGGTGAAGATCAACAACACCGAGTTGATCGATGTCTTGTTGATCTGGATGCCGAACCGCTGCATCAGGACCTTCTCGCGGAAGTCGTAGCCGGTCATCCCGGTCTTGCCGACGTAAAGCGTCACCCGGGTCGGGTCGAGGACGAACTCGTCGGACCGCCACGCCTCGTTCCACGACCCCAGCGCCCCCTGGCGCACCTCCCGGTAGGAGCTGACCGTGGACTCCCGGAATCGATCGGGAACCAGGTCGCTCTCGTCGAGGATGTGGAACCACTTGCCGATCAGTCGGTCCTTGCGGACCCGGTGGCGAAACACCAGCGCCATGTCGTACACCCGCCGCACCATGTCGAAGCCCTCGATATCCACCTGGCGGCGGGCCAGGTCCAGGGATGCGAGCAGTTGCTGGTTGGGCGAGGTCGAGGTGTGGGTCAAAAACGCCTCGGCGAAGGACTCCCGGGCCAGCGCGTTGAAGTCCTGGTCGCGGATATGGATCATCGACGCCTGCCGCAGCGCCGACAGCGATTTGTGCGTCGAGTGGGTCGCATACACCCGCACCCGCGCCGACGGGTGCGGCAACAGACGGTGCTCGCTCCACTGGTCGCGGTCGATGCCTTCCATGCGGTCGTGCCACGCCTGATACTCGCGGGCGTAGTGGGCTGAGCCCAGGGTGGCCTCCAGCCCTTCGGCGGCCACCATCGCGGTGCGCTGGCGAGCCCACGGCACCGCGGTGGCGAACGCGTACCACGCCTCGTCCCACAGGAAGCAGATGTCGGGCTTGATGGCCAGGATCTCTTCCATCACCCGGCGTGGGTTGTAGACGACGCCGTCGAAGGTGCAGTTGGTCAGCAGCAGCATCCGGACGCGATGCAGCTGGCCGGCGGCCTCCAGGTCGAGCAGGGCGCGTTTGATGGTGCGCAGCGCCACCGCCCCGTAGATCGCGAACGGCGCCAGCGGATAGGCATCCAGGTACAGCGGGTAGGCGCCGGCCAGCACCAGCCCGTAGTGGTGCGACTTGTGGCAGTTCCGGTCGATCAGGACGATGTCACCGGGCCGGGTCAGCGCCTGCACCACGATCTTGTTGGCCGTCGAGGTCCCGTTGGTGACGAAGTAGGTGTGGTCGGCGTTCCAGGTTTTGGCGGCCTTGTTCATCGCCACCCGGATAGTGCCGTGCGGGTCGAGCAACGAGTCGAGGCCGCCGGAGGTCGAGGAGGTCTCGGCCATAAAGATGTTGCGGCCGTAGAACTCTCCCATGTCCTGCAGCGTGCGCGAGTTGAAGATGCTGGCGCCGCGCGCCACCGGAAGCGCGTGGAACTGGCCGACCGGCTCGGCCGCATAGGCACGTAGGGCATCGAAAAACGGTGTGGCGTAGCGCTTTCGGATACCGGCAAGCACTGTGCTGTGCAGGTCGGTGACATCGTTGAGCCGGTAGAAGCTGCGGTCGTAGACGTCCGGCTCATCTTCGGTGTCGGCGGCGATCGACTCGTCGGTCAGCAGGTACAGGTCGATGTGCGGGCGCAGCAGGCGCATCCACTCACCGCATTCGATGGCGTCGCGACCGCCCCCGGCGCCCACCGCGTCGTCCTGCGCGCCCAGCAGCGTGGTCATCAGCGGCACGCGGTCACGCGACCGCAACGGCAGGTCGTGGCGCACGATGGCGGCCTGGATCTCACCGTTGAGCGCTACCGCGGTGACGGCGTCTTCGACGCTGGACACCACCAGCAGTTCGATCTGTACGTCGTCGTCGGGGTTGCGCAGCCGGCGCAGGTTGTCGGCCAGGCTCTCGGGCGCA
Source organism: Mycolicibacter hiberniae (assembly GCF_010729485.1). Lineage (NCBI taxonomy): Bacteria > Bacillati > Actinomycetota > Actinomycetes > Mycobacteriales > Mycobacteriaceae > Mycobacterium > Mycobacterium hiberniae. The sequence continues at coordinate 1,900,591 of NZ_AP022609.1, forward strand.
TCCGGCGGCGAGTCGTCGGCCAGCAGCACCGTGTAGAACTGCTGCTGGCGGGCTTGGGCCACCAGTTCCTGCTCGGAGAGCGGCAAGCCGAGATCGAACAGCGCCGCCCGGTCGCCGTAGTCCGACAGCAGCCGCACCACCAGCGATACCCGCTCGGTCAGCGACACCGTCGCCAGCGACTCGACGTGATCGCGGAAGGCGGCCAGGTTCGCCGCGCCCGGAAACAGCCAGTACCGCTCGTAGGCGCCGAGCCGGTCGAGCAGGCGTTTGACCCGCGCGACATGGTGGGTGGTGTCCAGCCCGGCCCGGTTGGCCTCGGCCAGTTGCCGGCAGGCGTCGTCGAGCAGGTTCCAGGTGTCGACCCGTGAGTACGACGGGTTGGCCACCGCCGCCAGCGCCGATACCCGCAGTCTCCGATTCGGTGCGTCCCAGCCCTCGACCATAGGGCCAGTGTGCCTGCGCCACGGCGGCACGGGGCGCTTTCGCCCGACGTCCACCAGCCGCCGCTGACTGCGCTTCAGTCCTGCGGGTCGGACTCCGCGGCGGGCTCAGCTTCTTGCGCGTCGGCTTCGGCCGGCTCGGGCGCGGTGGTCCCGCGGACCGCCAGCGACGCCGCCCGCAGTTGCGGCGTCACCAGCATCACCTGACCGAGCACGCCGTTGACGAAGCCCGGCGAGTCGTCGGTGGACAGCTCCTTGGCCAGCTTCACCGCCTCGTCGACGGCCACCGGTTCGGGCACGTCGTCGGCGTGCAGCAGCTCCCAGATCGCCACCCGCAGGATCGCGCGGTCCACGGCCGGCAGCCGCTCGAGCTTCCAGCCCTGCAGGTGCGAGGTGATCAGGTCGTCGATATGCGCGTTGTGCTCGGTCACCCCGCGGGCCACCAGCACGGTGTAGGGGTGCAGCGGGGAGACGTCGGGCTGCTCCCTGGCCAGCTTCGACCGCAACTCGGCGCCCTGGGCCGGGGTCAGGCCCCGGGCCTCGGCCTCGAAGAGCAGATCGACCGCGCGCTTGCGGGCCTGATGCCGGCCCTTTACCGGCTTGCCAGCGGGCATGGTCAGGAGTTGACCCGTCCCAGATAGCTGCCATCGCGGGTGTCGATCTTCAGCTTGTCTCCGGTGTTGATGAACAGCGGCACGTTGATCTGGGCGCCGGTCTCCACGGTGGCCGGCTTGGTGCCCGCACTGGACCGGTCTCCCTGCAGGCCGGGCTCGGTGTGGGTGACCACCAACTCGACGCTGACCGGCAGCTCCAGGTACAGCGGCACCCCGTTGTGGAAGGCGATCTGCACCAGCATGCTCTCCAGCAGGTAGTTGGCCGAGTCACCGACCAGCGACTCCGGCAGCGGGTGCTGCTCGTAGTCTTCGCTGTCCATGAACACGAAGTCGTTGCCGTCGCGGTACAGGTAGGTGGCGTCGCGGCGGTCGACGGTGGCGGTCTCCACCTTCACGCCCGCGTTGTAGGTCTTGTCGACCACCTTGCCCGAGACCACGTTCTTGAGCTTGGTGCGGACGAAGGCCGGGCCCTTGCCCGGCTTGACGTGCTGGAACTCGGTGATCTGCCAGAGCTGGCCGTCGATCACCAGCACCAGCCCGTTTTTGAAATCAGCAGTTGAAGCCACGGGTTTACGTCTCCTAGAGGATGGTCAGTTCCTTGGGGAACCGAGTCAGCAGGTCCGGGGGTGTCCCGGCGGGCGCTGAAGGTCCACCGCCTACCACCAGCGTGTCCTCGATGCGGACGCCGCCACGATCGGCCAGATAGACGCCGGGCTCTACGGTCACCACAGCACCGGCAAGCAGTGTACCGTCGGCCGTCGCATTGATTCCGGGCGCTTCGTGAATTCGCAGCCCCACCCCGTGCCCGAGGCCGTGCCCGAAGGTCTCGGCGTAGCCGGCTTCGCCGATCACCGTCCGCGCGGCCGCATCCACCTCGCGCAGTTGCGCACCCGGGCGCAGGGCCTCCCGGCCGGCCCGCTGCGCGGCCTCGACCACCGCGTAGATCTCCCGCTGCCAATCGGCGGGCGGCCCCAGCACGAAGGTGCGGGTCATGTCCGAGTGGTAGCCGGCCACCAGCGCCCCGAAGTCGATCTTGACGAAATCGCCGGCAGCCAGCACCGCGTCGGTGGGCCGGTGATGCGGGATCGCCGAATGCGGACCCGCCGCCACGATCGTCTCGAACGACGGCGCGTCGGCACCGTGGTCGAGCATCAAGGCCTCCAGTTCGCGGGCGACGTGGCGCTCCGAACGCCCCGGACGCAGGCCGCCGCGCTCCACCAGGTCTGTCAGGGCCGCGTCGGCCGCCTCACAGGCCAATCGCAGCAGGGCCACTTCACCGGCGTCCTTGACCTCCCGCAACGCCTCCACCGTGTTCGAGGCCCGGACCAGCTCGACGGGCCTTTCGGTGGCGGTCGCCGGCAATGCCGCCGCCAGGGCGTCGAATTGGTCCACGGTCACCACATGCGCCTCGAAGCCGACCCGGCGGGCCCCGGCCGCCGCGGCTTCGCCGATCAGGTGGCGCGCGCCGCTGCGTTCGATGGCGAGGTGCAGGTCGGGTGCCTGCCGGGCGGCCTGGGTGCGGTAGCGGCCGTCGGTGGCCAGGACCGGTGCCCGATCGTCGGCGTAGACCAGCAGCGCGCCGGCCGAGCCGGTGAATCCGGACAGATAGCGCACGTTGATCAGGTCGGTGACCAGCATCGCGTCCAAGTCCAGGGCTGTGATTGCGGCACTGAGACGCGCCCTGCGGGAGGAATGTGTCACGCGGTGTGACGGTACTCGCTACGCTGTGGCCCCATGAGCAAGTGGTTTCGGCGTGGACTGGTCTTCGCCGCGGTGATGGTCGTGGTCCGCCTCATCCAGGGGGTGTTGATCAATGCCTTCGAAGCGCAGGCGGGTCTGATCAGCCTGGTGCTGATGATCTTGTTCGCGATCGCCGTGTTCGTCTGGGGTCGTTCCGATGGCCGCGAGGACGCCAAGGCCGAAGCCGACCCGGACCGGCGCAGCGACCTCGCGATGACCTGGCTGGGCGCCGGACTGGTGGCCGGGCTGCTCAGTGGATTCGTCTCGTGGGTTATCGGCCAGTTCCACAAGGGGCTCTACATCAGCTCGTTCTTCAACGAGCTGACCAGCTTCGCGGCCTTCACCGCACTGCTGGTGTTCGTGGTGGCGGTGGCCGGCGTGGCGCTCGGCCGTCGTGCCATCGACAAGGAGTACGAGAAGCACCCGGAGCGCCGCCCCATCCCGGCCGCTGAGGCCCAGAGCCAGCCGACCGACGTGTTCGCCACCGTCGGGGCTCCGGTTGTCGCTGCCGAGGAGACCGACGCCGTATCGGCCGAGACCGCGCCCGAGGCGACGTTGGCCGGCCCCGCATCGGGCTTCACCACCGAGGAGTTCCCGGCCGACGCCGATGCCGAGGCCACCACCGAGTTCCCGGTGATCAAGGACGACGGCGCCGCCGCGGCTCAGTCCGACGACTCGGCGGCCGACGACTCCGCCAAGTAGCGCAACGCCAGCAGATAACCGCGCACGCCGAGGCCGACGATCACCCCGTCGGCAACCGGGCTCAGGTAAGAGTGCCGCCGAAAGTCCTCGCGCGCATGCACATTGGAGATGTGCAGTTCGATGAGCGGGGCGCGCAGCTCGGCACAGGCGTCGCGCAGCGCCACCGAGGTGTGCGTCAGTCCGCCGGCATTGAGAATCACCGGTTCGGCGGCGTCGGCCGCGGCGTGAATCCAGTCCAGCAGCTCGGCTTCGCTGTCGCTCTGGCGCACCACGACCTCGACCCCGAGCTCGGCCGCTTCCCGTTCGATCAGCGCCTGCAGGTCCGCATAGCTGGTGCTGCCGTAGACCTCCGGCTCACGCCGGCCCAGCCGCTGCAGGTTGGGTCCGTTGATGACGTTGACCCTGCTCATCGTCGCTCCAATCGGAAGCGCCGCCCCACCTCGTCGTAGGCGGCGGCCAGCAGCATCGGGTCGGGACCTTCCAGCCGGCCAGGCTTGGCCAGTCCGTCGAGTACCACGAACCGGAGCACACCGGCTCGAGTCTTCTTGTCCCCCATCATGTATTCCAGCAGCGCCGGCAGCGCGTCCTCGTAGTAGCTGACCGGCAGTCCCAGCGACAACAGGATCGAACGATGCCGATCGGCGGTCGCGTCATCCAGGCGTCCGGTGATGCGGGCCAGTTCGGCGGCGAACACCAGCCCGACCGACACCGCGTCGCCGTGGCGCCATTGGTAGTGCTCCAGGGCTTCGATGGCGTGCGCCAAAGTGTGCCCGTAGTTGAGGATTTCGCGTAGGTCCGACTCTTTCTCGTCGGCTGCGACCACCTCGGCCTTGACGGTGATCGCCCGCCGGATCAGCTCGCCGAGCACCTCGCCCGCCGGATCCATCGCCGCGGCGGGATCGGCCTCGATCAGGTCCAGGATCACCGGGTCGGCGATGAAGCCGGCCTTGACGATCTCCGGCATGCCCGCGACGATCTCGCGCTTCGGCAACGTCGCCAGCGTGGCCAGGTCGACGACCACAGCGGCGGGCTGGTGAAAAGCCCCGACCAGGTTCTTGCCCGCTTCGGTGTTGATGCCGGTCTTCCCGCCGACCGCGGCGTCCACCATCGCCAGCAGCGTGGTGGGCACGTGCACGATCGAAATGCCGCGCAACCAGGTCGCCGCGGCGAATCCCGCGACATCGGTCGCCGCGCCGCCGCCCAGACTGACCAGTGCGTCGCGGCGGTCCAGGCCGATGCGCCCCAGCACGTCCCAGATGAATCCGAGCACCTGCAGGGACTTACCGTCCTCGGCGTCGGGAATCTCGATGCGGTGCGCCTCGATCCCCTTGTCGGCGAGGTAGGTTCGGATGCCCTCCGCGGTCGCCTCCAGCGTCGGCTGGTGCAGGATCGCGACTTTGTTTCGCCCGGCGAGCAGCCCGGCGAGATCACCGAGCAGGCCTTTGCCGATCACCACCGGGTACGGCGGGTCGGTCGCCACCGTCACGGTGATGGGCTCGGGTATGTCGGTCACTTGCGTCCTCCGGTCTGTCGGGCGGCCAGGGTGGCGGGCGTGGGCGGCGCCCCGGCGGGTGCCGGCGGCGGCGGGGTCGTTCGGCCGGTGGTCGCGCCGGCCTCCAGCCGAGACACGATATAGCGCACCACTGCCCCCGGGTTGCGCCGGTTGGTGTTGACCCGGATCGTCGCGAGCCGCCGGTACAGCGGCACCCGCTGCGACATCAGTTCGCGGTACTTCTCCGCCCGGGCGGGACCGGCGAGCAGCGGCCGGGCCGTGCTGCCCCCGGTGCGCCGGATGCCTTCGGCGGCGCTGATCTCCAGGAAGACCACCGGATGTCCGGCCAATGCGTCACGCACTCCGGGTGTGGTCACGGCTCCCCCGCCGAGTGACAACACGCCGGGGTGCTCGGCCAGCGCCTCCCGAATCACCTCTTCTTCGATACGGCGGAACTCCGGCTCGCCGTCGGTGGCGAAGATATCGGCGATGATCCGCCCGGTGCGGGCTTCGATGGCGGCATCGGTGTCGAGGAACTCCACATCGAGGGCCTTGGCCAGGCGCCGTCCGATGGTGGACTTGCCCGCCCCGGGCAACCCCACCAGAACCGCTCTGGGCGTCACCGCCGCCGCCGATGCAGAACGGAGTGATCAGAAGAGGGCGGCGTGTGCACGGCGCCTACCCCGATGCCAAATCCTGGTCGGCGACCGGCACCCGCTCGGCCACCGAACGGCGATAGCCCTCGATGTTGCGGCGGGTTTCGGCCAGCGAGTCGCCGCCGAACTTGGCCAATGCGGCACGTGCCACCACCAACGCCACCATGGCTTCGGCCACCACACCGGCGGCCGGTACCGCGCACACGTCCGAGCGCTGGTGGATTGCGACGGCTTCCTCGCCGGTGGCCATGTCCACGGTGGCCAGGGCCCGCGGCACCGTGGAGATCGGCTTCATCGCCGCACGCACCCGCAACGGCAGGCCGTTGGTCATTCCGCCCTCGAGGCCGCCGGCCCGGTTGGTGGAGCGCATCACGCCGTCCGGACCGGGGTACATCTCGTCGTGCGCTGCGGTGCCCCGGCGGCGAGCGGTGGTGAAGCCGTCGCCGATCTCGACGCCCTTGATCGCCTGGATCCCCATGATCGCCGCGGCCAGTTGGCTGTCGAGGCGGTCATCGCCGCTGGTGAAGGAGCCCAGTCCGATCGGCAGGCCGGACACCACCACCTCGACCACGCCGCCCAGGGTGTCGCCGTCGGCCTTGGCCGCCTCGATCTCGGCGATCATGGACGCTTCGGCCTGCCCGCAGAACGCGCGCACCGGGCTGGCGTCGATGGCGGCCAAGTCCGCCGGTTGCGGCACCGGACCGTCGTAGGGTTCGGACGCGCCGATCGAGATCACGTGGGAGATCACCTGCACCCCCAGAGCCTGGTCCAAAAACGCCCGGGCAATGGTGGCGGCGGTGACGCGTGCGGCGGTCTCGCGGGCGCTGGCACGTTCGAGCACCGGGCGGGCGTCGTCGAAGCCGTACTTGAGCATGCCCGCGAAGTCCGCGTGGCCGGGCCGGGGCCGGGTGAGCGGCGCATTGCGAGCACCGCCCTCGCCGGCCAGCACGGCCGGGTCCACCGGATCGGTGGACATCACCGTCTCCCACTTGGGCCATTCGGTGTTGCCGATCTCCACGGCGATCGGACCGCCCAGCGTGACCCCGTGACGCACCCCGGACAGCACGGTGACCGTATCGGCCTCGAACTTCATCCGCGCCCCGCGGCCATAGCCCAGCCGACGGCGGGCGAGCTGCCCGGCGATGTCGGCCGAGGTGACGGTCACCCCGGCGACCATGCCCTCGACCATGGCGACCAGCGCGCGACCGTGTGATTCCCCGGCAGTTATCCAACGCAACACGTGTCTCATCTTCCCATGCCGGTCAGGCCCACCCGGGCTTGGAGGAGTTTACGGTTGCGGACAGGCACTCCCGGGGCCACACGAACCGGCAGGAGGCCCGGTTTGCACGCGCAGGGCGGCTCAGGAACCGTTTTTAAGGATCAGGTAGGTGACGGCATCCGGGCCGTTGCTCGGCGAGGTCACCGCTTTGAGCTGGCTGCCGGCATTGCCGACCACCCCATCGAGGATCTGGTCGAAATCCTCAGCGGTTGCCTCGGGATCGATCAGCACCAGCGGAGAATCGCCGGGCGACACGGCGGTATTCGGATCCAGCAGATAGCCGCCGAACGCATCCGCGTTGGCCGACGAGGTCTGCGCAAACAGGTCCAACCACTGCACGGTTGCGTCGGTTCCCTCGGCGCTGGACAGCTGAACCGCCGGCACCTGCACGTCAGGCAGGGACGGCGAAGCCATGTTGCTGGCCAGAACGGTGCCGCCGACGACCGCACCAGCAGCGGCCACACCCCCAATTACAGCTCGCTTCACGGTCACCCCCTCTTGGCTACACCCGGTAAACAGCAGGTCAGTACTGTTGATATTAGCTAAAAATGGGCTGAGCGGCAAACATATCCTGGCAAGATCACATTCGCCGTTAATTTGCTTTCCCTCAGTTCAGCACCCGGATGTACCCCGCGATCAGTGAGCGTTCAGCGCATTCCCAGGCCGGTTGCCACCGCGCTTGCCAGGCACATCGAGGGCCCGTGCGCGACGGTCCGGCCGCCGCGCGCCAGCGCCGTGTACAGCCCGCACAGCCCGGTCAGCAGCGGCGCCGACACCGCGGCCAGCAGCCATACGTCGGCCCCGAAGGAGCCGGTGAGCGCCCCCAGCCCAACCGCCAGCTTCACGTCGCCGGCCCCCAATCCGTCCGGCGCGACCAGGTGCACCACCAGATACACCCCGGTCAGCGCTGCCGCACCGGCCAGCGCGGCCGGCCCCCGCCCGGCCGCGAACGCCACCGCGGGCACCGCCACGGCGGCGGGCAGCGTCAACCAGTTCGGCAGGCGGCGTTGCCGGAGGTCATAGCCGCTCAACAGCGTCAGCCATGCCACGACCAGGCCCGCCACCATGGCGTCATGCTCAGGCCGGCTCAGCGATCGCGCAAGTCATCTCCGCGCGGGGCGCAGGCCGGCCGGTGAACAACTCGACCTGGGTGAACGCCTGGTGCAGCAGCATCTGCAGGCCGCTGATCACGGTTCCCCCGGCGGCGCTGACGGCAGCCGCCAGCGGCGTGGGCCACGGGTCGTAGATCGCGTCCAGCAGCACCGGCACCCCGGCCAGCACCGGCGCGTACCGCGCGGCGACGTCGGCCGGCAGCGTGCTGACCATCACCGCGGCCGCACCGGCCGCCTGGGCCAGGGCCGGGTCGTCGAGGGCACAGAAACGAGCCGACACGCCCATCTCGGTCGCCAGGGCAACCAGCCGAGCAGCCTTGTCGGGGTTGCGGGCGGCCACCGTGATGTGGCCGACTCCCAGTTCGGCCAGGCCCACCACTGCGGCCGGGGCGGTGCCGCCCGACCCCAGCACGACGGCCTCCCCGGACACCGGCCCGGCCGTCCTCAGCGCCCCGGCCACCCCGTCGACGTCGGTGTTGTCGGCCAACCACCCGGTCGCGGTGCGTACCAGCGTGTTCGCCGAACCGATGCGCTCGGCGCGCCGGGTCCGCTCGTCGGCCACCGCCAGGGCCGCGAACTTGCCCGGCATGGTGACCGAGAGTCCGACCCATTCCGGCCCGAGGCCGGCGACCAGTGCCGGCAGTTCCTGCGCGCCGCACTCGATGCGCTCGTAGGTCCAGTCCTGCAGGCCCAGGGCCCGGTAGGCCGCCAGGTGCAGCTGGGGCGAGCGGGAGTGGGCGATCGGCGAGCCCAGTACCGCGGCCCGGCGCGGTCCGGGCTCAGCGGGAACTGTCGAGGACACCGTTGTCCAGCGCCATCTCGATATTGTTCAGGTGCTGCTGATAGTTGTGGGTGAACAATGTGGTGCCGTCCTTGTCGATCGTCACGAAGTACAGCCAGTCTCCGGGTTCCGGATGCTCGGCGGCGTTGAGGGCGTCTCTGCCCGGCGAGCAGATCGGCGTGGCCGGCAGTCCCTCGGAGGCATAGGTGTTCCAGGGCGTCACCTTGGCGCGGTCGGCATCGGTGGTGGCCACCTCCTGGCGGTCCAACGGATAGTTGACCGTCGAGTCGAATTCCAGCCGCTGCGGCACCGCCAGCCGGTTGTCGATGACCCGGGCCACCTTGGCGAAGTCGTGCGGAAGCGCCTCCCGCTGCACCAGCGAGGCCACCACCAGCATTTCGTAGGGGGTCATGCCCAGCTGCTCGGCGATGGCGGGCAGGCCGGAGCGGTCCAGCTCGGCGCTGCTCTGGCTGATCAGCTTCGCCAGCACGGTCGACGCCGTCGCGGTGGGATCCACGTTCCAGGTGCCGGCGGTGATCAACCCCTCGATGCGGCGGTGGTCGTGCCCGAGCCTGGTGACCGGCCCCAGCGCCCAGCCCGGGACCGACAGGGCCTCGGGAGTCTCGTGCTCGGCGGCGCGCCGCAGCTCTTGAACCGTCAGGCAGTGCCGCTCGCCGTTGAGCTCCAGACAGCTGGCCTCGGCGATCAGCGTGAACAATCCAGCGGTCACCCGCTCGGTCTTCATGTCGGTGGTGTCGTCGAGCTGGCGCCCTTCGGGAATTACCAGCTTGCCTACCCGGTTCGCCGGGTCGGTGAGCTGCCGTACCGCGCTGGCGGCCGGGATCTCGGTCCGCAGCCGGTAGAACCCGGGTTGGATCGCCGCAATGGCGGAGTTGCCCTGCGCAGCACTGAGGAAGGTCGCGACGTCGGCGATCACCCCGGCATTGCGCAGCGTCTCGCCGACCGCGGTCGTGTAGTCGCCCTCGCGGACCTCGATCAGCACCTGAGGGCCGCCATCGCCGGTGAAGTCGACCACCGGACCGCGCGCGTGCCACAGCTTGGAGCCCACGAACACCGCGGCGATCAGCACCAGGGCAACCGCCCCGATGCCAAGACCGCGGACCAGGCGGCGCTGCCGGTTGCGCTGGCGCCGCGACCGACTGTCGCGGGCCCGCTCGGTCCGGCTCATCCGGCGCCGCGGCGGCCCGACCGCTGCCGGCTTGATTCGCTTCCCCGCCTTGGCGTCAGACATCGTCGTCCTCCGTCGGCATGGCCGAGCCGGTCAGAGCCCGGCGCTGGTCGAGCCAGCTCTGCAGGATCGTCACCGCGGCCGCTTGGTCGATCACCGACCGCTGCCGTTTGGAGCGCACACCGGCCGCGTGCAAGTCACGCGCCGCGCTGACGGTGCTCAGGCGCTCGTCGGCCAGCCGCACCGGGGCGCGCCGGCCGCGTTGCGCCAGCACCCGGGCCAGGCTGTCGGCCACGGCGAGGGCGTCCTGCGCGGCCGACCCGGTCCGGTCCGCCAGGGTCCGGGGCAGGCCCACCACCACTTCGACCACGTCGTATTCGTCGGCCAGGTCGGCCAGCCGGCGCAGGTGCGATCCGGACGAGTGCCGCCGAACGGTCTCCACCGGGGTCGCCAGCAGGCCGTCGGGGTCGCAGCAGGCCACCCCGATACGCACGCTGCCCACATCCACCCCGAGCCGCCGGCCGCGGCCGGGATCGTCCGGCCCGCCGGGCCGGTCCGGGCTTCGATGGTGGGGTGAGGTCACGCCGGCGCGCTCCGGGCGACCGCCGCACGGAGCGCCGCCAACGCGGCATCGATTCCGCCGGGGTCCTTGCCGGAGCCCTGCGCCAAGTCGGCCTTGCCGCCGCCGCGGCCCGAGACCGCCGCCGCCACATCCTTGACCAGATCGTCTGCGCGCAGCCCGAGTTCCTGCGCGGCGGCGTTGGCGGCCACGACGTAGGGCACGCTGTCTTCGCCGTCGGCGATCAGTGCCACCACAGCGGGCTCCTGCCCCAGCTTGCCGCGAATATCGCCGACCAGCGACCGCAGGTCGCCGGCACCGATACCCGCGGGCATCCGCTGCGCCACGAGACGGACGTCACCGACCTTCTCGGCGCCGGCCGCGGCCGTCGAGGCCGCCGCCCGCGCATTGGCCAGCCGGACGCGGTCCAGTTCCTTCTCGGCCGCGCGCAGCCGTTCCACCAACGTCGCCACCCGCGCGGGCACTTCCTCGGAGGGCACCTTGAGCGAGGAGGCCAGGCCGGCCATCAGCGCACGCTCCTTGGCCAGATGCCGGAAAGAGTCCAGCCCCACGTAGGCCTCGACGCGGCGCACCCCGGAGCCGACCGAGGATTCGCCCAGGATGGTCACCGGGCCGATCTGCGCCGAGCTGCCCACATGCGTCCCGCCGCACAGCTCCAGGGAGAAGGGGCCGCCGATCTCGACGACCCGCACCTTCTCCGGGTAGCGCTCGCCGAACATCGCCATGGCCCCCATGGCTTTGGCCTTCTCGAGATCTTCGGTGAAGGTGTGGACCGCGAAGTCAGCCTGTACGGCCTCGTTGGTGACCTCCTCGACCTGGCGGCGCTGCTCATCGGAGAGCGCCCCCTGCCAGTTGAAGTCGAACCGCAGATAGCCCGGCCGGTTCAGCGAGCCGGCCTGAACGGCGTTGGGCCCCAGCACTTGCCGCAACGCGGCGTGCACCATGTGGGTGCCCGAGTGGCCTTGGGTGGCACCCTTGCGCCAGGTGGGGTCGACGGCTGCGGTGACCGTGTCACCCTCGACGAACTCGCCGGACTCGACGTTGACCCGGTGCACGAACAGCGTCTGAGCGATCTTCTGCACGTCGGTCACCATGGCCTTGGACGGCCCGGAGGTGATGGTGCCCACGTCGGCGATCTGCCCACCTGCTTCGGCGTAGAGCGGGGTGCGGTCGAGCACCAGCTCGACGCGATCGGGGTGCCCCCCGACGCCGGCCGTGTCGTGGGACACCACGGGCACCCGCTTGCCGTCGACGAAGATGCCCAGAATGCGGGCGTCAGTGGTGAGCGTGTCGAACCCGGTGAACTCGGTGGGTCCGGCGTCGATCAGCTCCCGGTAGGCGGTCAAGTCGGCGTGCGCGTGCTTGCGGGCGGCGGCGTCGGCCTTGGCGCGCCGGCGCTGCTCGGCCATCAGGGCGCGGAAACCGGACTCGTCGACCTGCAGTCCGGCCTCCGAGGCCATCTCCAAGGTGAGCTCGATCGGAAAACCGTAGGTGTCGTGCAGGGTGAAGGCGTCGCTGCCGGACAGCACCGTGACCCCGGCGGACTTGGTCGCCGCCGCTGCCTCGTCGAACAGCTTGGATCCCGACGCCAGGGTCCGGTTGAACGCGGTCTCCTCGGCCACGGCGATCCGGCTGATCCGGTCGAAGTCGGTGACCAATTCCGGATATGAGGGCCCCATGGCGTCGCGCACGGTGGCCATCAGGTCGCCGACTATCGGTCCCTCGATACCCAGCAGCTTGGCCGAGCGGATCACCCGGCGCAGCAGCCGGCGCAGCACATAGCCACGGCCGTCGTTGCCCGGGCTCACCCCGTCGCCGATCAGGATCGCCGCGGTGCGGGAGTGATCGGCGATGATCCGATAGCGCACGTCGTCGGCGTCGTTGCCGGTGTTATAGCCGCGCGGCGCCCGGGTCGCGACCAGGTCGATGACCGGGCGGACCAGATCGGTCTCGTAAACGTTGTGCACGCCCTGGAGCAGGAAGGCGACCCGTTCGATCCCCATCCCGGTGTCGATGTTCTGGCGCGGCAGCGGTCCGAGGATCTCGAAGTCTTCCTTGGAGGTGCCCTCGCCCCGCTCGTTCTGCATGAAGACGAGATTCCAGATCTCGATGTAGCGGTCCTCGTTGGCCACCGGGCCGCCGTCGACACCGAACTCCGGGCCGCGGTCGTAGTAGATCTCCGACGACGGTCCGCAGGGTCCCGGGATACCCATCGACCAGTAGTTGTCGGCCATGCCCCGGCGCTGGATCCGCTCGAGCGGCAGTCCCGCGATCTCCTGCCACAACGCGATGGCCTCGTCGTCGTCGAGATAGACCGTGGCCCACAGCCGTTCCGGGTCCAGCCCGTATCCGCCGTCGTCGAGGCTGTTGGTCAGCAACGTCCAGGCCAGCTCGATGGCGCCGCGCTTGAAGTAGTCGCCGAACGAGAAGTTGCCGGCCATCTGGAAGAAGGTGTTGTGCCGGGTGGTGATGCCCACCTCGTCGATGTCCGGGGTCCGGATGCACTTTTGGATGCTGGTGGCAGTGGCATACGGAGGGGTCTGTTGGCCCAGGAAATAGGGCACGAACTGCACCATGCCCGCATTGATGAACAACAGGTTGGGGTCATCAAGGATGACCGAAGCGCTCGGCACTTCGGTGTGGCCCGCTTTCACGAAGTGATCGAGGAAGCGCTTCCTGATCTCGTGTGTCTGCACTTTACTTTCGCTTCCCGCCGTCTCGCCCGTTTCGACGGCACTACAGTACCGGTCTGCCGATCGTCGCCTCGGCAGGCAAGGATCCTCAGGTGGCGTCGGCACCGACAAAGCTCAGTCGCACGCTGCGGCGAGGGTTGTCGCGGTTGAGGTCGACCAGGACCACCGACTGCCAGATTCCCAGAAGTGGCTCGCCGTTCGCCACCGGAACGGTGATCGACGGCGCCACGATCGCCGGCAGCACATGATCGGCCCCGTGTCCCGGCGACCCGTGCGCGTGGCGATAGCGCTCGTCGCGCGGCAGGAGTCGCTCGAGCGTGTCGACCAGGTCGGAGTCGGACCCGGCGCCCGTCTCGATGATCGCCACTCCCGCCGTCGCGTGCGGCACAAAGACGTTGCACAGCCCGTCGCCGTGGCCGGCGCAGAACGCGCGCACCTGCGCGGTCAGGTCGACGGTTTGGCGCCGGGAGGTGTCGACATCGAGCACTTCGGTGTTCACGCCGTCCAGAGTAGGAGCTCGCCTTCGTACCGCGAGCAGACACAGAGTCGCACGATTTACCCGGTGATCACGCGATTCTGCGTCTGCTCGGCTGGGTCAGTGCCCCCAGTGATCAGGGCGACCCGCGCCAGGGTGTTCTGCGCCATCTTCAGGTGCGCGGCGTCGACCAGCACGCCGTCGACCCCCACTGCGCCCAGCCCCTTCGCCTCGCCCTCGCGGTAGGCGGCCATGTTGCGTTCAGCCAGTGCGATCTCCTGGGCGGTCGGCGAGAACACCGTGTTCGCGACCGGAATCTGGGTGGGATGGATCGCCCACTTGCCGGTGAAGCCATACAGCGACGACCGGCGGGCTTCGGACTCGTAGCCGTCCAGGTTTGCGTAGTCGGGGTAGGGCGAGTCGATGGCTTCGATGCCGGCAATGCGGGCTGCTACCAGAACCTTGTTGCGGGCGTAGTGCCAGAAGTCGCCCGGGTAGTCCCAGATCGGCACGAAGTTGGTGTCCACCCGCGCACCCTGGGACAGCGAGAAGTCGCCGACCCCGAAGATCAGCGCGTCGATCCGCGGGCTGGCCTTGGCGATCTCCTCGGCGTTGGCCAGCCCCTCGACCTCCTCGATGAGTACCTCGAGGCGGATCTGGCGTTCCAGACCGAGTTTGGCCTCCAGCTGGGTGAGCAGCAGGTCGACCCACCAGACATCACGGGCCGTGCAGGCCTTGGGGACGACGATGGTGTCCAGGTTGTGGCCCGCGGCGGTGACGACCTCGATGATGTCGTCGTGGCACCACTGGGTGTCCAGACCGTTGATCCGGATGGCGCGCGCGGTGCGCCCCCAGTCCAATTCGTTCAGCGCGGTGATCACCTTGGCGCGGGCACCGACTTTCTCGGCGGGCGCGGTCGCATCCTCCAGGTCGAGGAAGACAAGGTCGGCCTGTGAAACAGCCGCCTTGGCGAACATGTTGTCGTTGGCAGCGGGTACGGCCAACTCGGAACGGCGCAACAGCATGGGCGATCTCCTTACTCACAACACGCCGCGGGCATGTAGGTCGTCGATGTCGGATGTGGTGAGGTCGAGCAGTTCGCGATAGACCCCGGTGTTGTGCTCCCCCAGGCGCGGGCCGAGGTGTTCCACTCGCCCGGTCGCGTCGGAGAAGCGCGGCACCGGGGCCTGGACCGTCATGGCGCCGAGTTCGTCGTCCTCGACTTGGACAAAGACTTCGCGGTGCGCCAGCTGCTCGTCGGCGATCAGGTCCGTGATGTCGTACACCGCCGCGGCCGCGACCTGTTCGGCGTCGAACACCGCCATGGCGTCGTCCAGGGTTTTGGTCGCCACCCAGTCGGCGACCACTTGGTCGACTTCTCGAGCACGGGCCAGCCGGCGCTGCGGGTCGCTGAAATCGGCGTCGTCGACCAGATCGGCGCGCCCGATCGCCCGAAACACCCGTAGCGCCAACGCCGGTGAACTGCCCGACATGGCCAGCCAGCGGCCGTCTGCGGTGCGGTAGGTGTTGCGCGGCGCCGAGATGTCCCAGCGGTTGCCGGCGCGGGTCGGCACCAGCCCGAGTTGGTCGTAGCCCAGCAGGGTCTGCTCCAGCAGGCGGGCCAGCGGGTCGATGAGGTTGACGTCGATCAGCTGACCCGAAGCACCGTGCACGTCGCGGTGGTACAGCGCCATCATCACCGCGTAGGCGGCGTTCAGCGACGCGACGCCATCGGCCAGCATGAACGGTGGCAGAGTGGGTGGGCCGTCGGTCTCACCGGTGATGTTGGCGAACCCGCTCATGGCCTCACCGAGGGTGCCGAAGCCCGGCCTGTCACTCTTTGGACCGGAGAGCCCGAAGCCGGTGATGTGCAGCATCACGATTCGGTCATTGACCGCGCGCAACGCCTCGTAGTTCAAGCCCCACCCGCGCAGGGTCCGCGGACGGGTGTTGGCGATCACCACATCGGCGTGGGCCACCAGCTTGCGCACCAGTTCCTGGCCTTCGGGCAGCCGCAGGTTGCAGGTGATCGAACGCTTGTTGCGCGACACCGACTTCCACATCAGCCCGACGCCGTCGCGCTGGTTGCCCCAGCTGCGGATCGGATCCCCGGAACCGGGTTGCTCGACCTTGATGACGTCGGCACCGAACTCGCCGAGGTAGGTGGCCACCAGCGGCGCCGCTGCCAATGTGGCCAGATCGAGCACCCGGATGCCGGCAAGCATCGAGCCCGTCATGCCGGGACGGCGGCCGCGACGGGCCGGGGCAGGCCCAGATGCTCACGCAGGGTGTTGCCTTCGTAGTGGGTGCGGAACAGTCCGCGACGCTGCAGCTCGGGGACCACCATCCGGACCAGGTCCTCATAGGATCCCGGCGAATGCGTGGCGGCCAAGACGAAGCCGTCGCAGGCGCCGCCGTGGAACCACTCCTGCATCTGGTCGGCGACCTGGGATCCGGTGCCGACGAAGCGCGGTCCCTGCAGCAGCGTGGCCCGGTGCCCGGCCAGGTCGCGCAGCGTGACGGTGTCACCGCCAATGTGGGTGCGCAGGTTCTGCACCAGTCCGCGGATTCCCGACACCGAGGCGATCAACTCGTCGGTGATCGGATCGTCGAGGTTGTGCTGCGCGAAGTCATAGTTCATCAGCTCGGACAGCAGCGTGAGCGACGCCATCGGGTGCACCAGGCCGTTGAGCAGGCTCTGTTCGCGGTCTTTGGCCTGGGCCTCGGTCTCGCCGACGACCGCGTAGGCCATCGGGCAGAGCTTCACCGTGGCGGGATCACGACCGGAGTCACCGATGCGTTCCTTTTGGTCGGCGTAGTGACTGCGCGCCACCTCGATGCCCGGGTCTCCGGTGAAGATGAGATCCGCCCAGCGGGATGCGAAATCGCGTCCCCGCCCTGACGATCCGGCCTGCAGGATCACCGGACGGCCCTGCGGGGTACGCGGCACCGTCAGCGGGCCACGCGAGGAGAAGTACTCGCCGATGTGGTTGAGTTCGTGCACCTTGGCCGGGTCGGCGAAGATGCCGGCTCCGCGGTCCGCCACGATCGCGCCGTCTTCCCAGGTGTCCCAGAGCCCAGCGACAACGTCGAGGAACTCGTCCGCACGGTCGTAGCGTTCGTCGTGGCTGAGATGGCTTTCCAGACCGTAGTTGTGGGCCTCGCTGTCATTGACCGAGGTCACCACGTTCCACGCTGCCCGGCCACCCGACAGGTGGTCGAGGCTGGCGAAGGTGCGGGCCACGTGGAACGGCGGGTAATAGGTGGTGGAGTACGTGGCACCCAGGCCGATCTTCGAGGTCGCCTGGGCGAGAACGCCGAGCACGACGGATAGATCCAGCTTCACCGGCCGCGCTCCGTAGCGAACCGCTTCGGCGACCGAACCGCCGTAGATGCCCGGCATCGCCAGTCTGTCGTCGAAGAACATCAGATCGAAACAGCCCTCTTCGAGCTGCCGCCCGATCTTGGCGTAGTAGGAGGCGTCGAGGTAGCCGTGTTCGGTGGCGGGGTGGCGCCACGATCCGGCGTACACCGAGGCGTTGCCGGCTTGCATGAAGGCGACCAGCGCCATGCGGTCGGTCCGTTTCGTCATGCCCCATGCCTATCATCTGATATATCAGATATCAACTATTGGATTTCAGAGCGTGTACGATTCGCCTTGTGGCGGCCAACAATGTCGACATCGGGGGCACCGTGCGCGAGCGCGCGGCCCGCGAGCTGCGCAATCGCATCCTCACCGGCGAGCTCGCGCCCGGAACCCGCCTCGACCTCGACGCCATCACCACGGAGTTCGCCACCAGCCGCACGCCCGTGCGCGAAGCCCTGCTGGAGTTGTCCTACGAGGGCCTGGTGGAGGTCGCGCCGCGCAGCGGTGTCACGGTGATCGGGATTCGCCCCGAGGACGTGCTGGACAGTTTCACCATCCTGGGCGTGCTGACCGGCCAGGCCGCTGCCTGGGCCGCCGAGCGGATTTCCCCAGCCGACGTCGAGCGCCTGCGGACGCTGGTCGCCGAAGTCGAGGCCCTGCGCGGCTCGGACGCCATCGGCGACGCCAACTGGCAGTTCCACCAGGAGATTCATCGGGCCGCGCATTCGCCGCAGCTGCTCAACCAGATCAGGCACGCGGCGCGCGTGGTACCGACCAACTTCCTGACGGTGTTTCCCGAGCATGAGCACCATTCGCTGGAAGACCACCGCAAACTCGTCGCGGCGCTGGCCGCCGGTGACGCTGAGACATCGCGCACCATCGCCGAGCAGCATGTGCTCGACGCCGGGCGCTCGTTGGCCGATTGGCTGGGCCAGACCGGCTCAACCGGCTGACGAAAAACACGCGAGGTTCGCGCTGATCAGCGGCGGCGGATGATCGCGCGCAGCCGCGCCAGGCGCCCGCTGATCTCGCGTTCGGCTCCCCGGCCGGTGGGCTGGTAGTAGTCCACGCCCACCAGATCGTCGGGCGGATACTGCTGCGGCACCACGCCGTCGGGATGGTCGTGGGCATAGCGGTAGCCCACCGCGTTGCCCAGCGACTGAGCTCCCGTGTAGTGACCGTCACGCAGGTGCGGCGGAACCGGGCCTGCTTTACCGGACCGGATATCGGCCATCGCCGCGCCCAGCGCGGTGGTCACCGCGTTGGACTTCGGAGCGGTCGCCAGGTGCACCGTGGCGTGCGCCAAGCTCAGCTGCGCCTCGGGCATACCGATCAGCGCGACGGTCTGCGCCGCGGCGACCGCGGTCTGCAGCGCCGTCGGATCGCCCATCCCGATGTCCTCACTGGCCAGGATCATCAGCCGGCGCGCGATGAACCGCGGGTCCTCACCGGCAACCAGCATCCGGGCCAGGTAGTGCAACGCGGCGTCGACGTCGGAGCCGCGCACCGATTTGATGAACGCGCTGATGACGTCGTAGTGCTGGTCGCCGTCGCGGTCGTAGCGCACCGCGGCCTGGTCCAGCGAACCCTCGACGATCTCGGTGGTGACCCGCTCGCCGGCCTCGGCCGCCACCTCCAGCGCGGTCAAGGCGCGGCGGGCGTCGCCGGCTGCCAGCCGTACCAGCAGGTCGACGGCGTCGGGTGTCACCTCGATGCGCCCACCCAGGCCGCGGTCGTCGTCGATGGCGCGGCGCACCAGGGCGGCGATGTCGGGTGCGCCCAGCGGTCGCAGCTGCAGGATCAGCGACCGGCTCAGCAGCGGAGCGACCACCGAGAACGAGGGGTTCTCGGTGGTGGCCGCCACCAACAGCACCACGCGGTTTTCAACCGCCGCGAGCAGCGCGTCCTGCTGGGTCTTGGAGAACCGGTGCACCTCGTCGATGAACAGCACGGTCTGCTCGCCGTACTGTCGATCACGACGCCGGCGCTCAACGCCGAGAGCGCCTCGAATCGCCGGCCGGTCGCACCGGAGATCAGTGAGGCCAGCGTGGTCTTCCCAGTGCCCGGCGGCCCGTAGAGGATGACCGAGGCCGCCCCGGACCCGTCGACCAGCCGCCGCAGCGGAGAACCCGGCCCCAGCAGGTGGTCCTGCCCGACGACCTCGTCCAGCGTCGCCGGGCGCATCCGCACCGCCAGCGGCGTGCTCGGGCCGGTCGCCGCACGTTGCGGCGGTGTCCCGGCGACCCCGGCTGAACCGCCGGGCTCGTCCGGCGGTCCCAGGTTGAACAGCCCGTCGGACACGACTTCAGGCATACCACGTACCCCCGCTGCCCGCCCCACCGGCGCCGTGACTCAGCGGTGCACGATCACGCCGCGGATGTTCTTGCCGTCACGCAGGTCCTGGTAACCCTCGTTGACCTGCTCGAGGGTGTAGCGGCGGGTGATGAGCTCGTCGAGCTTGAGCTGCCCGGCGTCGTAGAGGCGCAGCAGCCGCACGATGTCGTACTGCGGGTTCGCCCCTCCGAACAGCGTGCCTTTGATCGTCTTTCCGAACAGCGCCAGCATGGTGCCCGACACCTGCACATCGAGGTCCTCCAAGCGGGCCATCGCCGCGATGACCACGGTGCCGCCCTTGCCGACGGTGTTGATCGCGGCGGTCGTCACGGCCTCACCCAGGTCGCCGACGGTGATCAGCGCCTGGTCGGCCATCTGCCCCCAGGTCAGCTCGGCGATCTTGGCCATCGCCTCATCTGCGGTGGCGAACGCATGCGTGGCACCCAATTTCAAGGCGGTCTCACGTTTGAACTCCACCGGGTCGACCGCCACCACATACTTTGCACCGGCGTGCGCGGCGCCCTGTACGGCGTTGATGCCGACCCCGCCGATGCCGTAGACCACCACGGTGTCACCGGCGCGCACCCCGCCGTCATAGTTGGCTGTCGCCCAGCCGGTAGGCACTCCGCAGCCGGCCAGCACCGCGGTTTCCAGGGGCAGCCAGTCGTCGACCTTGACCACCGAGTGCTGCGAGACCGTGGCCCGCTCCGCGAAGGTGCCCAACATGCAGAACCCGCCGTAATCGGTTCCACCCGAGTGGAACCGGAAGCTGCCGTCGGGCATACAGCCCTGCAGGATGGTGGCGCCCATGTCGCACAGGTTCTGCCGGCCGGTCGAGCAGTACCGGCAGGCCCCGCAGCTGGGGATGAAGCAGCAAACCACGTGATCGCCGGGTTTGACCTTGGTGACCCCGGGACCGACATCCTCGATGATCCCCGAGCCCTCGTGCCCGCCGACGATCGGGAACCGGGACGGCCAGTCACCGTCGGCCAGGTGCAGGTCCGAATGGCACAGTCCGGCGGCGACGAAACTTGATCAGCACCTCGCCCGGGCCGGGCCCGTCGAGGTCGAGCTCCACGATCTCGAATGGCTGGTTGGGCGCATGGGCCACGGCGGCAATTGTTTTCATGGGCACATCCAACCGGCTCGGCGAGCTCCAACGGCCCCGTTCAGCGGAATATCCACCTCTCCTGCGTCGAGGCTCGCTAACCGCCGGGTTCGATTCGGCGGTCCAGCGTCACCTCTCCTGCGTCGAGGCTCGCTAACCGCCGGGTTCGATTCGGCGGTCCAGCGTCACCTCTCCTGCGTCGAGGCTCGCTAACCGCCGGGTTGCGTCACGAAGTCGATCAGTTCCTCGACGCGGCCGATCAGCTCGGGCTCCAGATCGGTCCAGTCCCGCACCCGGCTGCGGATGCGTTGCCAGGCGGCCGCGATGTCGGCCTGCCCGCCGTGCGGCCAGCCCAGGGCGTCGCAGATGCCGTGCTTGAACTCCACGGTGCGCGGGATCTTCGGCCACGCCCGCAGCCCCAGTCGCGCCGGCTTCACCGCCTGCCAGATGTCGACGTAGGGA
This sequence comes from Mycolicibacter hiberniae, assembly GCF_010729485.1. Classification (NCBI taxonomy): domain Bacteria; kingdom Bacillati; phylum Actinomycetota; class Actinomycetes; order Mycobacteriales; family Mycobacteriaceae; genus Mycobacterium; species Mycobacterium hiberniae. Next base: position 1,921,615 of record NZ_AP022609.1, read on the forward strand.
TGCCCCACGATCAGGGTGTGGGCGCCGCCCGGCCCGCGGCGCACCGTCTCGGCGATGCGGGTCTCTTTGGATCCGGCGACCAGGTGATCGACGAGCACGCCGAGGCGGCGGCCGGGTCCGGGCCGGAATTCGGCCACGATTGCCGCCAGATCGTCGATACCGCCGAGGTACTCGACCACCACTCCCTCGACGCGCAGGTCCTCGCCCCAGACCTGTTCGACCAGTTCGGCGTCGTGGCGGCCCTCCACATAGATCCGGCTGGCCAGCGCGACCTTGGCACGCGCTCCGGGCACCGCCACCGAGCCCGACGCCGTGCGGGCCGGCGGCCGGGCAGCGGCCGGCCGGGGTTCGGTCAGGATCACCGGCTTGCCGTCGATCAGGTAACCGGGGCCGACGGGAAAACCGCGGGTACGCCCGTGCCGGTCCTCCAAGTCCATCCGTCCGTAGGCGACTCGCACGACGGCGCCGACGAAGCCGCTCTGGGCGTCTTCGACCACCATGCCGCGTTGCACCGGGACCTCGACCGAGCGGCTCTTGCGGGCGGTGTGCGGGTTGTCGGCGAGGATGTCGGATCCATAGCGGTCTGCCACCCGAGGCAGCCTAGGGGCGCACGGGCGCGCTGCGGGTGAACCGGGCGCGCGATTCAGGCGATTTTTTCCGGACGGGCCGGGGCCAGCGTTCAGCGCCTCAGTTGTCACTCTCGACACAACAGCCACTTGAGTAACAGCATTCACTCAATAACTTCTTAATTTCTAAGAGATCTCTCGCAACATACGTAACAATAACAACTCAGTTAACTAGAACATCTCTTATCACTTTTGACCCAATAAGAACAATAAACTCATTTGCATCATTAGGTAACTAAAATGTGTTTTTTTATCATTCATCGCGTTATGCTCTGAAACCTCATTGATATACACCTATCACGGAGGTTGTGATATGTACCGGAACACGGCACGGCGTGTCGTGCGGTTCGGACGCCAACGGCTGACTTGGGCCACGTCCGGGCTGATCACCGGGGGGATCATGGGCACCATGCTGTCCTCGGCGGGGGTAGCCCACGCCGACAATATGGCGATCGGCTGGGACGCGGTCGCACAATGCGAATCGGGCGGGAATTGGGCCGCCGACACCGGGAACGGCTTTTACGGCGGACTGCAGTTCAAACCGTCGACTTGGCGCGCATTCGGCGGGGTGGGGTCACCGGCCAAGGCAACCCGGGAGCAACAGATCGCCGTAGCCAACCGAGTCCTCGACGAGCAGGGCCCCCACGCCTGGCCGAAATGCGGGCCGGGCCGAGTATTTCCGTCATCGGTCAAAGGCTGGGTGCCGCCGGCCATGCGCCAGCTGCTCAAGCCGTTCTGGTGAGCGCGCCTACCGCGCCTTAGCCGCCAGCACCGCCTGGGTTTGGGTGACCCGGGCGACGAGCCCGCCGTCGTCGTCGCCGAGATCGGTCTGCACCACGATGGTGCTCCGCCCGACATGCAGCGGAACGCTGGTTGCCGTCACCGTGCCGTCCCGTACCGCGCGGAAGAAATTCGTCTTCGACTCGATGGTCGAGGTGGCGGCGCCCCGCGGCAGGTTCATGACCGCGCAGACCGCGCCAGCCGTGTCGGCGAACGCCATCAGCGCTCCCCCGTGCAGCATGCCACCGGTGGTGCAGCGCTCCGGCGCCCACGCCATGGTCGCACGCACCAGTTGCGGTGCCAGTTCGGCGAATTGGATCTGCAGGACGGCCGCGAACGGCATGTTGGCGACAACCAGTCGGGCGTACTCAGCCGAATCCATGCCTGCCAGCTTCGGCCACGGTGGGGGCGGTGTCCAGCGGGTTGCCTCAGCGCTGCTGAGGCACCGCGTCGATCCCGGCTTCCTTGCGCTGCGCCGCGGTGATGGGCGCCGGAGCGTCGGTCAGCGGATCGATTCCACCGCCGGACTTGGGGAACGCGATGACCTCGCGGATCGAGTCCACGCCGGCCAGCAACGCCACGACCCGGTCCCAGCCGAACGCCAGCCCGCCGTGTGGCGGAGCGCCGAAGCTGAAGGCGTCCAGCAGAAATCCGAACTTCTCGTTGGCCGCCGCCTCGTCGATTCCCATCACCTTGAAGACCTGCTGCTGGACATCGCGCCGATGGATACGGATAGAACCGCCACCGATCTCGTTGCCGTTGCAGACCACGTCGTAGGCGTCCGCGAGCACCGAGCCGGGGTCGGTCTCGATGCGATCGGCGTGTTCCGGCTTGGGCGAGGTGAAGGCGTGGTGCACCGCGGTCCAGGCTCCGGAGCCGACCGCCACGTCACCGGCGGCGGTGGCGTCGTCGGCCGGCTCGAACAGTGGCGGGTCCACCACCCACGTGAACGCCCAGGCGTTCGGGTCGATCAGGTCCAGACGCCGGGCGATCTCGCCTCGAGCCGCCCCCAGCAGTGCCCGGGACGGCTTGGCCGGCCCGGCTGAGAAGAAGATGCAGTCCCCCGGCGCGGCACCGACGTGCCCGGCCAGTCCGGCCCGTTCGGCATCGGTGAGGTTCTTGGCCACCGGACCGGACAGCTCCCCGTCCTCGCCGACCAGCACGTATGCCAGCCCCTTGTGACCGCGCTGCTTGGCCCACTCCTGCCAGCCGTCCAACGTTCGGCGCGGCTGCGATGCCCCGCCCGGCATGACCACCGCCCCCACGTAGGGAGCCTGGAACACTCGAAAAGTGGTGTCGGAGAAGAACTCTGTGCACTCCACCAGTTCCAGTCCGAAACGCAGATCGGGCTTGTCGGACCCGAACCGGCGCATCGCCTCGGCATAGGTGATGCGGGGCAACGGCAGCGGCAGATCGTAGCCGATCAGGGCCCACAGCGCCTTGAGCACCTGCTCGGCGACGGCGATCACATCCTCGGCGTCGACGAAGCTCATCTCCAGGTCCAGCTGGGTGAACTCCGGCTGGCGGTCGGCCCGAAAATCCTCGTCGCGGTAGCAACGGGCGATCTGGTAGTAGCGCTCCATGCCGGCCACCATCAGCAGCTGCTTGAACAGCTGCGGACTCTGCGGCAACGCATAGAACGAGCCGGGCTGCAGCCGCGCCGGGACCAGGAAGTCGCGGGCGCCCTCGGGCGTGGAACGCGTCAGCGTGGGAGTTTCGATCTCGACGAAGTCGTGCTCAGCCAAAACCGCCCGGGCCGCCGCGTTGGCCCGGGAACGAAGCCGCAGCGCGGCGCCGGGACCGTCTTCGCGACGCAGGTCCAGGTAACGGTGCTTGAGCCGGGCCTCCTCACCGGCCGACTCATCGAGCTGAAACGGCAGTGGCGCGGCCTCGTTGAGCACAGTCAGCGCAGTGGCGTTCAGTTCGATGGCCCCGGTGGGCAAGTCCGGATTCTCATTGCCCTCGGGCCGGACCTCGACAACACCGGTCACCGCCACACAGAACTCGGCCCGCAGCCGGTGCGCCTGCTCAAGCACAGCGGGGTCACGGAACACCACCTGTGCGACTCCCGAAGCGTCACGCAGGTCGATGAAGATGACCCCGCCGTGGTCGCGCCGGCGCGCCACCCAACCGGCAAGCGTGACGCTGCGCCCGGCGTCGGTGGCCCGCAGTGAGCCGGCGTCGTGGCTGCGCAGCACGAATACCCCCTTGGCGATGGATGGTTCGGTAACGTTTCGACCGCCGCCAAGTCTAGAGCCACGTTGTCGCCCTGCCCCGCGCCGGTCGGTGCTTTAAGCTGGCTCACTGTGACTAACGGGACCGATGACCTCGACTTCGACTACGACGACGACGAGGACGAGGTCTATGACGACGAAGTCGCTGAGCCCAAACAGAACAAGAGCCTCAAGTGGGGCCTGGCCGCCGTTGTCGTGCTGGCCGTGGTCGCACTGGTCCTGGTCGGGGTGGTGCTGCTGGGCGGCGACCCCGGCAAGAGCACGCTGGACGGCTCGACCTCCAGCCGTAACGCGGCCGCTGCGGGCATCGCCAGCGCGGATGACACCGGGCCGGTCTCGATCATCATCAACGACCCCAGCTGCACCGCATGGGTCTCGATCAGTGGCAATTTGTCCAGCACCTTGTCCATGCTGGGACACGGCCACTGGAATGAGCGCGACCAGTCCATCCCGGCATCGGCGTGGAACGACGACCAGAAGCGGGAGTACATGGCCGCCGGGCAGGTGGTGCGCAATGCCGCCGCCCAGACCGTCGGCCTGGTGAAGCTGACCCCGCATCGGGTGATGCGTGAACTCTACGAGCAGTTCATCGCCTACGCGCGAACCTTCGTCGAGCACATCCCCAGCTACACCGAGCGCGACGCCGCCCTGGCCGGGACCGCGCACAGCGCGGCGTCGGCGCTGGCGGCCATCTGCGGGGCCGCCAACAACGGCTCGGCGGCTGCCCGCGGACCACTGGTCGAGGCGCAGGCCTCCCCCACCAAGGTCGCTTCGCCGGGCAATCCCGCCAACCCGCAGCGCTACCTGACCGGGTCGAACTCGGTGTGCGCGGATTGGAAGGCCACGCTGGACAAATTCGGTGCCGACGCCGCCGAGTGGCACGGCATGGATCCCACCATCCCGGCGACGTACTGGAACCCGCAGCAGAAGGCGATCAACCTGGCAGTCGGGCCCGTCATGATCAGCCTGGCCAACAAGATGCAGCAGCTGGGCCGGCGCAGCAATAACCCCACCCTGCAAGACTTCGCGGAGTTGTCCGCGCAGTACCGGCGGGCGTTCGTGCTGGCACTGCCGACCTACGACCCCTCCGACAACTCGTTGGCCAACGCCGCGACCTTCCTGTCCACCACGGTGCTGGGGGCATGTGCGTCGACAGCTATCAGCTAACTACAGACAGCTAGCTGTACTGACCACGGACGTTGGTGACGGCGTGGTGAGGTGACAAGACGAAGACCTCCGAGTGGAGTGCGAGCTGTCTAAGGAACGCAGTGCTCACTTCGGAGGTCTTCGTGGTTCACCGTAATGCCCCTTTGTCGGAAACCGGTCGTCTACGGCTGGCTCGTTGCATCGTCGATGACGGTTGGCGTTGCGCCGTGCTGCAGAGCGCTTCCAGGTGTCGGTGAACACCGCCGCACGTTGGGCGGGCCGTTATCGCGACGATGGCGCGGTCGCGATGGCCGATCGCAGCTCACGGCCTCATCGCAATCCGAATCGCACGCCCACGCGTACCGAGCGGCGCATCATCGGAGTTCGGGTCACCCGGCGGTGGGGGCCGGCGCGCATCGGCTACCTGCTCGGGGTGCACCCCTCGACGGTGCATCGGGTGCTGACCCGCTACGGCATCGCCAAGCTGCGCTGGCTTGACCGCGCCACCGGACGCGTCGTGCGGCGGATGGAGTCGTCGCGCTGTGGCGATCTGGTCCACGTCGATGTCAAGAAGCTGGGCAAGATCCCCGCCGGCGGCGGCTGGCGCATGCTGGGCCGTACGGTGGGCAATCGCAACGCCCAGGCCGACAAGTCCCGCGGCTGGCCTACTCCGAACTGCTGGCCGACGAGCGCAAGGAGACCGCCGCCGGGTTCTGGGAGCGAGCAAATGCCTGGTTCGCCGAACGCGGTATCACAGTCCGGACGGTGTTGACCGACAACGGATCCTGCTACCGATCACATGCCTTCCGCGATGCGCTCGGCCATATCGAACACCGCCGCACACGACCGTATCGACCGCAGACCAACGGCAAAGTGGAGAGATTCCACCGAACCCTGGCAGACGAATGGGCCTACGCGCGCCTCTACACCAGTGACACGGAACGTTGCCAGGGGTACCCCCGCTGGCTACACACCAACAATCACCACCGCGGCCACACAGCACTCAGCGGTCAACCACCAGCCAGCCGTGTACCTAACCTCTCTGGTCAGTACAGCTAGCTGCATCGCCCCGGTGAACCGGGGCGCGTGCCGGCGGCGTCCGCACTCCCCGGCACGCGTTCAGCGGCGCGCACCCCCGGGACTGCCGAACGCCCGAAACCGGGTGGCTCTCGCACGGTCAGGCCCCCGAAACCAGGCCCCCGAAATGCACGAAACCGGCGCAGCCTCTGTGGGCTGCGCCGGCTTCGTGAGGGCTTGCTGGGGTTCAGGCCCAGCTGGAGCCGACCGACGCGTCGGTGTTGGCCATGTTGTTCCCGGCGGTCTGCACCTTCTGACCGTGGGAGTTGGCCTGCTCGTAGATCACCGCGAAGTTGCGGCCCAACTGCGCCACGAACTCCTGGCAGGCCACCGAACCGGCGCCGCCCCAGAAGTCCCCGGCAGCCAGCACGTCGTGCACGATCGCCTGGTGCTCGGCTTCCAACGACGCCGCCTGGGCACGAATCAACGCACCGTGGGCATTGATATCACCGAACTGGTAGTTAATCGACATCTGCGTGATTCTCCCTCTTGCTCTAGCTGCCCGACAGGATCTGCTGCGACGCAGCTTCCTGCTGCTCGTAGTGGTTGGCGTCGCGGATCAAGCCGTCGCGCACGCTGTGCAACATGGTCACGATGTTGCGAAACGCGGTCTGCATCTGACCCATGGTGTCCAACGACGTCCGCTCCGCCAGACCACCCCAGCCGGCACCCGAGATGTTGGTCGACGACGCCCACATCCGGCGAGCCTCGTCCTCAACGGTCTGCGCGTGCACATCGAACCGGCCGGCCATCGCACGCATCGCGTCCGGGTCGGTCATAAAACGTGTTGCCATGATTCTTTCTCCCTACTTGCTCGAAATTCGTTGTGGTAGCCGGGCGCCGACCCGGCAGACACGGGTGTGTGTTGTGGCCCCTTCCGCTACCCGCCGGCCGGCGAACGGGGCATAACCTTGGGGGCTTTGGCGGCGACGGCACCCAGTCCGCGTCCGGCCATCGCGCCCATCAGCGCGTTGCCGAACGGGCCGCCGGGCAACCCTCCACCCGCCGACATGGCCTGGACGGGTGCGCTGACCGTGGTGGCCGGCAGCACTGGGGCGGCACGGACCATGCCGTCGGCCGCCATCGACCAGGCTTGCGGCACTTTGAGCGCGCCCATCGAGGCGGCCTGCCCGAGCTTGGCGGAGATGGCGCTGGTGGCCGAGCTGAAGTGGCCGGCCAGCACGCCGACCGCGCCTTGCAGCTTGTCGTTGACGAAGTCGCCGATCTGGGTCATCAGGGTGCCGGCGCCGCCGGCGCCCGTCTGTCCGGCCAAGGTGCCCGCGGTTCCGGCCGCACCGCCCATCCTGGCGAACTGCATCAGCATCGGCAGGAATCGCACCAGCATCATCGCGGGCCCGGACATCGTGTTGACCGGCGACATCATCGAGGCGATGGTTGTGGCCGCAACCTTGTCGCCGAACATCGCCGAGGGCAGGCCGACGGCGTCGATCAACCCACCGACGGTGGCAAGGTCATAGCCCGAGGGCGGGGTGACCGGGACGCCGGTCCCGGGAACCGGACCACCCTCAGCCGATCCCGGCGTGGTCGCCAATGCAGACTGCGGCGGCGGCGAGACCTGCTGCAGGGCATTGTTGTTGGCCTCGGCCGCGGCACTGTAAGTGTCCATCGCGGCGCCGTCGGTCGCCCACATGACCTCGTACTGGGCCTCCGTGGCCGCGATCGCCGGCGTGTTCTGGCCGAAGAAGTTGGTCGAGATCAGCGCCAGCAGCATCGCCCGGTTCGCCACGATCGCCGGGGGCGGCACCGACGCGGCACGGGCCGCTTCGAACAGCCCGGCGGCCTGGGTGGCCAGACCAGCGTTGGCCGCGGCGGTGGCCGCAGCCTGCTCCAACCAGACCACATAGGGAGCGGTCGCGGCGGTCGCCGAAGCAGAGCCGATACCGGTCCACGTCGAGTCCAGGTTGGCGATCACCGAGTGGGTCGCCGTGGCCGTCGTGACCAACTCGGCAGCCAGTTGGCTCCATGCCTCTGCGGCTTGAAGCAGCGGAGCCGAGCCCGGGCCGGTATAGATCAACCCGGAGTTGATCTCCGGCGGAAAGATACTGAAACTCATCGATGCGCCCCGCTTCAGCCGGCGGCCGCTGCGTTGACGGCCTCGGTGAGGGCGTAGGCGTTGGCGTTGCTGCTCAGGGTGGCCACGATCTGCTGGTGCACTGCAGTCGCCTGCGCGCTGACCTCCTGGAACAGCGCCCCGTGCGCCCCGAACTGGGCAGCGGTGATGGCCGACACCACATCGGCGGCCGGCGCGACCACCCCTGTCGTGGGCGCGGCAGCGGCTGTGACCCCTGCGGCCATGGAGTCGCCGATTCCGGAAAGGCTTCCGGCGGCCGCCGTCAGAAACTCTGGCTGAGCGGTAACGAACGACATTGTTCCTCCTGGGGGTCGTGCAAGGCGTCTCTGGGGGGATGTTTGATATTCGAAGTTAGCGTCAATACTTGACGTACGTCACTCTAGCGGACAGTTGTAATAACGGTCTGATAAAGCTGTGGCTGCAGTGACGAACGGCAACTCGGCGCCGGGGCAAAGCACGGGCCCAAGGAGACGGGTTGAGACGTTCACCGCGCAGACGACCTCTCTAAAGAGCTGGGCAGATAGCTGGCGGGCCGTCGCGGGGGGGTTCCACTGCGGCCGGATGCAGACCGTAACACCGGCGCGAACATGGGGTACAGCGCCGCGACAAACATTCAGTAAAGCTTTGGGATCTGGTCAGACAACGCTGGATTCGCTTAGCCAGAGCGTGGGATTGGCCCTATCCAACCCGCCGAAGCAGCCCTGGGGCCGGGCGCCGGTGTGCAAAGCTAAGGTGCCCCATCGGTCGGCCGCCGCCGGCCCCACGGACAACCCCACGGAGCGTGCGATGACCTTCAACGAGGGTATGCGGATCGATACGAGCACCACCTCCTCGGGCGGCGGCGGCCGCGGCATCGCCATCGGCGGCGGCGTGGCCGGACTGGTGGTCCTGGTGGTGGCTCTGTTGCTGGGAGCCGATCCCGGCGAAGTCCTGAGCCAGCAGCCGGTGGATTCCGCGCAATACAGCGCGCCGGGATTCGATCTCAACAAGTGCCGCACCGGGCAGGACGCCAACAAATATGTGCAATGCCGGGTGGTCGCGACCGCCAATTCGGTGGACGCGGTCTGGTCGGACCTGATGCGGGGCTACACCCGGCCGCGGGTGCAGCTGTTCAGTGGACAGACGTCCACCGGCTGCGGGGCTGCCACCAGCGCGGTAGGGCCGTTCTACTGCCCGGTGGACCAGACCGCCTACTTCGACACCGACTTCTTCACTGTGCTGGTGGACCGATTCGGTTCCAGCAGCGGACCGCTCGCGCAGGAGTACGTCGTCGCCCACGAATTCGGACACCACGTGCAGAACCTGCTCGGCGTGCTCGGCCGGGCCCAGCACGGCGCGCAGGGCCCCACCGGTGCCGGTGTCCGCACGGAACTGCAGGCCGACTGCTATGCCGGCGTGTGGGCCCACTATGCGTCGGTGACCAAGCAGGAAGGCACCGGCGTGCCGTTTTTGGAGCCGCTGACCGATGCCGACATCCGCGACGCCTTGTCGGCGGCGTCGTCGGTGGGCGACGACCGCATCCAGCAGGCCGCGACCGGCCGGGTCAACCCGGAGTCCTGGACGCATGGCGCATCGACGCAGCGTCAGCACTGGTTCACCGTCGGCTACCAGACCGGCGACCCCGACAAGTGCGACACCTTCGCCGCACGTGACCTGGGCTAGCCCCGACGCAAGCCGGGAAGCGTTCCCGCCGTACCCCGGCGCCGGCCCGGCGGCGTCATGGCTGACCGATCCGCGGTGAACACCGAACTGCTGTTCTCCTACGGCACGCTGCAGCTTGCGCAGGTGCAGCGCAGCACGTTCGGGCGCGAGCTCGACGGCCGGCCGGACGCGATCGCCGGCTACGAGCTCGACTACGTCACGATCACCGATCCCCACGTGGTGGCGGTCAGCGGCAGCGACCGCCACCCGATACTGCGCCCCGCGCCAGGCGCATACGTGGCCGGCACCGTGTTCGCGATCAGCGCCGCGGAGCTGGCCGCCGCCGACGACTACGAAGTCGACGTCTACCGGCGAATCGCGGTTCCGCTGCGCTCCGGCGCGCGGGCCTGGGTTTATGTGTTCGCCGACTGAATCGGAGCTAGCTCACCACGGCCGGGTGGCGCAGGAAACGCCGCTGCCCCCCTGCTGCGACACCACCACCTCGCCGTCGACGGCGATCTCGCAGTGAAACTCCGGGTTGATCCGCAGGCCCCCACTGGCGGTGACCAGCGCCCACTGGGCGGGATCGGCCAGCGTGGTGGTGTAGACCACCGGCTCGCCGCCGGCGATCGGCACGCGGACGGTCTCGAGGTACTCCGCGGAGTTGGCGTTGTAGGCCGCCATGCTCGGCGGATCGGTCTTGATGTAGGAGATGTTGCCGGTCAGGTCACTGGTGGCGGTGATGGTGTAGGTGACCTCGTGCCCGCCCGCCACGCCGAGCTTCGGGGCTTCGGCTGAGGGCTCGGACGCATTCTCGGTCGGCGTGGCGGCCGGGCTGGGGGTCGGGCTGGCGGCCGGGCTGGGGGTCGGGCTGGGCGCCGCCGACTCCGCCGAGGATTCTGTCGAGGGCTCCGGCTCCGCCAATGCCGTCGGCTGGCCGCAGAGCAGTCCGCCCGCCGTCACCAAAAGCACTGCGCCGAGCCCGGATGTCGCCTTTTGCATCATCGTCATACCCGGAAACGGTACCGGAGTGCCGTCTACGACGAGGGCCGGCAAACGCAAGTCACCGATGCGTTGGCCGCGTCAGCCGCCGCTCACGCGGGCCCGGACCTGGGCCACCACGTCCTCGATCGCGACGTCGACCTGCTCGCCGGTGGTCAGGAGTTTGACGCCGACGGTGCCGGCCTGCAGATCGCGGTCGCCGGCGACGAGGGCCACCACGGCCCCGGAACGGTCGGCCGCCCGCATCGCGCCTTTGAGACCGCGGTCCCCGTAAGCCAGATCCACCCGCAGCCCGGCCTCGCGCAGGCGAGCGGCGATCACCGCCAACTGCAGCTTGGCAGACTCGGAAAGCCCCACGCCGAACACGTCGCAGCGCGTCGAGCGCCCCACGGTTTTACCCTCGGCGGCCAGCGCGAGCAGGGTGCGGTCCACACCCAGGCCGAAGCCGATACCGGACAGGTCCTGCCCGCCCAGCTGCCGCATCAGGCCGTCGTAGCGGCCGCCACCGCCGATCCCCGACTGCGCGCCCAATCCGTCGTGCACGAATTCGAAGGTGGTCTTGGTGTAGTAATCCAGACCGCGCACCATCCGCGGATTGATGACGTAGGGCACCTGCAACGCGTCCAGATGCGCCAGCACGGTGTCGAAGTGCGTCCGGGCGGCCTCCGACAGGTGCTCGAGCATGAGCGGGGCGTCGGCGGTCATCTCCCGCACATGTGGGCGCTTGTCGTCGAGCACGCGCAGCGGATTGATCTCGGCGCGGCGGCGCGTCTCCTCGTCCAGGTCCAGGCCGAACAGGAACTGCTGCAGCAACTCCCGGTAGGCGGGCCGGCAGGTGTCGTCACCCAGCGAGGTGATCTCCAGCCGGAAGCCCTCCAGGCCCAGGGAACGGAACCCCTCGTCGGCGACGGCGATCACCTCGGCGTCCAGCGCGGGATCGTCCACGCCGATAGCCTCGACCCCGACCTGTTGCAGCTGCCGGTAACGGCCGGCCTGCGGCCGCTCGTACCGGAAGAACGGACCGGAATAGCAGAGTTTGACCGGCAATTGGCCCCGGTCCAGTCCGTGCTCGATCACGGCGCGCATCACGCCCGCGGTGCCCTCGGGCCGCAGGGTCACCGAACGCTCGCCCCGGTCGGCGAAGGTGTACATCTCTTTGGAGACCACGTCGGTGGACTCCCCCACCCCGCGCGCGAACAGGGCGGTGTCCTCGAAGATCGGCAGCTCGATATCGCCGTAGCCGGCGCGGCGAGCGACCGCCAACAGGCCGTCGCGAACCGCGACGAAACCGGCGGAGGCCGGCGGAACGTAATCGGGCACCCCTTTGGGTGCGGCAAACGTGCTCACGCGCTCAGCCCTTCCAGGAACGGGTTGTTACGGCGCTCGGCACCGATGGTGGTCTGGGGTCCGTGACCGGGTAACACCACGGTCGCGTCGTCGAGACACAGCAACTTCCCGACGATCGAGGTCAGCAGATCGCGCCCGCTGCCACCGGGCAAATCGGTGCGTCCCACCGAATTCTGAAACAGTGTGTCACCGCTGAACACCACCTCGGCGGCGTCGCCTTCGACCCGGAAGATCACCGAACCGCGGGTGTGGCCGGGCGTATGGTCCACGGTCACGGCGGTGTCGCCCAGGCCCAGCACCGCGCCGTCGCGATCCAGTTCGATCAGCTGCCGGGGCTCGGTGAACATCACCTTGCTCAGCACACCGAACAACGCCTGCCCGGGAACCGTTCCGAACGAGCGCACGGGGTCGGTGAGCATGTAGCGGTCCTCGGGGTGGATGTAGGTGGGGCAACCATAGGTGTCGGAAACCTTCTGCGCCGACCAGATGTGGTCGATGTGACCGTGGGTGAGCAACACCGCCGCCGGCGTCAGCCGATTCTCGTCGAGAACGCGCCGCAGCCTGGCCATCGCGCGTTGTCCGGGGTCGACGACGACGGCGTCCGCACCCTGCCGCGGCGCCACCACGTAGCAGTTGCACGCCAGCATCCCCGCGGGGAATCCGGTGACCAACACGCCGACCAGTTTCCCATTGCGCGCCGGTCCGGCGGTGACGCGGGCAGCCTAGACGCGCTCTGGCACACTTGAGGGCCGACTCAACCAGCAAGCCAGGAGGTTACTGCCGGTGCCCACGAACTCCGAACGACGTGCCGCCGCCAAGCGCAGTCTGGACCGACAACTTGAGCAGCGCGCCGAGGCAGCCCGCAAGCAGCGCCGGCTGCTGATAATCCTCGGCGCCGTGGCGGCCGTACTGCTGATCGCCGGGGTGGTGTTCGTCGTGCTGCGCGACGACGACCCGGGCAATGTCAACGCCGGCGGCTCGTCGGGATCGGAGACGTCGCAGGCCGACTCCCCGGCCGCCGCCGCCGGGAAGCTGCCGAAATTCACCGCGTCGCCCCAGCTGGGCGCCGACTGCCAGTACCCGAAGGGCCGGCCGGCCACCAAACCCGTCGATCCGCCCCGGTCCGGCAAGGTGCCGACCGAGCCGGCCGAGGTGAGCGTGTCGATGATGACCGACCAGGGGCCCATCGGCCTGATGCTCGACAACGCCCAGTCCCCGTGCACGGTCAACAGCTTCATCAGCCTTGCCGCCAAGGACTTCTTCAAAGACACCCAGTGCCACCGGCTCACCACGTCGCCGACGTTGAGCGTGCTGCAGTGCGGGGATCCCGCCGGCGACGGCACCGGCGGCCCGGGGTATGAGTTCGACAACGAATACCCCACCGACCAGTACGCCCCGGGAGATCCCGCGGCCCAGCGCGCGGTCACCTACCCCCGCGGCACCGTGGCGATGGCCAATGCCGGCCCGGGCACAAACGGCAGCCAGTTCTTCCTGGTGTACAAGGATTCGCTGCTGCCGCCGCAGTACACGGTGTTCGGCCGGATCCAGGACGACGGGCTGGCCACCCTGGACAAGATCGCCGCGGCCGGGGTGCAGGGCGGCGGCGAGGACGGTCCGCCCGCAACCAAGGTGACCGTCAAGTCGGTGCAGGCCGACTGACGGCGGCGACGGCTCGCGACCAGGGCCGCGTATTCCCCGGAATCTGCGGCCCCGGTTGCCCGCCGGGGCGGTTGGCCTGGCGCGGCTATGCCGCTGAGGTCACCCGGTAGACGTCGTACACACCCTCGACGTTGCGGACCACGTTGAGCAGGTGCCCGAGGTGTTTGGGGTCGCCCATCTCGAAGGTGAACCGGCTGATCGCGACCCGGTCGCGGGAGGTGGTGACCGAAGCGGACAAGATATTGACCTTCTCGTCGGCGAGCACCTTGGTGATGTCCGAGAGCAGCCGATGCCGGTCGAGAGCCTCGACCTGGATCGCGACCAGAAACACCGAGGAAGGCGACGGCGCCCACTTGACCTCGATGATCCGCTCGTCCTGCTGACGCAGCGCGCCGGCGTTGGTGCAGTCGGTGCGGTGTACCGACACCCCGCCGCCTCGCGTGACGAAACCCATGATCTCGTCACCGGGCACCGGGGTGCAGCACTTGGCCAGCTTGGTCAGGACGCCGGTGGCGCCGGGAACCGCCACGCCGACGTCGTCGGAGTGCCGCTCGCGGCGCGGGAGGGTCAGCGGGGTGGAACGCTCGGCCAGATCCTCTTCGGCCTGGTCCACCCCGCCCAGTTGCGCCACCAGTCGCTGCACCACGTGTTGCGCCGAGATGTGGTTCTCGCCCACTGCGGTGTACAGCGCCGACACGTCGCTGTAGTGCAGTTCGCGGGCCACCGCCGCCATCGACTCGCCGTTGACCAGGCGCTGCAGCGGCAGGCCCGCCCGGCGCACCTCGCGCGCCATCGCGTCCTTGCCGGACTCCAGCGCCTCCTCGCGGCGCTCCTTGGCGAACCACTGGCGGATCTTGGCCTTGGCACGCGGGGACACCACGAACTGCTGCCAGTCCCGCGACGGCCCGGCGTTCTGCGCCTTCGAGGTGAAGACCTCGACCACTTCCCCGTTATCCAGCTTGCGTTCCAAGGCCACCAACCGGCCGTTGACCCGAGCGCCGATACAGCGGTGACCGACCTCGGTGTGCACGGCGTAGGCGAAGTCCACGGGCGTGGAGCCGGTGGGCAGGGTGATCACGTCGCCCTTGGGGGTGAACACGAAAATCTCTTTGACCGCAAGGTCGTAACGCAGCGACTCGAGGAACTCGCCCGGGTCGGCCGCCTCCCGCTGCCAGTCCAGCAGCTGACGCATCCAGGCCATATCGTCGATCTCGGCAACGCTATTCAGATGCGGAACACCGTTGCGGCCCTTGGCTTCTTTGTAGCGCCAGTGCGCCGCGATGCCGTACTCGGCGGTGCGGTGCATCTCCCGGGTGCGGATCTGGATCTCCAGCGGCTTGCCCTCCGGGCCGATCACGGTGGTGTGCAGCGACTGGTAGACCCCGTAGCGCGGTTGGGCGATGTAGTCCTTGAACCGGCCGGCCATCGGCTGCCACAGCGAGTGCACGACACCGACCGCGGCGTAGCAGTCCCGGATCTCGTCGCACAGAATCCGCAGGCCGACAAGGTCGTAGATGTCATCGAAGTCGCGGCCCCGCACGATCATCTTCTGATAGATCGACCAGTAGTGCTTGGGCCGGCCCTCGACGGTGGCGGTGATCTTCGACTTCGCCAGAGTGTTGACGATCTCAGCGCGGACTTTGGCCAGGTAGGTGTCCCGCGACGGCGCCCGATCGGCGACCAGGCGCACGATCTCCTCGTAACGCTTCGGGTGCAGGATCGCGAAGGACAGGTCTTCAAGCTCCCACTTGACGGTGGCCATACCCAGCCGATGCGCAAGGGGCGCAATGACTTCCAGTGTCTCGCGCGCCTTGCGGGCCTGCTTCTCGGGCGCCAGGAAGCGGATGGTGCGCATGTTGTGCAGCCGGTCGGCGACCTTGATCACCAGCACGCGGGGATCCCGCGCCATCGCGATCACCATCTTGCGGATGGTCTCGGCCTCCGCGGCGGTGCCCAGCACCACCTTGTCCAGCTTGGTCACCCCGTCGACCAGGTGGGCGACCTCGTCACCGAACTCGCCCCCCAGCGCCGCCAGGGTGTAACCGGTGTCCTCGACGGTGTCGTGCAGCAACGCGGCCACCAGGGTGATGGTGTCCATGCCCAGCTCGGCCAGAATGGTCGCCACAGCCACCGGGTGGGTGATGTAGGGATCCCCCGAATGGCGTAGCTGGGTGGCGTGGCGTTGCTCGGCGACCTCATAGGCACGCTGGAGCAGAGCCAGATTGGCCTTCGGATAGTACTGCCGGTGCACCGCCACCAGCGGCTCCAGCACCGGGCTCAGCGCCCCCCGCTGCGCCGTGATGCGACGGGCGATCCGGGCCCGCACCCGCCGGGAGGCGCTGGTGGGGACCTTGAGCAGGTCGGTGCGCTCGGTGGGCGAATCCTGGGCAACCGCCTCCGAGACCGCAATCGGCTGGCTTGTGTCAGCGCTGGACCGATCGCGGTCGGAGCCCTGACCCAAGCCCTGCTCCAAGCCTTGTTCAGGGCCCACTGTGCTCACCTCCGACCACGAGAATATCGGCTAAATCAGGTGCAGTCGTTCGAGCCGCAGCGGAGCCACGGCGGCTCGCCCGCCCAGCCCGGCCAGCTCCAGCACCACCGCCGCCGCGACCACCTCGGCTCCTGCCCGGGTCAGCAACCGCCGCGTTGCGGCCAGGGTACCGCCGGTGGCCAGAACGTCGTCGAGGATCACCACACGCCGGCCGGCCAGGTCGACTCCGTCCGCGGGGATCTCCAACACCGCGGTGCCGTACTCGAGCTGGTACCGCTCCGAGAGCACCGGCGGCGGCAACTTGCCGCCCTTGCGCACAGCCAGGGCCCCCACCCCGAGCCGGTCGGCGACCGCCCCGGCCAGCAGGAAACCGCGGGCGTCGATGCCGGCCACCAGGTCTGCTCCGGCGGCGGCCCGCGCCAGGGCATCGGTGACCACCGCCAGGCCCGCCGCGTCGGCGAACACCGGGGTGAGGTCCTTGAAGGCGACTCCCGGCGTGGGGAAATCCGGCACCTCGCGGATCAGCGCCGCGATGATCTCGCCGGCGCCCGCCGCCGACTCCGCGTTGCTCACTGTTTGAGCTCCCAGCGGTCCATATTCCAGCCCGCGCCCCACCGGGTGGGGTTGGCCGCCACACCGTAGGTCTTCTTCGACGACAACAGGGTGCGCTGCTGGCGGTAGAGGGGCAGCGTGGGCATGTCCGCCCACAGCACGGGGGCGCTCTCGCCCAGGAGCCGGACCATCTCGGTGGGGTCGGCTGTGACGGCCAGGGCCGAGATGATGCCGTCGATCTGATCGTTGTGGTAGCCGGACAGGTTGTTGCCGTTGCCGCTGAACAGCTCGTAGGCGTCCACGGCCGAGGATCCGCTCGAGCCGCTGCCGGTGGAGCCCCCGGTACTGGCGAGCAACACGTCGATGCGCCCGTCGCGCAGCGCCTGCGGGCCGATGCTGTCGGCGGCCACTTCGGTGACGCTGACGCCGGCCGGCGCGCACGAGGCGGTGATCGCACCGACCACCGCCGCCAGGCGGGTGTTGGGACCGCGGTAGCCGATGCGCACCGCCAGCGGCCTGCCGTCCAGCGCATCACGGGCCGCGTCGGGGTCCGCGCGGGCGAACTGCTGGGCCTCGGGCACGTTCTCGGCCTGGTCGAAGGCGTCGTCGATGGCGGTGTTGAGCCGGGAGTTCACCACCGGAAGACCCGCGTCGCCGGCGATGACGTCGCGCGGGGTGCACAAGGCCACCGCCCGGCGTGCCGGTGTCTCCGAGAGCGGGCCCGTGGGCGCGAAGATGAGCTGTTGGATGCCGCCGGACGGGCTGTCAGTGCTGTCGTAGTCATCCGGGGGGATCAACGACCCGGCGGAGCCGGTCGCCATGTCGACGACCTCGATGACGCGCTTGTTGACCCGCTCGGCGATGTCGGCGGTCTGCGGCCAGACCGTGACCCGCTTGGTGACCGGCTTGGCGCCCCACCACAGGTCATTGGCCACCAGCACCACCGCGCCGCCGTCCAGCACCGAGTCGATTCTGTAGGGCCCCGACGACGGAAATTTCCGCAGGTCGGCGTTGTGGTCGAGCTGCCAGGTGGTGTTCCAGGCCTCGGCGATCCGGGCGATCACGTCCTCGGCGGGGCCGAGCCTGCCCAGCACGGCATCGGTGGTGTTAACACCGAGCTTGTCGCTGATGATGTGCGACGGCATCATCGAGGTCGCGGTGAACAGTTCCTCATAGTCGACGATGTTGCGATCCGGGAAGAACGACACCCGGGCCTTCTTGGTGCCCGGCTGGCATTCGATGTTCTCGATGTCGAGGTAACCGGCGCGGCTGGCGGCGTCGAATCCGGCGAACCGGCCGGACTGGGCGGCCCACGCGAGCACCAGGTCGTCGCAGGTGATGGGCTCGCCGTCGGAGTACACCGCCGCGTCGGAGATCTGGTAGTCCAGCACCAGCGGGGCGCGACCCACCACCGAGATGCTGCCGAAGTCGTGGTCGGTGACGATCTGACCGTCCGGGCCGTGATAGCCGAAGCCGATCAGCGTGCGGGAGAAGGCCTGCGGCCCCGCCGACGCGGCGCCGGCCACGGTGGTGCTGTTGTAGGTGCTCAGTCCGCCGTCAACGGCGTAGTCGATCTGGTCGACGGTGGCACTGGTGCACGACGGCACCGACGCGACGCCGAGGCCGGTGGCGATCGCCACCACCCACGCCGCAGCGCGCCGACAGCGGACCGCCATCGCCGGTTACCGGCCGGCGCCTGGCTTGCCGGTCGGACGCTGGCTGCGCCGGCTGGTAGGCCGGGCCGGCTTTGCCCCGGGGGTCGGGGCTCCCGGAGCCGTTGACACCACGACCTGCTCACCATCGTCTCCGGCGGGCTCGGCGCCGTTGTCGCTGTCGGAATCCTCCGCACCGTCGGCAGCCGCCGGCCCGGCTTTGGACCCGGCCGCGGCGTTGCGCCGCCGCATCACCCGGCGGTTGTGGTTCTGCACCAGCTCGGTGCGCTCCCGCAGGGTCACCAGCAGCGGTGTGGCCAGGTAGATCGACGAATAGGTACCCACGACCACGCCGACGAGCTGCACCAGGGCGAGGTCTTGCAGGGTTCCCACCCCCAGCAGCCACACCGCGACCACCATCAGCGACATGATCGGCAGTGCCGAGATCAGGCTGGTGTTGATCGACCGCATGAAGGTCTGGTTGACGGCCAGGTTGGCTTCCTCGGCGTAGGTGCGCCGGGTTTTGTGCTCGAACCCGCTGGTGTTCTCCTCGACTTTGTCGAACACGATGACGGTGTCGTAGATGGAGAACCCGAGGATGGTCAACAAGCCGATGACGGTGGCCGGCGTGACCTCGAACCCGACCAGGGAGTACACGCCGGCGGTCACCAGGATGTCGAAGACCATCGACACCATCGCCGACAGCGTCATGAACCACTCGTAGCGCACGGTGATGTACAACGACGCCAGCAGCAGGAACACCACCAGCGCGATCACCGCCTTCTGGGTGATCTGCCCGCCCCAGGTCTCCGAGACCGCCGAGTCGCTGATGGCCTGCTTGCTGGGCTGCCCGTCGGGGCCATTCGGCTGGAAGGCCTCGAACAGGTCGTCGCGCAGCTTCTCGGTCTGTGCGTTGGTGAGCGTCTCAGCGCGGATCTGCACCGTCGCGGAGTTGCCGTTGCCCACCACGACCACCGATTCGGGGCTGGTGCCGACACTCTTGCGGAACACCTCTTCGACCTGCGTGACCGAGGTGTCGCCGCGGGGGAACGAGACCTTCGTGCCGCCGGCGAAGTCGATACCGAAGGTGAAGCCGCGGACGAGGATGCTGACGATGGCGATGGCCACCATGGCGCCGCTGATCGCGTACCACATCTTGCGGCGGCCGATGACCTCGAACGCGCCGGTACCGGTGTAGAGCCGGGACAGGAAGCTGTGCTCGGGCGCCTTGGGCGCTACCGCGGTGCGCTTCTTGGCGGGCTGGGCCGCGGCCGCGTCCTTCTTTGCGGGCTTCGCGGCGCTCTTGGTGCTCGGTTTGGCCATCTGGCTATCCCTGTCCCGTCGACTGGGCGGTTACCCGCGTGCGCGCTTTGGCTCCGGACTTGCCGCTCGTTCCGCCTCCCGATTTCGCCACCGCCCGCCGCTCACGTGCCACCTGCTGGACCGCCCCGAGACCGTTGTAGGACGGTTTGGCCAGCGTCGGCGACTTGGAAGCCAGGTAGACCAGTGGCCAGGTCACCAGGAACACCACCACCAGGTCGAGGATCGTGGTCAGCCCCAGCGTGAAGGCGAAGCCCTTCACCTGGCCCACCGCCAGGAAATAGAGCACCGCCGCGGCCAGGAAGGTGACCGCGTTGCCGGACACGATGGTCTTGCGGGCTCGCGTCCACCCGCGTGGTACGGCCGACCGGAACGAGCGGCCCTCACGGATCTCGTCCTTGATGCGTTCGAAGAACACCACGAACGAGTCCGCGGTGGTGCCGATACCGATGATCAGACCGGCGATACCGGCCAGGTCAAGCGTGTAGTTGATATAGCGGCCCAGTAGCACCAGGATCGCGTACACCATGGCTCCGGCCACCACCAGCGACAGCGCGGTCAGCACGCCGAGCACTCGGTAATAGAGCAACGAGTAGACCAGCACGAGCACCAGACCGATCGCACCGGCGATCAGACCCGCCCGCAGCGAGGTCATGCCCAGCGTGGCCGAGACGGTTTCGGCTTCCGAGGATTCGAACGACAGCGGCAGCGATCCGTACTTCAACACGTTGGCCAGCTGACGCGCGCCGTCCGGCGTGAAGCCCGGCGAGCCGCCGGTGATCTGGGTCCGGCCGCCGGGTATGGCTTCCTGGATCTGCGGTGCGCTGACCACCTGGGAGTCCAGCGTGAACGCGGTCTGGGTGCCGATGTGGGTGGCGGTGTAGTCGGCCCACACGTCGGCAGCGCCGCTCTTGAACTGCAGCTGCACGATGTTGGAGCCGCTGCGCTGGTCCATACCCGAACTGGCGTCGGCGATCTGGTCGCCACTGATGATCGACGGCGCGAGCAGGTAGGCGGTCTGCTGGTCCTGCGAGCAGGTGACCAGCGGCAGGTCCGGGTCGTCGTTGCCCGCGAGGATGTCCTCTTTGTCGCAGCGTCCCGCCTGGATCTGCAGGGCCAGCGCCTGCACTACCTTGTTGTCGCTTTGCCGCAGCCGCTTCTCGGCGGCGATCCGAGCCGCCAGACCCTGCGCCTCGTCGCCCTGACCGGGCAGCCCGGGCAGCCCAGGCAGGCCGGGAAGACCGGGAAGACCGGGCAGGCCGGGGAAGGCAGGACTCGGTGCGCCGGGGGCCGGAGCGTTGGGCAACGATCCCGGTACGCCCGGTTCCGGGGCGGTCGCCGAGGTGCCGGGAGTGGGTTCGTCGGAGCCGGTACCACCCGGGGTGGGCGTCGGCTCCTGCGGGAAGGGCCGCGGCTGGGCGGCCGGGGCGGAAGGCTGCTGCGGAACGGCAGCGCCGCCCCCACCGAACAGGCCTTGCCCGCCCGCACCACCGAACAGGCCTTGCCCGCCCGCGCCTGGGCCGCCGGGCAGGGTCTGGCCACCCGTGGCCGGCGAGCCGGGCTGGCCGGAAGGCAGCCCTGGCAGGCCGGGAAGCTGCCCGGCGCCGCCGCCGGCACCGGGAGGCAGGCCGGGAAGGCCGGGGATGCCACCGCCGGCACCGGGAGGCAGGCCGGGAAGGCCGGGCACGCCGCCGCCGAGACCGGGCATCCGGCCTGCGGCCTGGGCCGCCTCCTGTACCGAAACCCCGTTGATCACCGGACGGATGTAGAGCCTGGCCGTCTGGCCCAGGGTGCGGGCCTCGTTGCCGTCGCTGCCCGGCACCGTGATGACCAGGTTGCTGCCGTCGATGATGACCTCGGAACCCGAGACCCCCAGCCCGTTGACCCGGGCACTGATGATCTGTTGCGCCTGGTTGAGCGCTTCCCGGGTCGGCGCGGAGCCGTCCGGGGTACGTGCGGTCAGCGTCACCCGGGTGCCGCCCTGCAGGTCGATACCCAGCTTGGGCTCGGCGAGCTTGTTTCCGGTCAGGAAAACCAGCAGGTAGACGCCGATGAGCATTGCCAGGAACACCGCCAGGTTGCGGGCAGGGTGCACCGGAGCCGAAGGCGATGCCACGTTGTTTCAGTCTCCTTCGCTCTTTGCGCACTGCGCGCTGGTGATCCTCGGGGCCGGCCCATACCCGGGCGGCCCGCAGCGATCAGTACCACTGCACCCGCAAAAGGGTACGTGCCCGGCTGGCCGACGCAATCGTTGGGCGGGCGTTCCGCGCGTCGGGTGCGTGTCCGGCAGTCCGGACGGCGCCGGCCCGCCGGGAATGCCTGGGCCCCGGTCCGCGGCCGGTGCCGCGTCAGGCGCCTTCGACGGCCTGCTCGACCGGCGCGTCTGCGGTGAGCTCCTCCGGCTCGATCTTGTCCCGCACGGCCAGCTTCATCCAGGTGGTCACCACACCCGGCGCGATCTCCAGGTCGACATAGTCCTCGGTGATGCCGGTGATGGTGGCCTGCAGACCCGATGTCGTGTGCACCCGGTCACCGACCTGCAGCGACTCGTGCAGGTCGATGGTGGCCTGCATAGCGCGCTTCTGCCGCCGCGAGGCAAAGAACATGAACGCGCCCATGACAAGGAGCAGCGGCAGGAAGGCAACCATGTTTTCCATAACGACAACCGATCTTTCGACTTGTTCGAATGAGTCTTCGGCACCGGCCACCCGAGGTGTGGCGGGCCCATACGATGCCACCAGTGTGCCACTGTGTCCGGCGACCGCGCGTCGGCACCATCGCCCACCGCTTAGGCTGTCGGTGAACGGGGGCAGTCGAGGGAAGGTTGGCCGATGAGGAACTTCGCGTGTGGGCTGGCGACCGCCGTCGCCATGGCAGCGGCTCCCCTGGCGCTGGGCGCACTTGCCATGCCCGCCGTGGGCTCTGCGGAGCCGCTGAACTGCCCGGCCGGCCAGTACTGGGAGCCGAGCACCAACACCTGCATGCCCCTGGGCCAGGGGCCGACACCGCTGGGCTGCCCGGGCGGCCAGTACTGGGAGCCGAGCACCAACACCTGCATGCCGGTGGGGCAAGGGCCGACACCGCTGGACTGCCCGCCCGGCCAATGGTGGAACCCCTTCGGCGACGCCTGCCGGCCACTCGGCCAGCTCTGAGCCGCGGTCAGGATCGCCGAGAAAGGCCCTCCACCATGACCGTGCCGCCGCTGCAGAGCCGCCACCTGGCCACCGAGATCCCCGGTCCCGGCTCGGTGCAGCTGGCGCGTCGCCGCGCGGCGGCCGTGGCCCGCGGGGTGAGCAGCACCCTGCCGGTTTACGTGGCCCGGGCCGGCGGCGGGGTGGTGGAGGATGTCGACGGCAACCGCCTGATCGATCTGGGCTCGGGTATCGCGGTGACCACAGTGGGCAACGCCGCCCCCCGCGTAGTGGACGCGGTGCGGCGTCAGGTCGCCGAGTTCACCCACACCTGCTTCATGGTGGCGCCCTATGAGGGGTATGTGGCCGTCGCGGAAGCCCTGAACCGGTTGACCCCCGGTCAGTTCGAGAAGCGGTCGGTGCTGCTCAACTCCGGTGCCGAAGCTGTGGAGAACGCCGTCAAGATCGCCCGGTCCTACACCCGCAGACCGGCGGTGGCGGCGTTTGAGCACGGTTATCACGGCCGCACCAACCTGACGATGGCGCTCACCGCCAAGGCGATGCCGTACAAAAGCGGGTTCGGCCCGTTCGCGCCCGACGTCTATCGCGCACCGGGGTCCTATCCCTACCGGGACAGCCTGATCGACGCAGAGCTGGCCCGCGACGGCCGACGGGCCGCCGAACGCACCATCGGCGTCCTGGAGAACCAGATCGGCGCCGACAACCTGGCCGCGGTCGTGATCGAACCCATCCAGGGTGAGGGCGGGTTCATCGTCCCGGCACCCGGATTTCTGCCCGCGCTGCTGGCGTGGTGCCGCGACAACGGTGTGGTGTTCATCGCCGACGAGGTGCAGACCGGCTTCGCCCGCACCGGGGCGATGTTCGCCTGTGAGCACGAGGGGATGGCACCCGATCTGATCTGCACCGCCAAGGGCATCGGCGGGGGGATGCCGTTGGGCGCGGTCACCGGGCGAGCCGACATCATGGACGCTCCGCACGTCAGCGGGCTGGGCGGCACGTTCGGCGGCAACCCGGTCGCCTGCGCCGCAGCGCTGGGGGCGCTGGCTGCCGTCGAGGATGACGACCTGGTCGGACGCGCCGGGCAGCTGGAACGACTGATGTTCCAGCGGCTGAAGCGCTTGCAGGCCGACGACGATCGGATCGGCGACGTCCGTGGGCGCGGCGCCATGATCGCGATCGAGCTGGTGCGGCCCGGCACGAGCGAACCGGATGCCGAGCTGACCAAGGCACTGGCCGCGGCGTGTCATCGCGCCGGGGTGATCGTGCTGACGTGCGGCACGTCCGGCAACGTGGTGCGGCTGCTGCCGCCGCTGACCATCAGCGACGAACTGCTGTCCGAGGGCCTGGACGTCCTGGCCGGCGAACTCGGCCGGCTCTGACCGGCTGCCCTACTCGAACAAGCCCTGCTGCCCGAGGCCGCCGGCACCGGCCGGCGGCACCATGCCCAGATGTGTCCAGGCCGCCGGTGTCGCCACGCGGCCCCGGGGGGTGCGTGCCACCATCCCGGCGCGCACCAGGAAGGGCTCACAGACCTCTTCGACGGTGGTGGCTTCCTCGCCCACCGCAACGGCCAGCGTGGAGACCCCGACCGGACCTCCGCCGAAGCTTTTGGTCAGCGCCGACAGCACGGCGCGGTCCAGCCGGTCCAGGCCCAGCTCGTCGACGTCGTAGACCGCCAGGGCAGCTTTGGCCACGTCGCGGGTGATCACACCGTCGGCCCGCACCTCGGCATAGTCACGCACCCGTCGCAGCAGTCGGTTGGCGATGCGCGGCGTCCCCCGCGACCGGCGCGCCACCTCCGCGGCCGCCTCAGGGCCCAGCTCGATCCCGAGGATCTTCGCCGAGCGCGCCAGCACCCGCTGCAGCTCGGCCGGTTCGTAGAAATCCATGTGCGCGGTGAAACCGAACCGGTCGCGCAACGGGCCGGTGAGCGCGCCGGAACGGGTGGTGGCACCGACCAGGGTGAACGGCGCCACTTCCAGGGGAATCGAGGTGGCGCCAGGGCCTTTCCCGACCACGACGTCGACGCGGAAATCCTCCATCGCCAGGTAGAGCATCTCCTCGGCGGGCCGCGCGATGCGGTGGATCTCGTCGATGAACAGCACGTCGTGCTCGACCAGGTTCGACAGCATCGCGGCCAGGTCTCCGGCACGTTCCAGTGCCGGCCCCGAGGTCAGCCGCAACGAACTGCCCAGCTCGCTGGCGATGATCATGGCCAGCGACGTCTTGCCCAGGCCGGGCGGTCCGGACAGCAGGATGTGGTCCGGTGTGCCGCCACGGTTTTTGGCGCCCTCGAGCACCAGCTGCAACTGCTCGCGGACGCGGGGCTGGCCGATGAACTCGGCCAGGCTGCGTGGGCGCAGACCGGCGTCGATGTCGCCCTCGCCGACGGTCAGCGCCGGGGACACCTCGCGGTCTTCATCGCCGGACTGGCTCACTTGGTCTTCCCCAGCCGGCTCAGCGCGGTCCGCAACACCTCAGAGGTGCTCGCGTCGGGATTGTCGGCCAGGACCTTGTCGGTGGTCTCCTCGGCCTGCTTTGCGGCGAAGCCGAGCCCGATGAGGGCTTCGATCACCGGTGCGCGCACCGCGTGACCGCTGACGACGGCGCTGCCAGAGGCGGCCACCGGGCCGATCTTGTCGCGCAGTTCCAGCACCAGGCGCTCCGCTCCGCGCTTACCGATGCCGGGCACCCGGGTCAGCGCAGCGACGTCCCCGTCCGCGAGCGCCCGGCGCAGGGCGGCCGCGTCGTAGACCGCCAGGGTCGCCAAGGCGATCTTGGGTCCGATACCGGAGACCCCGATCAGCGTGAGAAACAGATCGCGGGCCTCGGCGTCGGGGAAACCGTAGAGCGTCATGGAATCTTCCCGAACGATCATCGCGGTGATCAGCCGGGATTCACCGCCGCGGCGCAGCATCGACAAGGTCGCCGGGGTTGCCATCAGCTTGTAACCCACCCCGGCGGCCTCGATCACCGCATGATCGAGCGCGATGTCGATGACCTCGCCGCGCACCGACGCGATCATGCGCGGGCCGCCTTGAGCTTGGCGGTGTACTTGCGGCGCTGTTCGGCGGCCAGCGCCTCGGCCGCAGCCATCCGGGCGATCATCGGGGCCCGCCAGCAGTGGCAGATCGCCAGCGCCAGCGCGTCGGCGGCATCGGCGGGGGTCGGCTTCTGCTGCAGGCCGAGAATCCGGGTGATCATTGCAGTGACCTGCGCTTTGTCGGCCGAGCCGTTGCCGGTCACCGCCGCCTTGACCTCGCTGGGGGTGTGAAAGTGCACGGGGATGCCGCGGCGCGCGGCCTGTAGCGCGATCACCCCGCCGGCCTGCGCGGTGCCCATCACGGTGGAGACGTTCTGCTGGGCGAACACCCGCTCGACCGCGAGGACATCCGGCCGGTGGGTGTCGAGCCAGTGTTCAGCGGTGTCACTGATGGTCAGCAGCCGCTGCGGCAGCGCCTGATCGGCCGGGGTGCGCACCACGTCGACATCCAAGGCGATGACCTGACGGCCCGTCCCGCCCTCGACCACCGACAGCCCACACCGTGTGAGCCCGGGGTCGACACCCATCACCCGCATCCGAGTCCTCTCCCGCTCCGAACAATTGTTCGACAGCTTAGTGGGGATCGGCACACAGGACGGATGCGACACGCGGCGGCCCGGCACCCCCGGCCGAGGTCACTCGTGGGCGGTGCGGCCTGCTGCGGGTTTATTCGGCTTCGAGGGCGGCCAGCACCTCATCGGACACATCGACATTGGTCCACACGTTCTGCACGTCGTCACTGTCCTCAAGCGCCTCGACCAGCTTGAACACCTTACGAGCCGCCTCGACATCGACCGCCACACTCACCGACGGCACAAAACTGGCCTCCGCCGACTCATAATCGATCCCCGCCTCCACCAGCGCCGAACGCACCGCCACCAAATCCCCCGGCTCCGACACCACCTCGAAGCTCTCCCCCAGATCATTGACATCCTCAGCACCGGCATCCAACACCGCCGCCAACACGTCATCCTCGGACAACCCGTTCTTATCCAAGGTCACCGTGCCCTTACGACTGAACAGATACGCCACCGACCCCGGATCGGCCATCGCCCCACCATTGCGCGTCATCGCCACCCGCACCTCACTGGCAGCACGATTACGGTTGTCGGTCAAACACTCGATCAACACCGCCACCCCATTCGGCCCATACCCCTCATAGGTGATCGTCTGATAATCCGCCCCACCGGCTTCCTCACCAGCACCACGCTTACGCGCCCGCTCAATATTGTCATTGGGCACCGAGTTCTTCTTCGCCTTCTGAATGGCATCGAACAACGTCGGATTACCCGACGGATCACCACCACCAACCCGCGCCGCAACCTCGATATTCTTAATCAACCGCGCAAAATTCTTCCCACGACGCGCGTCGATGACCGCCTTCTTGTGCTTCGTGGTAGCCCACTTGGAATGGCCGCTCATCGATCACCTACCTCACTGTCGCAAAAAAAATCGGCGCGACGAGTCTACGCGCGCCCTTCGTTACCGCCTGCGGACAACGTGGGCGTGCGGCCCGATCCCCCGCTTCCCGGACGTTGGGTCATGCCCGGCGTCGCGATTCGACTCAAAAAGATTTCAGCCTGCGCCGCCCTGCGGTCCGCTGTAGCCAGCCGGTGCACAGCACCGCAGGGCCGAGGCGCAGACGCCCACGATGGTCGGCATCCGCGCTCGGGCCGGTAACCCGATGCGGCGCGAGGCCGCGGCGCGGCGCGGTGCCCGCCGGGCAGCACCGATCCACTGGCCATAATGGCCCGCGCTGCCTTATTTCCGTTGCAGCACAGGGCTTTCGCTCTGCCGATCGATCTGTATGCCGACGACCGCGCTGCCCTGCTCGGCATCTCCGAGGCCACGTCCCGACCCCCTGAGACCACCGGCGTACCGGCGCCGCCGGTCAGCCAACCCGAACCACCAACGGCGACGGCGGGGCCCGAATCGGTTTGCTGGGCCAGTCGCTTTCACCTTCGGAGCCGCCGCACGCCCAGGGTCGAAGACCGGCCGGTTGAGGCAAGCTGAATGGCCACTGCATCTTTGCGCCGGCGCCGGGGACCGCTTGACCGTCACGGCGTCCGTGCACCAACACCGTGGAGCGCCGATGGACAACCGGTTCTTTCCCTTGGTCGTCGTGACGGCCATGCTCGCTCTGGGAATGACCCTGACCGTCGCGGACTTCCGGCGCGCAGCCGCGCTCAAACGCCCACTGGTGGTGGCCCTGCTCTGCCAGGCGCTGGCGCTGCCGGCGCTGTGCCTGCTGATCGCCGAGGCGTTCAGCCTGCCGGCGAAGCTTTCCATTGGCCTGATGCTGATATCCGCAGTCCCCGGCGGTCTGCTGGCGAACGTGTTCAGTCACTTGGTGAATGGCGATCTGGCCCTCAATCTCACCCTCACCGCGATCAACGCCGTGCTGTCCATCGCGTCGCTGCCGGCAATTCTCGCGTTCTCGATCACGTGGTTCACCGGCGAGGGACGCAGCATCCCGCTTCAGTTGGACAAGTTCGTCGCGGTCGTCGGACTGGTGCTCATCCCCACCGCGATCGGGGTCGCGATCCGGGAACGCTTCCCCGGTCTGGCCCGCCGGCTCAAGCGGCCAGTCCGGGTCTCCGCCGGGGCGCTTCTGGTGGCCGTCTCCGTGGCGGCGATCGTCGGCGGACGAACGACGGTGTCGAACAACCTCGGCGCACTCAGCGGAGCGGTGGTGACGTTCTGCACCGTCAGCCTGACCGTCGGCTATCTCGTGCCGCGCTGGATGAAACTCGCCCCGCGCCAGGCCATCGCCATCAGCCTCGAAATCGGCATGCACAACGCGATGGTCGCCACGGCTATCGCGCTGAGCCCGCAACTGCTCGACAGCGCCGAAATCGGCACTGTCCCGGCGCTGTACGGGGTCATCGCTCCGGTTATCGCTTTGTTGCTGGTAGCCACGGTGCGCCGAGTCGATCCGGCATACCGGCAAGACCGCCGATCCCCGACCGACTCCACCGACAGCGCGGCAACTGACTATCAGCACCTCGTCACGAAAGGCGACACCCCATGAGCCAGCTACAGCGCCCGCCGCAGGACGCACCCAACGTCGTGGTGATCCTGCTCGACGACCTCGGCTTTGCCCAATTCGGCTGCTACGGATCGGATATCTCGACACCGACGATCGATCGTCTGGCCGCCGGCGGCCTGCGCTACAACCGGTTTCACGTAACGGCCCTGTGTTCGCCGACTCGTGCCGCGCTGTTGACCGGCCGCAACCACCACGCGGTCGGGATGGGGTTCCTCGCAGACCTGCCCACCACGCATCCGGGCTACACCGCGCACATTCCCCGCTCGGCGGCCACCCTGCCGCGGATCCTGCGTGACGCGGGATGGAGCACCCTGGCTACCGGCAAGTGGCATCTGGTGCCACGCGGTGAACGTGGCCCGGCAGGGCCTTTCGACCAATGGCCGCTGGGATTGGGTTTCGACCGCTACTACGGTTTTCTGCGGGGCGACGCCAATCAATGGGCACCCGTACTGGTCCGCGACAATTCGTTCGTCGAGCCGCCGGCCCGGCCCGATGAGGGCTATCACCTGACCGAAGACCTTGCCGACGAAGCGATCCGCATGATCCTCGGTCAACAGGCCAGCGCCCCCGGCAAACCCTTCTTCCTCTACTTCACCCCGGGTGCCATGCACTCGCCGCATCACGTGGAGCGCTCCTGGGCAGACGCCTACGCCGGCAGGTTCGACCAGGGATGGGATCGCTGGCGCGACCAGCTGTTCGCCCGGCAAGTGGCGTCCGGAGTCATCCCGGCCACCACGACGTTGACGCCGCGGCCGTCCTGGGTTCCCGCCTGGGACACCCTCAGCGCCGACGAGCGCCGGCTCTATGCCCGCATGCACGAGGTCTACGCCGGCTTCCTCAGCCACACCGACGCGCAGATCGGCCGTGTGGTCGATGTCCTCGAACGAATCGGGGTGCTCGACAACACCCTGATCCTGTTGCTGTCCGACAACGGCGCCAGTGCCGAGGGCGGCGTCTCCGGAACGGTCAACGAGCACCGGTTCACCCACCGGATCCGTGACGACCTCGCCGAGAACCTCGCGCAACTCGACGACTGGGGCGGGCACCGCAACTACCCGCACTACGCATGGGGATGGGCCTGGGCCGGCAATACGCCGTTTCGGCTGTGGAAGCGCTACACCTGGCTCGGTGGTACGCGCGTGCCGTTCATCGCCCACTGGCCCCGGGGCATCAGTGAGGGCGGCGGCGTGCGTGGGCAGTTCGCCCACGCGATCGACGTCCTGCCGACCGTGCTGGACGCCTGCGGCCTCACCGCCCCGGACTCCGTGGACGGCATCCCCCAACAGCCCATTCAGGGCGCCAGTCTCCTGCCTTCGTTCACCGATCCTGCTGCACCCAACCCGCGTTCGGTGCAGTACTTCGAGATGATGGGGTCGCGGGCGATCTTCGCCGACGGCTGGAAAGCCACCACCGACCACGTGTCGTTCGGCGTCATGGATGAAGACGAACTGCTTCCCGGCAGCCGCGACTTCGACACCGACCAGTGGTCGCTGTTCCGCCTCGACGAGGACTTCTCGGAGTTCCACGATCTGGCCGACCAGCATCCCGACGTCCTCGAGCAGCTCAAGCAGCAATGGTCGGATGAGGCGGCGGCCAACAATGTGCTTCCGCTGCTGGACTCCCTGATCGGGCGGCTTTCGGCCGCGGCACAGCCGCAGTACCCGATAGGACTCAAAGCCACGTTGTATCCGCAGGCCGGCCCTGTTCTCGACGAGGCACTGCCGATGGTGGCAGGCGGCGGACACCTCCTCGCCGATGTGGACGTGCCGCAGGACACGCCCAGCGGGGTCCTGTTCGCCATCGGCGATCGCAACGGCGGCCTGGCCGCCTACGTCATCGACGGAACGCTCCGTGTCGCCGTCGCACTGCCCAGTGGACTTCTGCAGCTGCGGTCAGAGCAGCAACTGCCGACGGGACGCCACCTTGTCGGTTGCGTACTGCGCCTGGTGGACGGCGGAGCCGCTGTGGACGCGGTGGTCGACGGCACCGTCGTCGCGACCGCCCAGGCAGACCATGGGCTGCCGTTCATCTGGCAGCACGGCGGCACGCACCTGACCCTCGGCTACGACCGCGGCCTGCCGGTGGCCGACGATTACCAGCCACCGTTTGCCTGGAACGGGACGTTGCATGCCGTCCACGTACAGGCCGGCCAAGCCGAACTCGACCAGATCGAGGCGCTGCGCATCGCACTGCAGTCCGACTAGGTGCTGCGGTTCATGCCGTTTGTAGACGCTTCCTGAAGGGTCCGTCCGTGACCCACGGTAAAGCTCCGTTGTCCGTTGACGGCCGTCGTCGGTTCGTTGCTCGATGTGCCGATCGTCCGGTTGCTGTCAACGGCAACTGCCCGCGTAGCCGCTGCGATGCAGATCTAGCGGGACTGGGCTCCTAAAGGGGGTCAACCGCTTCCGTCGCTTCGCTGCGCTAGCTGTACTGACCAGAGAGGTTAGGTACACGGCTGGCTGGTGGTTGACCGCCGAGTGCTGTGTGGCCGCGGTGGTGATTGTAGGTGTGTAGCCAGCGGGGGTACCCCTGGCAACGTTCCGTGTCACTGGTGTAGAGGCGCGCGTAGGCCCATTCGTCTGCCAGGGTTCGGTGGAATCTCTCCACTTTGCCGTTGGTCTGCGGTCGATACGGTCGTGTGCGGCGGTGTTCGATGTGGCCGAGCGCATCGCGGAAGGCATGTGATCGGTAGCAGGATCCGTTGTCGGTCAACACCGTCCGGACTGTGATACCGCGTTCGGCGAACCAGGTATTTGCTCGCTCCCAGAACCCGGCGGCGGTCTCCTTGCGCTCGTCGGCCAGCAGTTCGGAGTAGGCCAGCCGCGGGACTTGTCGGCCTGGGCGTTGCGATTGCCCACCGTACGGCCCAGCATGCGCCAGCCGCCGCCGGCGGGGATCTTGCCCAGCTTCTTGACATCGACGTGGACCAGATCGCCACAGCGCGCCGACTCCATCCGCCGCACGACGCGTCCGGTGGCGCGGTCAAGCCAGCGCAGCTTGGCGATGCCGTAGCGGGTCAGCGCCCGATGCACCGTCGAGGGGTGCACCCCGAGCAGGTAGCCGATGCGCGCCGGCCCCCACCGCCGGGTGACCCGAACTCCGATGATGCGCCGCTCGGTACGCGTGGGCGTGCGATTCGGATTGCGATGAGGCCGTGAGCTGCGATCGGCCATCGCGACCGCGCCCGGCGCAACGTCCAACCGTCATCGACGATGCAACGAGCCAGCCGTAGACGACCGGTTTCCGACAAAGGGGCATTACGGTGAACCACGAAGACCTCCGAAGTGAGCAGTGCGTTCCTTAGACAGCTCGCACTCCACTCGGAGGTCTTCGTCTTGTCACCTCACCACGCCGTCACCAACGTCCGTGGTCAGTACAGCTAGCTGGCTGCGGCATCGGCCGCAAGGCGCTGCGCGGTAGTGCTGGGCCAACGAAGCGGGCTCAACCACTGCGCGCCCGCGGCGGCGTGGCCGTCGAGCCGCTGGCCCGATGACGGGTGCAGCGCTGCCAGCGACGCCCGGTGGTTTCCGACTTGGGGCCCCAGCCCCGACAGCGGCCCACCGGGGCTCGGCGGGGCGCCGGTACGGAATGCGGTGGCCAGCGCCAGCGTCTGCTCATCGCCGGATCCTGAGATCTCCAGTACCGTCCATGTCTCGGGCGTCGGGTATGCCCAAACCTTCGAGAGCAGATCCGATACATCCTGGCCGGATGTAACACGATACGCGGCAAGGTGATCCCCGTTTTCCTGAACAACGGCGTGCCAGGTCTCACGCGAGCCCGCGGCATCCAGTCGTGGAATGTCGTCGGGCTCGACAGGGGTGGCCACCCAACCGGCTTCACGGAGATGATCGGCCAGGCGGCGCGCCGCGACGGCGGCGGTCTGGTGCAACGGTATTTCCGGTGAACGTGCCTGCAGCGCAGCGAGATTGTCGACGGCCGAAAAGGTCAGCCCGATCCACGTGGCGCGCTCCCGGGTGCCGGCGTGGTCCCCAACGTCTCGGCTGGTCACCCGGATCGCGTCCGCGTGCAGGCCGTAACGGTCCAGGTAGCCGGCGATCAGCGGCAAGGGAAGCAGGTCGGGGTCCTCCGCCGGCGCCGCGACGGCCAGCAGCGCGGTGACCCGGGCTTCGGTGCCCGGTCTGCGCGCTCTGCGTACGCCGCGTTTCGGACGTTTGATCGTTGCCCAGCGCCGGAGAAGCGTGGTCACCGGCAGCCCGCGCCGGCGAGCCAAGGCCACGGCCACCACGGCCAGGCCGATGCCGAGCACCCAGCGCTCGCGCGCCGTCTGCCAGGGGTACGCCGTCGCAGCGGCGACCGCCACGAACAGCACCAGCGTGATCCGCCCGGTTCCCGGCGACGATGATCGGTGCGTACTCACAGGGTGGTCTCCTTTCTGCGGCGCGCCGTGATCGCGGCGGCGCCTACGGCCAATCCGAGCACCGTGATGCCGCCGAATGCGACAAGCTGCGGCGTGCGGTCTTTCGGTGCTGGTTGCGGTGGCGCGGCTACCCGCTTCACCGGCTCCGTGTTCGGGACGGATCCGGCGGGCAGGTGCCATGTCAGCGCGGCGACGGGGTCAACAGTTCCGGCACCGAGCAGGTTGGACGGCGCGCGAGCCGTGTCTCGCGCGGTGGCGGTGATCCGGTGAATCACCTGCGCTGCGTTCAGCTCCGGGTACCTGCTCCGGATCAGCGCCGCGACACCGGCCACGTATCCGGACGCGTACCCGGTTCCGCTGAGCGGCACCGGTTTCTGCCGAGGACCGGGCAGCCCGTTGGCCAGGCCACCGTCGTCGCGGTTGCTCACGGAGACGATGTTCTCCCCCGGCGCGGCGACACCGACCCACGGGCCGGCCATGGTGAATGCGGAGGGCTGGCCGTTGGGGGCCACCGATCCCACCGACAGCACATAGGGCTGCCAGGACGACGGGATCGACACCGAGGTGACGCTCGACCATCCACGCGGGTCTTCCGGCCGACTCAGATCGGTCAGCGCGTTGGACTGGCAACCCGCGGCACCCGGGGCCGACCCGGTAGCGCCGCTGTCACCGGCTGCGGCGACCACGACAGCGTCTTTGTCGACCACCGCATAGCGGATCGCCGCACCCAGTTCGGTCTGGTCGATGTCGCGGTCAGCGGCCAAGCAGTGCACTGCCGAGACGGCGATCACCCGCGCACCCAGGTCCGCGGCGTGCACGATCGCCCGGCTCAGCGCCGCCACATCGAAAGCTGCCTGGGCCAACTCGGGGTCGCCACTCGCTGCAGCCGGGCTGAACTTGGCCGACGCGGCGCGGAGCGAGACCAGCCGTGCCGCGGGCGCGACACCGGCGAAGCCGTCGTCGCCGGGTTGTCCGGCTACGAGTCCGGCGATCAGTGTTCCGTGTCCGTCGCAATCGGTGAGGCCGTCGGTGGTACCGACATAGTCCCCTCCCGGCTCGACGGCCGGCAGCCGCGGCCCGAGCCGTACGCCGGTGTCGATAATGGCCACTGTCTGGCCCTCACCCCGAGAGAACTGCCACGCCGCCGGCAGATCGAGTTGGCGCAGCCCAGCGGTGGCATCTGTGAGATCACCTCCGCCGATGATCTCGGTAGTGCTGCACTCGCTGTTCTGCCGGGTGGCCTGCACGGGACCCGGAGTCCCGCTCGGCGGTACTGCGCCGGCATCAATGGTCGGCGGGGTGATCGCCATGACCGGCGGGGCTGTCCACAGCGCCGCGACGAGGACTCCGGCAAGCCCGGCCAATCGGACCGCCCTCGACACCCCCCATACCGGGCCCGAAGGGCTCATCGATTGAGCGCCCAGCTGAAGATGCCGACGAAGTAGGCGACCGCAGGGATCAGCGATGCGTCCAGACCGGAGGCGAGGAAGCCGACCAGTCGACGCACCGGCAGCGAATAGCTGTGTGGATCAGCGACTGCCGGAACCGCAGCGGCCAGCACCCATACCGCTGCCAAACCGGCGAACGCCGCTACTGCGATCAACGCGGCCAGGTAGCGGCCGGTCGCAGCGTAGAGCACGGCCAGCGCCGTCGCCACCAGGAAAGGCTGGGCCAGCAACCAGGATTTCCCGGCCACCGAATCCCATACCCGGGCACGGAGCGCGGCGGCGGCCACGCTGGCGATGACCACGTACCACCCCCACGACGGGGCGGCTTCCGGTCGAGCGGCGATCGCGAACGCACCGAGAGCACCGAGCAGCACTCCACCGGCGATGAATCCGGTCTGGTACTGCTCGCCGGCCGCCACCCGGCGAGGCAGATCCTCGAGCACGCGCAGTGACGGAGCCGACGGGGTCGGATCGCCCGGTGCCGGGATGGCGGGCAGCGGGAACCGCGCCCACAGCGCGGACAGATGCGGGGCCGAGACGGTGAGCAGCAGGGCCAGTACGACCAGTCCCCCGCCGATGCTGCTCAGTGGCAGCGCCCATAACGTCTCGACCGCGGCCGCCAGCGCGACGCCGGCGCCGACCACGCTCGTCGCAGTGAAGAATCCGAGATCACGGCGCGAACCGACGACAACGATCAACGACCACGCCGCAACGCCGGCGGCACCCAGCGTTACCTGTGCGGGCCCGAACGGCCCCGGCACCGCCAAGGTCAGCGCCGCGGCGATGGGTGCCAGCGCGGCGATCGACAACACTGAGTTGTGCGGTGGACGAACGACCAGCGCGGTCAGTGCGGTGAGCGCGGCGACTGCGCCGACGGCGATCAACCCCGTAGGGGCTCCGGTCGCCAACCGATGTGTCACCGCCAGAGCCGTTGCCAACACAATCAATCCGACGATTGTCGCCAATGCCCCCGCCCGGACATGCCCCTGTTCCCAGGGCTTGCGCCGGGAGCCTGAGAAGATCACCGCGGCGTCGGCGATGTCTTCGACGATCCCCGGCGCAGACGGCCCCGCGGGCACCGGCTGCAGGGCCAACAGGTCCCCGTCGACCACGCCGACGGTGTCCAGGCTGGCGTCCAGGCTGAACGGTGCACCACCGATCGGCGCGAGGGTGAGCCGGTCGAGGGCGGTGTCGTCGCCGCTGCCGTCAACCTCATCGGAGACGGACGGCACCACCAGTCGCTGAACGGTGGGCAGGATTTCGCGTAGCGGCAGGTCGGCGGGCACAGCGATCTCCGTCAGCCGGCTCTCGGCCAGGACGGCTATCCGCACAATCGGTATCACAGCGTTGGCCATCACGGGGTCCTCTGCTTCAGAAGGGACATGGGTTCTTCTCCTAGCGCGTCAAGGTTGGGCTGAAGTGCGGGTTGACTAGTTGTAGGTAGGTGGGTTCGTCGTTGTCGTTGAGCAGGATTGCGCGGCCTGCGGGCAGGCGGGCGAAGCGTTGGCCGCGGATCTTGCCGCTGTCGGCGGGGTTGCCCGACAGCATCAGGGTGGTGGCCTGCAGGTCGTTGAGGCGCCGCAGCAGCGTGTTGGTCATCAGGGCATGCCCGGAGCCGGTGGCCCGGCCGGTGACGATGACCCGCAACCCGAGATCGCCTGCTTGGGAGAGCAGTTCGATCAGGGTGGTCCACGGCCGCTGCCCGGCGTAGGGCCCGGTCAGGGCCGGGCTGTCGGGGATGGCGTCGACATCGTCGATGAGCAGGTAATGGGTGTGACCTTCATAGCGCCAGGCGGCCAGATCCGCCGCCGACAAACCGGCCGGGGGCCGCCGGGAGCCGATCAACGCTGAGAGGCCCAGCATCGCCGGGATCACCCGATCCACATTGGCGGTGTACTCGTTGTCGTCGAACAGCGGTTCGTCGACCAGATGCAGGCGCCGATCGATGACGGTGAACGCCACCTGCTCGCCGCTGGAGTGCTCCCGCACGGTGCGGATGATGTGCCGCAACAAGGTGGTCTTGCCGGACTTGGCATCCCCGAGCACCAGCAGCAACGGGTTGGCGGTGAAGTCCACCTGCACCGGGGCCAGGTCCTCTTCGCGGACCCCGATGACGATGCGTTCCGGTGCCGGGTAGATCGGGCCGACCTCCTCGGGGGCCAGGTTGGTCGGCAGCAGACGCACCGGGGGTGCGGCCAGCCTGGGATGGCGGGCATTGATCGCCGCGATCTGGCCCAGATCGGGTTGGGCGATCAAGAAGTGCTCAGCGGCCATGGTCAGACCCCGGCCGGGCTGGTTGGCCGGCACCGCCTCCGCGGGCCGCGTCAACGCCCCGGCGACCCGCACATTGCTGTCGCGGGCGTCGTGGAGTTTGAGTTCCAGACGCATACCCAGCCCGTCACGCATCGCCAAGGGCACCTCCAGCCAACTGGGGGTGGTGACCACCACGTGGATGCCGTAGGCCAGCCCGACGTTGACCAGCTCGGTCACCTTGGCCAGCAACGGGTTGCGGGTGTTGAACGCATCGGTGTTGTCGCGGCTGAACGCATACAGGTTGTCGATGACCAAGAACACTTCACCGTAACCGTCGTTGAGGGCACCGATACTGCCGTCACGGAACGCTTCCCGCTGCTGACGGGCGGTCAGCAGTTGCTCGAGTTCACCGAAGGTCCGCCGGATCCGCTCAGGCTCCAGCCCCGAGGCGACACTGCCCACATGGGCCAGATCCTGCAGGGCCCGCAGCTGCCCGCCGCCGTAATCGAGGACATAGAAACTGACCTCCCGCGGGGAATGCAGCTGCGCGGCCGACAGAATGAACGTCTGCAACGCGGTGGTCTTGCCCGACTTGGGGCCCCCGTGAATCAGCAGGTTGCCCGACGCGGAGCGGGCATCGAAGACCAGCGGGTCCCGACGCATGTCGAACGGCTTGTCGATCTCCCCCAACGGCCAGCGCAGCTGCCGCGCCCCGATGCCCGCCCCGGCCAAAGTCTGCGCCAGCGGAATCGGCTCATCCAGCGGCGGCAACCACAACGGCGGGGCCTGCGGCCCATACCCGGCCAACTGATCCCCAATGGTGGCGATCAGCTTGCGGGGCGGACCCAGCACCTCATCCTCGGCCTCACCGACCACCACCGTCTCCGCACCGGAGTCCACCGCGGCAGCGGTGAACAACTTCGGCTCCGGCAGGGCATGCATCACCACCGACCGTGCCTGGCGCGGCGGGTCATAGATCCCATCGACATAGGTGGAGCGGAACTTGATCGGCGCCGCCCCCGGAGCGGGCACCAAAAAGCCCTCACCTTTGTGCTCTTTACCCGACTCGATGTGATAGGCGTCCTCGACACCGATGATCTGCCGCGACACACTCGGGCTCGCGACCTTCAACCCGATCCGATACGAGGTGTTCTTGTCGATGTCTTTGATCTTGCCGACATCCAAAGTCTGCGACGCGAACAGAATATGGATCCGGAACGAGCGGCCCTTGCGGGCCACATAGTCGAACAACTCCGCATACTCCGGGTGATCGGCCAGCATCAACGTGAACTCATCGGCCACGATGAACAACGTCGGGATCGGCGCCAGATCATGGCCGGCCGCGATCGCCGCCTCATACTCGGTCACCGAGTTAAACGCACTGCCCTGCACCCGCCGGCCGGCCTCACGCAGCAACAACTCGCGGCGCGCCACCTCCCCACGCAAGGTGTCGGCGAACCGATCGGCTAGGGACTTCTTCTCGGCCATATTCGAGATGACCGCCACCACCTGCGGGAAATGCCGGAAGATGTCCGCGCCGGCCTCCCCCTTGAAGTCGGCGTAGATCACGATCAGCCGATCGGCCGAATGCGTGGTCAACAACGACAACAGGATCGACATCAACGTCTGCGACTTACCTGAGCCGGTCATGCCGATCATCAACCCGTGCGGGCCCATCCCGCCCTCGGCCTCATCCTTGAGATCGAAGTACAACGGCTCACCGGTCGCGGTCACCCCGATCGGAACCCGCAACTCCTCCTCGCGGCTACGCGGCGCCCACAACGCCGGCACATCCAACCGCGAGGCATCGGCGATCCCCAACAACGTGGTGAACGTCGCCCCCCGCGTGCCCGCCGACCGCAACCCGGCATGCGTCGGATTGGAATCCCAGCGCGACAACCGCCGCGCCACATGCGCAGCCTCCGCCGCCCCCAACGAGTCCGCGGCATCGACCCAACGCTGCCAGCCGGCCCCACCCTGCCACCGATCCAACGCCACCCCACCGGCGGTGACCCGCAGGATCGGGCGTTCGGGATCGGCGTACTGCTCGCGATGCGGCGCCACCGCCGCCCGTTGCACCACCGTCACCCCGGCCCGCGCGGCCCCCAACACCGAACCCGCCACATCGAAATCCGGGTCATCGACAATGACCAGCAGATGCCGTGCCGTCTCACCCGCCTCACCGGTGAACGCCGGACGCGACGCCAACTCCGGCGCCAACAACCCCACCAACTCCGCAGCAGTCGAAGCCAGGTAGCGGGCCGGGCCCACCCCATCGACAGAGCCGGCGATATCGGCATGCGGCAACCACTTCAACCACGACCACGCCGGCGACTCCAACTCCGGCGACGCCAACGCCACCCCCAACACCGTCGGGTCATGCCACGTCACCGCCTGAGCCACCCACGCCCGCAACGCCGCCCGCACCTCATCAGCGCCGTCCTCACCCTCACCGAGCACCGTGACCCGCGACACCTTCGCCACATCCAGCCCCACCGGCACATCACGCACCGTGCGCTGGGTGTCCAACAACGACCGCAACGCCGAATGCGAGACCGGCTCCAGATCAATCTCATCGGCGATATCGGCCACCCGCACCGCACTGGCCAACGGCACCGCATGCCGGCCTACCCGCACCACCAGGAAATCCTCGTCGTGCGGATCGCGCTCCCACTGCCGCCGCGAACCCGGCGCCGCCACCAAATCCACCGGATCCGGATGCGACCACTCCGCCGCCGCCCGCTGCTTAGCCGCCGCCCCGCGAATATTGTCCCGAACCACCGACAGATACCGCAGATAATCAGCCCGCTCAGCATCGATCTCAACGGTGCGAGTCTTCTTATCCCCACCCCGATAAATCCCCGCCGCCGCCACCAACAACGCAAACGGGAAGAACAACATCACCGGAGACACCAACCGCATCCCCGTCGCGACCATGGCAATCACCATGCCCACAATCAACGCCACGATCACCACCGGCAACGCCCGCTGCAAAAACGACGCCGGCACCAACCGCGGCAACTCCGGCGGCGCCTCCACCGTGATCGCACCCCGATCCACCGGCGGCACCGGCAACCGACGACGCGCCTCAAAAATCAAACGACTCATCGTGACTCTCCCACATTCGACACCACGCCCAGCTCACCAACCACACGACGACCCGGACGCGGATCCGGCGGCAACCCGTCATGAGCCAACAACGCATCAGCCCGCGACAGACTCGGCCCCGCGGCAAACTGCGACAGCACCGACCACGGCACCGGCAACACCGGCCCACTCAAACCCAACGCCGACACCGTGTCAGCACCGGCACCGCCAGGGCCGCCTTCGGTGCTGAGGCCGTACCGCACACCGGTATCGGAGATCCAGAACAGCGATCCCGCCGGCTCCGAGGCCGGGGCCTGACCGACGGCCTGGGCGACATAGCCCAGGCCGGGCGTCAATGCGACGCGGGCGGCGGTACGGCCAACCCCGGCCCCCACCAGATCCAATGTCGGAACACCCTCGCGCAGCGGCAGCGTCGAACCCGACAGCAACGTCAACGAACTGGTGCTCGCTCCCGCGGGCTTACTCCACTGCGCGCACGTCACCGGCGCCGACACCCCATCGACCACATGCAGCGGCTTGTCCGGGAACCGTGACACATCCAACTGCCGCGACACCGGCAACCGCGCAATGTCGTCAGCACCCAACACCGGCGGCCGCTCCAAACCGTGCGAATCAGTGTTACGCAACACCGCCGCAAGCACCCCGGAAATCGGCTGCAAACCGTCTTCCAAAACCGCGTAGTACTGGCGAACGGCATCGGAATTGTCCCCGATCTCGTGCGCGACGACGACCCCGCCGACGGGCACCGGTTCCGGCAGCCCATACCGCGGCGGAACTCCTGCCTCAGGAATGGCAGGCGGTACCAACGCCGGTGCCTCGGGGATCGCATTGAACAATCCAGAGGCGATCGGGCGGGGCTTCACCGCACCCGCATCCAGGCCCAGGGCGGCGGTGATGGCGCGGTCGGCCAGGTCGATCCGGCTGCGCTTGCCGTC
This sequence comes from Mycolicibacter hiberniae, assembly GCF_010729485.1. Taxonomy (NCBI): domain Bacteria; kingdom Bacillati; phylum Actinomycetota; class Actinomycetes; order Mycobacteriales; family Mycobacteriaceae; genus Mycobacterium; species Mycobacterium hiberniae. The sequence goes on from NZ_AP022609.1 coordinate 1,962,600, forward strand.
CCACAGCAGCCACGTCCCAGAACCGTTGTCGGCCAACACCGCGCGCTCAGCGCCCAGCGCCGCAGCCCGAGAGCCACTGCTGTCCAACGGCCCCGCGATCACCGTCACCCCGACAGCCGAACCAGAAGCCGCGTCGCACACCGTCCACTCCGCATCGGTTTCGGTGCTTTGCACCGTGCGCTCGGGTGCACCCGGAATTCCCAACAGGTTGCCTCGCGGGAAGCTGTCCAATACAGCCGTCTTCACGGCTGTGGGGTTGGCCGGACGCCCGGCGATCAGGCGCGCCGACGTCAGGTTCAACACCGGGTGCAACTGCTCCCCGACCCGCACGTACAGCGCCGAGGTGGCGCGGTCGGACAGTATGACATCGTTGCCGGCCGATCCACCGGGGCGGATCAACGACAGGACAAAGCAGCCGGCCAAACCGGCTACCAGCAGAACCGCCCCCATCAGCACCGCACGCGACTGCGCGCGCAGCGGCTCCACCAGCATCCGGGTGTCGTGCAGGGCAAGGCCGGCGGCGATCCGCCGCACAAGAAATCGCCATCCGCTGACCTGATGTTTGGTGACGAATCCGCGCCGGTACTCCACCCGGTCGGGGTTGTCGTTGACCGGGGTGCGCGAGGCGAACGAGCGCCGCTCCTCTTCCGGGTGATCGAACGGGGCGCTCACGCCTTCACCTCCAGGCCCAGACCGCGCAGCAACGGCGCCACCGAGTTGCGAACGTCGTCAGCTGTGATCGTCATGAGCTCCTCATCGGTGAACGTCTCTGTGCCGGCGTGCTCGGAGTGGTCCAGCCGGAACTCGCGCTCCTCCTCGGAGCGTTCGACGAGGTTTCGCACGAACCGGCCGTTGCCGGCGATGTCGAGGCTGCGGCGGGCGACGCCGTTGGCGTCGGGGTGCGACGCCTCGGCCAGCTCCGCGAACAGCGCCTGCAAGTCCTGCTGCGCGGCAGGATCGAACACGCTGTCGCGGTGCTCGGCCATCACCGTTGCGATCTCGACCAGCTCCGCCGCCGTGTAGGACGGGAAGTCGATACTGCGGCTGAACCGGGAGCGCAGACCCTCGTTGGTGTCCAGGAACCGGTCCAGGTCAGCCCGGTAACCTGCGATGATCACCACCAGGCGGTCACGGTCGTTCTCCATGCGCGCCAGCAGGGTGTCGATGGCGATCAGACCGAAGTCGTTCTTGGCGCCGGTGGCCACCAGGGCGTAGGCCTCGTCGAGGAACAGCACACCGTCGAGCGCACTGTCGATGACGGCGTTGGTCTTGGCCTCGGTCTCACCGATGTGCTGGCCGATCAGGTCGGCACGATGCACCTCGCGAACATTCTCCTTCTTCAGCAGCCCCAGACCGCAGTAGATCTTCGCCACCACGCGGGCGATCGTGGTCTTACCCGTCCCGGGAGGACCGGCGAAGACCAGGTGGTGGGCGCGCTGAGCGACGGCCAGCCCATGCTGCTCACGCCGGATGGCCATCGCCACTGAACTTTTCAGCCGCTGAACCTGGTCCTTGACCTCCTCGAGGCCGATGAACTCCGACAGTTCGCGCTCTGCCTCCGCCAATAGTTCGGCCTTGCGCTCTTGCGCGCCGGGATCGATGAAGTCCGATTCGGTCGGCTCGGTGGCGGGGTCCCACGGATCGGTGCGCGCGGCGATCCGGTCAGCGGTGGTGGTGACGATCCCGAAGCTGTGGTCCAACAGGGCCTCTTGGATCTGGTCGTTCTCCGGGTTGGCGGCATAGAGGTCCTGCAGCACCTCGGCCGCGGTCTCCTCATCGTCCTGCGCGCGCAGGATCAGCCCCTTGGCAAACGCCCCGTCCGTGGCCGCGACCGCGATCGGCCCCTCCGGCTCCTCCAGGTAGGACAACGCCGGCGCATACATGCCCAACCGCGCCAGCGCGGTGCCGAGCGCGATCTTGGCGGCATGGGAGAACAACGCATCCAAGTCGGTGTCGTTGACGATCGGGGTCAACAGCTTGACGACATCCGACCATCGCTCGGCGCGATAGTGGATCACCGTCGCGATCCAGCGGGCGTCACGGAAGTTCGGCCGGCGCTCGGCGATCTCGGTGGCGAGCCGGTACGCCTCTCCGTAGCGGCCGGCCGCTGCCAGCGCGCTCGCGTATGCCAGCTGGAAGTCGTGGGGATCGGTGGCACGGAACTGCAGGTACAGGCCAGAGTCGTAGGTGAAACCCAGCGCACCCTGCTGTAGGTCCAGGCGCCGCTGCAGAGCGCCCAGGGTCGGTGCGGTACGCCACACCGCTTCCAGCGCGCGTGCTGAAGTGTCTCCAGCCGCTGCCAGGCCCACCCACGCATCGCATTGCTCATGGGCGACCCGAGTCAGCGCCGCGAAGCCGGTGCGGGCAGCGGCCAGGTCGGCGGGCCGTTTCCGACCGTGGACCGCGATGCCCAGCGCTCGACTGCAGGTGGCAAACCGGCTGACGATGTCTGCATCCACCCGGGTTGTGCGAGTACGTGCCTCCAGCACGCCTACGTCACGGTTACTCATCCTCGAATCACTTCCCACTCAAAGCTGTACGGCCCGGCTCGAACGGTGGCTTACGCCACCGCTCGAGCTTCTCCGATAACGGAATACGCCGAAGCGTCACCCTGGAAGACGCGGCTGCGTTCGCCCTTGACGCTGACCGGAATGTCGCCGGCAAGGGTGATTCGGTGCAACCGCCGGTGCTCCTGTCCGAAGTCGGCGACTCCGTAGTGCTGGGTGGCGCGGTTGTCCCAGATGGCCAGGTCGCCCAGTTGCCAGTTCCACCGGATCGTGTTCTCGGGACGGGTGATTCGCTCCTGGAAGAGCTGGAAGAGCACGCGCGACTCGGAGCTCTTGACGTCGGAGATTCGCTGCACGAAGTTACCCAGGAGCAGGGAACGTTCCCCGCTCTCGGGGTGCACCCGCACCACGGGGTGCTGCGTCTCGTACGTGGTGGAGTTGAACGTCTGGATGTAGTTCAGGAACTCCTCCGACTTCAGCAGTTCGGCATACTTCTCGAGCTGCTTGGAGTCCGTCAGATCCAGCTGCGTGTAGTCGAAGGCGTTGCTGTGCACCGCCCAGAGCTCGTCCGCCAGCCGTGCCAGCGGCTCGGGCAGCTCCTGGTAAGCGGTGACGGTGTTGGCCCACAGTGTCGTCCCGCCGTAGGACGGCAACTCCACGGCCCGCAGCAGTGATGCCTTGGGAACGCGGTCCACGAACGTGACGTCGGTGTGCCAGCTGTTGGCGCTGGTGCCGCCGAAGGAGTCGATGGGAAGAATCGCGCCCTCGCCCTTCAGCAGCGGATGCGGGGCCGTCGGGGTGCCCAGCAAGTTAGCGAACTCGGCCTGACTGGCATCGTCGAGATGGTGCTGCCCACGGAAGAAGATGACCTTGTGGGCCACCAAAGCGTCGTTGATCGCGGTGACGGTCTCGTGGTCCAGGTCACCGCCCAACCGGACTCCGTCGATCCGGGCACCGATGTATTCCCCGAGTTTCACCACGTCCAAGTCGGCGCGGGTGGACAACGATTGGCTGGACATAAAACTTCTCCTTTATTGGTCTGGCTGGTTCATGAAAGAGTCGAGCCGGCGCGCGGTAATCCGGCGCGTCTGCTGGCCTAATGCGTTTCGGCGGAATTATTTTCGAATGAGATCGGGCCAGATGTCAGCCCCAGCGGGCAGCCTCGGCAGTGTCGCGGGCCAGCATCGCCAAGGTGTTGGTCTCATGGGTGGTGGCCATCGCACGGTAGACCAGCACCAACTCCTCCATGGCCTGATTCCACTGCGCCTGCCACGCCTGATACGTCGTACCCGTATCGCCCTGCCATGCCGCCGACAATGCCGCCTGCTCAGCGGCGATATCAGCGCCGACGGCTTGCAACGTCGCTGCGTGCCCATTCATCTCCCCAGCGTGCGCAAGCATCGCCGGGTAGTTGTACAGAATCTGTGACATCACTCAATCCCTTCTGCTCAGAACCCGGTGTAGGTGCTCGCCGCGGCCGCATCGGCAGCCACGTAGGTACCGCTGGCATCCGCCAGATTGGCCTGAGCCAGATCCAGCAACACGTTCACGCGCGCCGCCAAGGCCACAAACCGGGCGTGCGAACCCTGAAACGCTGCAGCCGCCTCACCCAGATGAAACGCCTGCGCCGCCAACGCCGTTTGTTCTGCCTGCGCCATCGTCGACCGCATCAACGCCGCCTTGGCACCGAATGCCGACTCCGACGCCACCAACTGCGGAATATGCGCATCCAACAGACTCATCGCTTATCTCCTGTCCACTTCGATTGCCTTGTGTTCACCGACCCTCAACTCTCTTCGTTATCTGCGGCTCCTTCAGTCGATGGACCGGTCCAGCTGGCCGGCAACAGTGGCTCGCTGGGAACGTCATTGAAGGAGTCGCGGACCAGGGTGGCCAATCCCGCCTCTTGCACACCGTGTTTGACGATGTTTCCGCCGAACCCGATCGCACCCGCGCTCCCCTGCGAAGCGATCGGGCTGCCGCCCGCCGGCGATTCCCATTCGGCGTCCACTTCGACGTTCATGTCGGCGAATTGGTGTCCGTGATCACGAATCTGCGTACGCCGTCGCCGCCGCGCCCGTGAGGCTCGTCGCGCCGCCGACTCCTCTGCCGCCGAGTCCGACGCCGGACTCTTCGCCTGCGCGCCGGTGCCGGTTCCGGTCCGGTTGTTCGAATCGAATCCGACACCGGGACCGCCGCCGAATCCGATCATGTACGGAAAGGCGAATCCAGCGGCGGGAGCAGCCGCTGCGGGCGCCGGCGGAGATGCCCCGCCCGGAGCGCTGGCCGGAGGAGCGGCTGCCGGGGACCCGGTGGCCGGGACGGACCCGGCCACCACGCTCACCACGTGCCCATGCGAGCCCGTCGTGACCGGCGCGGCGGGGGCTGCTGCAACTTCAGCGACCGCGTCGATCATCATGGGCAGCGCGAACGGCCGCGGCAGGGCTGCCAGGGCCGAAAGCGCGCTCAGGCTGGCAAACGGCGAGGCAAGGCTGGAGGAGATCGCAACGCCCAGCTCGATCGCGGTCAGCGGATGCGCCAGCAACCACGGTGCGAGGGTCACCGGGTTGAGCAGCAGCAGCGCTACTTCGGGGTTCTCCGCAAAATTAGCGACGATGTAGTCGATCTCCTGGATCTGAGTCAACGTGTTCTTGAGCCAGTACGCCAACGTCAACGGGTTGGTGTAGGCGTTATAGGGCAGGCCGTCGATGGTGCCCGTCACCGGATCCCAGCGGAGGCCGAAGACCGCATGCACCACGTCGGAGATGCCTTCGAGGAAGGGATCGGTCCATCGGCGGGCAGGGTCCCACGGGTCCGACGAATCCGCGGCACCCGCCGAGGCGAGGATCGCCGGCGCCGCAGGGGTCGGCGGGATCGACGCGGCTGCGGCGCCGGCGACCGCCTGGTAGGTGCTCATCGTCGTGGCGGCCTGGACCCACATCCGCGCGTAGTCAGCCTCGTTGAGCGCGATCGGAACGGTGTTGACCCCGAAGAAGTTCGTCGCCAACAACACTCCGTGCGCGGCGTGATTGGCGGCCAGTTCGGCCATCGTGGGCATCGCCGCCAACGCGGTGATGTAGGCGGCCGCCACGCTCTCATGCTGGGCGGCCGCCGCGGCACTGTCGGCGCTGGCCTGCGTCAGCCACGCCAGGTAGGGAGCGTGTGCGGTCACGTAGGTTTGCGCGCTCGGCCCTTGCCACACCCCGGCCTGTACCGCAGCAAGCACCTCACCGAGTTCGGTGGCTGCTGACGCGTACTCTGCGCTCAGCGCTTTCCACGTCCCGGCCGCGGCCAGCACCGGACCCGGACCCGGGCCACTGCTCAGCAGCGTGGAATGGACCTCCGGCGGCAACGCCATCCACGTCGGGGCGGTCATGTCAGCCGCCCCGGTTCGGACGGCTCAGGCCGCCGCTCGATCCCCAGCGCCGATTCCGCCCCCAACGGCGCAACCGGCGCATCCAACAAACTCACGGTCTATCTCCATTTCGACGTTGATTGCCTTGCTTCACCCACGGTCAGTCACTGCGGTGGTGACCCACCTGCCCCGTTGCTGGACTGACCGGTCCAGGTGCTCGGCATCAACGGCTCAATGGGAAGACCATTGAAGGAATCACCGGCGAGGGTGGCTAAACCTGCCTCTTGCGCATCGTGTTTGACAACACCGCCGCCGAAGCCGCGTTGTCCCGCGCCCCCCTGGGAGGCGCTCGGACCGTCATCCGGCGTCTCCCACTCCGGGTCGGCATCCATGTCGGCGTACTGGCGCGCCTGCTCATTCAGCTGGGCACGTCGGCGCCGTCGGTTCCGGGCCTGCCGCCGCGCCGCCGACTCCTCCGCGGCGGAGTCCGAAGCCGGGCTTTTCGCCTGCGCGCCGGTGCCGTTTCCGGTCCGGTTGTTGGTATTGAATCCGACTCCGGGACCGCCGCCGAAACCGATCATGTAGGGGAACACGGCACCCATGCCCGCCGCCGCCGGGGCAGCCGGCGCCGGTGCCGATCCGGCCGGGGCGCTCGCCGGCGGCGCTGCCGCCGGGGACCCCGTCGCGGGCACGGATGCGGACACACTCACCAGATGCAGGTTCGAGCCCGTCGTCACCGGCACGCCCGGCGCCGAAGCGGTCTCGGGAACCACGTCGACCAGAAGGGGCAGGTCGAACGGCCGCGGCAGGTTGGCCAGGGCGGACAACGCACTGAGGCTCGCAAACGGTGCGGCAAGGCTCGCGGAGATCGCGGCGCCCAACTCGATGGCGACCAGGGGATGCGCCAGCAGGAATGTCGCGAGGTTCGCCGGGTTGAGCAGGAGCAGCGCCACTTCCGGGTGCAGTCCCACGTTGCTGATGACGTAGTCGAGCTCCTGGATGAGGGTCACCGTGTTCTTCACCCAGTACGACAGGGTCAGCGGGTTGACATGCACCGAATAGGGCAGCCCTTCGACGGTGCCGGCCGCTGGGTCCCAGCTGATCCCCACCCACCGCAGTACCTCGGCGATACCTTCCAGGAACGGGTCGGTCCAGGTGTGTGCGGGACCCCACGGGTCCGCCGCATCCGCCGATCCAGCTGAGGCCTCCGTCTTGAGGATCGCCGGCGCCGGAGGGGTCGGCGGCGCCGACGCGACCGCGGCACCCGCGACCGCCTGGTAAGTGCTCATCGTGGTGGCCGCCTGAACCCACATTCGCGCATAGTCGGCCTCGTTGAGCGCGATCGGGACCGTGTTGATCCCGAAGAAGTTGGTCGCCACCAGTACCCCGTGAACGGTGTGATTGGTGGCCAGTTCCGCCAGCGTCGGCATCGTTGCCAACGCGGCGGTGTAGGCGGTGGCCACGGTCTCGTGCTGGGCGGCCACCGCGGCACTGTCGGCGGTCGCCTGCGTCAGCCATGTCAGATAGGGCGCATTCGCGGCCGCGTAGGACTCCGCGCTCGGCCCCCGCCACGCGCCGGCTTGAACCGCTCCCAGCACCTCGCTCAGTTCTGCTGCGGTCGCTGCGTATTCGGCGCTGAGCGCATTCCATGTCCCGGCCGCCGCCAGCACTGGGCCAACGCCTGGCCCGCTGCTCAGCAGTGTCGAATGCACCTCCGGGGGCAGTGCCATGTACGCCGGAGCGGTCACGCTAACCGCCCCAACTCGGATAGACCGACGCCGCGACGGCGTCACCGGCGGCGTAGTTGAGCCCCGCCTCGCCGACACCGATACCGGACCGGCCCAGCTCTGCCGTGCCGTGAGTTGCGATCTCGACATGCCGTCCGCCGAAGAGGCTCAACGCGAGCGCGCTCTGCAGCGACACCGGGTCGGCCGCCGGGGGAACCACCGCGGTGATGACGGGCGTGGCGCCGGCGTGTACAGCGGCCAGCCGGGCGGTCAGTGCCTCCACGCGGGCGCAGGCGGCTTCCAGTCCTTCGGGGACGACATGTAGTGCCATGACGCATCTCCTTTCGCACTGGACGACAAACCCGGGTGGTTGGCCTGGTGAGTACTCATACGACACCAGGAACCGCCCTGTGTCGATGCCGACGTCAGCCTTGCTCGACGCGCTGAGCGGGACGACAGTCACCGCTCGCTCCCTTGCTTAATTTTGTTTATGTTGTGGCACAACGGTTTTCATAAGGCGCCGAGGTCTGAACTGAGCGCTCGCCGCGGCTGCGGCCAGTTTGAATCAGCAGGTGACGAAAGTCCCACCGGCACTTGGATTATCGAAAACACGTCAGCGTCGTTCCTCGCAGAGCGGCCAGCTGAGGCGCGCTACGGAAAGTCGAACGCTTGATATCGAGATGATGCCGCTGAGGGACGAAAACTGTTGCACTGTCGACTATTACGGTCACACACACGCTCACGCAACGCGGATCGAACCGCTCGCGCGCACGACAGCACGAAGCAATGATGCCTTGGACGGCATAAGGATTCGCAGCGATCAGCTGCTCGGGACCGTTCAGCTGGTCGCAACCAGCACTCGGGCCACGCAACGTGCCGCCGGATCGCCGGTAGGAGGCAGGTTTGGGGAAGAATCTGGGCCCGCAAACGGTGCCTTTGAAACAAGACGTGACGTAGTGATCACGCAGGTATCGCGACCAGTAGCCGCGTAGGGTCACCTAACGCCTGACGCCTCGTCAGATGTCAGAGAAAGTGGCGGCGACATCGCCACTGGCGATTCAGCTGCCGATCCCGCGACATTTCGCAGGCAGGAAGGATTGTGCCGGCGGCCAGCGTCAAAGCGGCCATCAGGACCTCCGTGGATGGGCAGATCGGTTTCAAGCCCGGCGCGCCGCCACGACGCGCACTCGCTCATCAAACGACTACTCCGATGTAGTGCGGCCAGCGTAGCGATGTGACTGACAAAGGCGCAACAGACACCGGAAGCGACGAGGACGCGTCGGCGGCACGCCAGGAATCCGTCCCTCCCATCGAGAGCAAACCTTGTGAGTTATGTCTACGACAGCCGCGATGACAAACGTTCCGACCGGCTCGCTGCGGCCAATGCCATTGCGCTGCAGGCTGGTTGACATTTGTTCGAGCAGTCCTTGCGCTCAGCGACCGGAATCGACGACGCCCCACGTGCCGGCCAGCGGCAAACCCTCACCGCGGAAATGGCGCGGATGCTCGGTGCCAGCCCCGAAGGCGTGTACCGAATTGCATTCCCAGTGAGCTGAAAGTTGTCTTTCCGAGTGCGGCTACGGCCGGGTTTATTCGGCTTCGAGGGCGGCCAGCACCTCATCGGACACATCGACATTGGTCCACACGTTCTGCACGTCGTCACTGTCCTCAAGCGCCTCGACCAGCTTGAACACCTTACGAGCCGCCTCGACATCGACCGCCACACTCACCGACGGCACAAAACTGGCCTCCGCCGACTCATAATCGATCCCCGCCTCCACCAGCGCCGAACGCACCGCCACCAAATCCCCCGGCTCCGACACCACCTCGAAGCTCTCCCCCAGATCATTGACATCCTCAGCACCGGCATCCAACACCGCCGCCAACACGTCATCCTCGGACAAACCGTTCTTATCCAAGGTCACCGTGCCCTTACGACTGAACAGATACGCCACCGACCCCGGATCGGCCATCGCCCCACCATTGCGCGTCATCGCCACCCGCACCTCACTGGCAGCACGATTACGGTTGTCGGTCAAACACTCGATCAACACCGCCACCCCATTCGGCCCATACCCCTCATAGGTGATCGTCTGATAATCCGCCCCACCGGCTTCCTCACCAGCACCACGCTTACGCGCCCGCTCAATATTGTCATTGGGCACCGAGTTCTTCTTCGCCTTCTGAATGGCATCGAACAACGTCGGATTACCCGACGGATCACCACCACCAACCCGCGCCGCAACCTCAATATTCTTAATCAACCGCGCAAAATTCTTCCCACGACGCGCGTCGATGACCGCCTTCTTGTGCTTCGTGGTAGCCCACTTGGAATGGCCGCTCATCGATCACCTACCTCACTGTCGCAAAAAAAATCGGCGCGACGAGTCTACGTGTCAGTCCTGCCCACGCGCCGGGGGCTGCTGCGGCGGGAAAAACCCGGGCACCCAGCGCTCGATCAGCGCCGCGTAGTCGACGCGCGCGTCGAGCTGCACCGCAACCCCCAGCAGGCCGCCCAGCGTGCGCAGCAACATCACGTAACCCGCTGGCAGCGTCATCTGCCGCGCCATCTTGAAGCGGTCGGCGAAGCCTTCCGCCATGGGATCGGTGGTGACCAGCGCCGACTTCTGGAACCACTTGCGGGTGAAGTGGAACTCCCCCGAGCGCAGCGGGTCGATGTAGGGCCACAGCGGCTGCATGTACTCCACCAGCTGTTCGGCACTCAGCTCATAGTCGGCGGGCATGAATCCGAGCTTCTTGAGCAGCCGGATCGCCTCGTCCCACTGCTCGTCTCGCGCCCAGCACAGCAGTTCGGCGAACTCCGGCGGAATACCGCCGGGGTGTTCGGCCACCGCGCCGAAGTCGATAACACTCAGGCGTCCGTCGGGAAGCAGGATGAAGTTGCCCGGGTGCGGGTCGGCATGCACCAACCCGGCCCGCGCCGGTGAGCTCAAGGCGAACTCCAGCAGCAGCGCACAGGCCGAGTCGCGTTCCTGTTGGGTGCCGCCGCTGATGACCGCCGACAACCGCCGGCCCTCGACCCACTCCGAAACGATGACCTTCGGCGCGCTGGCGATAACCGCCGGGACGAAGAATTTCGGGTCATCGGCGTAGGCCTTGGCGAAGGCACGCTGGTTGTCGGCCTCCTGCCGGTATTCCAGCTCCGCTTCCAGGGTGTCGTTGATCTCCGAGACCACCCGGTCCACGTCGGCCCCGGGCACCACCTGCTTGGCGACCCAGTTGAATCGCTGAATCAGTTTGAGGTCGGCGCGCAGCGCCTCGTCCGCACCGGGATATTGGATCTTGACGGCGACGTCGCGCCCGTCCTTCCAGACCGCCCGGTGCACCTGCCCGATGCTCGCCGAGGCGGCGGGGGTGTCGTCGAAGGACGCGAAGCGCTCCCGCCACTTGGTGCCGAGCTGGGCGTCGAGCACCCGGTGCACCTTGGCCGCCGGCAGCGGTGGGGCTTCGCTCTGCAACTTGACCAGCGCCTCGCGGAAGGGTTCGGCGAACTGCGGAGGAATCGCGGCCTCCATCACCGACAGCGCCTGGCCGACTTTCATCGCGCCGCCCTTGAGCTCGCCGAGCACCTTGAACATCTCGTCGGCGGCCTTTTCCAGAAGCTCGGCGTTGACCTCGTCCTTGGACTTGCCGGTCATCCGCTTGCCCACGCCCAAGGCGGCCCGGCCCGCTACCCCGGCCGGGAGGCTCGCCAGTTTCACTGCGCGGCGAAATCCGCCCCGCGCCAGATCTGCCATGACCCCATCATGCCTGGCCGGCGCCGGAGGCGGTATGCCCGGGCACCCCTGGGGTGCCCGCGCGGCCCGCAAACCCCTCAGGCCGCTCCGGTGACGATGTCGACGAAAAGGCCGTGAACGCGGCGGTCGCCGGTCACCTCCGGGTGAAACGACGTGGCCAGCACGCTGCCCTGCCGCACCGCGACCGGATGCCCGGCGGCCTGGGCGAGCACCTGCACGCCGTCACCGACGCGCTCCACCCAGGGCGCCCGGATGAACACCGCGTGCACCGGCTGCGCCAGGCCGTCGAAGTCCAGGTCACCTTCGAAAGAGTTCACCTGCCTGCCGAAAGCGTTGCGCCGCACCGCCATATCGATACCCGATAGCGGAATGGCGGCGCGGCCCGGCACTCCGGCGTCGATGATCTCGCTGGCCAGCAGGATCATGCCCGCGCAGGACCCATAAGCCGGCATCCCCTCGGCCAACCGAGCCCGCAGGGGCTCCACCAGCTCCAGCTCCCGCAACAGGTGGCTGATCGTGGTCGACTCGCCGCCGGGAATCAGCAGCGCGTCCACCGCGTCCAGCTCCGGGCGGCGGCGTACCGGCACCGGGTCGGCGCCGACAGCGCGCAGCGCCGCGAGGTGTTCCCGGACGTCGCCCTGCAGTGCGAGCACGCCGATCTGCGGGCCGCTCACCGTTCGGTCGGGGCAGATCCGGACGGGAACCGGGTCAGCCCCTCCTGCATGACCGCTGCCACCAGGTCGCCGGACCGGTTGTAGATCTTGCCCTGGGTCAGCGCCCGGCCGGCCCACGCCGACGGCGACGACTGGTCGTAGAGCAGCCATTCGTCGGCCCGGAAGGGCCGCATGAACCACATCGCGTGGTCCAGGGACGCCACCTGCAACTGATCGCGCACGTCGGGGTGAATCGACCAGGAGGCGCCCAGCAGCGTCAGATCACTCATGTAGGCCAGTGCACAGATATGCAGCACCGGGTCGTCGGGCAGCGGATCGCGGTGACGGAACCAGACCTGCTGCTCGGCGGCCCTGCCGGCAATTCCCGGCAGCTGTTCGGGCGGCACCCGGCGCAGATCCCATTCGGCGAACGCTTTGAAGCCTTCGTCGTCGAAGGCCTTCATCGCGCCGATGTCGGGCAGATCCTTCGGATCGGGAGCGTGCGGCATCAGATCCTGATGTTCGATGCCCCGCTGCCCGCGCTGAAACGACGCCGACATGTTGAAGATGGTGTTGCCGTGCTGGATGGCGTCGACCCGCCGCGTGCAGAACGAACCGCCGTCGCGCACCCGCTGGACCAGAAAAACCGTGGGCGCCTTGGCGTCTCCCGGCCGCAGGAAGTAGCCGTGCAGCGAGTGGACGCCGAAGCTCGGATCCACGGTGCGCACCGCCGAGACCAGGGCCTGCCCGGCGACGTGCCCGCCGAAGGTGCGCTGATTGTCATCGGAATGCGGACTGAACACACTTCCGCGGTAGATGTCGACCTCGAGCTGCTCGAGATCGAGGATCTCTTCGATTGCCACGAGGTGGTTACCAGCCGCGTTCGGCGAGCCGGTGCGGCGCAGCGATGTCCTCCACGTTGATGCCGACCATCGCCTCGCCCAGGCCGCGCGACACCCTGGCCAGCACGTCCGGGTCGTCGTAGAAGGTGGTCGCTTTGACGATGGCCGCCGCGCGCGCCGCCGGGTCCCCGGACTTGAAGATTCCGGAACCGACGAACACGCCTTCGGCGCCGAGCTGCATCATCATGGCTGCATCCGCCGGAGTGGCGATCCCGCCGGCGGTGAACAGCGTCACCGGCAGCTTTCCAGCCCGTGCCACCTCGGCGACCAGCTCATAGGGCGCCTGCAGTTCCTTTGCGGCAACGAACAATTCGTCTTCGGACAGCGACGAGAGCCGACGGATCTCGCCGCCGATGGCTCGCATGTGGGTGGTGGCGTTGGAGACATCGCCGGTGCCGGCCTCGCCCTTGGAGCGGATCATGGCAGCGCCCTCGGTGATCCGGCGCAGCGCCTCACCCAGGTTGGTCGCACCGCACACGAAGGGCACGGTGAAGCGCCACTTGTCGATGTGGTGGGTGTAGTCCGCGGGGGTCAGCACCTCGGACTCGTCGATGTAGTCCACCCCGAGGCTCTGCAGGATCTGCGCCTCGACGAAGTGCCCGATCCGTACTTTGGCCATCACCGGGATGGTGACCGCCGCGATGATGCCCTCGATCATGTCCGGGTCGCTCATCCGCGAAACCCCGCCCTGGGCCCGGATGTCGGCCGGTACCCGCTCCAGGGCCATCACCGCGACCGCGCCGGCGGCCTCCGCGATGCGTGCCTGGTCAGGCGTGACGACATCCATGATGACGCCGCCCTTGAGCATCTCGGCCATGCCGCGCTTTACCCGCGCAGTACCCGTTTGTCCGTCGGGTGCCGAACCGTTCTGCGCCGCGCTGTCCACTGAATACTTCTCCTTGCTGGCCACTGATACCCGCTCAGTGTAGTGGGCTGCCGCCAGCCGTTTTCCCGCTGATAACCGCTACGGTGCCGATAACGGCCCCGCCGGTCACATCGTCAAAACCATCCGGTAGCGCGCCTGCCCCTGCTCCATGGCGGCATATGCCTGCGCAGCCTGGGCCAACGGCCGCTGTTCGATGCGGGCGCGCACCCCGGAAAGCACCGCGAAACGCATGGTCTCCTCGACGTCTCGGGCAGTTCCCGACGGGTGACCGGTGACACTGATCCCCGGGGTGATCAGCTGGGCGGGGGCGATGGGCAGCGGATCGGCGGTGACGCCGATGATGACCAGTTCGCCCCGCGGCGCCAGCCCCCCGAGGGTTTCAGCCATCGCGCGCGAATTGGCCGCGGTGGCCAGCACCACCGCGACTCCGCCCAGCGCGGCCATCGCCTCGGCGACGTCGCCTGCTGTGGAGTCGATGTAGTGGTGTGCGCCGAGGGCATAGGCGTCGGCGACCTTGGCGGCACCGCGAGCGATCGCGATCGTCTCGAAACCCATGGCCCTGGCGAACTGCACGCCCAGATGCCCCAAACCGCCCAGGCCGAGCACCGCGACACGGTCCCCGGGCAGCGCCGCGGTCGAGCGCAGCGCATGGTAGGTGGTGACACCGGCGCAGCCCATGGGGGCGGCCTCGACGAAGGACAACTCGTCGGGGATCCGGGCCAGTGCGCTCACCGGAACGGTGACCGATTCGGCGTAGCCGCCGGGGTAATGCCAGCTGGGCACCTGGCCGTTGACGCAGTGGATGAAATCGCCCTTGCGGCACGGAATGCAGTGGCCGCAGTTGCCGCCGAACCAACCGACCGCGACCCGGTCACCGACCTGCCAGTCCGTCACGCCCGCACCCAGCTCGGCGATGGTGCCGGCGATCTCGTGCCCGAGCGTCACCGGCCAGGTCATCCCGGGGAAGCCACCGTTGACAAACACATGATCGGTGCCGCAGACGCCACAGGCGGCAACAGCGATGCGAACGTGGCCGGGGCCTGGCGGTTCGGTCTCGACATCGACGAGTGTCAGCGGGGCATCGACTGACGCCACGTGAACAGCGCGATGTGTCGGCATGCAGGCCTCCCGAGGTTGCGGAGCTGATTCGCCCGAGGCCTGCTCAGCTTAAGCCGCGCCGGTCAGGAAATCCGGCGAAGACCGGCATCGGCACCGACGTCGCCGTCGGCCAGGCGCGCCACTTCGGCCAGGCGGTCGCCCAGTTCCAGCGGGTAGACGGTCTCCCCCGCGGCGGCCAGCGCCTTGATCTGTGCGGCATCACACCATCGGTGACCGCGCAGGTAGCGGTGTTCCAGCCGGGTGCGGCCCGCTCCGGATGGTTCGAATCGCGCCGTGCGGTAGGCGAAGAAGAACTCCTGGCTGTCCAGGCGCTCGCCGTTGAACTCGAACACGGCGTCACGGCGCCAGATCGGCCCCACCAGCTCGCCCGGATCGACCCGCAGACCGGTCTCCTCGCCCAGCTCGCGCGCCGCCGCGTCGGCAAGGGTTTCGTCGGGCCGAACCTGGCCGCCGATGGTGAACCACCAGCGCGGCACGGGGTTCGCCGGGTCCTCGGCCAGGGCGGGATCCTGGCCGCACAGCAGCAGCACCGATCCGGCTTCGTCGAGCAGCACCACCCGCGCCGAGACGCGGGGCCGCAGCACACCCCGACCGCCGTGGGCAACCATGCCCGCCCGCTCGACGATCTCGAAATAGGTTGGCATCGGCGCGGTTCCACCCAGGTGCAGGGCCCGGACCAAGGGACGCTCACGCAATGCCACGGTGTCGCGGACCGCGTCGTTGTGGAACCGGCGGGCCAACAGCACCCGGGCTTCGGCGTCGGCCAACTCGGCCACCATCACATGGGGCAACGACTCCGCATCGACCATCGCAAGCTCGGCCGACAGTGCGTTCTCGGCGGCCTCCCGCGCAGCGCGCGGTGCTCGCTCGGCGACATCGGCCAAGGCGGCCAGCCGCCGGCCGGCCACATCGTCGCCGTAGGCGTCGATCGCGATCGCCCGGGCCACCACCGCCCGGCGTGCCAGCGCCCCGTCGAGTGCCTGCCAGGACAGATCGCACCGCACGTGCAGCCGGTTGAGCCGGTTGGCGGTCTGGTAGGCCCAGGCCACCGCGGCGGCCAGGACCGCCACCCCGGTCAGCACCAGTATGGTCGCGACGATGGTCAACGGCATCAGTCGCCCACCGTGACCTTGCTGCCCACCCCGGCGACCGTCTCGTAGACCCGGATGATCTGGTCGGCCACCACCGGCCAGTCGAATCGGCGCACCGCCTCAGCACCGGCGGCTACATAGGCGGCCCGCAGCGCGTCGTCGTCGAGAAGCTCGATCAGGGCGGCGGCCAGCGCCTCGTGGTCGTCGACCGGCACCAGCCGGCCCGCCTGCCCGTCGTTGAGCACCCTGCGGAAGGCGTCCAGGTCGCTGGCGACCACCGCGGTACCGGCGGACATCGCCTCGGCCAACACGATGCCGAAGCTCTCGCCGCCGGTGTTGGGTGCGCAGTACACGTCGGCACTGCGCAGCGCCGATGCCTTCTCTGCGTCGTCGACCTGCCCCAAGAAGCGCAGATGTTTCGCCAACTTGCCTGCGGCACGGCACAGTTCGTCTTCATCGCCCCGCCCGACAATCAGCACTTCGACGTCGCGGTGCGTCTCCGCCAGGGCTGGCAGCGCTCCCAGCAGCACCGCCATACCCTTACGGGGTTCGTCGTAGCGGCCCAAGAACAGCACCGTTCGCCCCGCGCGCGGATAGCCCGGCAGTGGCTGTGCCGCCGCGAAGGACGCCACATCCACCCCGTTGGGGATTTCCACCGCGTCCGAACCCAGGGCCTCCATCTGCCAGCGCCGGGCCAGGTCGGACACCGCGATCCGGCCGATGATCTTCTCGTGCATCGGACGCAGCAGTGCCTGCACCACACTGAGCGTCAGCGACTTGGTCGTCGAGGTGTGAAACGTCGCCACGATCGGCCCCTCGGCCACGTTCAGCGCCAGCATCGACAGGCTGGGGGCGTTCGGCTCGTGCAGGTGCAGGACATCGAAATCACCGTTGGCCAGCCACTTTTTGACCTTTCGGTGCGCAGCCGGGCTGAACTGCAGCCGGGCCACCGAGCCGTTGTAGGGAATGGCAACCGACTTACCGCCCGAGACCACGTAATCGGGCAGGGTGACATCCGGGGAGGCGGGCGCCAGCACGCTGACGTCATGTCCACGGGTCCGCAGCACCTCCGAAAGCTGCAGCACATGAGCCTGCACCCCGCCCGGCACATCGAACGAGTAGGGGCAGACCATGCCGATACGCATCAGGTCTCCCCCAAGCGGGCCCGTCGCGATTCGGGCAGGTCGGCGATCCATTGCGGCTGCATCATGTGCCAGTCCTGCGGGTAAGCCGCGATGCCCTCGGCGAACTTGTCGGCCAGCGCCTGGGTGATCACGCCCACGTCCCCGCTGTCGCAGTTCAGCGGGGCGCCGATGTCGATGCCCCAGCCCGCGCCGTCGAACCAGCAGTGTGCCGGCAACAGCGCCGCGCCGGTAGCCAGAGCAAGTTTGGCCGGGCCGGCCGGCATCCGAGTGGTTTCGCAGAAGAACTCGACCGGTACTCCGTTGCGCGTTAAGTCGCGGTCCGCCATCAGAGACACCAGGCCATTGCTTGAAAGTCGTTCGGTGAGGATTTCGAACGGCGGCCGGGCTCCCCCGGACAGTGGTATCACCTCGAACCCCAGGCTCTCCCGAAAGGCCAGGAACCGCCGGTAGAGCGATTCGGGTTTGAGGCGTTCGGCGACGGTGGTGAAGCCGCCGTAAGTCTGGGCCAGCCATACCCCGCCCATGTCCCAGTTGCCACTGTGCGGCAACGCCAACACCGCCCCCCGGCCGGCCGTCAGTGCCGCGGTGATGTGCTCGTTTCCCCGCACCGATGCGTCCAGCTGCGCCGCCACCGCCGCGTGGTCCATGGCGGGTAGGCGGAACGCCTCTCGCCAGTACCGGGCGTAGGACGCCAGCGAGGCCCGCATCAGCTCCGCCGGCACCTGCGACGGATCCACACCGATGATGCGAGCCAGGTTCTTGCGCAGCTGTTCTGGCCCCCCGCCGCGGGCCGCGTACAGCGCGCCGGCGTCGAAAGCGTTGCGTGCGACGGCTTCCGGCATCGCGCGTACCAGCATCCAGCCCGCGGCGAATCCGGCGTCGGTGGCCCAGGCGTCCAACTGACTGAGCCCGGGAACTCGCAGGCCGCTCGGGATGAGGGTCACGATTCGGAGGTTTCCTCGCCGTCGGACACCCGCGGCAGCGGCTCCACGGCGCCCGGTGAGGTGCGCACGGTGTGCAACCGCTGGGCGCAGGTGATCAGGCTGGCCACGGCCAGCAGCCACATCGCCACGGGCAAAGCCCACGGCAGCGGGAATACCGGCAGGCCGGATAGGCCGGCTCCGACCAGCACGATGATCAGTCGTTCGGGGCGTTCGATGTAGCCGCCGTCGCCCCGCAGTCCGCTGGCCTCCGCCCGGGCCTTGATGTAGGAGATGACCTGCGATGTGACCAGGCAGATCAGGGTCGCCACCACCAGCGGGGGGTTGCCCAACCCGAACGCCGCCCACCAGGCCAGCCCGCAGAACACCGCGCCGTCGCTGATGCGGTCGCAGGTGGCGTCCAAGACCGCGCCGAACGCGCTGCCGCCGCCGCTTTCCCGGGCCATCGCCCCGTCGACCATGTCGAAGTGCACGAAGAACCAGACCACCAGGGTCCCGGCGAACAGCTGGCCGGTGGGAAACAGCGTCAGCGCCGCGATCACCGCGCCGGCGGTGCCCACCATGGTGACGATGTCGGCGGTGAGCCCGGCCCGCAGCAGGCATCGCGCCACCGGCGTGGTGATCCCGGCGAACGTAGCCCGCGACAGGAACGGCAGTCTGCTCATTGCTGTTTGACCCACTCGTCGGCGAGCAGCCGGCGGGTGTCGCGCAACAACTGCGGGATCACCTTGGAACCGCCCACGATCGTGATGAAGTTCGCGTCACCGCCCCACCGCGGCACCACGTGCACGTGCAGGTGCTCGGCCAGCGAACCGCCGGCCGACTCGCCGAGATTGAGCCCGACGTTGAACCCGTGCGGGTGGGATACGGCTTTGATGACCCGGATCGACTTCTGGATGAACGCCATCAATTCGGCGCCCTCCTCGTCGGTGAGGTCTTCGAACTCCGAGAATCGCCGGTAGGGCACCACCATCAGATGCCCGGGGTTGTACGGGTAGAGGTTGAGCACCGCGTAGACGTGCTCGCCACGCGCCACCACCAGACCGTCCTCGTCGGACATCGCCGGGATATCGGTGAACGGTTGAGTGGACCGCGCAGACGCCCCGGACTCCGCGCGCTTGAGCGGCGCCTCGGCCAGATAAGTCATCCGGTAGGGCGTCCACAGCCGTTGCAGCCGGTCGGGTTCACCGACGCCGGTGTCTATCAGCTCCGCCGGCGCATCCTTGTCCTGGTCTCCGCTCATGGCGTCTCGCTCGCCGTCAGGCGCGCCCGAAGCGTCTCCGCGGTCGGCGCGGTGTTCTCGCGTGCCGCGATCCAGCCGGCAATGGCCGCCACCGCCTGCTCGCGCGGGACCCCGTTGATCTGGGTGCGATCCGCGAAGCGGAAGCTGACCGCTTCGGCCTCGACGTCCCGGTCGCCGGCCAGCAGCATGAACGGGACCTTCTGGTTGGTGTGGTTGACGATCTTCTTGGGCATCCGATCGTCGCTGGCGTCCACCTCGACCCGAACGCCGTGCCGGCGCAGCTGGGCGGCCAGGTCTTCCAAGTAGGGCACGTGTTGGTCGGCGACCGGGATGCCGACCGCCTGGATCGGCGCCAGCCAGGCCGGGAAGGCACCGGCGTAGTGCTCGGTCAGCACCCCGAAGAACCGTTCGATGGAACCGAACAACGCCCGGTGGATCAGCACCGGCCGCTGGCGGGTTCCGTCGGAGGCGGTGTACTCCAGTTCGAAACGGTCCGGCATGTTGAAGTCGAGCTGGATGGTCGACATCTGCCAGCTGCGCCCGAGGGCGTCCTTGACCTGGACCGAGATCTTCGGCCCGTAGAACGCCGCACCGCCCGGGTCGGGCACCAAGGTCAGCCCGGAGGCCTCGGCGACCTCGCGCAGCGTGTCGGTGGCCTCCTCCCAGACCTCGTCGGAGCCCACGTACTTGTCCGGGTCCTTCGTGGACAGCTCCAGGAAATAGTCGTCCAGGCCGTAGTCGGCGAGCAGGTCGAGCACGAAGCGCAGCAACGAGGCCAGCTCGTCGCGCATGCTCTCCCGGGTGCAGTAGATGTGTGCGTCGTCCTGGGTCATCCCGCGCACCCGGGTGAGCCCGTGCACCACACCGGAGCGTTCGTAGCGGTAGACGCTGCCGAACTCGAAGAGCCGCAACGGAAGTTCGCGGTACGAGCGTCCGCGCGACCGGAAGATCAGGTGGTGCATCGGGCAGTTCATCGGCTTGAGGTAGTAGTCCTGGCCGGGTTTGCGCAGGGTGCCGTCTTCGGCGAACTCCGCGTCGATGTGCATGGCCGGATACATGCCCTCGCGGTACCACTCCAGGTGCCCGGACGTCTCGTAGAGCTCGGACTTGGTGATGTGCGGGGTGTTGACGAACTGATAGCCCGCCTCGATGTGCTTACGCCGCGAGTACTCCTCGAGCTCGCGCCGGATGATTCCGCCTTTGGGGTGGAAAACCGGTAGGCCCGAGCCGATCTCGTCGGGGAAGCTGAACAGGTCCAGTTCGACCCCGAGCTTGCGGTGATCGCGCCGCAGTGCCTCTTCGATCAACTCCAGATGGCTGTCCAGCGCCTCCTGCGATTCCCATGCGGTGCCGTACACCCGTTGCAGGCTGGCGTTGTTCTGATCGCCGCGCCAGTAGGCCGCCGATGAGCGGGTGAGTTTGAAGGCGGGGATGAACCGCGTGGTCGGGATGTGCGGCCCTCGGCACAGATCGCCCCAAACCCGTTCCCGGGTACGGGGGTTGAGGTTGTCGTAGGCGGTGAGCTCGTCGCCGCCGACCTCCATGATGTCCGGGTCGTCGGCCTTGCCGAAGTCGGCGGAGACCAGCTCCAGCTTGTAGGGCTCGCCGGCCAACTCGCCGCAGGCGGCGTCCTTGGACTCATACACCCGCCGGGAGAAGAGCTGCCCTTCCTTGATGATGGCGCGCATCCGCTTCTCCAGCTTGGCCAGATCTTCGGGAGTGAACGGCTCCGGCACGTCGAAGTCGTAGTAGAAGCCGTCGGTGATCGGCGGCCCGATACCGAGTTTGGCCGCCGGGAACAGATCCTGGACCGCCTGGGCCAGCACGTGCGCGCAGGAATGCCGGATCACGCTGCGGCCGTCGTCGGTGTCGGCGGCGACCGGGGTGACCTCGGCGTCAGCGGCGGGCGTCCAGCTCAGGTCGCGCAGCCGCCCGTCGGCGTCGCGCACCACCACGATGGCGTCCGGTGCGCCCCGTTCGGGCAGGCCCGCCGCGCGCACCGCTGCGGCCGCGGTGGTCCCGGCGGGAACCCGGATCGGGACGGGCTGTGCGGGCGCGCTCATGACGTGGTCTCCAAGGGGGTGCTAGGGGCTAGAAACGTCCGCGACCATGCTATCGGGGGGGCTGTGGGCGAACCGTTCGGGAGTGCACCGCCGTCATGGTTGACCGGGTTTGAGCACCACGAACAACGCCTCGCCGTCGGCCAGCACGGTGTCACCGTCGCAGAGTGTGGTCTCGACAAAGATCTTGCGGCCCTCGGTCCTGCTCACCCACGCCCGGACCTGCAACTCTTTCTCGATCGGGACGATCTGGCGGTAGTTGACGTGTAGGTAGGCGGTGCGCTGGTAGTCCCCGCCGGTCAGCATCCAGGACGCGGTACCCAACACCGAGTCGAACAACAGCCCGATAGCCCCGCCGTGCGCCGCACCGTTGCGGCCCAGGTGGAATCGCCGGAAGCGGGCCCAGCCGCTCAGCCGCCGCTCGCCGTCCCGCTTCAGCTTCATCGGCACCGCCAGCACATTGCCGCGCATGGGCAGGTCCAGCCGGCGACCGGACGGCGACGACCACTCGTCGGTGTCGAAGGGGGCCAGCAGCTCACACACGCTCTGCAGGGCGTCGGCAGCCCGGCTGATCACCTCGGCGGGAGCGTCGGCGGCACGGGCATGGTCCTGCAGGGCGCGCACATTGTCCAGGAAGCGGCCGTAGTCCGGCCCGCCCTTCTGGGTCGGTTCGGGCGGATTGAAGCCGCCGCCGGCGTGTGTGGCTGTCATCCCCCTATTTAACGTTCCGGCCAATGCCGGGCGAACGGCGCGCCCGCGGTGGCAAGGTGGGGCCGTGGAATTGAGCACGCTGCGTGAGCTGCCGCTCACCTACCCCGAGGTGGGCGCCACCGCCGGAACGCTGCCCGCCGGCTATCACCATCTGGATCTGAGCGCCCCGATAGGCACGGGCAGGCAACGCTTCGAGGAGGCCGGCGACGCGGTGCTGCGCTGGGGGATGCTCCGCGGCGCCGGCGTCGGGGTACGGGTGAAGGCTGACCGCGAGGTCGCCGAGGTGGACGCCGTGGTGCTGGTTCGCCTGGGACTGATGACCGCACCGTGCCGGGTCGTCTATGTGGTGTCCGAGCCCGACCGGCGCGGCTTCGCCTACGGCACCCTGGCGGGGCATCCCGAATCCGGCGAGGAGCTGTTCGCGGTGCGCTACGACGCCGCCGATGACACGGTGTACGCCCAGATTCGGGCGTTCTCCCGGCCGGCCACCTGGTGGACCAAGGCAGCCGGACCGATCGGGCCCTTTCTGCAGCGCACCATCGCCACCCGTTATCTGCGAGCGGTGTGACGGGTCAAGCCCAGCGCGCCAGCAGCCGTTGCGCCCCGCTGCACAGCTCGTCGATCACCACCGCCACCGGGCGGCTGTCGGTGAGCATGCCGACGCTCTGACCGGCGTCCACCGGGGCGAGTCGCTGATCGCCGTCGGCGATCGCGGCTGCCAGTTCCGATCTCGCATCTCGATCGGCGGCCAGCGCATCCTCATGACCGGCCCAGCGGCCGGTGAAATCGTTGCGCAACACCCGCGACGGGAACCACGCCGGCCAATCCAGACGCTGCCCGACATCGAAGACCCGGGTGGTGATCGTGTCGGTGCCGGTGGCTGCGATCAGCGCGCGGCGGGCACCCTCGCCGGTCAGCGCCTCGGGGCATGCCGACAACACGGTTCCCAGCCAGGCTCCCGCGGCGCCGGCGGCCAGCACAGCGGCCAGGCTGCGCGGCCCGGCGATCCCACCGGCGGCCAGCACCGGAACCTCGACGACCTCCAGAACGGCGTCCAGCAGGGGCAGCGTGGCAAGCCGGATCGCGCCGTGGCCGCCGCCCTCGGCTCCGCGCGCCACCAGCACGTCCACTCCGGCGTCCCGGGCCCGGCGGGCGGTCTCGGCGTCGTAGACCTGGGTGGCAGCCGCAATCCCGGCCCCGTGTGCCCGCTGCACCCAGGAAAGGTTGACGCCGAAGCTGACCGACAGCAACGTCGGGCCGGCAGCCAGCGCCGCCTCCAGTAAGTCGGGTTGGTCGCGGATCACCCAATCCACCAGGCCTATTCCGAACCGGGGCGCGGTGCCCAGCGCGGCCAGTTCGGTCGCCAGCGACGCCGCGGTGGCGGTGCTGCCCATGCCGATCATCCCCAGCCCGCCCGCGGCGGTGACGGCCGCGGCCAGCCGCCCGCCGGCCACCCCACCCATAGGTGCGTTGAGGATCGGCACCCGCAGTCCGGCCCCCTGCGACCAGGAGGTGCGCAGCGGCACGCTCAGTGCGATGCGCTCTTGGCGACGGTCAGCAGCACCACGGAGTCCTTCAGCGACTCCAGCGCATGCCGGGTGCGGGGCAGGGTGACCAGTTCACCGGCCGCACCCTCCCAGGTGTCTGAGCCGGCGGTCAGTCGCACCCGGCCGCGCAGCACCTGCAAGGTCGATTCGCCGGGGCTGTCGTGTTCGGCCAGCGATTGGCCGGCCTGCAAGGCGACCAGAGTCTGGCGAAGGTGGTGCACCGACCCGCCGTAGACGGTGTGGGCGGCTCGGCCGCTGTGGTGCTGGGCCGCCTCGGCGAGCTTCTCGTCGGCCAACGCGTTCAGCGATGTCGATTCCATCGGTACTCCTTCGGCTCGGTGTACGGGGTGGGAGCGTGGGACGGTTCAGCCGGACAACAGCAGGATGCCCATGCCGATCAGCGCGGCAACCTTGATCAGTTCCAGTGCGACATAGGCGTAGTGCGCCCGGGAGCGGGGCGCCTGCAACCCGGCCAGCACCTGGTCGGCCCGGCGGCGCAGGGCTGGGCGCACCGCAAGCACCTGGGCCGACAGCGTCGCCACGGCGACGGCGTAGGCCACGGCGGTACCGACGGGGGGCCGCTGCGCGGCGAAAGCGGCCGCGATCACCGCAGCCAGCAGAAATTCGGCCGAGTTGAGGCCGCGGAAGACCAACCGGCCGATGCCGAGACCGATCGGGACGGTCACGCCGGGCGCCCGAAACCTCAGCGGCGCCTCCAGGAACGAAATCGCGGTCACCATCCCCAGCCAGAGGAAGGTGGCGGCGGTCGCAACGGAGGCGCCGGCGCTCACCCGGTGGACCCTGCGGTGCGCGTCACGCCCGGGGCGGAGCGGGCGACCGGCGTTCCGTTGCCGGCCGCCGGCTTCAGATGCGCCACGCACAGGTCGGGCTCGTGGAAGGGGTCGAGACGATCGACGGTCAGCGGCGATCCCCAGGCTTCCAGCACGCCCTGCATCAATCCCTGATGAATCGGGCAGACCACTTCGGCCGACGTTTGGGCGAGTTCCAGGAACGGGCAATGCCGCAGCCCGAACTGTTCTTCGCCGGTGGTGTCGGGATCGAGGGTCTCGGGCTCGAATCCCATTTCATCGAGCATTTCCAGCAGCTGGCCGGTGGACTCGTCGGGGTCGACGGGTCCGTCCGGGGGTTGCAGGGGGCGCAGGCGCTGTCCCCAGGCCCGGCCCGCGGCCAGCGCCTTGGTGCTGGGATCGGAGTCGGCGGCCAAGCCCATGGTGAGGATTTCGGCGAGCAGCCGGAACCGGCGGGTGCCGCCACGGTCCATCTGCCGGATGGCGCGGAACATCAGCGCCGGCCGGCCCCGGCCCTTGTGATCGGTTGCGGTGTGCTCGACCCGGCCTTCCTCGACCAAGGTGTCCAAGTGGAACCGCACCGTATTGGGGTGCACGCCCAGTTCGTCGGCGATCTGCGCGATGCTCAGCGGTTCGTCAGCGGCCTGTACCAGCCGAAGAACGTCGAGGCGACGTCCTCCCGATGGCGCAGGCGACTTGGCGATGTCGCTCACTCCCCCTGGGGGGGGTAGCTGGCCACCAGCGGAGTGTCGATGCCGAGCGGGCCGATCTTGGCGGCGCCGCCGGGGGATCCGAGGGCCTCGTCGCGCCCCGGCAGGGCCTCGGTGAAGAAGGCCGCGTTGTCGGCCTGGTGCGGCTGGAGCTCGTCGGGGAGGTCATCTTCGTAGTAGATGGCCTCGACCGGGCACACCGGCTCGCAGGCTCCGCAGTCCACACACTCGTCCGGGTGGATGTAAAGGGCTCGCCCGCCTTCGTAGATGCAGTCAACCGGGCACTCCTCCACGCAGGCCCGATCCATCACGTCAACGCACGGCTTCCCGATCACATATGCCATGGGCACAGAGTTTACACAAGGCAATTTGTAGAAACGAGAAAGGCGAACCTAAACGCCCACGGCCGGTTTGGGCGCCCCGCGCGCCCCCGCGCTGGACGGCATTCCCGGCCTGACCGGGCCCGGAAACGGTTGGGCTCGTTGCGGATTCACCGACGCACCGCGCCGGTGGCCGCCGACCGCGTCAAGCCAGCCCTGACGGCGGCGGACCCGGGCGGTCGAGTAGAAACAAATGATGACTGATGCCCCCCGCTACCGTGCCTCTTCCGACTTCCCCAGCCTTCGGTTCGAGCCGGGTGACAACGGCGTGCTGGAGCTGGTGCTCGATGCCCCGGGGCTCAACTCGGTGGGCCCGCAGATGCACCGCGACCTCGCCGACGTGTGGCCGGTGCTCGACCGCGACGACGAGGTGCGGGCCGTACTGGTCCGCGGCGAGGGCAAGGCGTTCTCCGCCGGCGGCAGCTTTGATCTGATCGAGAAGATCGTCGGCGATCATGCCGGGCGGATGCAGGTGCTGCGGGAGGCCCGCGATCTGGTGCTCAACATGGTCAACTTCTCCAAGCCGGTGATCTCGGCCATCAACGGCCCGGCCGTGGGGGCGGGCCTGGTGGTGGCACTGCTGTCGGACATCTCGGTGGCCGGGCGCACCGCCCGGTTGATCGACGGCCACACCAAGCTCGGGGTGGCCGCGGGCGACCACGCGGCGATCTGCTGGCCGCTGCTGGTGGGGATGGCCAAGGCCAAGTACTACCTGTTGACCTGCGAGACACTGCACGGCGAGGAGGCCGAGCGCATCGGGCTGGTTTCCACCTGCGTCGACGACGACCAGGTCCTGGCCACCGCCAGCCGCATCGCCGACGACCTGGCGCACGGCGCCCAGGACGCGATCCGGTTCACCAAGCACAGCCTGAACTACTGGTACCGGCAGTTCGCGCCGGCCTTCGAGACCGCCCTGGGCCTGGAGTTCCTCGGCTTCTCCGGTCCGGACGTGCACGAGGGCCTGGCCGCCATCCGGGAAAAGCGCAAGCCGCAGTTCGGCTGACCTAGCCGGGCACAGCCGCTTGGACGGGTTGCGCGGCGATGGCCCGCTCCCTGGCCCAGCGGTAGTCGGCCTTGCCCGACGGCGAACGCCGAATCTGGGCGCAGAACACCACGGCTTTGGGCAGTTTGTACCGCGCGATGTGGTCGGCTGCCGCGGCGATGATGTCGTCGGGTCCGGCGTCGGCACCTTCGGACAGCTGCACCACGGCGACGACTTCGTTGCCCCACCGCTGGCTGGGCCGGCCCACCACCACGACGTCGTAGACGGCGGGATGGTGCGCGATCGCGGCTTCGACCTCCTCGGCGAAGATCTTCTCGCCGCCGGAGTTGATCGTCACCGAGTCACGGCCCAGCAGGTCGATGCCGCCGTCGGCGTCCCAGCGTGCCCGGTCACCGGGGACCGAATGCCGGACTCCCTCGATGAGGGGGAACGTGCGCGCCGATTTCTCCGGGTCGCCGAGGTATCCCAGCGGCACATAACCCTGCTGCGCCAGCCAGCCGATCTCGTCGTCACCGGGCTGCAGGATGCGGGTCATGTCCTCGCTGACCACCACGGCGCCGGGGTTCGGGGTGAAACGTCCGGTGGAACTCTGGGCGCGACTGGTGGTCTGCCCCATCGCGGCGCCGGTCTCCGAGGAACCCCCGGCATCGAGGATCGACACGTGCGGCAGCAGGCCCAGGATCCGCTGCTTGAGCGGCGCGGTGAACGCCGCCCCGCCGCTGGCCAGCACCATCAGCCCCGACAGTGCGTCGGCCAGCTGGGGGCCGCCGGCCTCGAGCGCGTCGGCGAGCGGGCGGGCGAAGGCATCGCCGACGATCGACAGCGAAATGACCCGTTCCCTGGCCGCCAGTTCCCACGTCACCACCGGGTCGAACCGATCGGTGGCCGCCGACATCACGAACGGCCGCCCGCCCAGCAGCGTGATGAACGCGGCCCACTGGGCGGCACCGTGCATCAGTGGCGCCACCGTCATCGAGCCGGCGGCACCGGCGACCTGAGTGCGGGCGACGATCTCCTCCAGCGTGGCGGGTACGGCGCCGGTACCGAAGGCGCGGCCGCCCATCGCGTTGATGAAGATGTCGTGCTGGCGCCACAGCACTCCCTTGGGCATGCCCGTGGTGCCCCCGGTGTAGAGCAGGTACAGGTCGTCCGGGGACAGCGCCAGGTCCAGCGGCTCCGCGGAGGTGGCGGCCAGCAGTTCTTCATAGCGCACCGCACCGGGCAGCGGCTCGTTGCCGGAGTCGTCGTCGACATGGATCAGCGGTATCGCGGGCAATCGGTCGCCGGCCCGCTGCAGCGCCTCGGCCAGCGTGGGGGCGTAGCGGGCGTGGTAGATGATCGCCTCGGTGGCTGCATTGGTCAGCAGATAGACCAGTTCGTCGGCGACGTAGCGGTAGTTGACGTTGAACGGCGCGACGCGGGCGTGGTAGGCGCCGAGCATGCCCTCCAGATACTCGTTGCCGTTGGCCAGATACAGCGCCAAGTGGCTCTGACCGGATTCATGGGGGGCCAGGTTGCAACGCTCCCGGCGCGCGCCCAAGCCCCGCTCGTGCAGGGCCCGCCCCAGCCGGCGAGCCCGGTCCTCGACCTGGCGGTAGCTCAACCGCCGATCACCGAAGACAATGCAGTCCCGGTCCGGGATGGCCTCGGCGACCGCCGAGAACACTTGGGCGAGATTGAATTCCACTGCCGCTCCTCGATCCGATCCCCAGTGCCTGGGCAGGCGCCCGGCTTACGCTACAAGGTGAAGCGGCGCAGCGCCGACGGCGCCGACGGGCTTTCCCGAGCTCCGTGAGGCATGCTTGGCCGCATGTCGGTGGATATCCTGCTCTACTCGATCCCGCCGGTGCTGGTCTATCTGCTCGTCGGCGGGGTGATCGGCATCGAGAGCCTGGGTGTGCCGCTTCCGGGGGAACTCATGCTGGTGGGCGCCGCGCTGTTGTCGTCGCGGCACGAGCTGGGAGTCGACCCGGTGGGGGTCGCCGCTGCGGCCATCGTCGGGGCTGTCATCGGCGACTCGATCGGCTATTCGATCGGCCGTCGCTTCGGTATGCCGCTGTTCGACCGGCTGGGCCGGCGATTCCCGAACCACTTCGGTCCGGGCCACATCGCGTTCGCGGAGCGGTCGTTCGGCCGGTGGGGCAGCCTCGCGGTGTTCTTCGGCCGCTTCATGGCACTGCTGCGCATCCTGGCCGGCCCCCTGGCGGGGGCGCTGAGGATGCCCTACCGGCATTTCCTGGTCGCCAACGTTGCCGGGGCCATCTGCTGGGCCGGGGGTACCACCGCCCTGGTGTACTACGCCGGCATGGCGGCCGAACATTGGCTTTCCCGATTCTCCTGGGTAGCGCTGCTGGTCGCGGTGCTCGCCGGCCTCATCGGCACCCTCGCGCTGCGGGGACGCATCGGGGCCCACATCGCCGAGCTGGAGGCAACCCATCGGTCCGAGGCGGACGCGGTCCTGGAGTAGTCAGGCAATTGGGGGCGAATAAGGGTTGTCCCCACACCGTGGCCGGAGCATGGTGGAAGGGAGCGGCGGCGCCGCGGGGGCGTCGCCCCGATCGCTCGGAGGCCCCCATGTTCGCGCGCGCAACCACCATTCACGCCCATCCGTCGTTTCTCGATGAGGGGATCACCCATGTCCGCACCGTGGTGATGCCGGCCTTGGCCGGAATGGAGGGCTGCGCGGGGATGTCGATGCTGGTCGACCGCGACGCCGGCCGGTGCATCGTCACGTCGTCATGGCTGGATGAGGACACCCTGCGGGCGAGCGAGGCCGACGCTGCGCAGATGCGCGACCGCGCCACCGAGATCTTCCATGCCACCGCTGAGATCAGCCGCTGGGAGATCGCTGCGGTGCGCCGTGATCACCGGTCTCAGCGCTATGCCGGGGTGCGGGTCACCTGGCTGCGGACCGAACCGGCCGGATGCGATCAAATGATCGACACCTACAAGCTGGCGCTGACACCCGACCTGGAAAATCTCGACGGCTTCTGCAGCACCACACTGATGATTGACCGGCATTCGGGCCGCGCGGTCTCGACCGTGAGCTTCGACGACCGCGCCGCTTTGATCGCCAGTCGCAGCAGTGAGCAGGCCATCTGGGCCCGAGCCGTCAACGAGGCCGGCGCCGAAGTGCTCGAAGTCGCCGAATTCGACTTGGCGATCGCCCACCTGAACGTGCCGGAAATGGCGTAGCCGCCCCGGAGTGCTCAGCTGGCCGGGCGGGCACTGAAATTGCCGTGGAAACCCTGCGGAATATGGTGCGTGAGTTCGGCGCGGGCCACCGGGCCACCGGCGAGATCGCGTGCGTCGAAGACCACCAGGCGTGAGGCGTGCTGCGCGGCCTGGTATTCGACGGTCAGCAGCCACCCGTCGTCCTCGGCGGTGGCGTGCGGCCTGGGCGTGAAGACCGGCTCGCAGAAGCTGTTCCCCTCCCCCTCGGCGGTGTACGTGGTCTCGCTCTGGTCGACCAGGTCCAACTTGGTGATCGAGTCGTAGAACGAACTCAGCCGACGCCGGCTGCTGATGTAGGCGTACCGGTGCGGCTTGCCCTCATAGCCCGGGTGGTGGCGCGGAAACTCGCAGGCCGCTTCGCTCAGCCGGTCGCGGGTCAGGCGCCCGGACGCGGTGATCCGGAACCGGGAAAACTCCGAGGGCGCGTCGTTGAGGCTGCTGGTCTGGAACCGCGCAATGCGTTCCAGCAGGCGGCCGTCGGCGTAGGTGATCGCATCGACAACCACGTCGGAACCGTCGTCATAGGCGTTACTGAGATGGAACTGGAGCACGGCCTCGCACTCCACCCGCCGGACGGCGCCGCCATCGCGAGGGATCAGCACAAACACGCTGCCGCGTTCGGGCCGATAGTGCAGGGCGTCACCGAGGGTCGCGCGGCCCAGGGCGATCGGCACCGCGTCGGGGATGATCGGCGACACCAGGAACACCAGGTAGCGCTCGGTGAGCGCGAAATCGTGCACCATGGCCACATACGGCAGCCGCACCGAGCGGAAGTGGCTCAGGCGGCCGCGGACATCGGTGCGATAGATGCGCAGGTGCGGTCGCGGGATGAACTCGACGCCGAAGTTGAACATCTCCCCGCTGCGCGGGCACAGACTCGGGTGCGCCGAGTAGGAACCCATCCAGCGCAGGCGGCCCCCGAACCGGCGCACCCCGCGGGTCTGCAGCGTCACGGGGTCGATTTCGTGCGGCGGACCGCCCTCCCACAGCGCGTAGAGGTGCCCGGCGTGTTCCACGATGTTGGTGTTGGCCAGATTCGGCGGGATTCTGCCGGCGTTGGCCCACCATCCGCCGGCAGCGGGGGTGCCCAAGTGCCGCGTGCCGGTCTTGCCGCGGTAGTGGCGGGTCCGGACGTAGCGGTTGCGATAGTGCACGCGGCCGCCGCCGATGGTGAACGCCGAGACCATGCCGTCGCCGTCGAAGAGGTGGTGCAATGGCCGCCCGGTGTGGTCCTCCCACCGTCCGGGGCCGTTGCGATACAGCGTCCCGGCCAACTCCGCCGGCAGCGATCCGTCGATCTGGGTCACCGGATAGTCGTATTCGGCCTGTTGCGGCTCGCTCACGCCGAAGCTGCGCCAGTCGGCTTCGGTGAGGCCGGCAAGCCGCTCCATCGCGCGGCGATGTTCGCCGGGGGGCAACGACGCCAGGTACTTCTGCATGGCCGGCCACGCGGCGTTGGGCGTGGGGGTCAACGTCACGGGTACTCCTCACGCGGATCGGCGGCCCTCGTCACCCAGCCGAGGATCATCGACACCCTAGCCCGAAGCGGCCCCGCCCCGACCCTGCCGCGCCGGACCGCCGAAACATCCACGCCGCGGGGCGATTCCATTCATCAGGTGATCTCGCCTCCCGGCGGCCCGAGGCATCCCCCGAAACGAGAAAAGCCACCTGTCGCCAGGTGGCTTTCTTGTGGTCCCGGCTGGGATCGAACCAGCGACCTTCCGCGTGTGAGGCGGACGCTCTCCCCCTGAGCTACGAGACCGGATGAACGAGGACGAACACTAGCACGGCCACCCCCCCGAGCATCAATGCGCAGGGCACTTTTCGCGCGGTTCACCCCTCTGACATGCGGAGTTGTGCTGGCTCACATGTGTCCGCTAATGTTCTGCATCGCGACGGGCGACGATCTCGCCCGTGGCACGCGGATGTAGCGCAGTTGGTAGCGCATCACCTTGCCAAGGTGAGGGTCGCGGGTTCGAATCCCGTCATCCGCTCGAGGGTGTCAAGTGGCATCAACCCCTTGCGGTGGAGTGGCCGAGTGGTGAGGCAACGGCCTGCAAAGCCGTGCACACGGGTTCGATTCCCGTCTCCACCTCCGTCCCAAGGCTCTAAGCGCGGTTAGCTCAGCGGGAGAGCGCTTCCCTGACACGGAAGAGGTCGCTGGTTCAATCCCAGTACCGCGCACCAAGATCGACGCAGCGACGGCTTTGTGGCGGAGTCCGCCATGGACGAACAGGGGCCCCTGCCGCGCACGGATCTACCGTGCCGCGCCCTCGCGGGCAAATACTTCTCCCGGGTTGATTCCCTCCGCTGATCGTCGCCGCAGAGATGCAGGTGAAGGTCATTTTTTAAAAGTCCGACCGATCGCTCAGATCTCGTTTTCCCCGGCCCGCGGAGGCAAAAACGGGTGAGGGCTCGGCGACCCCGACGCCCGCCCGGATGCGTTGGCCGGCCTGAATCGGCTGGGCTGACCACCCGCCAGGTGGTACGCCGCCTGGATTTATCCGCATATTCACAGTCTGCGCCAGGGCCGGGACGGACGACCACCACGGCGGATTGCGTCAACCTGCAGTTGACGCTCCCACGACGTCAACCTAACGTTGACGCCATGGCCGACCCCACTCCCCTCGCGCAATCCGTCCGCCTCGATGACCTCATCAACGCCATCACCGGCGTGCACGACAACCCGCTCGAGCAGTTGACCGACGCGGTGCTGGCGGCCGAACACCTCGGCGAGGTCGCCGACCACCTGATCGGCCACTTCGTCGACCAGGCGCGGCGCTCCGGTGCGTCATGGAGCGATATCGGCAAGTCCATGGGCGTCACCAAACAGGCCGCCCAGAAGAGGTTCGTCGCACGCCCGCAAGCCACCGCCCTCGATCCCGAACAGGGCTTCGCCCGATTCACTCCCCGGGCACGCAATGCGGTGGTGGCCGCCCAGAACGCGGCCAGCCGGGCGCACAGCAGCGAGATCACCCCCGAGCATCTGCTCCTGGGCACCCTTGACGATCCCGACGCGCTGGCCAGCGTCCTACTGACCGCTCAGCACGTCGACCCCGCAGCGGTCGCCGCCGCCGTGGTCATCGAACCCGGCGACACCGAACCGCCCGCGTTGATTCCGTACAGCGGTCCAGCCCGCAAGGCTCTCGAATTGACCTTCCGCACCGCACTTCGCCTCGGCCACAACTACATTGGCACCGAGCATCTGCTGCTGGCACTGCTGGAATCCGAGGACGGCTGCGGCCCGCTGCATCGCACCGGTGTCGACCGGGGCCGGGCAGAAGCCGATCTCACCCGAATCCTGGCGGGGCTCAGCACCAACCAGGCCGCCGCCCCCGGCGAGGAAACCACCGCCTGAGTCAGCCCCCCGGGCCCAAGGCCCCGCGCCCGCCACGCCGATGTGCCATCATGCCCAGAAGCAAACGAAGAGGACATGATGCATCGCTGGATTCTGGCCCTGGTCACCACCGCCGTCACCGCGGTGGCCGCCCTCACCCTGCCGGCGTCTGGATACGCCACGCCGACCACCACCCCCGAGGCTCCGATCGGGCGCCTCGGAGACACGCTGCGCATCTCCTACCGCGATGAGGCGTTCGGACCGATCGTCGCCGATGTCACGGTGCATGACGTGGTGCCCAGCGAGATCCCGCCGGGTTGGGGTGCGAACGGGTCGCCGCGGTGGCGTAACCAGGGCGGCCCCTGGCGAGCGAACGTGACCGTCCACCCGATCTCGGTGCCCAACCCCTACATCATGGCGGCCTCGGTCACCTTCGACGGCGTCACGCCCGGCGGCGACGCCTACGTGTCCAAGCACACCGATGACCCGACCACCCTGGACGCACTGCTGACCAACGCTCCGGCGGGCTCCACCGTCAACGGAGGGGTGTACTGGGATGTCTACCGCGGCTTGGTCACCCACGTGGTGATGCTGTCGCGCAACACCGGCCTGCGCCTGGCGCAGTGGAATCTGTGAGCTAACCCCCGCTGCTGAGCGCGAGCAACCGTGAGGTGGCCCGCAGGTATTTTTTCCGGTAGCCGCCCGCCAGCATCTCGGCGCTGAAGATCTGGTCGAGTTTGGCGCCCGACGCCACCACCGGGATACCGGCGTCGTAGAGCCGGTCGGTGAGCGCCACCAACCGCAGCGCCACATTCTGATCCTCGATGGGATGCGCGTCGGTGACAAACACCGCCGAGACCCCCTCGATCAGGGTCAGATAGCGCGACGGATGCATGGTGGCCAGGTGCGCACACAGCGCGTCGAAATCGTCCAGCGTCGACCCGGGCCGCGCCGCCGCGCGCTGCGTGACCTCCGGGGCCGAGGGCGGTTCGGGTGCCGGGGGCAGGTCCCGGTGCCGATAGTCCGGGCCGTCCACCCGGACAGGGGTGAAAATGCTTGCCAAAGCGTGGATCTCGCGCAGAAAGTCCTGGACCGCAAAGCGGCCTTCGCCGAGCTGTTCGGGCAACGTGTTCGAGGTGGCGGCAATCGAGACCCCGCGCGCCACCAGTTCGGACAGAAGCCGCGACACCAGGGTGGTGTTGCCCGGGTCGTCCAGTTCGAACTCGTCGATACAGACCACGGTGTAGCCACCGAGCAAGTCGATGCACTCGGTGAACCCGAACACCCCGGCCAGCTGGGTCAGCTCCATGAACGTCGCGAACGCCGTCCCCGGCGTCCCGCCGGCGCCGGGCACGCTGCCGGTGTCGGTGATCTCGTGGTAGATCGAAGCCAGCAGGTGCGTCTTGCCGACTCCGAAACCGCCGTCGAGGTAGATACCCACGCCCGGCAACACCTCGCGCTTGCCCAGCAGCTTGCGCCGTCCCGCACGACGAGTCAGTGCCTGCGCGCAGAACTCGGTGCACGCGGTCACGGCGGCGGCCTGGCTGGGTTGCGCCGGGTCAGGCCGATAGCTGGCAAACCTGGCACCTGCGAACGTCGGCGGCGGTTTGAGCTGCGCGATCAACCGTTCCGGGGACACAGCCGGATGCCGGTCCACCAGGTGGTCGATCGACTCGGTGGCGGGATTGGGCACGCACGAACTGTAGTCACATGGTGCAATCGAGGCCATGTCCGACCTCAGCGCAGATCCGGGCTTCACCCTGCTGGGCGCCACCGCGCCCGTCGACGACACGGAACTGGGGCGGCTGTATGCCTACCCCGAGGCCGACGGGCCGCGGCCATGGGTGCGGGCCAATTTCATCGGCAGCATCGACGGCGGCGCAACGGTCGCCGGCACCTCCGGCGGACTGGCCGGGCCCGGCGACCGGTCGGTGTTCATGCTGCTGCGAGCGCTGGCCGACGTCATCGTGGTCGGGGCGGGCACCGTCCGAGTCGAGAACTACGGCGGAGCACGGCTCAGCGTCGCCCAACGGCAGGGCCGCCGCGACCGAGGACAGTCCGAGATCCCGCCGTTGGCGATCGTGACCCAGTCCGGGGCACTGGACCGGGACCTGCGGGTGTTCAACGACACCGAAGTGCCACCGCTGGTGTTGACCTGCACCGCGGCAGCCGCCGATACCCGGCAGAGGCTGGCCGGCAACGCCGAGGTCCTGGACTGCTCCGGCGATGACCCCGAGCGCGTCGATGAGGCCGTGCTGCTGGACGCATTGGCGCAGCGCGGACACCTGCGGGTGCTGACCGAGGGCGGACCGCGCCTGCTGGGGTCATTGATCGAGCATGAGCTGCTCGACGAGCTGTGCCTGACCCTGGCGCCGTATCTGGTCGGCGGCCTGGCTCGCCGCATCGCCACCGGACCGGGCGAGCTGACAACGCCGATGCGCTGCGCACATCTGCTCACCGACGACTCCGGCTACCTCTACGCCCGGTACGTCAAAAGCGCGCGCCTATAAGGTGACAGGCATGACCAGCTCTTCGAGGTTCGCCCGGACCATGGTGGTCACGGCTGCCGCCGTACTGACCGGGTCCGCGCCGCTGCTGGCCGGTTGCGCACCCGGGCTGGCCGCCAACCCGCGGTTCGCGACCAACTCCGGGGCCGGCGCTCAGGGCCAACCCGAATCGACCCCGGATCAGGCCGGGCCGCCCCCGGTCGAGGTGCCCAAGAACGACCTGCCCTGGCATGACTGCACCGCCCGGATGTTCAGCGACGCCGCCGTGCCCGCCACCCCCGGGGTGCGGCTGGACTGCTCCAGCTACGACGCCGACGTCGACCCACTCGGCGGCGGTTCCTCCTCGATCAGCATCGGGGTGGTGCGGGCCCGCTCGGTGCAGACCCCCGGCGACGCCGGCCCGGTGGTGTTCACCACGGGATGGGACCTGCCGTCGTCGCTGCAGCTCCCGATCTGGCTGTCCCGCGCCGGCGCGGACGTGCTCAAGAGTCACCCGATCGTCGCTGTGGACCGGCGTGGCATCGGGATGTCGAGCCCCGTGGACTGCCGCAGCCGCAGCCAGCGCGACGAGATGTGGAACCAGGCCCAGTTCGCCCCCGGCGACGACCCGGTGGCCAATCTGGGCACCATCACGATGGAGGCCACCACCGACTGCACCGACTCCATCTCGCCGGGTGAGTCCTCCTACGACAACACCCACGCCGCCACCGACCTCGAGCGGCTGCGCAGCATCTGGGACATTCCGGCACTGTCGCTGCTGGGTATCGGCAACGGCGCCCAGGTCGCCCTGACCTACGCCGGCTCCCACCCGGGGAAAGTGGCCCGGCTGGCCCTGGACTCCCCCATTCCCCTCGGCGTGGCCGCCGAAGCCGCCGCCGAGCAGCAGGTCAAGGGCCAGCAGGCGGCCTTCGAGGCGTTCGCCGCGCAGTGCGCCGCGGTCAGCTGTGCGCTGGGCCCGGACCCCAAGGGCGCCATCGACGCGATCCTGGACTCCGCCCGCGCCGGACAGGGGCCCGGCGGCGCCTCGGTGGCCGCGGTGACCCACGCGATCGTCACCGCCCTGGGTTATCCCATCGGCGATCGGGTCACCAGCACCAACGAACTGGCCAGGGCGCTGGCGTCGGCCAACTCCGGCGACGCCAACCTGCTGAACAATCTGATCAACCGGGCGCAGGGCACCACCGGCAGCGACGGCCACTTCATCAACGCGTGCGCCGACGCCCTCAACCGGCCCACTCCCGACCGGATCCGGGAACTGGTGGTCGGCTGGGGCAAGCTCTACCCCCAGTTCGGCACCGTCGGCGCCCTGGATATGGCGCAGTGCCTGAGTTGGCCCACCAGCAGCACTCCCGAGCAGCCCAAAGAACTCAAGATCGACGTGCTGCTGCTCGGGGCCCAAAACGATCCGATCGTCGGCGAGGAGGGGGTGGCGGCCACCGCTGCGGCCGTCATCAACGCCGGTTCGGCCAGCAAGCGGGTGATGTGGCAGGGCATCGGCCACGGCGCCGCGGTGTATTCGGCATGCACGCTGCCGCCGCTGATCGGCTACCTCGACACCGGCAAACTGCCCGACACCGACGTCTACTGCCCGGCCTGACCCTGATCCGGACCCGCGGGCCCCGCCCGCGGTACGGTTCGCTGGTGACGGCAGCCGACTCCTTGATGCACCGGGCGGGCACCGCCCTACTGAACGCGTTCCGGCCTCCCACCTCTCCGCCGAGCACCGCAACCGTGCTGCGTTCGGTGCTGTGGCCGGTGGCCATCATGTCGTTGCTGCACCGCTCGATTGTGTTGCCGCTGAACGGCAACATCACCGATGACTTCAAACCGGTATACCGGGCGGTCCTGAATTTCCGGCACGGCCTGGACATCTACAACGAGCATTTCGACTACGTCGATCCGCACTATCTGTACTCGCCCGGCGGCACGCTGCTGATGTCGCCGTTCGGGTATCTGCCCGAGACGCTGTCGCGCTACACCTTCATCGCCACCAACACGATCGCCATCCTGCTCGCGGCCTACCTGCTGCTGCGGATGTTCGGTTTCGGGCTGAGCTCGGTGGCCGCACCGGCCTTGCTGGCCGCGATGTTCCTCACCGAGAGTGTGAGCAGCACGCTGGTGTTCACCAACATCAACGGGGTGATCCTGCTGGCCGAAGTGCTCTACTTTCGCTGGCTTCTCGACGGCCGGGCGAGCCGCCAGTGGTGGGCGGGGGTCGCGATCGGCCTGACCCTGGTGGTCAAGCCGGTCCTGATGCCGCTGCTGCTCCTGCCGCTGCTGAGCCGGCAATGGCGGCCCTTCGTCGGGGCGATCGCAACACCGGTGCTGTTCAACCTGGTGGCCTTCCCCCTGTCCAGCGACCCGAGCAGCTACTTCACCCAGACGGTTCCCTACATCATGGGCACCCGCGACTACTTCAACTCCTCGATCCTGGGCAACGGCGTGTTCTTCGGCCTGCCCTCGGGGCTGATCCTGTTCATGCGGGTGTTGTTCACCGTGCTGGCCGCGCTCAGCCTGTGGCTGCTCTACCGCTACTACCGCACCCGCGACCCCCGATTCTGGATGCTGACCTCCTCGGGTGTGCTGCTGACAACCTCGTTCCTGGTGTTGTCACTGGGACAGGGCTACTACTCGATCGTGCTGTTCCCGTTCCTGATGACGGTGGTGCTGCCGAATTCGGTGCTGCGCAACTGGCCGGCGTGGCTGGCCGTCTACGGCTTCATGACGCTGGACAAGTGGCTGATCTTCCGATGGATGAACATCGGTCGGCCGCTGGACTATTTGAAGATCACCTACGGCTGGTCGCTGCTGGTGATCGTCGTGTGCGCTGTGCTGTGTTACCGCTACCTCGACGCCCGGGAGCAGGGGCGCCTCGACGACGGGATCGACCCGGCCTGGCTGGCGACTCCACCGGCGAAAGCCGCCGCGACGACCTAGCCGCGCGCAGCAGGGCCGCCGCGGTCGGATTACCGTGGGTACATGACGTCTCCCAAGGTCTCCCTCACCGACGATGAGTGGCGCGCGAAGCTCAGTCCCGAAGAGTTCGCGGTGCTGCGCCGCGCTGGTACCGAGCCGCCCAACACCGGCGAATACACCGACACGACCGCCGAGGGCATCTACGAATGCCGGGCCTGCGGTGCGGAGTTGTTCCGCAGCACCGAGAAGTTCCCGTCGCACTGTGGCTGGCCGTCGTTCTTCGACCCGGCCGACTCCGACGCCGTGATCCTGCGCCCGGACAACTCGCTGGGCCGACAGCGCACCGAGGTGTTGTGCGCCTCCTGCCACAGCCATCTGGGGCATGTGTTCACCGGAGAGGGCTACCCCACCCCGACCGACCAGCGTTACTGCATCAACTCGATCTGTCTGCGCCTGGTGCCGCCGTCCTAGCGGGCTGCTACGGCAGCGACGCCACCAACTGCTCGACCTCGACCCGGGGCCCGGTGAAGAACGGGGTTTCCTCCCGGGCGTGCAGACGCGCCTCGGTGTTGCGCAGGTCGCGCATGAGGTCGACGATCCGGTCCAGTTCGGGCGCCTCGAACGCCAGGATCCACTCGTAGTCGCCGAGGGCGAACGCCGGAACCGTGTTGGCCCGGACATCCTTGTACGACCGGGCCGCCATGCCATGCTCGGCCAGCATCCTGCGGCGATCCTCCTCGGGCAGGACATACCACTCCAGCGACCGCACGAAGGGGTACACGCAGACGTAGGCGCCCGCCGGCTCGCCGGCGATGAAGGCGGGCACGTGGCTGCGGTTGAACTCCGCCGGCCGGTGCAGCGCCACGCTGCTCCACACCGGCGCGCACGCCCGGCCCAACGCGGTGCGGCGGAAACCGGCGTAAGTGGCCTGCAGGTCCTCGATGCGCTCGGCGTGGGTCCAGATCATGAAATCGGCGTCGGCGCGCAGACCCGCCACGTCGTAGATACCGCGGACCACCACGCCGCGCTCCTCCTGCTGTTTGAAGAAGGTTGCGGCTTGGTCGGCGATCGCCTCACGGCTCTCCGAGCCCCCGTCGAGTCCGCCCGGATTCACCGAGAACACCGAGAACATCACGTAGCGGATGGTGGAGTTCAGTTTGTCGTAGTCGAGGTGCGCCATGGTCCATATGCTGCCACGGTGCGCGCGCAGAGTTCTACGGCGCCGGGGTGGCGCTGATCACGGCCGCCGCGGCCCGGTCGGCCGCGGCGATGCACGCCGGCACCCCGATGCCGTCGAGGTAGTTACCGGCGACCGCCACGGTCGGCGGCAGCGCCGCACGCAGCCCGGCGATCAGGTCGGCGTGGCGGGAGCGATATTGCGGCATCACCGCAGCCCAGCGCTGCACGCGCACGTCGATCGGATCCACCGTGACCCCGAAGACCGCCTCCAGGTCCTGCACCGACCACCCCAGAAGGTCCGCGTCGGAGGCGCCGATCCGCGAGTCTCCGAACCGGCCGAAGGACAACCGCAGGACCTCCACGCGGCCGCCGTAGCCCCGGTCTCCCCACTTGCGCGAGGTCAGGGTGATCGCCTTTGCATGCAGCCGCTCCCCGGTGGCCACGAGCACCCCGGAGTTGTCCGGGAACGCCGCGCCGGCGGGCACCGCCATGGCGACCACCACCGAGGAGGCGTTGTCGATGCGGCTGGCCGCCGCCGCGGCGCGGGGTGCGAATCCGGTGGCCAACCGCGCCAGCTGCGGCGCGGGAACCGCGACCACCACGCGGTCGGCGCGGTGGTGGCCCCCACTGGCGTCCCGCAACAGCCAACCCTGGCCGACCGGGTCGATCTGGGTGACCGCGGACTGCACCCAGCGCGGCCGAGCGCTGCGCACCAGCGCGTTCACCAACACCTGGTATCCACCGGAGATCGCGCCGAACACCGGAACGCCGGTCGTGGCGGGCAGTGTTCGGCGCACCGCCTCGGTCAGGCTGGGGACCCCCTCGTCGAGCAGGGCGGCCAGCCCGGGGACCGCCGAGCGCAGCCCGACAGTCGCGGCCGACCCCGCGTAGACCCCGCCGATCAGCGGATCGACCGATGATGCGACCACCTGTTCGCCGAACCGGTCGGCAACCAGGGCGCCCAGCGCCGGGTCACTGCCCGGCTCGAATGCCAGCGGGCGGGCGGGTTCACCGGCGATCCGAGCGAGCGTCTCGGCGTCGACCAGTCCGGCCATCGACGCCGGCGAGGACGGAATGCCGCTCACGGTGTCCGCCGGCAGCCGGTGCAGCAGCCGGTTGCGGTACAGCAGCGGCCGCACCCCCGTCGTACCGCGCTGCCGGTCGGCCAGCCCGAGCTCGGCCAGCAGGGCCGGCACCTCGCGCCGGCGGGCGATGAACGCCTCGGCCCCCACGTCGACGCTGAGTCCGCCCAGGCTCTCGGTCCGCAGCAGTCCCCCGAGCCGGTCGGCGGGATCGAAGATAGTGATGTCGGCTGCGTCGCCGAGTGTCGCTCGCAGCCGGTGGGCGGCGGCCAGGCCGGAGATTCCGCCTCCGACGACGCAGTACGACGTGGTCACAATGAGTGAACCAGCGACACCAGGTCGGTCAGCACCCCGGGATCCGTCTCCGGCAGCACGCCGTGCCCCAGGTTGAACACGTGCCCCGCCGCTCCGGCTTGCACCGCGGCCCGGCCGTCGGCGATCACGGCCCTGGCCGCCCGCTCCACCACCGGCCAGCCCGCCAGCAGCACCGCCGGGTCCAGGTTGCCCTGCAGTGCGGTGCCGGCGCCGACGCGGGTGGCGGCATCGGCCAGCGAGGTGCGCCAGTCCACCCCGACCATCCTGGCCGGCGCCGGCTGCATGACCTCGGCCATCACGCCCAGCAGCTCGCCGGTCTGCACCCCGAAGTGCGTCATGGGGACCCCCCGGTCGGCGAGCGTGGCGAAAACGCGGGCGCTGTGCGGGGCTACGTAGCTCCGGTAGTCGGCCCGGCACAGGGCCCCGGCCCAGGAGTCGAACAGCTGAATGGCGTCGACGCCGTGGTCGAGCTGCACCGAAAGGAACGCGATGGTCAGGTCGGTGAGCCGGGTCATCAATTCGTGCCAGCTGTCCGGATCGGCCAGCATCATCGCCTTGGTCCGGGCGTGGGTCCGGCTCGGACCGCCCTCGACCAGGTAGGAGGCCAGCGTGAACGGCGCGCCGGCGAAGCCGATCAGCGGCACCTGCCCCAACGCATCCACCAGCAGCGATACCGCCGTCGCGACCGCACTCACCTGCTGCGGGTCCAGGGGCTTGAGCGCGGCGACGTCGGCGGCGGTCCGCACCGGGCTCGCGATCACCGGCCCGACGTCGGGCACGATGTCCAGATCCACCCCGGCCCCGCGCAACGGCACCACGATGTCGGAGAACAGGATCGCCGCATCGACGTTGTGGCGGCGCACCGGCTGCAGGGTGATCTCGCAGACCAGCTCCGGGTCGAAGCAAGCCGCCAGCATGGTGTGCTGTGCGCGCAGCTCCCGGTATTCGGGCAGGGAACGACCGGCCTGGCGCATGAACCAGACCGGCACCCTGCTGGGTGTCCGGCCGGCGACGGCGGTCAGGTACGGGGAATCAGGCAGTTCACGACGGGGGCTCATCGGGCTCAATGCTGCCACGCCCGCGGGCCACAGGCCGAACCGTGCCGATTCCATGCGCCGTGCCTGCGGCCCGACTCCGACGAACCGCGCCGAACCGGGGTGATTCGGCGCGCCTGTCTGCGCCGACCGGCGCCGGGGGTTAGCGTGAGATCCGGTGACCCGCGTCGCGGCGGTGCGCAATCCAACTCTGGGCGCCGGCCGCTGGCGATGCGGCGCACAGCGATCAGTTAAGGAGCGGCACCCGTGACATCAGCCGAGCCTGCCCCGTTCCGGGAAGCGGTGGCGACGATGCACGCCGCGACGGTGCGGTCGGAGATCGAGTTGGGCCCGATCCGGCCGCCGCAGCGCCTGGCGCCCTACAGCTATGCCCTGGGCGCCGAGGTCAAGCATCCCGAGACCGACTTCGTCCCGGAAGACTCCGACGGCGATGCCTTCGGCCGGCTGATCCTGCTCTACGACCCCGACGGCACCGACGCCTGGGACGGCACCATGCGACTGGTGGCCTTCATCCAGGCCGACCTGGATCCGCAGGAGGCAATCGACCCGCTGCTGCCCGAGGTCGCCTGGAGCTGGCTGGTGGAGGCCCTGGCGGCCCGTACGGAACACGTCACCGCCCTGGGCGGCACCGTCACCGCCACCACCTCGGTCCGCTACGGCGACATCGCCGGGCCGCCGCGGGGACACCAGCTGGAACTGCGCGCGTCATGGACGGCGACCACACCCGAGCTGGGCAGCCATGTCCAGGCGTTCTGTGAGGTCCTGGAGCACGCCGCGGGCCTGCCCCCGGTCGGGATCACCGATCTGAGTTCGCGAACCCGCGTCTGAGATGTCCGAGCAGACTCAAGAACCGGCCACCGACGAGCCCGAGCCGACCCCGCTGTCGCATCCCGCCGAGGGGGTGCCCGAGGTGTCAACCACGCGCCGACAGGTGCATGCGGCCGCCGATCTGCTGGCGGGCGGCCACGGCCCGTTCGCGGTGGACGCCGAGCGGGCCTCGGGTTTCCGTTACTCCAATCGGGCCTACCTGATTCAGATTCGCCGGGCCGGCGCGGGGACGGTGCTGATCGATCCGGTCGGCGCGGGCGAGGATCCGGCCGCCCTGCTGCGCCCGGTCGCCGAGGTGCTCGACGACGACGAATGGATTCTGCACGCCGCCGATCAGGATCTGGCCTGCCTGGCCGAGGTCGGGATGTGGCCCAGGGCGCTCTACGACACCGAGTTGGCCGGCCGGCTCGCCGGCTTCGAGCGGGTGAACCTGGCCGCGATGGTGCAGCGACTGTTGGGCCTGGGCCTGGCCAAGGGGCACGGTGCCGCCGACTGGTCCAAACGGCCGCTGCCGGCGGAGTGGCTCAACTACGCCGCCCTGGACGTCGAGGTGCTCATCGAACTGCGCCAGGCGGTCGCCGAGGTATTGTCCGAGCAGGGAAAAACCGACTGGGCTGCACAGGAATTCAACCACCTCCGGGTAACCGACTTCACCACGACCACACGCCGCGACCGGTGGCGGCGCACGTCGGGGATTCACAAGGTGCGGGATCGGGGCGGCCTGGCCGCCGTTCGGGAGTTGTGGACTGTACGCGACCAGATCGCGGCGCGCCGCGATGTCGCCCCCGGTCGCATCCTGCCCGACGCCGCGATCATCGCCGCGGCAATAGCCAACCCCACGACCGTCGAGGAACTGCTCGCCCTGCCGGTGTTCGGCGGGCCCAGACAACGCCGCAGCGCGTCGACCTGGCTGGCTGCGCTGGCTGCGGCTCGCGACAACCCGGAGCCGCTGGAAACCGGCGAAGCCGCCAACGGCCCACCACCACCGTCCCGCTGGGCTCGGCGCAAGCCTGAGGCCGCCGCCCGCCTCGATGCGGCGCGCGCCGCGCTGACCGCGGTGTCCGAACAGGTGAACGTGCCGACGGAGAATCTGCTCACCCCCGAGCTGGTGCGCCGTTTGTGCTGGGACTGGAAACCGGCCCGGTCGGACGCCGCAACGGCGATCGAGGCGTTTCTGGCCGCCGGCGGCGCGCGGCCGTGGCAACGCGCCCTGACGGTGCCGGTACTGGCCGAGACGCTCAGCGGAACGACGGGCGCCAACCGCCCGCACTGAGCGCCGGGCCGGTTCGGATCACCGGGGCGCTCGCGGTGAGCTGTTGCTACACTGCCCACCGAGCAGCCGAATCGGGTTTTCGGCCAGTGCTTTCACCCACTCACACCGTGGACGCGAACCGTCAAGGACTTCCCATGGCTGAATTTCCTTGGAGGGCCTTGTGTCTCGAACTTTTCGCCGGATCGTCTACGTCATCAGCTACGAGCTGGTCGCCGTTGCGCTGACCACCCTCGGCCTGACCGTCCTGGGGTTCGGCGGCGGGAGCTCAGGAGTTGTGGCGGTGGCCGCGTCCACTGTCGCGGTGATCTGGAATTACCTGTGGACCACTGCGTTTGAGAGCTGGGAGCGGCGCCAGTCCTGCCGCACCCGCACCCTTCGGCGCCGGATCGCCCACGCCGTCGGTTTCGAAGGCGGCCTGGTGGTGCTGTTGTTGCCGGTCGTGGCCCACACCTTGAAAGTTTCGCTGCTGGAGGCCTTCGGTCTCGAAATCGGCCTGCTGGCTTTCTTCCTCGTCTACACCTTCGTGTTCGCGTGGGTGTTCGACACGATCTGGCCACCGGCGAGCTGAACCCGCTAGTCGAGACGCTCGCTGACCTCTTCGACGCAGGTGCTGGAGCCCAGAGCAG
Organism: Mycolicibacter hiberniae; assembly: GCF_010729485.1. Classification (NCBI taxonomy): domain Bacteria; kingdom Bacillati; phylum Actinomycetota; class Actinomycetes; order Mycobacteriales; family Mycobacteriaceae; genus Mycobacterium; species Mycobacterium hiberniae. Next base: position 2,007,499 of record NZ_AP022609.1, read on the forward strand.
CCACCCACCCGGTGATCTGGCGAGCCACGTCCTGCGCGGACAGGCCGACCTTGGCCAGCACCTCGCCGCGCGAGGCGTGGTCGTAGAAACGCTGCGGCAGGCCGACGTCGCGGCAGGGCAGATCGATCTCGGCGCGGCGCAGCGCCGCCGACACCGCCGAGCCGATACCGCCGGCCACCCCGTTGTCCTCGCAGGTGACCACCAGTTTGTGCGCAGCGGCCATCTCGACGAGCACGTCGGGCACCGGGAGCACCCAGCGCGGATCGACCACGGTCACTCCGATGCCCTGCTTGCGCAGACGCTCGGCCACCGCCAGCGCCATCGGCGCGAACGCACCGACCGCGACGAGTAGGACATCGGCGGGCAGCCCGTCAGCCGGCACCGCCAGCACGTCCACGCCGGACCGCCGCTCGATCGCGGGAATGTCTTCGCCCACTTCCCCTTTCGGGAAGCGCAACGCGGTGGGGCCGTCGTCGACATCAAGCGCTTCACCGAGTTCCTCACGCAGCCGGACGCCGTCGCGCGGTGCGGCCACCCGGATGCCGGGCACCACGCCCAGAATGGACAGGTCCCACATGCCGTTGTGGCTGGCGCCGTCGGGCCCGGTGATCCCGGATCGGTCCAGCACCAGGGTGACCGGCAGCTGATGCAGCGCCACGTCCATCATGAGCTGGTCGAAGGCGCGGTTGAGGAACGTCGAGTAGACCGCCACCACCGGGTGCAGACCGCCCATCGCCAGCCCCGCCGCGGAGGTCAACGCGTGCTGCTCGGCGATCCCGACGTCGAACATCCGATCCGGAAAACGCTGCCCGAACGGCGCCAGCCCGGTCGGGCCGGGCATGGCGGCGGTGATCGCCACCACATCGCGGCGCTTGGCGCCGTACTCGATGAGCGCGTCAGAGAACACCGCCGTCCAGCCTCGCCCGGACGTCTCGGCGGCGTAGCCGGTCAACGGGTCGATCACCCCGCAGGCGTGCATCTGCTCGGCTTCGTCGTTCTCGGCCGGACCGTAGCCCTTGCCCTTGCGGGTCACCACGTGCACGATCACCGGCCCGCCGAACCCCCGCGCGCGGCGCAACGCCGACTCCACCGCCGCCTCGTCATGGCCGTCGATCGGGCCCAGGTACTTCAGTCCGAGGTCGGTGAAGAGCGCCTGCGGCGCCAGCGCATCCTTGAGGCCCGCTTTGACACTGTGGATGACTTGGTAGCCGAGTTCGCCGACCAGCGGCACGCCGCGGACCGCGGTACGGCCCCGTTCCAGCAACCGCTCGTAGGCCGGCTGCAGCCGCAAGGCGGCCAGATGGTCGGCGAAGCCGCCGATGGTGGGCGCGTAGCTGCGGCCGTTGTCGTTGACCACGATCACCACCGGACGGTTGCCCGCAGCGATGTTGTTGAGCGCCTCCCAGCACATCCCGCCGGTCAGGGCGCCGTCGCCGACGACGGCCACCACGTGCCGGTTGCGGTGCCCGGTCAGCTCAAAGGCTTTCGCCAGCCCGTCGGCGTAGGACAGCGCCGAGCTGGCATGGCTGGATTCCACCCAGTCGTGCTCGCTCTCCGCGCGCGACGGGTAACCGGACAGCCCGCCCTTCTTGCGCAGCGTGTCGAAGTCGAGGCTGCGCCCGGTCAGCATCTTGTGCACGTAGGCCTGGTGGCCGGTGTCGAAGATGATCGGGTCGTGTGGGGAGTCGAACACCCGGTGCAACGCCAAAGTGAGTTCCACCACACCCAGGTTCGGCCCCAGATGTCCACCCGTTGCGGCGACCTTGTGGATCAGGAACTCGCGGATCTCGGCCGCCAAATCGGTCAGCTGGGCCTGCGAAAGGTGCTGCAGATCGGCGGGGCCGCGGATCCCTTCAAGCATTTGGCCAGTCTACGCACGGCGGCAGGCAGCCCAGCTATCGTCGTCCTATGCGTGCCGCGGAGATCGCCGAGGAATTCCCGGTGGTGGTCGCTGACTCCAACGCCCTGGAGGCGGCCAGGCTGCTCGCCGACCACCGGTTGCCCGGGATCGTGGTGGTGGACGGATCGGGTCGTCCGCTCGCGGTGCTGCCGGCCTCTCAGGTGGTGCGGTTCATCGTGCCGGGCTACGTCCAGGACGACCCGTCGCTGGCGGGGGTGCTCAACGAGACCATGGCCGACCGCGCTGCCGAGAAGCTGGGCGCCAAAGCGGTACGCGACATGCTGCCCGAACATCTGCCCGAAGTGCCGGCCGCCGGCGCCGACGAGACGGTGATCGAAGTCGCTTCCACCATGGCCCGCTTGCGCAGCCCGCTGGTCGCGGTGGTCAAAGACGGTAAACTGCTCGGCGTGATCACCGCGTCGCGTCTGCTTGCCATGTCGCTGAAAGCCTGACCCCGCGGATGGCCTTTTTCGCGACGGCGGTGTTTTTGACCGCGTACGCGTTCATCGCCGCTGATCGGATCAATAAAACGCTGGTGGCGCTGACGGGCGCGGCGGCCGTCGTCGTCCTGCCGGTGATCAGCTCCGACGACATCTTCTACTCCCACACCACCGGGATCGACTGGGACGTCATCTTCCTGCTGCTGGGCATGATGATCATCGTCAGCGTGTTGCGCCAGACCGGCGTGTTCGAGTACATCGCGATCTGGGCAGCCAAGCGCGCCAACGGTTCTCCCCTGCGGATCATGGTCCTGCTGGTGCTGGTCACGGCGGTGGCCTCGGCGCTGCTCGACAACGTCACCACTGTGATATTGATCGCTCCCGTCACTTTGCTGGTCTGCGACCGCCTCGAGATCAACCCCGCGCCGTTCCTGATGGCCGAGGTGTTCGCCTCCAACATCGGCGGCGCCGCCACCCTGGTCGGCGACCCGCCCAACATCATCATCGCCAGCCGGGCCGGGTTGACCTTCAACGCCTTCCTGATCCACCTGGCGCCGATCGTGGTCGTGGTGATCGCCGTGTTCGTCGTCATGCTGCCCCGGCTTTTTCCCGGATCGTTCGCCGTGGAGCCCGACCGGGTCGCCGATGTGATGGCACTCGAGGAACGCGAGGCGATCCGCGACCGGGGCCTGCTGATCAAATGCGGCGTGGTGCTGGCCGCGGTGTTCGCCGGGTTCATGGGCCATGGCGCACTGCATCTGGAGCCGTCGGTGGTGGCGTTGTTGGGCGCCGGCGTGTTGATCGTGACGTCCCGGCTGGAACGCTCCGACTACCTGGCGGGGGTCGAATGGGAAACCCTGCTGTTCTTCGCCGGACTGTTCGTGATGGTCGGCGCGCTGGTGGACACCGGCGCGATCGGCGCGCTGGCCAAGGCCGCCACCGAGCTCACCGGCGGCAACGCCCTGCTGACCACGATGGGCATCCTGGGGGTGTCGGCTCCGGTGTCGGGAATCATCGACAACATCCCCTACGTGGCCACCATGACCCCGATCGTCTCCGAGCTCAGCACCACCCTGCCCAACGACCTGCATCCCGACGCCTTGTGGTGGGCCCTGGCGCTGGGCGCGGATTTCGGCGGCAACCTGACCGCGGTGGGAGCCAGCGCGAACGTGGTGATGCTCGGCATCGCCCGGCGCGCCGGTACCCCCATCTCCTTCTGGGAGTTCACCCGCAAGGGCATCGTGGTGACCGCGGTGTCGGTGGCGCTGTCGGCGGTGTACCTGTGGTTGCGCTACTTCGTGTTCGGCTGACGCCGGGCGCTCACCGGGTGAGCAGCGCCACGCACTCCATGTGGTGGGTCAGCGGGAAGGCGTCGAACACCCGGATCTGCTCGACGGTGTACCCGTGGCCCCGGTACAGGCCGATGTCGCGGGCGAACGCGGCCGCCTCACAACCGACGTGCACCACGCGCGGCACATCCGCGGCCGCCAGCAGGTCGATCACCTCACGGCCCGCGCCGGCGCGTGGTGGATCCAGCACTGCCACCGCAGCCGGCTCGCGCTGCGCCTCCAGTGCCCGGCGCACCGAGTCAGTGCACACCGATACCTGCGGGAGGTCGGCCAGCGCCGCCCGGGCGGCGCCCGTCGCGGCCCGCGAGGTGTCGACGCTGATCACCTTTCCGGTCGGCCCCACCGACTCGGCCAGCGCCGCGGCGAAGATTCCGGCCCCACCGTAGAGATCCCAGGCGGTGCTTCCCGAATCGGCCTGCGCCCACTGCCCTATCAGCGCACTGTAGATCGAGGCCGCCCGCCGATGCGCCTGCCAGAACGCGGTCACCGGAATCTGCCAGCGGCGGCGGCCGACCCACTGGGCGGCGTGGTAGTCGCCCTCGACGACCTCCGGGCGATGCCCCCGGCCGGTGCTCACCACATGCCGGACCCCGTCGTCATCGGCCACCACATGCACGTGATCGCCAGGCCGCCAACGGTGTTCGGCCAGCCCCTTGATCATCCCCGCCGGCAGCTGACCGCACCGCAGATCGGTGACCAGCTCATCGCTGTGGTACCGGTGGAATCCGGCCTGCCCATCGGCGCCCACTTCCAGGCGGACCCGGCTGCGCCAGCCCGTCGGTCCGTCATCGCCGAGCGGTTCGGCTTCGCCGTGCCACGCATACCCACCGATCCGGGCCAGCTGGTTGGCCACCACCTCGCCTTTGAGCGCCCGCGCTGCCGCGGGGTCGGCGAACGCCAGGTCACAGCAGCCGGCACCGTCCGCGCCGGCGATCGGGCACAGTGACTCGATCCGGGCCGCAGCCGGTTCGAGCACCTCGACGCACTCACCGTGCCAGTAGGAGCCGCGTTCGGCGGTGATCCGCACCCGCACCCGTTCGCCGGGCAACGCGTAACGAACGAAGACCACTCGGCCGTCGTGCCGGGCCACGCAACTGCCGCCGTTGGCGGGCGACCCCGTGACCAGGGTCAGTTCTTGATCGATCACTGCCTTAAAAGCCTCTCCGGGTGTCGCCGGGCGCGTGGTGCTGCGCCAGGACCTTGCGCCGCTCCGAAGAGTTCAGCTGCCAGGGCACCGAGGTGACCATGACCTGTGGCATGAACAACAGCCGGGTCTTGAGCCGCAGGGCACTCTGATTGTGCAGCAGCTGTTCCCACCAGCGGCCCACCACGTATTCGGGGATGTAAACGGTCACCACAGTGCGCGGGGACTCCTTGCTGATGCGTTTGACGTAGTCGAGCACCGGCCGGGTGATCTCGCGGTATGGCGATGCGATCACTTTAAGCGGGACGGTGATATCGCTTTCCTCCCACTCTCGGACCAGTTGGCGGGTCTCGGTGTCGTCCACGTTGACGGTGATCGCTTCCAGGGAGTCCGGTCGCGTCGCCCGCGCGTAGGCCAGCGCGCGGCGAGTCGGCAGGTGCAGCTTCGACACCAGCACCAGGGCATGGTTGCGACTGGGCAGCATCGCCTGGTCCTCCTGGGCGGCCGACTGGGCGGCCAGTTCCAGACTCACCGCGTCGTAGTGCCGGCGGATCAGCTTCATCATTACGAACAGCGCCGACATCGCCACGATCGCGATCCACGCGCCGGCGATGAACTTGGTGGCGATCACCACGATCAGCACCGCGCCGGTGGCGATGAAGCCGATCGTGTTGACCACCCGGGAGCGCAACATCTTCGACCGGGCGGCCTGGTCGGTTTCGTTGCGCAGCAGCCTGTTCCAATGCCGCACCATACCGATCTGACTCAGCGTGAACGAAACGAACACCCCGACGATGTAGAGCTGAATCAGCGCGGTGACCTCCGCCCCGAACGCCACGATGAAGGCGATGGCCACCACCGCCAGGAATCCGATGCCGTTGGAGAACGCCAGCCGGTCGCCACGGGTGTGCAACTGCCGGGGCAGGTAGGAGTCCTGGGCCAGGATGGATCCCAGCACCGGGAAGCCGTTGAAGGCGGTGTTGGCGGCCAGCGCCAGGATCAGCGCGGTCACCCCGGCGATGATCCACAAGCCGGGCGGAAAGCCCCGGAACACCGTCTCGGCCAGCTGGGCCAACAGCGTTTTCTGTTCGTAGTCCGCCGGCGCCCCGATCAGCTGCTCATGCGGGCGGGCGGCGATCTTCACCCCGGTCTCCCGGGCCAGCACGATAATGCCCATCATCAGCGTGACAGCAATCACACCCAGCATCAGCAGGGTGGTGGCGGCGTTCCGCGACTTCGGTTTGCGAAACGCCGGCACACCGTTGCTGATCGCCTCCACACCGGTCAGCGCGGCACAGCCCGACGAGAACGATTTCGCCACCAGGAACACCAGGGCTACGCCCACCACCTCGCCGTGGGTGGAGTGAATCTTGAACTCGGCCGAATCGGCCTGCAACCGATCGCCGAGCACGAAGATCTGGAACAGACCCCAGCCCAGCATGACGAAGATCCCGATCATGAACGCGTACGTCGGGAAGGCGAACGCGGTACCGGACTCGCGGATGCCCCGCAGATTCGCCGCGGCCACCACGATCACCGTCCCCACCGCGAACGCCACTTTGTGCTCGGCGATGAACGGTATCGCCGAGCCGATGTTGGCGATTCCCGCTGAGATCGAGACGGCAACCGTCAGAACGTAGTCCACCATCAGCGCACTGGCCACGGTCAAGCCCGCGGCGGGACCGAGGTTGACGGTGACGACTTCGTAGTCGCCGCCGCCGGACGGGTAGGCGTGCACATTCTGGCGGTAGGAGGCCACCACGGTGATAAACACGAACGCGACCGCCAGACCCACCCAGGGCGTCATCCGATAGGCCGCCAGGCCCGCCACCGACAACACCAGAAAGATCTCTTCGGGTCCGTAGGCCACCGAGGACAGCGCGTCGGAGGCGAACACCGGAAGGGCGATCCGTTTCGGAAGCAGCGTGTGGCTGAGCCGATCACTGCGGAAGGGCCGGCCCAGAACCAGGCGCCGAGCAGCGGTGGAAATCTTCGACACGAGAGCCAAGGGTAAGCCAGCGCGGCATTGGCGGTAGCGTTCACCGAATACGGGCACCACTGCTGCTGCCAACCAGGCGAAACCGGCCGAAAGGACGTTGCACGTGCGGGTAGTTGTGATGGGTTGCGGCCGAGTTGGCGCCTCGGTGGCCGATGGGCTGTCCCGGATCGGACACGAGGTCGCCATCATCGACCGAGACAGCACCGCGTTCAACCGGCTCAGTCCGGAGTTCAACGGCGAGCGCGTGCTCGGTATGGGCTTCGACCGCGATGTGCTGCTGCGAGCGGGCATCGAGGATGCCGCTGCCTTCGCCGCGGTGTCCTCCGGTGACAACTCCAACATCATCGCGGCGCGGCTGGCCCGGGAGACCTTCGGCGTGTCGCGGGTGGTGGCCCGCATCTACGACGCCAAGCGGGCGGCGGTCTACGAGCGTCTGGGCATCCCCACCATCGCCACGGTGCCGTGGACCACCGACCGGATGCTCGATGCGCTGACCCGGGAAAGCGAGACCACCAAGTGGCGCGACCCCACCGGCACGGTCGCGGTCGCCGAAGTCGTCCTGCATGAGGACTGGATCGGCCGTCCCGTCACCGATCTGGAGGCGGCCATCAATGCCCGGGTGGCGTTTTTGATCCGGTTCGGTACCGGGGTACTGCCCGAGCCCAGAACGGTGATTCAGGCCAGCGACCAGGTCTACGTGGTCGCGGTGTCGGGCCGGGTGGCCGAAGCGATCGCGATCGCCGCGCTGCCGCCGAGCGAGGACCTGGACAAATGAAACCCCCCACCGGCCGCCGGCCCAAGGAGCGGCGCAGATGAAGGTAGCGATAGCCGGGGCGGGCGCGGTCGGCCGGTCGATCGCTCGCGAACTGCTCGACAGCGATCACCAGGTGACCTTGATCGAGCGCAACCCTGAGCACGTCGACCCCGAGGACATCGCCGACGCGCAATGGCATCTGGGCGATGCCTGCGAGCTGAGCCTGCTGGAGTCGGTGCACCTGGAGTCCTTCGACGTGGTGATCGCCGCGACGGGCGACGACAAGGCCAACGTGGTGCTGTCCCTGTTGGCCAAGACCGAGTTCGCGGTGCCCCGGGTGGTGGCGCGCGTCAATGATCCCCGCAATGAGTGGCTGTTCACCGACGCGTGGGGGGTGGACGTCGCAGTGTCCACGCCCCGCATGCTGGCCTCGCTGGTCGAGGAGGCCGTCGCGGTCGGCGACCTGGTTCGGCTCATGGAGTTCCGCAAAGGTCAGGCCAACCTGTTGGAGATCACCCTGCCCGATGACACGCCATGGGGCGGCAAGCCCGTGCGCAAGCTGACGCTGCCCCGCGACGCCGCGCTGGTGACGATCCTGCGCGGGGCCCGGGTGATCGTGCCGCAGGACGACGAACCACTCGAGGGCGGTGACGAACTGCTGTTCGTGGCGTCCAGCGGCATCGAGGACGAACTGCGCGCCCTGCTGCTACCCCGCTGACCGGGGAGCATGCTCGGCTGCCGGGGCGGCAGGGCGCGCGTCGAGTGCCCGCTGAACGTATTTGACCGCCAGGTAGGTGGCCACCGCCGCGACCGCCGTCAGGGGCCAGCCCATGGCGATGCGCGCCACCCCCAGCCAGCCCGTCTCATCGGCGTTGTAGAGCAGCCGCTGGACCACGAAACGGGACCCGAAGACCAGCACCCAGGTCAGGGTCGCCAGATCGTAGGCGTAGACGGCCGCACGCAGCTCGCGCCAGACCGTGGGCTGACCTGTTGCCCACGACCAGACGTAGCCGACCACCGGACGGCGAATCACGATCGACGCGGCGAACACCGCTGCCCACACCAGCGACATCCAGATTCCCAGCAGGAAATAGGCCTTGGAGTCGCCCATGCGATAGGCGATCAGGGCGCAGACAGCAACCCCGATGAAGCCGGAGACGGCCGGCTGGCTGGATTGCCGGCGCAGCAGGCGCCAGGCCAGTACCGCCGCGGCCACGCCCACCGCCGCCAGGACCGCCGCCCGCAGGCCGAAGATGTTGGAGGTCGGCACGAACACCACGATCGGCAACGAGGAGTAGATCAGCCCGGACAGCCCGCCGACCTGCTCCAGAAGGCGCTGCGGCCCCTGGGCGCCCTCGGAGCGGTAGTCCTCGCTCATCGCTGTGCCGGTCTGACGGGAGGGTGGGGTCACTGCTGGATTTCGTAGTGCGGGTTGTAGATGGCCTTGCTGCCGCTCTCCAGTTTGCCCAGCCGGCCGTGCACCCGCAGCGTGCGGCCAGAGTCGATTCCGGGAATGCGGCGCTGCCCCAGCCAGACCAGCGTCACCGTGTCGGTGCCGTCGAAAAGTTCGGCCCGGACCCCGCCGACGCAGCCCTTGGCGTTGGCTTCGACGCTGCGCAGTACCCCGACCATGGTGACCTCTTGGCCGCGCTGGCAGTCGATCGCGCGCTGCGCACCGGTGTTGAGCGCCTCGTCGGACAGCTCTTCGACGTCACGCAGCTCGGGATCTTCCGTCAATCGCCGAGTCAGCCGGCGCAGGTACTCTTTCGGAGCAGCCATTGCCCTCTCCCTCAATCGTGTGCGCACGCTACGGTAGACCTGTTGTTTACCTAATGCCACATGACCGGCCTGCCGGGTGGCGGACAACACCGACACGATCAAGAGGTGGCGTTGGTTCTGCGCGGCGTGACGGCCGTTTTGCTGCCGGGGACCGGATCCGACGACGACTATGTACGCCGGGCGTTCTGCCAACCGTTGCAGCAGGTGGGTGCCGCCTTGGTGACGCACCGGCCGCAGCCGGGCCGCCTCGTCGAGGGGTATCTGGAGGCGCTGGACGCCGCGGCCGCCCGGTCCGGCCCGATCCTGGCCGGCGGGGTATCGATCGGTGCGGCCGTGGCCGCCGCGTGGGCACTGAGCCATCCCCACCGGGCGGTCGGGGTGCTGGCCGCGCTGCCGGCCTGGACCGGCGCACCCGATGGCGCCCCGGCTGCCCAGGCCGCCCGCTACAGCGCCCAGCAGCTGCGCGATGAGGGGCTGGCCGCTGTGGTGGCCCAGATGCGGGCCTCCAGCCCGGGGTGGCTCGGGGACGAGTTGGCCCGTTCGTGGACCGCCCAGTGGCCACAACTGCCCGATGCGCTGGAAGAAGCCGCGGCCTACGTTGCACCGACATCAGCCGAGCTGGCGGCGCTGACCGTGCCGATGGGTCTGACCGCAGCCGTCGACGACGCGGTGCACCCGTTGCAGACGGCCTCCGACTGGGCGGCCACCGTCCCGCGAGCGGCGCTGCGCACCGTCACCCTGGATCAGATCGGCGCCGACCCGGCCGCCTTGGGCAGCGCTTGCGTCACCGCGCTGATCGCCGCCATGAGCTGACCAGCCGCCCCACGGTCGCTAGCCGCCGGTGATGGTGCGCAACTGCTGCATCGCCGATCCCTCCACGCTGCGGCGGGCGGCGGGCGCCGGCGGTGGCGGTGTGGCACCGCCTCCCCCGAACTGCTGCATCGCCGCGGCCTGCTGGGCTGCCGCCTGCTGGGCCGCGGCCTGTTGGGCTGCCGCCTGCTGGGCTGCGGCCTGTTGGGCTGCCGCCGCACGCAACTGCTCGGCCATGGGTTCGGGCAGGCGCACCGGCAACGGGGTGCGCACCGGCAGCGGCGTGTCGCCGCGCCGGACCACGGTGTCGGCCAGTGCCTGGCGTGCCAGCTGGGCCAGTGGCTCGATGGTCTCGGGCCTGCCGTTGATCACGCAGCGCACCATCCAGCGGTAACCGTCGACACCGATGAACCGAACGGCGCCGGTCGCTGTTCCGACCACCTCCCGGCCCCATGGACCGTCGACGATGCTGACGTTCGCCGAGTCCCTGCGCAGCGCTTCTGCCAGCTCGGCAGCCACCTCACGCCACAGACCCGGTGACTTGGGCGCGGCATAGGCGGCGATGTTGAACCGGCCGTACTGGGTCACCAGCCACACCGCACTGGGGACACCGGCATCGCTGAGTTCGACCTGGACCTGAGCCCCCGCCGGCATCGGCACCAACACCGAGCCGAGGTCGAGCCGAGCCGTGGTAGCCGCCGCCGGGTCGTCGAAATCCTCGATGTCGAAGGGACCCTCCAGCTCCTCCGGCTCGGTTTCGAAGTCGTCGTCCGATTCTGCGGAGGCCTCCGGCCCGGCGCTCGTCGGCTTGGCCGCCTCGCCTTTGCCTTTACCTCTACCGAATGCCATCACAGCCGCCCATCTTCATCGCTTCGTGTTTTCCGTGTCACAAACTCGCATGTCCCCCCGAGGAGCCGTGTCCATCGGCGCCGCGGCTCGTCTGGGCCAGTCCAGCATCGTCGAACGATGCCACCTCGACCAGTTCCGGCAGTTCCACCCGCTGCACCAGCAGTTGGGCGATCCGGTCGCCGCGGTGGATCTCGATCGGCGTCGCCGGATCGAGGTTGATCAACGACACCTTGACCTCACCACGATAGCCCGCATCGATGGTGCCCGGGCTGTTGACGATTGAAAGACCCACCCGCGCAGCCAAACCCGACCGGGGATGAACCAGGCCCACCATGCCGAACGGAACGGCCACCGCGATCCCGGTGGGCACCAGTGCGCGCTCGCCGGGACCCAGTTCGACGTCGATCGCGCTGTAGAGGTCCACGCCGGCATCGCCGGGGTGCGCACGGCTGGGCAGGGGCAGATCGGGATCCAAGCGAACAACCGCGAGACTGGGTGACACGAGGCGCAAGACTACTCTTAGCCGGATGTCGGGATCGCGTCTGAACCACCGGACATCGCAAACTGTGCGCTACAGCGAGCAGCTGTGGGTCCCGTGGTGGTGGTGGCCACTGGGATTTCTGGGCACTGGCCTGTTGGCCTACGAAGTCCGGTTGGGGCTGCGCACCCTGCCCGACTGGCTGCCGTTCGCGGTGTTCTTCGCGATCACCGCCGGCGCCCTGCTGTGGTGGGGGCGCGTCGCGGTGCGGGTAGTCGACAGCGGCGGGGAAAGGCAGCTGTGGGTCGGTGACGCGCACCTGCCCACGTCGGCGATCGCACGCTGCGCCGAGGTTCCCCGATCGGCGAAATCCGCGGCGCTGGGCCGCCAGCTCGATCCGGCCGCCTACGTCGTCCACCGCGGCTGGGTCGGACCCATGGTGCTGGTGGTCCTCGACGATCCCGACGACCCGACCCCGTACTGGCTGGTCAGCTGTCGCCATCCGCAGCGACTGCTGGCAGCACTGCAGGCCTGAGCGGGACCCGCCTGCGCGACAGCCTCAGGCCGCGCAGTCGGTGCAGATCATCACGCCGTTCTTCTCACTGGCGAGCCGGCTGCGGTGCTGAACCAAAAAGCAGCTCGAGCAAGTGAATTCGTCGGCCTGCTTCGGAATGACCCGTACCGACAGCTCTTCGCCGGACAGGTCGGCGCCGGGCAGCTCGAACGACTCGGCCGATTCGGTCTCGTCCACATCGACCACAGCGGACTGCGCCTCGTTGCGACGGGCTTTGAGCTCCTCCAACGAATCCTCGGAAACGTCATCGGTCTCTGTGCGCCGCGGGGCGTCGTAATCGGTAGCCATGGTCTTGTCCCCTCCAGTCCCCTCGTAAGCCTGCGCGAGCTTTGTACCAGCGTCGAACGCATCCACCAAATGATTCGTGCCCGTATTGCCCCCCAAACAAGTGTGAGTTATATCACATTCGGGTGCTGACCACGGTTATTGCACGCCTGCGCGCCCTCTAGAGTGCGTACGTGGTCGCGCAAATCACCTCCGGTACCGAGTTCGACAAGCACGGTCGGCCGTTCCGGCGACGTAACTACCGACCGGCTGCCTACACCGCGGCCGCCCTGGCACTGCTGACCGCCGTGGTGTGGGCGGTGGCGCTGACCCGAACGGTCGATATTCACGAGGTCGCGGTGTGCAACGCCCCGCCGGCGCCCACCGAACCGGACCAGCCGCGACTGGGCACCCAGGTGTCGCGCGCCGCGATGATCACCACCACCCCGGCCCGGCTTGCCGACGTCAAAGCGCGCGTGCTCAACGCCAGCGGCCGAGCGGGGCAGGCCGCCGACGTCGCCGACGCCCTGCGCGACGACGGCTTCCCCCAGCCGACGGCGGCCAACGATCCCATCTACAGCGAAGTCCGTCTGGACTGCCAGGGCCAGATTCGCTTCGGCCCGGCCGGCCAGGCAGCCGCGGCGGCACTGTGGCTGGTGGCGCCCTGCACCGAACTGTTTCGCGACGACCGCGCCGACGACTCGGTGGACCTGGCCGTCGGCAGCGACTTCGTCAGCCTGTCCCACAGCGACGACATCGAAGCCGCCCTGGCCGGCCTGCGTCCGGACTCCACCGGCATGCCCGATCCTGCCCTGCTGACCAAGATCCATTCCGGCACCTGCTGACGATCGACCGCCGAAGAGGAGATCCATGACCGGACCCGCCCCCGCTTCCCCCCCGGCCGCCGCCGCGCGACAGCAGCGACACGGCTTCGGAGTCGACGTCGGCGGCAGCGGCATCAAGGGCGGCATCGTCGACCTTGACACCGGCGCGCTGGTCGGTGAGCGAGTCAAACTGCCCACGCCCAATCCCGCCACGCCGGCCCTGGTGGCACAGACCGTCGCCGCGGTGGTCCGGGAGTTCGGTTGGACCGGCCCGCTGGGCGTCACCTATCCCGGGGTGGTCGTCGACGGCATCGTGCGGACCGCCGCCAACGTCGACAAGTCCTGGATCGGGCTCAACGTGCAGGAGACGATCGCCGCCGAACTGGACGGCCAGCGGGTGGTGGTCCTCAACGACGCCGACGCCGCCGGGCTCGCTGAGGAGCGCTACGGGGCGGGCAACAACAACCCCGGCGTGGTCGTGTTGCTCACCTTCGGCACCGGGATCGGCTCGGCGGTGCTCCACAACGGAAAGCTGCTGCCCAACACCGAACTCGGGCATATCGAGGTGGGCGGCAAGGAGGCCGAGCAGCGCGCCGCCGCGTCGGTCAAGGAGCGCAAGAACTGGTCCATGGCGAGATGGGCCGAACAGGTCACGATGGTGCTGACGGCGATCGAGGACGCGCTCTGCCCGGACCTGATCATCGTGGGCGGCGGCATCAGCCGCAAAGCCGATCGATGGGTGCCGCTGCTGGGCAATCGGACTCCGGTGGTGGCCGCGACGCTGCAGAACACCGCGGGCATCGTCGGGGCCGCGATGGCGTCTTCGGCCGACGAGACTCACTGAATGCGCCCGCTCGGCGAGTCCCGCGCCGTCCTGTCGTTACAATGGTCCGCGGCGGCCGCCTAACCGATAGCGGCGACTATCCCAGTTGATCTCCAACTGAAATAGAGCCGACATTCGACATACCCGATACTTTCGGTTGCGCACGACGCTGCGACCAGAAAGTCAGTCCGACCGAAGGGGTGGACGTGGCAGTGAGCAAGGCAGAGCCGGCGGCTGAGGAGCCCAAGAAGGCCAACGCCACCAAGGCGCCCGCCAAGGCCGCCGCGAAGTCGCCTGCCAAGGCTGCCGCCAAGTCCGCCGCGGCTCCCGCCAAGCGCACCGCGGCCAAGGCCACCAAGGCGGCAGCGCCGGCCAAGAAGGCCGCCAAGTCGACGGCGCGAGGCGCCGACGCAGCGGCCAAGCCCGCGACGCGCGCCACGCGGGGTCCGGCGAAGAAATCGGCTAAGGCCACCAAGGCTGCGGCGAAGAACGCCGATGCCCTGGCGCCCGAGGAGCTCGATGCCGATGTGGAGCTCGACGGCGAACCCGGTGTGGACGACATCGACGTCGCCGACCTGAGCCTGGACGATCTCGATGACGACGACACGGCTGCCGACGGCGACGACACCGCGTCGAGCCCGGCGGCCGAGGCGGCCGGCGACGGCGACGAGGACGAGGACGAGGTCGCCGAGCCCAGCGAGAAGGACAAGGCGTCGGGCGACTTCGTCTGGGACGAAGAGGAGTCCGAAGCGCTGCGCCAGGCCCGAAAGGACGCCGAGCTCACCGCGTCGGCCGACTCGGTGCGCGCCTACCTCAAGCAGATCGGCAAGGTGGCGCTGCTCAACGCCGAAGAGGAAGTCGAGCTGGCCAAGCGCATCGAGGCCGGCCTGTTCGCGACCCAGAAGATGGCCGAGCACGCCGAGAAGGGCGACAAGCTGGCGGTTGCCTACCGGCGTGACATGGCATGGATCTGCCGCGACGGCGACCGCGCCAAGAATCACCTGCTCGAAGCCAACCTGCGCCTGGTGGTGTCGCTGGCCAAGCGCTACACCGGCCGCGGCATGGCGTTCCTGGACCTGATCCAGGAGGGCAACCTCGGTCTGATCCGCGCGGTGGAGAAGTTCGACTACACCAAGGGCTACAAGTTCTCCACCTACGCCACCTGGTGGATCCGCCAGGCCATCACCCGCGCCATGGCCGACCAGGCCCGCACCATCCGCATCCCGGTCCACATGGTCGAGGTCATCAACAAGCTCGGCCGGATCCAGCGTGAGCTGTTGCAGGACCTGGGCCGCGAACCCACCCCGGAGGAACTCGCCCGGGAGATGGACATCACCCCGGAGAAGGTGCTGGAGATCCAGCAGTACGCCCGGGAGCCCATCTCGCTGGACCAGACCATCGGTGACGAGGGCGACTCGCAGCTCGGCGACTTCATCGAAGACAGCGAGGCCGTGGTCGCCGTCGACGCGGTCTCCTTCACGCTGCTTCAGGACCAGCTGCAGTCCGTGCTCGAAACGCTCTCCGAGCGGGAGGCGGGCGTGGTGCGGCTGCGCTTCGGCCTCACCGACGGCCAGCCGCGCACCTTGGACGAGATCGGGCAGGTCTACGGCGTGACCCGGGAACGCATCCGCCAGATCGAGTCCAAGACCATGTCGAAACTGCGCCATCCCAGCCGGTCTCAGGTCCTGCGCGACTACCTCGACTGACACCCAGATGGCCGCCAGTCCCCCCTCGGCTGCACTGCGCGCGCTCAATGCGTGCCGTGGCGGCCTCCAACGCCTGCGCCAGGCGACCGTCCCCGCCTCCGTCGCCGTCATGGAATTGGGGCTGGGCGGCTGGCTGTCGCAGGCCCTGTGCGCCGCCGTGCGGCTGGGAATCCCCGACGCGCTCAGCGCGGGTCCGCTGACCGCTGAGCAGGTCGCTGCCCGAGCCGGGACCAACCCCGCCGCCACCTACCGGCTGATGCGCGCGCTGGCCAGCCACTCGGTACTCAAACTGCGCCGTGACGGCCGGTTCGCGCTGACCCGCGTCGGCCGGGCCCTGGTGTCGGACAATCCGGCCGGCGTGGCCCCGATGATGGTGTTCGTCGGCAACCCGCGCCACCGGGAGCACTGGTCGCACCTCGAGCACTCGGTGCGCACCGGCCAGACCGCCGTCGACGAGCTTCGCGGAATGCCTTTCTTCCAGTATCTGGACACCGACCCCGAACTGGCGCAGGTCTTCAACGATGCGATGACAGGCGCCTCTGCCATGGCCATCGAAAGTGCCGTGCCCGCGTTTGACTTCAGCTCCAGCAAGCTGATCGTCGATGTCGGTGGCGGCCACGGCGCGCTGCTGGCCGCGGTGCTGCGCCAGGCCCCCGGCGCGCGCGGTGTGCTGTTCGACCTGCCGCAGGTGATCGCCGGCGCCGGAGCGGCGATGAGCGCCGCCGGGGTGGCGTCGCGCTGCGATGTCCAGGGCGGGTCGTTCTTCGAGTCCGTGCCGGCCGGCGGCGACACGTATCTGCTCAAGACCGTCATCCACGACTGGGACGACGATCGATCACGCGCGATTCTGCGCAACATCCGCAGCGCCATCGCGCCCGGCGGAAAGCTGCTGCTGTTCGAGATGGTGCTCCCCGAGGGGGCTCCCGCCCACCTGGGCCTGGTGCTCGACCTCGAGATGCTGGTGACCGCGGGCGGACAGGAGCGCACCCAGCGGGAGTACGGCGAGCTGCTGGCCGCCACAGGCTTCGAGCTGCGGCGCGTGGTGCCCACCACCAGCCCGCTGGCGATCATCGAGGCTCGGCCGGTCTAGGACGCCGGCGCCGGGCGGGCGGGCGTAGGATCGCCGAGCATGTCCCCGGATGATCCCGTGTCGTCCCAGACCTTCGCCGCGTTGCTCAAGCGCGCGACCACCCACGGTCATCCTGCGCCGCCCGAGGCCGGTTTGAATCCCGCTGTGCTCGACGCCATCAACGCCGTCGCCGCAGCATGGCCACGAGTGCCCGCGGCGTTGATCAACAAGGCGCAGACCACGTTCGCCCGTAGCGAACTCACCCGGGCGTCGGCAGCCAAGCCGACCACCCCGATCAACCTCAACCAGCCGGGGCGAACACGTCATCCGGGCCCGGCCGGTACGGGCTGACACCGCACACCGCCGCAACGGGCAACGGCCCGTACAGATGCGGGAACAACATCGACTCCGGATCGCCCGGCACGCCGGGCTCCCAGCGCACCGGCGCGCCGAGTTCGTCCGGATTCACCTGCAGCAACACCAGATCCGAGCAGCCGCGGTAGAGCCGATTCGCCGGCAGGTGCACCTGCTGCGGCGTCGACAGGTGCACGAATCCGACACTGCGCAATGACTCGGGGCGCAGCTCCCCGGCCTGCTGCGCCCGCTCCCAGTCGCCGGCGCTGCACATGTGTACCAGGACCCCGGCCGGCATCGGTTGCTGCTCCATATCACCGATCCTGCCGCACCGCGCTTCGGGGTGAGACACGACACAGCCGGAGCCGGGAACAACGCCGAACGCTCAAGCGTCTGACACACTTGAGAGCAACCGCGAGAACGGAGGAGCCCATGAACGCGACTCTGACCAGTCCCGAACTCACCCGGGCTGATCGATGCGACCGGTGCGGCGCGGCCGCCCGGGTGCGAGCCACGCTGCCCTCCGGTGCCGAACTTCTCTTCTGCCAGCACCATGCCAACGAACACGAGGCCAAGCTGATTGAGCTGGCCGCGGTGATTCAGGTCAGCGCGTCGGCCGAGGCATGACGCGAGGCGCAGCCAACACGCCATCTGAGCAGATTGTGCAATAGCGGCACTCGTCAGGAATGCTGGGCTGGTCATGACTGACCGGATTCCCAAACCCTCCCGTCATCACCTGCTCCGGATCGCCCGGCGCACCCTGGTGAAGAGCTGGGACGATTCGATCTTCGCCGAATCGGCGCAGGCGGGCTTCTGGTCGGTGTTGTCGCTGCCGCCGCTGTTGCTGGGAATGTTGGGCAGTCTGTCCTACGTGGCGCCGCTGTTCGGCCCGAACACGCTGGCCACCATCCAGGACCGGCTGATCAGCATGGCCAGCAGCTTCTTCTCCAGGAACGTGGTGGTGGAGATCATTGAGCCGACGGTGCGAGACATCGTGGCCAATGCGCGCGGTGAGGTGGTCTCGCTCGGCTTCGTGATATCGCTGTGGGCCGGATCATCGGCGATCTCGGCGTTCGTGGACTCGGTGGTCGAGGCACACGACCAGACCACGCTGCGTCATCCGGTGCGGCAACGCTTCTTCGCGCTCGGGCTCTACGTCGCGATGCTGGTGATCGCGGTGGCCACCGCGCCGCTGGCCGCGCTGGGACCGCACGCGATCGCCGAGCGGCTGCCGGCCCGATGGACCGACATTCTGCGGTTCGGCTACTACCCCGCGCTGGTGCTCGGTCTGCTGCTCGCGGTGACGGTGCTCTACCGGGTGTCGCTGCCCAAGCCCCTGCCCTCGCACCGGCTGATTTTCGGCGCGCTGCTGGCCACGACCGTGTTCGTGGTGGCGACGATGGGTCTGCGCATCTACCTGCGCTACATCACCAGCACCGGCTACACCTACGGGGCGCTGGCGACGCCGATCGCCTTCCTGCTGTTCGCGTTTTTGCTCGGCTTCGCGATCATGCTGGGCGCCGAACTGAATGCGGCCGTCCAGGAAGAGTGGCCCGCCCACGCCACCCACCTGCACCAACTGCGTAGGTGGGTGGTGTCACGGGCCGGCCAGGCCAGCGACGAGACCGATCCGGTCAAGCCTGCTTGAGCGTCGCGTAGATCCGCTTGCAGTCCGGGCAGACCGGGGAACCGGGCTTGGCCGACTTGGTCACCGGGAACACCTCACCGCATAGCGCCACCACGTGGGTGCCCATGACCGCGCTCTCGGCGATCTTGTCCTTCTTCACGTAGTGGAAGTACTTCGGGGTGTCGCCGTCGGTCCCGTCATCGACGCGTTCCTCGGAATCGGTGCGCTCGAGGGTGTCGGTGTCTATGCCCATGTTCCCATTGTGCCCAGAACCGCAGTGTTCCCAAAACCCCTCGTGCCGGGGAGCCGGACATGTGGGACAGTGGAGGGATGAAGCACGGCCCCGAGCTGGGTTTCGACGACGACGGCCGACCCGTCCTGATCACGGCGGCGGCCCCGTCCTACGAGCAGCAGCACCGCGAGCGGGTACGCAAGTACCTGACCTTGATGGCGTTACGGGTGCCTGCGCTGATCTTCGCCGCGATCGCCTACGGAATCTGGCACAACGGGCTGATCTCCCTGCTGATCCTGGTGGCGTCGATCCCGCTGCCGTGGATGGCGGTGCTGATCGCCAATGACCGGCCGCCCCGCAGCAAAGAGGAGCCCCGCCGCTATGAGGCGGCGCCTACGCGCACCCCCCTGTTCCCCACCGGAACCCGGCCGGCCCTGGAGCGGCCACCGCGCCCGGATTCCGGCGACAGCGCTGACGGCGAAGCGCCGCACGCGAACGGTTCTTAGCACATTCTCAAAGTCATTCCCGTATTTCCGCACGTCAAGTGGTGTGGAAATGCGATCGGCCGGGAACTCTGCGTGCGTGTCGGGCGTTGACACCTGTGACAGTGAAGCCGATCAACGGGAGGCCGCAATGGCAAAGGCAGATGCCAGCACGAGTCGGATCGACGGCGATCTGGACGCGCAGAGCCCAGCCGCAGATCTGGTACGGGTGTACCTCAACGGCATCGGCAAAACCGCGTTGCTCAATGCCGCCGACGAGGTGGAACTCGCCAAGCGGATCGAGGCCGGGCTCTACGCCCAGCACCTGCTCGACACCCGCAAGCGCTTCGGCGAGAAGCGCAGGCGCGAACTGGCAGCGGTGGTACGAGACGGCGAGTCCGCACGTCGGCACCTGCTGGAAGCCAACCTGCGTCTGGTGGTCTCACTGGCCAAGCGCTACACCGGCCGGGGCATGCCGCTGCTGGACCTGATCCAGGAGGGCAACCTCGGGCTGATCCGCGCGATGGAGAAGTTCGACTACACCAAGGGCTTCAAGTTCTCCACCTACGCCACCTGGTGGATTCGCCAGGCCATCACCCGAGGCATGGCGGATCAGAGCCGCACCATCCGGCTTCCGGTCCACCTGGTCGAACAGGTCAACAAGCTGGCGCGGATCAAGCGTGAGATGCACCAGCAGCTGGGCCGCGAGGCCACCGACGAAGAGCTGGCCGCCGAGTCCGGCATTCCGGCGGAGCGGATCAACGACCTGCTCGAGCACAGCCGCGACCCGGTCAGCCTCGACATGCCGGTCGGCTCTGACGAGGAGGCCCCGCTGGGCGACTTCATCGAGGACTCCGAGGCGATGTCGGCGGAGAACGCGGTGATCGCCGAGTTGCTGCACACCGATATCCGCAGTGTTCTGGCCACCCTCGACGAGCGGGAGCACCAGGTGATCCGGCTGCGGTTCGGCCTCGACGACGGTCAGCCCCGCACGCTGGACCAGATCGGCAAGCTGTTCGGTCTGTCGCGCGAGCGGGTCCGCCAGATCGAGCGCGAGGTGATGGCGAAGCTGCGCCAGGGCGAGCGCGCCGACCGGCTGCGTTCCTACGCCAGCTGACACCGGCGGGCTCGGTCGGGCCCGGTGCATCGTCCCCGTTCCGGCGGGCCGCCGCAGATCGCGGAGGCCCGCCGGAGCTGCATCTGCGGACCTGCATTGCCGCCGCAACGCCGAGCATCGCGGCTCACCACGGCCTTGGCTGCCCAAGTAGACTCAGCTGCGACGGAAGGTGCCGAATGAATGACTTGGTTGATACCACCGAGATGTACCTCAGGACGATCTACGACCTTGAGGAAGAGGGTGTCACCCCATTGCGTGCACGCATAGCCGAGCGCCTGGAACAAAGTGGCCCGACCGTCAGTCAGACGGTGTCCCGGATGGAACGCGACGGCCTGCTGAAGGTGGCCGGCGACCGTCATCTCGAACTCACCGAGAAGGGCCGCGCCCTGGCCGTCTCGGTGATGCGCAAGCACCGGCTGGCCGAACGCCTGCTCGTCGACGTCATCGGCCTGCCGCTGGAAGAGGTGCATGCCGAGGCCTGCCGCTGGGAGCATGTGATGAGCGAGGACGTCGAGCGGCGCCTGGTTCAGGTGCTCGACAACCCGACCACGTCGCCGTTCGGCAATCCCATCCCCGGTCTTCTGGATCTCGGTTTCGGCGCCGGGTCCGGCGGCGGCGATTCCGACCTCGTCCGGCTGACCGAACTGCCGGCCGGCGCCCCGGTGGCGGTGGTGGTGCGCCAGCTCACCGAGCACGTCCAGGGCGATATCGACCTGATCGCCCGGCTCAAGGAAGCCGGTGTGGTGCCCAACGCCAGGGTGACCGTCCAGACTGACGGCGACGACGGGGTGACCGTCGTGATCCCCGGCCACACCGACGTGAGCCTCCCCTACGAGATGGCGCACGCCGTGAAGGTCCAGAAGGTCTGACGCCCGGTCCTCAACCGGCCCGCCGATCCGGGTCCTGCCGCCGCGGCAGGCGCACCCCGATCTGCTGTCCCAGCCGGTAGCCGGTGTCGGCCAGACCACGGATACGCTCCGGCCGCAGCCCGGATTGCAGGGCGGTGTCGAGTAGGCCTGCCATCCGATGCCCCGGCACACTGCGCAGGGCGGCTTCCAGCGACACGCCGGCCAGCGGCCCGTCCCCACGCGCGTAGGCGCTGAACGCCAGCAGCACCAGCGCCTCGGCGCGCCAGGGCTCGGGCAGAGCCCGGGCCAGGGTCGACCACAGCAGCTCGGCTTCGGCGGCGCGCTCCCCGATCGCCAAGGCGCACAGGGTGTCCCGGACCAGCACATCGGACAGCGAACATCCGAGCCGGGCCAACTCCGCCTCGCCCGGCTCCTGTCCCCCCGCCAGCGCAGCGATGGCAGCCAGCACCTGCGCGACGTCGCGGCGGGCCCGGACGAGAGCCGCACCGCGCCCGGCGGCCCGCTCTGCCGCACAGTCGGCGATCGCCGCGGCCACCGCGGCACGGCGCACCGCGTCATCGGGGGTGACCACCGCTTGAAGGTCCGCACGGCGGGCATACAGTCGCCTGCCCTCCAGCACTGCGGCGACGGCCAGCGGCGACGCCTCCGGGTCGTCGACCGGACCGCCGGCACCGCAGCCGTCGGCGCAATGCCACCGGCCGCCCCGGGCCACCCGATCCACCACATGCGCTCCGAGCAGCGCGATGTCGCGGCGCGACAGCTCTTCGGTCAGCCGGGCGATCAGCTCCCGGTGCTGATCGCCGCAGGCCGGGCAGCCGGCTCCCTGCTCGTCGACGAGCACCGCGACGGCCTCCGCCGGCGCGGCGGCGGCGGCCACCTCCGCGAGCCGCCCCAGAGTGCCGATGAGCGCGTCGGTCAGATCGACCCGCAGCACCGAGCCCAGTTCACCACCTTCGAGCATGACCAGGACCAGGGAGTTCTCCGGCACGAAGCCGAGGATGGCCGGCAACGCCGCGATCAGCGCTTCGGGCCGGTTCAGCGTGAAGTCCGGTTGCTTTGTTGTCATGACTGCAACGGTGACGACAAGCTCCGTCACGCCGGGCGCGTCCATGCCACGCCGCACCCCGCGTTGGGGATGAACCGGCGGCTGTGGACAGCTGTTCGGGCGACGCCGCGCAACCGTGCGGCGTCGCGCCGCCGTGGGGCCGACTGCCAGCGCATTCTCCGGTGAGCGAACGCCGGACCCCCGCGGAATTCCGCCGCTGCACAGCGACGTTGATCACCACAGAGTGCACCGTTTTCCGGTGCGCCCCCCCGGTGGGGGAAAATGGCGAGTGCGATCCGCACAACGAGGAGGCAAAGACGATGGCCGACTACCCGGACAACGGTCCCAGCCGGGACCGGCACTACCAGGCCGAGCAGAGCGGTATGTACGAGCTGGAAGTTCCGGCACCGCAGCTGGTGTCGGCCAACGGCGAGGGACCGGTGCTGATTCACGCCCTGGAGGGCTTCTCCGACGCCGGCCACGCGATCCGATTGGCGGCCCGCCACCTCAAGGCCACGCTGGACAGCGAACTGGTGGCGTCGTTCGCCATCGATGACCTGCTCGACTACCGGTCGCGCCGGCCGCTGATGACGTTCAAATCCGACCACTTCACCCACTACAGCGAGCCCGAGCTGAACCTGCACGCGTTGCGTGACAGCGCGGGCACCCCGTTCCTGTTGCTGGCGGGCATGGAGCCCGACCTGAAATGGGAGCGTTTCATCACAGCCGTGCGACTGCTTGCCGAACAGCTCGGAGTGCGACGGACCATCGGCTTGGGCACCATCCCCATGGCCGTGCCGCACACCCGTCCGGTGACCCTGACCGCGCACTCCAACAACCGGGAGCTCATCAGCGAATTCACGCCGTGGATCACCGAGGTCCAGGTACCGGGCAGCGCATCCAACCTGCTGGAGTACCGGATGGCGCAGCACGGCCACGAGGTCGTGGGTTTCACCGTTCACGTGCCCCATTACGTCGCGCAGACCGACTACCCCGACGCAGCTGAGGCGCTGCTCAAGCAGGCGGCCCAGAGCGGCGCGCTGGAGTTGCCGCTGACCGAACTCCGCGAGGCCGGTGCCGAGATCCGGGCCAAGATCGACCAACAGGTGGAGGCGAGCGCCGAGGTCGCCCAGGTGGTGACGGCTCTGGAACGCCAGTACGACGCGTTTGTCACCGCCCAGCAGAACCGTTCGCTACTGTCGCGCGACGAGGACCTGCCGAGCGCCGACGAGCTGGGAGCCGAATTCGAGCGCTTCCTGGCCCAAGAGGCCAAGAAGAATCGCGACGGCGACGAGTGAGCCGAGCCGCGGGTTACGCGGCGCGGCGAAGGGTGGCGGTCAGATGGTTCTGCGCGGGCTGGCCGACGGCGCCCATCTCCAGCGTGTAGGACAACTCATCGCCGTCGAGCCGGTAAACGCGGCTCAGCGCGGTCACTTCCTTGGCGGTCGGCGCCAGCCCGATCGCGGTGGCCGACAGCCGTAGCTCCACGCCGGTGCCGGTGACCGCGTAGCTGCCGACCTCGATCTCGGTGATGCCACTCGGGTGCGCCAGCACCCATTCGATCCGGCCGGGCTGCGGCACGCGCAGATAGCCGGTCTCGGCATGCAGAGGCGCGCCGTCGACTGGCGAGCGGGTTTTCTGGCCGTAGACCAGGAATGGCTTACCACCGTGGGAGAACACCACCTCTTCGAGATAGTCGAACGAGGCGATCGTCGGATAGACCCCGAAGCCCTCGCCCGACCAGGTGCCCAACAGCGGTGCCAGCTCCACAAGGTTCGGATGCAACTGCGGTGCCATCCCGCCAGCGTAATGCTCCCAGGAGCCGGTACTGCTCAATCGGGACTGGGCATCTCGCGGTGCTCACGCAGGGACTGAATCTCCCGCTCGAAGTCGGCGGCGGAGGAAAACGACCGGTACACCGAGGCGAACCGCAGGTAGGCCACCTCGTCGAGCTCGCGCAGCGGGCCCAAGATCGCCAACCCCACCTCATGGCTGGGGATCTCCGGTGAGCCCGCAGCCCGAACAGCGTCCTCGACCTGCTGAGCCAGCAGGTTCAGCGCGTCGTCATCGACCTGGCGGCCCTGGCAGGCCCGCCGTACCCCGCTGATGACCTTCTCCCGGCTGAACGGCTCGGTGACGCCACTGCGCTTGACCACCGCGAGCACCGCGGTCTCCACCGTGGAGAACCGGCGACCGCATTCCGGACACGAACGACGGCGCCGGATCGCCTGGCCCTCATCGGTTTCGCGGGAGTCCACCACCCGGGAGTCTGGATGGCGACAAAACGGACAGTGCATCGCCGCTCCTTCGCCGTGCCGAGAACCAGGGCCCTCTGACAGGTGAGGCGCCCCGGGCTGTTGAGACCCTTGCGAGCGTACCTGCGCGGCCGGCCGTCGGGGTCCGGCAGTGGCTGCAAGCGGCCGCCGGATGAGCACGCGGGCCTCAGCCCAACGGCGCGATCAGCGTCTGGCCGGCGTCCAGGGCCACCGTCTCCAGGCCGTTGAGTTCGCGGATGCGCTCGATGACCTGCCCGGCCGGCGCGTCGGGTGCCACGCGCGCCGCCAGGTGCTGCAAACTCTCCCCGCTCTGGACTCGTACCACACCGAGCCGGTCCGGCACCGCGGAGGCACCGCCGGCGGCGGCCGCGCCGAACTGCGCGATCAGCCCGAGCCACACCGTGATGGCGGCGGCGATCAGCGCGAGCACCACCGTGGTAGCCGGGGTGATGGCCTTGGCCGCCTGCGGCCGATGCGGCGCGCGCGACATCAGCACCCCGGTGCCGTGCTGCCGCATCGGCGCGCCACCCGGGCGGGACCGGACCAGACGCGCCGGGCCGGTGTAGACCGGGTGGGCACGACCTGATGTCAGCGGAGCCCGATGCGTCCGCGCAGACTGGCGCCGGGTGGGCTCGGCGGTCGCGGAGATCGTGTCGATGAGCATCATGTGCGGTTCTCCCTCGCTCGGCGTCGGCGACCCTGTTCGCTCGACTGTTCGAATAGTAATCGCTTGTATGTTCGATTTCCGAACATGTGATCGAATCGTTGTCGAAAACATTAGCGAATACCTCCGACAACCTCGCCCAGAAGTTCGAACGCGCGCGCGACACACCTCGAACACATGTTTGATTAATCGCAGCTCGGCGACTAGATTCGCCCCCATGAGCGACAGCAGCAGAAGCGCCACGGGGCCGGACTCGGCGCTGACCCCCCGTCAGCGCACCATCCTGAGCGTCATCCGCGCCTCGGTGAACGAGCGGGGCTACCCGCCGAGCATCCGCGAGATCGGCGATGCCGTCGGGCTGACCTCCACCTCCTCGGTCGCTCACCAGCTGCGCACGCTCGAGCGCAAGGGCTATCTGCGCCGTGATCCCAACCGTCCCCGGGCAGTCGACGTCCGCGGCCTGGACGATGTGGCCGGTGCCGGCGAGGCCGCCCAGACCACCGAATTCGCCGGGTCGGACGCGCTGCCCGCACCCAGGTTCGTCCCGGTCCTGGGCCGGATCGCAGCCGGCGGGCCGATCCTGGCCGAGGAGGCCGTCGAGGACGTGTTCCCCCTCCCTCGCGAACTGGTGGGCGAAGGAGAGCTGTTCTTGCTCAAGGTCGTCGGCGAGTCGATGGTCGATGCCGCGATCTGCGACGGCGACTGGGTTGTGGTGCGCCAACAGAACGTCGCCGACAACGGTGACATCGTCGCGGCCATGATCGACGGGGAGGCCACCGTCAAGACCTTCAAGCGCACCGGCGGCCAGGTCTGGCTGATGCCGCACAACCCGATCTTCGACCCGATCCCGGGTAACGACGCGGTGGTGCTGGGCAAGGTCGTGACCGTCATCCGCAAGATCTGACCGTGTTCGCGCCCGTCCCGCCGTTCGACGCCGCGTCCGCACAACGCAAGGTGCAGGCCGCCGAAGACGCTTGGAACAGCAGGGATCCCGCACGCGTGGCGCTGGCGTACACCGAGGACTCGGTGTGGCGTAACCGCGACGAGTTCCTCACCGGCCGCGCGGAGATCGAGGCCTTCCTGCAACGCAAGTGGGCGGCCGAGCGCGACTACGCCCTGCGGAAAGACCTGTGGTGCTGGGAGGGCAACCGGATCGCGGTCCGCTACCAGTACGAATGCCGGGACGCCGACGACCAGTGGTGGCGCAGCTACGGCAACGAGCTGTGGGAGTTCGCCCCCGACGGCCGAATGAGCCGACGCGAGTCGAGCATCAACGACATTCGCATCGCCCACGATCAGCGCCGGATCTTCGGGCCCCGCCCGCCGGCAGAGGCGAATCTGCCGCTGCCGATGCGGTGATCAGCCGGCCCGCGTGAAGCCGTTGAGCCGCGCCGCCTCCTCGGTGGCGAACCAGATCTCGGCGAGGGTGTCGTCATACAGAGCGTTCTGCGGGGTGTAGTAAAGCCCCGAGCCGATGTTCGCCTTGATCGGGTAGCCGTTCGGCTGCTGATACGGGTCGTCGAGCGGCAGATGCATCACCGGATGCACCGTCTCCTCAATGCCGAACCCGCGCCCGGACGTGCCGCGGCCGAAGCTGCGCGGCTCCGCGCCGCCGCCGAACCTGTGCGAATCCGCCGGTGTGCCACCGTTGCCCACCGCGTGCCGACCGGAACCGAGGTCCTCGTCGGTCACCGTTCGGGTGGGCGCGGTGTCGGTGTCGTCATCGTCGTCGAGGTGGGCCTCGCTGTCGTTCTCGCCGTAGTGCAGCCACGGCGCATCGGCACTGGTGGACACGGGCAGTTCGGGCTCGGAGGGATACGGCGCCGACCCGTACCGGCTGGGCAGCCGGACGGTGCCCTCGAACTCCCGGTGCTCCTCACGGCGGTCTTCGCGGTGGTTTTGGTGCGCCCACTGCTCGTCATCGTCGTCGTGCTCATCGGCAGCCGGGGCGGGCACCGCGACCGGCGTGCCCGTACGCCCGTTGGCCGGCCGCCGCCGCTGCCACCACATCGCCGCCCCGGCGAGCGCGCCCAGAACCGCCAGCACCGCAACGGGGATCAGCACCCACAGCCAATTCCACCGTGTCTCCTTGGCGGTGACGCCCGTGGTGGCCTTACTGCCCTCCGGCAGGTTCATCCCGGGAATCTGCACGCCGGACAGCGATTGCGCCAGTTCGGCCGGATCGGCGCTGAAGGTACTCGTGGCCTGGTTCCAGGTGATCGTCCCGCCGCTGAACTTCTGCGACACCACATCGCCCTCGAGAGTCTGATCGCCCACCGGGACACCGAGCCGGCCGGTAGCTCCGTCGAGCTTGTCCCACGCCGCCTTCATCGCGCTGCGCACCACGAAGGCGCCCTTTTCGGGGCTGAAGAAGATCACCGGCTCGTCGTCGGCGGCGAACGCGTTGAACTTGCTGCCGGCGGCCGCGCCGTCGGCCGTGCTGGTGATCGGGAAACCGAGATCGCTGCCGGCCGGCCCGCCCAGTGACTCGTACTTGGCCAGCACGTCGCCTGCGACCGCGTTAGCGCCGGTGACGGGGCTGAAGTAGACCTTGCCGTGCACGAAGTCCTGGCCGGCGCCGCCGTTGTCGCCGATCGGGTACTGGCCGCCCTGCTTGGCGCCCAACGCGCCGGCCGGTCCGCCGGCGGTGCGCCACGCCTGGTCGATGGCCGCCGCCGGATCCGCCTGGGCCTGCACGTCGGCCAGCTGCGCCGCCAATTCCGGCGGCACCGTGGTGAAGGTCCGGGTCGCGCTGTCGAAGGAGAGCGCACCGGCGCTGAACTTCTGGGTGACCACGGCGCCGTCGTAGCGCTCGTCCTCGACCGGGACACCCAGAGCGCCGGTAGAGCTGCCCAGCTTGTCCCAACCGGCGTTGATAGGTCCGCGCACCACGTGCGCGCCATGCTCGGGCGTCCAGAAGATCACCGGGTTGTCGGCACCGGACAGGATGGCCACCCGACTGCCCGGGACGAGCCCGGGCACTTCGTCACTGCTGGGGAAACCCAGGCCGTTGTCCGCCGCCCCGCCCAGCGCCTCGTACTTGTCCAGAATCGCACCGTAGAGCGCCTTGGCGCCACTCTCCGGGGTGAAGAAGACCGTCCCACCGGCGAAGTCCTGGGCGAACCCGATTCCGGCGGGGTGCACCTCCCCCTTGGGCGGCCCCAGCGGCGAGCCGTCCCCGCCGGCCGCCTGCCATGCCGCCGTGATGGCGTCGTGGGCATCGCTATCGGGTGTTGCGGCAGCGGTGTGCACCGACAACAGCACGGTGACCGTCGCCACGAGGCCGAGCGCCGCGCGCACCGCCGTCTTGCCGAACCGATCTCTCGGACTAGTCACCAGCGCCCTCCCAGGCATCGTTATTGACGCAAATATTCCCGGCATAGACTTTCCCGCAATCCGTCCGAATTTCGAAGCCCAGTATCCGATATTGCGGAAACAGATACGGACCCGTTGCGGAAATGATGCCAAACTATCAGCCCTGACGCGAACAAGGGGCGCTACCAAAGCTGCTGGTAGCGCCCCCGAGAGCGTCCGCGCGACGCCTCAAATGTTCGGATTTGCCGCGGCTAGACGCCCAGGCTGCGACCGATGATCTCTTTCATGATCTCGGTGGTGCCGCCGTAAATGGTCTGAACGCGGGCATCCAGATAAGCCCGGGCGACCGGGTATTCGCGCATGTAGCCGTATCCGCCGTGCAGCTGCAGGCAGCGGTCGATCAGGTGTACCTGCTTCTCGGTGGAATACCACTTGGCCATGGCGGCCTGCTCGACGGTCAGCTTCTTGTCCAGGTGCAGCTTGACGAACTCGTCGACCATCATCCGTACCACGGTGGCCTCGGTGGCCAACTCGGCCAGCAGGAACCGGCTGTTCTGGAAACTGCCGATCGGCTTGCCGAACGCCTTGCGCTCCTTGGTGTATTGGATCGTCTGCTCCAGCACCGCCTGCATCGCCCCGGCGGCCATGATCGCGATCGAGATCCGCTCCTGCGGCAGGTTCTGCATCAGGTAGATGAAGCCCTTGCCCTCCTCGCCGAGCAGGTTCTCCACCGGAACGTGCACGTCGGTGAACGACAGCTCGGCGGTGTCCTGGGCGTCCAAACCGATCTTGTCCAGGTGCCGGCCCCGCTCGAAACCTTCCATCCCCCGCTCCACGACCAGCAGGGAGAAGCCCTGTGCGCCCTTGTCGGGGTCAGTCTGGGCCACGACGATCACCAGATCGGAGTGGATGCCGTTGGTGATGAACGTCTTGGAGCCGTTGAGCACGTAGTGGTCACCCTGGCGGACCGCACGGGCCTTGATCCCCTGCAGGTCACTGCCGGTGCCCGGTTCGGTCATCGCGATCGCGGTGATCAGCTCACCGGTGCAGAACTTGGGCAGCCAGCGCTGCTTCTGCTCCTCGTTGCACAGTTCCAGCAGGTACGGCGCGCAGACGTCGTTGTGCAGGCTGAAACCCAACCCGTTGTAGCGCCCGGCAGTGACTTCCTCGGTGACGATCGTGTTGTAACGGAAGTCCGGGTTGCCGCCGCCGCCGTACTCCTCGGGCACCGCCATGCCCAGAAAGCCCTGCTTGCCGGCCTCCAGCCACACCGCGCGGTCGACGATCTTGGCCTTTTCCCACTCTTCCTGGTAGGGCGCGACGTGGCGATCCAGGAAGGCCCGGAACGACTCCCGGAACAGCTCGTGCTCGGGCTCGAACAGGGTTCGCTGGTACTTGATTGCGGCACTCATTGCCTGACCTCCGGTCGACTGATCTTTCCGACGAGGATAGACCAACCGGATGGTTGGTCGCCCGTGGTGGTGGATGCGGGGAGCTGCTGCCTACCCGGCCTGGCGCCGGGGGCCGGTGCCGCCGCGCTGCCGGCGCCCGGAGTCGGCAGCAGGAGTCGGCTGCGGGGTGCCGCTACGGCGGCGCCGCGGGCGGCCCGAGCGGGCCGGCGCGGTCGCGACGCGGGCCGGCGCAGCGACCACCGGCGCGGGCGCGCGCAACGGCGCGACCTCCCCCACCAAGTCGAGCACCGAAACCGAATCGGCGGCCACCTGCTGCGGTGCGACGGTGATGCCGGCGCGGCGCAGCAGCACCTTGGTCTCACTGCGCTGCTCGGGCAGGACCAGGGTGACGACGTCGCCGGCGCTGCCCGCCCGGGCGGTGCGCCCGGAGCGATGCAGGTAAGCCTTGTGCTCGGCGGGCGGATCCACGTGCACCACCAGCTCGACTTCGTCGACGTGGACGCCGCGGGCGGCGATGTCGGTGGCCACCAGCACCCGGACCTCGCCGTCCGCGAACGCCGCGAGATTGCGCTGACGGGCCGGCTGGGACAGGTTGCCGTGCAGATCGACCGACGGAACACCGGACTCGGTCAGTTGCCGCGCCAGTTTCCTGGCCTGGTGCTTGGTCCGCAGGAACAGGATTCGCCGCCCGGTTCCCGACGCGAGCAGCTGCACCAGTTCCTTCTTGTCCTGCAGGCCGGACACATGGAACACATGGTGGGTCATCGCCAGAGGAGGCGCGTCGAGCTCATCGACGGAGTGCAACACCGGATTCCGCAGGAAGCGCCGAACCAGCTTGTCCACGCCGTTGTCCAGGGTCGCCGAAAACAGCAGTCGCTGACCGGTTTCGGCGGTGGCCGCCAGAATCCGGGTGACTCCCGGCAAGAAACCGAGATCGGCCATGTGATCTGCCTCGTCCAGCACGCTGATGCGTACCGCGTCCAGCGTGATCAGCCGCTGCTTCATCAGGTCTTCCAGGCGGCCGGGGCAGGCCACCACGATGTCGGCTCCGGCGTTGAGCGCAGCCACCTGACGGTTCTGCGACACCCCGCCGAAGACGGTGGTCACCTTCAGACCGCTGGCCCGGGCCAGCGGTTCCAGGGTTTCGGCGATCTGGGTGGCCAGCTCGCGCGTGGGCGCCAGCACCAGTCCAGTGGGCGCCGCGGGACGGCGCTTGTCCCCGGCCAGCCGAACCACCAGCGGCAGAGAGAAGGCCAGCGTCTTGCCGCTACCGGTCTTGCCGCGGCCCAGCACGTCGCGGCCGGCCAGGCTGTCCGGCAGTGTCGCCACCTGAATCGGGAACGGAGCAGCGATTTCGCGCTCGGCGAGCACGCGCACAAGTGTGGCGGGCACACCGAGTTCGGCGAATGAAGGGGTTGTCATGTCATGCCTTTCCGGCATCGGCTGCGCCGCAGCGGTCAACACGAAATGACCGATACATCTGCAACACAGGGTTGGCGAGATTGCCTGTTGGCAATAGCGATCGCCGCGAGAAGAGCTTCGGAACCGGCTGAATCACGGCCCGATGGCCGCAATGGCGGTGAGTAAGCGTTCCACGACGCGTGGTCGCAGCCTATCGTACGGTGCGCCGAATGCCTAAAGGGCGGCGAATTCCCGCAGACTGGCCGCCAGCGCCAAGGGGACCCGCGCACGGATCCGGGTGCCGCCCTCGCCGTGTTCGGCGTGCTGAACCCGGCCCTGTTCATGCACCCTGGCTACCAAATCACCACGGCCATAAGGGATCACGACATCTACAGCGGTGTCGACGGGCGCCACCAGCTGCCCCATTCGCTGCCGCAACGCGTCGATGCCGTCTCCGGTGTGTGCCGAAACGAACACCGCGTCGGGCAGGGCACGGCGCAGCTGGGCCAACGCCAAATCGCCCGCGGCGTCAATCTTGTTGACCACCAGCAGCTCCGGGGCGCGCTGGTCGCTGCGGCCCGAATGACGTTCGGCGATGACTTCGGAGATCACCTGGCGCACCGCGCTGATCTGCGCCAATGGGGCTGCATCCGATCCGTCGACCACGTGGACGAGCAGGTCGGCGTCGGCGACTTCCTCGAGCGTGGAGCGGAACGCCTCCACCAGCTGGGTGGGCAGGTGGCGCACAAAGCCGACTGTGTCGGTGAGCACAAAGGGGCGGTCATCGTCGAATTGGCCACGACGGCTGGTCGGTTCCAGTGTGGCGAACAACGCATCCTGAACCAGCACCCCGGCACCGGTCAATGCGTTGAGAAGGCTCGACTTACCGGCGTTGGTATAGCCGACGATCGCCACCGAGGGGACGTCACTGTGCCGGCGCCGGCTGCGCTGCGTGTCGCGTACCTGCTTCATGGCCCGGATCTCGCGGCGCAACTTCGACATCCGTTCCCGGATCCGCCGCCGGTCGGTCTCGATCTTGGTCTCACCGGGGCCACGCAGGCCCACTCCGCCGCCGCTGCCGCCGGCCCGTCCGCCGGCCTGCCGTGACATCGACTCGCCCCAGCCGCGCAGCCGCGGCAGCATGTATTGCATCTGCGCCAGCGCCACCTGCGCCTTGCCCTCGGCACTGGTGGCGTGCTGAGCGAAGATGTCGAGGATCAACGCGGTGCGGTCGATCACCTTGACCTTGACCGCTTTTTCCAGCGCGGTCAGTTGCGCCGGCGACAGTTCACCGTCGCAGATCACCGTGTCGGCCCCGGTGGCCAGCACCAGCTCCCGCAGTTCATGGGCCTTGCCCGAGCCGATGTAGGTGGCCGGATCAGGCCGTTCCCGGCGCTGGATCAGGCCCTCGAGCACCTCAGAACCGGCGGTCTCGGCCAGGGCGGCCAGTTCCACCATGCTGGCGTCGGCCTCGGCTGCGGTGCCCTCGGTCCACACTCCCACGAGCACCACCCGCTCCAGGCGCAGCTGGCGGTATTCGACCTCGGAGATGTCGGCGAGTTCGGTGGACAGCCCGGCGACCCGGCGCAATGCAGCGCGGTCGTCGAGGTTGAGCTCACCGGTGCTGGGCTGCGTCCTCGCGTCGGGATAGGTCACTGGGCCGCCCACCACCGGGGCGCGATCTCGCCCCGGGCCACCAGTTCCGACGGCCCACGCAGGTAGCTGCCGGCCTCGGTGACGGTGACGCTGACCCGCCCGCCCGGGATCTCAACGCACAGCGTGCCCGTCGACGAGCCGGTATAGGCCAGGGCCGCCACCGCGGCAGCCACCGTGCCGGTGCCGCACGAGCGGGTCTCACCGACGCCGCGCTCATGCACCCGCATCCGTACCGCTCCGTCGCGCGGCGCGGTCACGATCTCCACATTCACCCCGTTCGGGAACGCCGTGGTGTCGAACGACACCGGGGCTGCCACGTCGAGGGCAGCCAGCGTTGCCGCGGACAGCTCCGGATCCACGCAGGCCAGATGCGGGTTTCCCATATCGACGCCCAGGCCGGCGAACAGCTTGCCGCCGACCACCGCCTCGAATGCCGGGCCGGTGCTTCCGAGCAGGTTCGGCTTGCCCATGTCCACGGTGACGTCGGCGTGCACGTCGTCGGCGTGGTGGACGACCACCGGCCGCGGCCCCGCCAGGGAGGCGACCACGAACTCATCGCGGGTTTCCAGGCCGGCAGCCCGCAGATAGTGCGCGAAGACCCGGACTCCGTTGCCGCACATCTCGGCAACCGAACCGTCGGCGTTGCGGTAGTCCATGAACCAGTCCGCGGGCGCCACCGCTTCGGGAAGGCGGTCGAGCACACCTGCCTGCAGCGCTGCACCTGCGGTGGTGACCCGCAGCAGGCCGTCGGCCCCCAGGCCGCGACGGCGGTCGCACAGGGCGGCCACCGCGGCGGGGGTCAACTGCACCGCCGCCTCCAGGTCCGGCAGCAACACGAAGTCGTTCTGGGTGCCGTGCCCCTTGGCGAAAAGCATGTGCTCAGGATACGTGCCGCACCGCGCGCAACGCCGCGTCGAGCAGGCCGCCGGCGGCGGCGTCGAGCCACTGGATGCGGTGATCGCGCCGAAACCAGGATCGCTGCCGGCGCACATAGCGGCGGGTGCCGATGAACGTCGGTTCGGCGGCGCCGGTGCCGTCGCCGCCGGCCTGAAGGTCGGCGATCACCTGGGCGTATCCCAGGGCCCTGGCGGCTGTGACTCCCTCGCGCAGCCCCGCCTCCAGTAGGCCCTGGACTTCGGCCACCAGGCCGTGGGCGAACATCGAGTCGGTCCGGGTGGCCAACCGTTCATCGAGAACAGTTGTGTCGCAATCCAAGCCGAGTATCACGGCATTCCAGCGCGGAGTCCCGATGGCGGGCGCCGAAGCGGCGAAGGGCTGGCCGGTCAGCTCCACGACTTCCAGTGCCCGCACGATCCTCCTGCCGTCGGTCGCCAGGATCGATGCGGCGGCGACCGGATCGACGCCGGCCAGTTCGGCGTGCAGGGCGGCGACCCCGACTTCTGCCAACCGCGCCTCGTAGCGGGCACGTACCACCGGATCGGTGGCCGGGAAACACCAGTCGTCGAGCAGGGCCTGCAGATAGAGCATCGACCCACCGACGATGATCGGGACCGCGCCGCGGGCCATGATTGCCGCCACGTCGGCCGTGGCGGCCTGCTGGTAGCGGGCCACCGTCGCGGTCTGGGTGACGTCGAGCACGTCGAGTTGGTGGTGCGCGATGCCGCCGCGCTCGTGCGGCAACAGCTTGGCGGTGCCGATGTCCATGCCCCGGTAGAGCTGCATGGCGTCGGCGTTGACGATCTCACCGCCCAGCCGCGCCGCCAGCTCCAATGCCAGTTGTGATTTTCCGGTGCCGGTGGGTCCGACGATGACGATCGGCCTCACGGCTGCCAGACCCCCACGAAGTAGCCGACCCCGTACGGGGCGTCGCAGTAGAGCTGCTTGACAGCGCGCGGCGCCGCCCCGGCCAGCCCGGCCAGTGCGGCGAACCCCGCCCGGCCGACGATCTGCGCGGGAAGCCCGGCCAGTGCGGCGACGTCGCCGCCGATCAGCGCCTCTTCCAGAGCGCGCTGATCTTCCCGGTGTTCGGGGTGGTAGCCGCCGGGTGCGGCCGGCGTCAGCGTGGCGGCGCCGTCGGCGAGCACCAGCACGCCCGTCGGCTCGGCCAGCTGGTCCAGCTCGGCGCGCAGTCGCGCCCCGGCGGTCCACGCCGCACCGGGATCGGCGCTGGAATACACCACCACCTCCGCGTCCGGGCAGACCTGTCCGCGCACCCAGCCGGCCAGCAACGCGCACAACGGGAGATCGGCCGCCTGCCGGGCGTTCGGCGACAACCGGACCGTTACATCGGCGCCGAATCCCCCGAAACTGCCTGCGCTGTCTGGACCGAAGACCCCGTCCGGTCCGGCGCCCAGAGCAACCCAACGGTGCGGCAGCAGCGCCGCGGCGCCCAGCACCGCATTCCGCAACTCGGCGGCTTCGGCGGCGGCGCCGGCCAGTTCGGGCACCAGCACCGGCGCCGACGGCATGATCGCTATCGGTCCCAGCACGGCACCCAAGTTAGCTGTTCGACGGCGCGGCCATCGGCACGGCCAGGTCTGCTCCCGCGTCGGCGACGATGGTGGCCGCCTCACCGCGGGCCAGAGCCGCGGTGGCGACCACCACCAGGATCACGCCGATGACCACCGCGACGTCCTCTGCGCCACCGGCCTGGATGGTCTCGTTGAGCAGCAGCACGCCCAGGGCGGTGGCCACCAGCGGTTTGGCCACGATCATCGTCGGCATGGATGCCGTCAGCGCGCCGGCCCGAAACGCCGACTGCTGGAAGATCATCCCGGCCAGCGTCGCCGCGAACCAGGGCACCAGCGCCGGGGCGCGCAGCACCGCGGCGAAACCGTCGGCCTTGAGCACTTCCACCAGCACCTTGGTCAGCAGGGCGAACACCGCCAGCGACGTCCCGGCCACCACCGCAAGCAACACCGCGGCGGCGGGCCGGCCCCGGAACATCCGGGCGGCCAGCACGCAGCCGACCAACACCGTCGGCAGGACCACCGCCACGATGATCCAGGTGGCCGCCGGAGCGTGACGTTTGCCTTCGGTGGGATCGCCCACGATCACCACCACTGCCAGCGACGCGGCCAGCACAACGGCCCACATCCACTCGCGGTTGGTCACCCGACGGTGAGTGAGCCAGGCGTAGATCGGCAGCGCGAACAGCAGCGCTGTCACCTGCAGGCCGGTCACCAGCATCACCGAACCGACGGCCAATGCCACCGCTTGCAGTGCGTAGTTGGCCACCGCCGCGGCGCCCCCACCCCACCACCGCGGGTCACGCAGCGAGAGCCAGAACAGCTCCAGGTGGCCCACCTGCTGGTCGGTGACCTCCTGGGCGGAGCGCTGACGAATCACGTCGCCGATCGCGGACGCCATCGCAGCGCACAGCGCGATCAGCGCCGCTAGGACATTTCCTGTCGACATGGCCCCCTCCTCAAACGGGAAACGATACCCGCTGTCGGCGGTGCCGGCCCGGGAGCAAGGCCCGTGGCGGGCACCCCGCCCGCGCGCAATCCCCCGCTACGCGGCGACCGCCGGGGCCTCAGCAGTGGCCGCCTGATCCCGCGAAAGCGCCGCCACCGCGGCGACCAGGGTGCCCACCGCCAGCACCAGGACGAAGACGGCGTCACGGCCCGGATTGAGCACCTCGCCGAGCAGGACCACACCCAGCGTCGCGGCCACCAGGGGCTCGAGCACCGTGATCGTCGGCAGCGAGGCCGTCAGTGCCCCGGCACGAAACGCCGACTGCTGGTAAACCATGCCCACCAGGGCCAGTGCTGCCCAGGCATAGAGCTCCGGAGCGGTCAGCAGCGCGCGTGGACCATGGCCGATCAGATCGACCACCCCCTTGGTCAGCACCGCGAAAATTCCCCAGGCGATGGCTGACACCGCAGCCAGCAGCACAGCCGCCGCAGTCTGCCCGGCATAAATTCGCGCACCGATCACGCACAGCAGCATCGCCGGCGCCAGCACGCCGATCACCCACACCCAGCCGTCCAGCGAGGCCCGCGGCGCTCCGGCGGTGGGATTGCCGACGGTGATGACTACCGCCAAGGCCGCGACCAGCAGCCCCGCCCACAGCCAGACCGACGGGGCCAACCGCCGGCCGGCCTGGCGCGCCCCCAGCGGCAGCGCGAACAACAGGGACGTGACCAGCAGTGACTCCACCAGCAGCACCGATCCGAGGCCGAGCGCGACCGCCTGCAGAGCCAGCCCCACCAGCCCCGACACGCTGCCGACCCACCAGCGCCGGTCGGTCAGCAAGCGGGCGAACAGTGCGGCGGATCCCACAGCCTGGTCGCCGACACGACGGGCGCTGCGCTGCTGGATCACGTCGCTGATCGCGCCGAACAACGCCGCGCCGAGAGCGAAGAGCACGGCTACCGTTTCTTTCGCCATCGTCGCCTCCTACCGGTCCGCAGGGAATATCGGTGACGATCGGACAGGCTACAGCCCGGCCCACGCGGCGGCCCCAGCCTGACCTCTCCTGCGTCGAGCCTCGCTGAACCGCCGAGTTGTCGGCACAGTGTGGCGGGTAACTGCTTGAATACTCTTGAATACTTCCAGGCATATCGAAGGCGCCGCGGCGCGCGGCAGATGCGCGGGCTATCCCGCGAAGGGTTAGGTGACGACAGCGATGACCACTGACAGCGGTTCGCCCGCCCCCCGCCCGGGTCCGCGTCCGGGGCCGCGCCCCGGCCCGAAGCCGGGCGCCCGGCCGGCCCCGGCCGTCGTGGGGCCGCCTACCTGCGATCCACACCGATTCGGCCGGGTCGATGACGACGGCACGGTATGGCTGATCACGGCGGCCGGCGAGCGCCAGATCGGCTCATGGCAGGCCGGTGACCGCGAGGCGGCCTTCGCCCATTTCGGCCGCCGCTACGACGATCTGAGCACCGAGGTGACCCTGCTCGAGGAGCGGTTGTCCTCCGGCAGTGGCGACGCCCGCAAGATCAAGGCGTCCGCGGCAGCGTTGGCCGAGCAGTTGCCCACCGCCAGCATCCTCGGCGACGTGGAGGCCCTGGAGAAGCGGATCGCGGTGGTGCGCGAGCACGCCGACTCCCACGCCGCCGCAGCCCGTGCGCAGCGCGACGAGCAGCGCGCAGCGGCAACGGCACGCAAAGAAGCCCTGGCCGTCGAGGCCGAGGAGCTGGCGGCGACGTCGACACAGTGGAAGGCGGCCGGCGACCGGATGCGCGCCATTCTCGACGAATGGCGCACCATCACCGGATTGGACCGCAAGGTCGACGACGCGCTGTGGAAGCGCTACGCCGCCGCACGCGACAGCTTCAACCGGCGGCGCGGGTCGCATTTCGCCGAGCTGGACCGCGGCCGGGTCGGCGCTCGGGAGGAGAAGGAACAGCTGTGTAAGCGGGCCGAGGAACTGGCCGCTTCCACCGACTGGGCGGCCACCAGCGCCACCTTCCGCCAGCTGCTGGCCACCTGGAAATCAGCGGGGCGGGCGTCGAAGGACGTCGATGAGGCGCTGTGGCAGCGCTTCAAGGCCGCCCAGGACACCTTCTTCGCCGCCCGCAACGCCGCGAACGCCGAACGTGATGCCGAGCTGGAGGCGAATGCCGCGGCGAAAGAGGCCCTGCTGGCCGAGGCGGAGCGCATCGACCCGGCCAACCAGAACGCCGCGCGCGCCGCGCTGCGCTCGATCGTCAACAAGTGGGATGCCCTCGGCAAGGTGCCCCGGGAGCGCTCCGCGGAGCTCGAGCGACGGCTGCGAGCGGTGGAGAAGAAGGTGCGGGATGCCGGCGCGGCCGCCGAGGCCGCCGTGGTGGACCCCGAGGCCGAAGCCCGGGCGGCTCAATTCCGCACCCGCGCCGAACAGTTCGAGCGGCAAGCACTCAAGGCCCAGGCCGCGGGCCGGGTCAAGGAGGCCGCCGAGGCCAGCGCCAACGCCGAGCAGTGGCGGCAATGGGCCCAGGCCGCCGAGCAGGCGCTCAACCGGCGCTGATCTACCAGCCGATGTTTGAGCATCGGCGAGCATGGGCTACCTCCAGACGAGACGGCAACAACCACTCACTGGAGGTGAGCATGGCCAGCAACATCATCGCGGCCCTGGACGTCAAGCGGCCGATTCAGACGGTGTACAACCAATGGACCCAGTTCGAGTCGTTCCCGCAGTTCATGGAGGGCGTCGAGCAGGTGCAACAACGCGACCCCACGCACCTGCACTGGAAGATCAAGGTGGGCCCAGTCTCGCGTGAGTTCGACGCGACCATCACCGAGCAACACCCCGAAGAGCGCATCGCCTGGCGATCCGACTCCGGCCCGGCCCACGGCGGTGTGGTCACCTTCCACAAGATCGATGACAACACCACGCGGGTGACCACCCAGATGGACATCGACCCCGACGGTGTCCTGGAGAACGTCGCCGACAAGCTGCACATCCTGGACCATCGGGTGCACGGCGATCTCAAGCGCTTCAAGGAATTCATCGAAAGCCAGGGCAGCGAGACCGGCGCGTGGCGCGGAGACGTACCGCGGCGATGATCGCCGGGGAGCTGTTTCGCCGGGGGGCAGCGCTGCGGCAAAGGCGGTTTTTTCACCCCGACGGTGTGCTGGCGACCGGCGTTCTCGAACGGCATGCACCCACCGGTGTGGGCCTGCCGGTGCCATCGGCCACGGTGGTGGCACGCATCTCCAAGGCCGCCGGCACACCGGGCGCGCTACCCGACGCCGTCGGACTGGCCCTGCGGATTCCCGCCTCAGCGCCCGACCACCGCTGCTGGGACATCCTGCTGGCCTCGGCGAGTTCGGGGATCGTGGGCCGCGCGCTGGGGATACGGCCCGCACTGCGGTGGTCGGGTCTGACGATGACCTCGCTGCAGCCGCTGAGCTACCGCGAGCAGACGTGGTGGTTGCGGGCTCGGCTGAACACACCGATCGACGGCCGGGGATTGTCGCTTCGCAATGTCCGCCAGCAACTCGACGGCGGCCAGATCCGCTTCGAACTCGAGCAGGCCCGCGGGACGGCCGGATTCCATCCACTCGCCCACCTGGTGCTCACCGGCCTCGAGGGGACCGGCGATGCGGGGCATGACGTGTCGTTCGACCCGACCGTCAACACTGCTCCGGGGGTGGAACTGCGTCCCCGCTGGCTCACCCGGTTGCGCGCCGACGCCTATCGCGCCAGCCGGGAAGGCCGGGCCGCAACGTCCCCTACTCCCCCGCCGCCGGCGGTGGCTGGTCCTCGGGACCGTTGAGGCCGTCCAGCAGGTTCTTGGAGTGCAGTTCGGCGGTGCTGCGCCGGCGCTCGGCCTCTGCGGCGAGCTGCAGCGCGGTGCGGGTCCACACCACGCGCGCCCAGTGAAACGTCAGCACGAACAGCGTGATCCAGGCCAGGATCAGCCCGACGCCCGGCCCGGGGTCGCCCGGCACCGCGGTCTGGCGGGACCACACGGCCAGCAGTCCCGCCACGCTGGCCACCGCCGACCCGGACAGGGCCACCCAGGCCACCGTCCAGCGCCGCGTCAGCAAAGCCAGCAGGGAGAATCCCACGCCGAACACCAGGGCCAGCCACATGAACAACTTCGACGGCAGCGTCACGAAGGCTTCGTCGGTGCCGTTGCCGGGGAACAGCACGTCCCAGCCGCGCACCGAACCGGTGTGCGGCAACAGGAAGGACCCCAGCAGCACGAAGACGCAGATCGCGACGACCAGGCCTCTGCCGCCGGGATCGATCTCACCGGCCACGCGGCGCTCGGCGGCCTCGATGTCGGCGCGGTAGGCCTCGAAGTCTCGGTGGTTGTCGCCGCTGCCGCTCATCGCGCCGCCCCCGGCATCGTGGGCATACCGAGTCCGACACCGGGTGCCGGTTCGGCGTGCAGGTCTCCAGCCCGGGTACGCCGATGACTCAGCAGAGCGCCGTCGGCCAGCAGGTGGTGCGGCGCCGCGCCGGTCACGGTCGTGGTCACCACGTCACCGGGGCGCACCTGGGCGTTCCCAGGCGCGAAGTGCACCAGCCGGCCGTCGCGGGCCCGGCCGCTCATGCGTGCGGTAGCGGCATCCTTGCGTCCCTCACCGGCCGCCACCAGCAATTCGACGGTGCGACCGATCTGGGCCTGGTTCTCTTCCAACGAGATCTGCTCCTGTAGTTCGATCAGCCGGTCATAGCGCTGCTGGACCACCTCTTTGGGCAACTGATCGGGAAGTTCGGCAGCAGGTGTCCCGGGGCGCTTGGAGTACTGGAAGGTGAATGCGGCCGAGAATCGGGCCGCCGCCACCACCTCAAGCGTCTCGGCGAAATCCTGCTCCGTCTCACCGGGGAATCCGACGATCAGGTCCGTGGTGATGGCTGCATCGGGAATGGCGGCCCGGACCCGCTCCAGGATGCCCAGGTAGCGCTCGGCCCGGTAGGAGCGGCGCATGGCCCGCAGCACGCGGTCGGAACCGGACTGCAGCGGCATGTGCAGCGTGGGACAGACGTTCGGGGTCTGCGCCATCGCTTCGATGACATCGTCGGTGAACTCGGCCGGATGAGGTGAGGTGAAGCGGACCCGTTCCAGCCCGTCGACGTCCCCGCAGGACCGCAGCAACGATGCGAATGCGCCGCGGTCGCGCGGCAGATCGGGGTCGGCGAACGAGACACCGTAGGCGTTGACGTTCTGGCCCAGCAAGGTCACTTCGAGGACGCCCTCGGCGGCCAGCGCCCGCACTTCGGCAAGGATGTCGTCCGGGCTGCGGTCCACTTCGCGGCCACGCAACGAGGGAACGATGCAGAAGGTGCAGCTGTTGTTACAGCCGACGGAGATCGACACCCAGGCCGAGTAGGCCGAGTCCCGCGCGGTGGGCAGCGACGACGGGAACTCGCGGAGCGATTCCACGATTTCGACCTGGGCGCTGCGGTTGTGCCGGGCGCGTTCCAGCAGCGCCGGTAGCGACCCCAGATTGTGGGTGCCGAAGACGACGTCCACCCACGGCGCGCGGTTGAGCACGCTGTCCTTGTCTTTCTGGGCCAGGCAGCCACCCACTGCGATCTGCATGTCGGGGTTGCCGCGCTTGTTGGGCGCCAGGTGACTCAGGTTTCCGTAGAGCTTGTTGTCGGCGTTCTCCCGCACCGCGCAGGTGTTGAACACCACAAGGTCGGCGTCCGCGCCGTCGGAGGCGCGGCGATATCCGGCCTGCTCCAGCATTCCGGCGATCCGTTCGGAGTCGTGAACGTTCATCTGACAGCCGTAGGTGCGCACCTCGTAGGTGCGCATCTGTTCGGAAA
This sequence comes from Mycolicibacter hiberniae, assembly GCF_010729485.1. Classification (NCBI taxonomy): domain Bacteria; kingdom Bacillati; phylum Actinomycetota; class Actinomycetes; order Mycobacteriales; family Mycobacteriaceae; genus Mycobacterium; species Mycobacterium hiberniae. The sequence goes on from NZ_AP022609.1 coordinate 2,049,889, forward strand.
TCACCGGCGAACTCACCCGGTCTATGGTACGGCGGGGCGCGGCACCCGAGTCGGTGGGAGTGACCCGACCGATAGCGGCGTCCCGGCCGGGACTTCCTGGGTAGGGTCAGATGCGATGATCAGCAGCGGAGGGGATCCGGTGCCGATGATCGCCATCCGCGAGGTCAACAAGTACTTCGGCGATCTGCATGTGCTCAAAGACATCAGTCTCGAGGTCGCCCGGGGCGAGGTGGTGGCGATCCTCGGTCCCTCAGGCTCGGGCAAGTCCACGCTGTGCCGCACCATCAACCGGCTCGAAGTCGTCGACTCCGGCACCATAGCTCTCGACGGCGAGCCGCTGCCGACCGAAGGCGCGGCCCTGGCCCGGTTGCGGGCGCAGGTCGGCATGGTGTTCCAGTCGTTCAACCTGTTTCCACACAAGACGATTCTCGCCAACGTCACACTGGCTCCGATGAAGGTGCACAAGCTCCCCCGGGCGCAGGCGCACAGCCAGGCCATGGCACTGCTGGAGCGGGTCGGGGTGGCCGATCAGGCCGACAAGCACCCCGCCCAGCTGTCCGGCGGGCAGCAGCAGCGGGTGGCGATCGCGCGCGCCCTGGCGATGAATCCGAAGGTGATGCTGTTCGATGAGCCGACCAGCGCCCTGGACCCGGAGATGATCAGCGAAGTGCTCGACGTGATGACCAGCCTGGCCGACGACGGGATGACCATGGTGGTGGTCACCCACGAGATGGGTTTCGCTCGCCGTGCCGCGGACCGGGTGGTGTTCATGGCCGACGGCGCCATCGTCGAGGTCGCCGCTCCCGCAGAGTTCTTCGGCTCGCCGCAGACCGACCGGGCCCGGGACTTTCTGGCCAAGGTCCTCGAACATTGATTCTCACCGGGCGTTTGCGCACGTTGGCGCGGGTCGCTGCGGTACTGGCGTGGGCGGCCGTTTTGGCCGCGCTCACCGGGGCATGCACCGCCCACGACAGCGGCAAGATCACCATCGGGGTCAAGTTCGACCAACCCGGGTTGAGCGTCAAGAGACCCGACGGAACGCTGGACGGATTCGATGTCGCCGTGGCCCGCTACGTCGCGGCCCGGCTGGGCTACCCGCCCGACCGCATCGCCTGGATCGAGGCTCCGTCCAGCCAGCGCGAGATGCTGCTGCGCAACGGCCAGGTCGACTTCCTGGTGGCCACGTATTCGATCACCGACTCGCGCCTGCAGAAGGTCGACTTCGCCGGCCCCTACCTGCTGGCCGGGCAGTCGCTGCTGGTTCGCGCCGATAACACCGACATCACCGGCACGGCCTCGCTGCAGCGGCACAAGAAGCTGTGTTCGGTGTCCGGATCCACACCGGCGCAGCGGATCAAGGACCGCTACCCCGGTGTGCAGTTGCAGCGTTACGACACGTACTCGGCATGTGTGGAGGCCCTGCGCAACGGCGCGATCGACGCGGTGACCACCGACGACGTGATCCTGGCCGGTTTTGCCGCCCAGAGTCCCGGCGACTTCAAGCTGGTCGGCGAACGCTTCTCCCAGGAGCTTTACGGAATCGGTGTGCGCAAGGGCAACGACACGCTGCGGCAGCGGATCAACGACGCCCTCGAAGAAATGGAACGTGACGGTTCGTGGCGGGCGGCGTTCGAGGACAACTTCGGCCCGGCCGGGTTTGCCGTACCCGATCCGCCGCCGATCAGACGATGATGTTCGGCGAATATCGGGGCCAGATCCTCCAATCCTTCACCGTCACGGTCGAGTTGGCGGTGCTGTCCGGTGCACTCGCACTGGCCTTGGGCACCGGGTTGGCGGCGATGCGCCTGGCTCCGGTGCCGGTGCTGCGCCTGCTCGGCGGCGGCTATGTCCATCTGGTGCGCAATATCCCGCTGACCCTGCTGTTGCTGTTGTGTTCATTCGGGCTGTCCCAGACGCTGGGCGTGACGCTGACCGACCCGCAGTCGCCGACCTCGGTCGACGACAGCAACTTTCGCCTGGCGGTCCTCGGGCTCGGTGTCTACACCGCGTCTTTCGTCTGCGAAGCGGTGCGCGCGGGTGTCAACACGGTGGGGATCGGGCAGGCCGAGGCGGCTCGCTCGCTGGGGCTGAGTTTCACCCAGAATCTCCGGATTATCTTGCTGCCCCAAGCCTTTCGCGCCGCGATGGTCCCGTTGGGCTCGGTTTTCATCGCGCTGACGAAGAACACCACGCTGGCCTCGGCGATCGGCGTCGCCGAGGCGGCGCTGCTGATGAAGACGATGACCGAGAACACCGCGGCACTGCTGGGCGTGGGCGCGGTGTTCGCCACAGGCTTTCTGGTGCTGACACTGCCGCTTGGACTGTTGTTCGGTTACCTCGACCGGCGCTTGGCGGTGTCGCGATGAGGTCCGTGCCACGGGCGACCGTGCTGTTCGACACCCCCGGCCCGCGGGCCCGGGCCCGCCACCACGCCCTGTCGGTGGCCACGGTGCTGGTCGCCGGCCTGCTGAGCTGGATGGTGTACTCGCGGCTGTGCGCCAAAGGCCAGCTGACGGCGGAGAAATGGGCGCCGTTCCTGACCGCGGACCTGTGGCGGACCTACGTGTTACCGGGCGTGGCGGGCACTCTTACCGCGGCAGCCTGGTCCATCGGGCTCGCACTGATTCTGGGCGTCGCGCTGGGTATCGGCCGGTTGTCCCAGATCACGCCGGTGCGCTGGTGTTGCGCGGTGGTCGTGGAGGTCTTCCGGGCCATTCCGGTGCTGATCATGATGATCTTCGCCTATTTCGTCTACGGCCTGCTCAACGTGTTTCCGCCACAACAGATCGCGTTGGCCGGGGTCGTCACCGGCCTGACCCTCTACAACGGCGCAGTCATCGCCGAGATCGTGCGGGCCGGGGTCAACGCCCTGCCCGGCGGCCAAGGCGAGGCCGCCGCCGCGTTGGGGCTGGGCTGGGTCGCCTCGATGCGGCTGGTCCTGCTGCCCCAAGCCGTCACGGCCATGCTTCCGGTACTGGTGTCGCAACTGGTGGTGGTGCTCAAAGACACCGCTATCGGCTACCAGATCACGTTTGTGGAGATGGTGCGCCAGAGCACCGTCGTCGGCTCCCAGTACAGCAACTACCTGCCCGCGCTCCTGGTGATCGCCGCGCTGATGATCACCGGAAACATGGCACTGTCAGCCGGCGCCATCGGCTTGGAACGCCGCATGCGCCAGGCTCGCCAGTCCCCCTTGGAGGCCACCACCATCGAGCCGGAAGGCACCCCGGGCACCCGCGTCGTTTAGGCACTGCGCACCCGGCACCCGGCGTCTAGAGTCGGAATCGACAGCTAGCGACAGGAGACTCCGATGGCCATCACCCCCAAGGATGCAATCAGCGCCGCACGCGACATCGCCGCTCACACCATGGAGAAGGCCTCAGACATCGTCGAGGACGCCGGCGACATCATTCGGGGGGACATCTCCGGGGGCGTCAGCGCGATCGTCCAGGACTCGATGGCGATCGCCACGCATGCTGTGGAGCGAACCAAGGAAGTCTTCACCGGCACACACGACGCCGAGGAAGGCGTCTAACGCAGGCCCTCAGACTCGGCGGCGCTCTCGTTCGCCGGCCAATGCGGCGCTGACCACGTCGTAGGCCATCGAGGGGCTGTAGCCGCGCCGGGCCAGCATCGCCACCAGCCGGCGGGTGATCTTGACATCGTCGTCGCCGAGGGCTTCTCGGCGAAGCTTGGCCGCTACCAGTTGCTCAGCACGCTCGCGCTCGGCCCCGGCGTCGATGCCCGACAACGCTGTGGCGATCACGTCCTCATCGATGCCCTTGGTGCGCAGCTCGGTTTCCAGCGCCTTGCGGCCCTTGCCCGCCCGCTCGCGCCGCGATCGCACCCACTGTTCGGCAAAATCGGCGTCATCGATCAACCCGGCGATGGTCAACCGGTGGAGCACTCGGCTGCTCACCGCCTCGGAGTAGCCGCGTTTTGCCAGCTGCCCGGCCAGTTCGGCACGAGTGCGCGCCCGGGCGGTGAGCAGGCGAAGGCACAGCGCCTTCGCCTGCTCTTCGCGTTTGGGCTCTGCCGCCTCGACCAGCTCAGAAGTCGACAGGGGCAGGCAGGACTTCATCGGCCAGCTCATCGGTCAGCACGGCACCGATGCCGAGCTTCTCCTTGATCTTCTTTTCGATCTCATTGGCCACGTCGACGTTGGTCAGCAGGTAGTTGCGGGCGTTCTCCTTGCCCTGCCCCAGCTGCTCGCCGTCATAGGTGAACCACGAGCCGGATTTGCGGATGAAGCCCTGATCCACGCCCATGTCGATCAGTGAACCCTCACGGCTGATGCCCCGACCGTACAAGATGTCGAACTCGGCCTGCTTGAACGGCGGCGACACCTTGTTCTTGACCACTTTGACGCGGGTGCGGTTGCCGACCGCTTCAGTGCCGTCCTTGAGGGTCTCGATCCGCCGAACGTCCAGCCGCACCGATGCATAGAACTTCAAAGCCTTTCCACCCGTGGTGGTTTCAGGACTGCCGAACATCACCCCGATCTTCTCCCGCAGCTGGTTGATGAAGATGGCCGTGGTGCCCGAGTTGTTCAGTGCGCCGGTCATCTTCCGCAGCGCCTGGCTCATCAGCCGGGCCTGCAGACCGACGTGGCTGTCCCCCATCTCGCCTTCGATCTCCGCGCGCGGCACCAGGGCGGCCACCGAGTCGATGACCAGAATGTCCAGTGCCCCGGAGCGGATCAGCGTGTCGGCGATCTCCAGCGCCTGTTCCCCGGTGTCGGGCTGGGACACCAGCAACGAGTCGGTGTCCACGCCGAGCTTCTTGGCGTAGTCGGGGTCCAGTGCGTGCTCGGCGTCGATGAACGCCGCGATCCCTCCGGCGGCCTGGGCGTTGGCCACCGCGTGCAGCGCCACGGTCGTCTTACCGGAGGATTCCGGGCCGTAGATCTCGACGACCCGGCCCCGGGGCAGGCCGCCGATGCCTAGCGCCACGTCCAAGGCGATGGAACCGGTCGGGATGACCGAGATCGGCTGACGCACCTCGTCCCCGAGGCGCATCACCGAGCCTTTGCCGAAATTCTTGTCGATCTGGGCCATCGCCAGTTCGAGTGCTTTTTCGCGATCGGGCGCTTGCGCCATGATGCCTCTCCTGTGGTTCGGTAGTTCGGTTGACCGTTCTCGGTCGGTTGGCCGTGACGCTAGCGACGGGGTCTGACAGACCCGTCAGGCCGAACGAACTGCCTCCACAGTAGGCGAACGAATGTTCGAATCAAGTAGGCGCGCGGCGTGTCGCCGCAGCGCCCGGCTCCGCCGCGCTCGCGATCGCCGCTAACCCGACGCCGACGACCCGCAGCGCCCGGCTCCGCCGCGCTCGCGATCGCCGCTAACCCACCTGCATGACGTGCGCAGAGGCTCCGATGGTGGTGTCGCCGGTGCCCATCAGGGTGCGCATGAACGCCTCCTGCTCGCGCCGCCCGCGGCGCGCCGCGCGATCCAGTCCACCGGGCAGCGTCAGCGCCGCAACGCTGCGGGCCAGGTTCACCGGCAGCCGCACCAGCGGGTACCACGGCAGCACCGAAGTCGGCAGACCGAGCTTTCGCATCGTGCCCGATCCCAGGAAGCTACTGGTCAACGAGAGATGCTGGGCGCGTGCGATGCGGCGCCGCAGGCCGGCCATGGCGCCGAAATGCCATCCCAGCGGATCGTCGGCCATCGGCGCCGCCAGCTGCTTGGTCGTCTCGTCGGGCGCGGAGAGCGCGCCGAGGGTCTGGTAGAGAACGCGGATGCCGTCCCGGAAGCTGCGGGGCAACCAGTCGTCGCGGACTCCCATCAGCCAGCCGACATAGCGGGTCAGGTGCGCGATGTCGTCCAGTTCGGCCGGCGGCATCACGAGTCCCAGCGCCAGTCCGCCCGCCGGCGGCGCGATCAGCGCGCCCACCAACGTGGCGGCCATGTCGGTTTGGTTGACCGGCAGGCCCCATTCGTCGGCGCGCCAGTCCGGCAGTGCCGCCACATGCCGGCGCACGTACTCGTGGATCAGCCGGACCCGGATGGTGGCCCGGTAACCGACGCCGAGCGGCTCCAGTCCGCCCTCCGCACTGACGTCCAGCGCCCACTGCAGAGTCTCGGCGAAGCGCTTGTTCGAGCCCTTCTCCAGTACACCGGTGCGCAGCAGCGTCTTGTTGAACGAGGAGAACTGGTAGCCGCCCAGAAACGACACGTCCCGGGCGATGTAGGTGCCGTCGGCGCCGCCCCGGCGCAGGGCTCGCTGGCCGCGCCGCACCCGGGCCATGTCGACCCAGTCCGGTATCGGCTCGAATTCACCGAAGAACTCCCGCAGCGGCTCAGGTGCATCCGGCACGCTGGCGAGGCCACGGGTGAGGATCTGTTCGAAGATCGGCCGCGTCTCGGCGGCCCCGGCGCTCGACATCCACTCGACCAGCCGCTGCATCGGCTCGTCTCCGGCGGTCAGGTCCTCACCGATCTTCTGCCACCGCTCGGCACTGGGCCGCCCTACCGCCAATACCCGGGCCAGCGCCGCAATGCCCGCCGGTACGCGGCCGGGCCCGGACGGGTGGCGGGCGGGGATGGTCTGTGCGGGCGCGTTCATCGGGCGGCCTCCAAGCTATTTGGATAACATCCGTATTCCGAATTTACGGGCGCTAGTAGGGTGATGTCAATGAAACGCCCTGAGGTGGTGCGTGACTACGGCGGGATCAGCGCGGTGGACCGCCGCGCCGAGCGCCGCGGAAAGCTGCTGGCGGCCGGCCGCCAGATCTGGGGCGAGTCGGGCATCGGCGAGGTCACCGTCCGCGGAGTCTGCACCGCGGCCGGACTCACCCCACGTTACTTCTACGAGCAGTTTCCCAATCGCGAAGCGCTGTTCTTCGCGGTCTCCGACGATGTCCGCGACCAGTTGCTCGAAGCGATGGTGACCGCAGGCGTCGGCCACCCCGGAACGCTGTCGGACAAACTCCGCTCGGCGCTGACCGCCTTCCTCGACCTCATCGCCGCCGACCCCCACATCCACCGCATCGCCACCAGCGACCTGTCGGCGATTCCGGGCCTCAACGAGCACCGCGCGGGCATCCTCGACATGATCACCGACACCATCGTCGAATACGCCCCAGCCGTTCTCGACGGCCAGAACCTGGCCCCCGGAGAGTTACGGCGCGGTGCACTGTTCATCGTCGGCGGCGTCAATCAGATCATCGAAACCTGGCTCGACGACCCGGTCGAGACTCCGACCGAACTGGCCGCGATCTGCTCAGACCTGTCGGTCGCCTTGGTGCGCAGCATCGTGGCGCACAGCGACTCGCCTCACCACTGATCGCGCGGCACGTCGAAGTCCGCGCACAGCGCCCACCACACCTCGCGCGGGTCCACACCGTCCTCGATGGCCCGCGCCGCGGTGCGTCCGCCCACCGCGGCCAGCACGTGATCTTCCAGCACCGTGTTGCCGTAGGCGGCGCCGAAACGCATCGCGACCCGCTCGCGAAATTCGGTCAGACGCACGGCTCCCAACCTACCCAGTGCTCGCCAGCGCTTCGTGGCACACCCGTACCGGGTCGGCGACTTCGCCTGCGGTGCGCGCCGCCCGCCGCGCTGCCTCACGATGGTCCGGCGAGGCCAGCACGGCGCCCACCGCCTCAGCCAACGCCGGTCCGGTCAGCGGCCGGATCAGGCGTCCGCTGCCCTGGCGCACCACACGGTTGGCGATCTCCCACTGATCGCCGCCACCGGGCACCACCACCAGGGGCACACCGTGCAACAGCGTCTTGGCCACCATCCCGTGCCCGCCACCGCACACCACCACGTCGGCGTGCTGCAACAGCTGATCCTGGCGCCCCAGACCGGCGACCGCCCACGGCGGCAGCGTCAGGGGCGGACCGCCCAGGCGCGATACCGCCAGCCGGGCACCCTCAGGCAGGGTGCCACCCGGCACCAGATGCTCCACCGCCAGCTCGGCCAGCCCCGCGGTGCCGGTCGCTGCCGTCGATGGCGCCACGACCACCAGCGGTCCGGTGCCCGCTGGCACGTCCAGCACCTGCTCGGTCGGTTCGAAGTGCAGGGGCCCGACCACAGCGGCCTCGGCGGGCCAGTCGGGCCGGTCGACCTCGAGCGCGGGCAGCGTGGCGATCAGGCGCCGCAGCGGCCCCGGGTCGCGGCCCGGCAGCCCGATAGCAACCCGGGCGTCGGCACGCTGGCGCAGCCCACTTCGGACCGACCGTGCCGTCAGCGACCGCATCACCGCATCCCGGAGCCGGCCGCGCACCCCCGTGCCCGGAGCCAGCCCGCTGCCGATCGGCGGCAGACCCTTCGACGGCAGGTACAGCGGGTGCGGGCTCAGTTCCACCCACCCGATGCCCAGCAGCTCGGCGGCCATTCCACCGCAGGCCGTGATGACGTCGGAGACCACCAGGTCGGGCCCCAGTGCCCGCAGCTGGTCACGGTTCTGCACCGCCATCCGGGCCGCACGGTGGTGCAGTTTGGCGCCGTCGTCGGCGTCGTCATCGCCAGCGGTGGGATCGAGGCCGAGTAGTTCGGCGGCGTCCACCCCGGCGGCACGCGCGGTGTCGAGCCACTTGACCCCGGTCAGCAGCGTCGGTGCGTCGCCGGCCGCCACGAAGCGCTTGCACAAGGCGATCGCGGGGATCGCGTGACCGGGATCCGGGCCTGCTACCACTACCACTCGCATCGGCCTACCGTGCCACAGCCCCACGGGCCTAGGGTGGCAGGTATGACCGAACTGACTGACCAGCACGGCGCCGCGGACACCACCGAGAACATCCGCATCGTTGAGACCTTCCTCGAAGCCCTCCGCGACGAGGATCTCGACGCGGCGGCCGCAGCGCTCGCCGAGGACGTCGTGTATCAGAACGTCGGGCTGCCGACCATCTACGGCCGCAGCGCCACGATCAAGGTGTTCCGCCGGTTGGCCGGACGCGGGTCGTTCGACGTGAAGACCCACCGTATCGCCGCCGACGGCTCGGCGGTGCTCACCGAGCGCACCGACGTGCTGACGCTGGGTCCGCTACGGCTGCAGTTCTGGGTATGCGGGGTGTTCGAGGTGCACCACGGGCGGATCACCTTGTGGCGCGACTACTTCGACTTCCTCGACATGTTCAAGGCGACGCTGCGCGCGGTGGCGGCCACGGTGTTTCCGGCGCTGCGCCCGACGCTCTAAGGTCACGACCGTGTCAAAGCGCCCCACCCCGATTCAATACATCCGTTACTGCTACGGGCGCCCGCTGCCTCCGGAGCTGCTGGACTGGGTCCGCAACGACCTCGCCGGGCCCGGCGCCACCGTCCGGATGATCATGCGCGCGGCCGTGCCCACGACGCTCATCCTGATCCCGTTCTGGTTCCTGCCGGCTGACTTCATGACGCATTTCACCATGACGTTTCCGATCTGGTTCATGGTGATTCTGTTCGCGCATGCGCTCAACAAGGTGTGGCGCACCCACATGCTGCGCATGCACGGCCTCGATCCGGAGCTCGCCACTGCGCGCAAGCGGCAGCGCGACGCCCACATTCACCGCTCCTACGTCGAGCGTTACGGCCCGCGGCCGGATTCAGTCGATCAGCGCAGCGACGACATCTAGACGACGCGGGGCAACTGGCCCAGTTCGTCGAACGCCTGGGCCCAGCCCAGCATCCGGTCGGTCGCACCGGCCAGCTCGTCGCGGTAGCGCCGCTGCGACATCGGAGAGTTCGCCGGGTCACCGGTCAAGGTCGCCGAGCCGTCGTTGGCCGAGGCCACCAGTTGCGCTGCGGCGGTGACCATCTCGTTGTACTGGCGGACGCCGGCGCTGAGCTGCGCGGTGAAGGCGTTGATGGTCGGCACCAGGTATTGGCGGGACTGCGGACTGTCCTGAACGGCGCGCTCCATGGACACCACCTCAGCAGCGGTGGCCGCCATGGTGGACGCGGCGCGGTTGACCGCAGCCGTCAGCTCGGTGATCTCGTCGGCGGGCAGCAGCCGGCCCCGCTCGAGCACGCCCAGCAGCGAGAGCATCCCCCGCTCCGAGGCACCCAGCGCGTACATCGCCGGACGCGCCGCCGAACCAGCCGCCGGCAGCCGCCGCGCGGTGGCCGCACGCACGGCCGGCAACGGCGCGGCGCGCAGCCAGCGGTAGCGCAGCAACAACAGGGTGGCCGGCGCAGCGGCCCCCGCCGACACCAGTCCGGTGATCAGCAGCACCCACACCGGCGTCGACCAGGAGGCCAGCACCGCCGTCACCAGCATCCAGAACGCGCAGGTGGCACCGAAGAACAGGCCCAGCCGCAGCGCCCACCGCCGCTTACGCAGCATCCTGGCCCGCGGATCGGCCAGTGCACCCAGCCTGGCGGCCAGGACGTCGGCAACCTCGCTGGCCCGGTCCGCGGCACGCTGCAGCAGCGAGTGCCGGGCGCTGCCTCCGAGTGTCGCGGCCATGTCGCTACCGTCCCAGCGGATTCTCGGGGGTTGGATTCGCCCCCGACTGCGGGGCCGCCGGCGTGCCCTGGCCGGCCGCGGTGGCCGATCCGCCCGCAGGCAGCGACTCGCCGCGCATGGACGCCCGGATCTGCTCCAGGCGGGAATGACCGGCCATCTGCACTCCGGCCTGCTCGACTTCGAGCATCCGCCCCTGCACCGATCCCTGGGCAAGCTCGGCCGCTCCGATCGCGTTGGCGTAACGCCGCTCGATCTTGTCGCGCACCTCATCGAGGCTCGGGGTCGTACCCGGGGCGGCGATCTCGCTCATCGACCGCAGCGATGCGCTGACCTGCTCCTGCATCTTGGCCTGTTCGAGCTGGCTGAGCAGCTTGGTGCGTTCGGCGATCTTCTGCTGTAAGACCATGGCGTTCTGCTCGACCGCCTTCTTGGCCTGCATCGCCGCGGAGAGGGCCTGGTCGTGCAGGGCCTTGAGGTCTTCCACGCTCTGTTCGGCGGTGACGAGCTGCGCCGCGAACGCCTCGGCGGCGTTGGTGTACTCGGTGGCCTTCGCGGCGTCCCCGGCGGCCGTGGCCTGGTCGGCCAAGGTCAGCGCCTGGCGCACATTGACCTGCAGCTTCTCGATGTCGGCCAGTTGGCGGTTCAGCCGCATCTCCAGTTGCCGCTGGTTGCCGATCACCTGAGCGGCCTGTTGGGTCAGGGCCTGGTGCTGGCGCTGCGCCTCTTCGATCGCCTGCTGGATCTGCACCTTGGGATCGGCGTGCTCGTCGATCTTCGCGTTGAACAGCGCCATCAGGTACTTCCACGCCTTGACGAACGGGTTGGCCATCAGTCAGCTCCGTCTGCTCGTTGTCCGGCGTTGTCGCTCCGCCGGCTACCGCTGATCAATTTATCGGGTCCGGGGTGCTCGGGTGGGTGTTCAGGCGTGGCGCGTCACGCTGAAACCGCCGATGCTAGCCCGCGAATCGGCGGGATCACCACCTTGGTGCCGGCATCGATGCGGGTCACTGCGGCCTGGCGCTGTGCCTGGTCGGACCGCTCGGCGTGGGCCAGGCGTGTTCCGGCATCGAAAAGCACCCGCGACAGCGGGATCTGCAACGCCGCGCAGATCGCGTTGAGCAGCTCACTGGATGCCTCCTTGCGGCCCCGCTCGACCTCCGAGAGGTATCCGAGGCTGACCCGCGCGGTGTCGGACACCTCGCGCAGCGTGCGCCCCTGGGCCGTCCGGGCCTGGCGCAGCACCTCACCGACCGACTCCCGCAGCAATGTCGTCATCGTGCACTCCCCTCCCGGGTCAACCTCGGCGATCCACCGTCATCACCTCAACGCGCACCGACCCCCGACGGGTTCCCGAAGGACGCGGTCAACTTGCGGCCGGGCCGCCGCGAAGGTCGGTGACCGCTGAGACCACGTAGTCGATCCCGGTCAGCACGGTCAGAATCAGCGCCACGGCCATCACCGTCCAGGCCGTCACCAGCCAGGGCCCGGACAGCGGAAGGATCAGCAGGCCGATACCCACGGCCTGCACCAGGGTTTTGAGTTTGCCGCCGCGGCTGGCCGGGATCACGCCGCGGTGCAGCACCGCGAACCGCAGCACGGTGATCCCGATCTCGCGTGCCAGGATCAACACCGTCACCCACCACCACAGGTCGCCGAGCATCGACAGCCCGATCAGCGCGGCGCCGATCAGCGCCTTGTCGGCGATCGGGTCGGCCAGCGTGCCGAATTCGGTCACCATGCCGTAGTTGCGTGCCAGGGTGCCGTCCAGTCGGTCGGTGATGATCGCCAAGGCGAAGATGACGAACGCCGCGATCCGCGTCCTCGGATCGTGGCCGTCCTCGGCGAACAGCGCCAGCAGGAAGACCGGGACCAGCCCCAACCGCATGACGGTCAGTGCGTTCGCGAGATTGACCACGGGGACGTTCGTCACCGTCGGACCGGTTTTAGGGTGCCCCGACACGGCGTCAGAATATCTGTTGTCCAGGCCGAAACGAGAAACCGATACTGTGCAGCTGTGAATCTTGCGGCGGACCGACCGGCCCAGCGGCCGTTGGTCCGGCGCGCGCGCACCTCCGACGTCCCGGCGATCAAGCGACTGGTGGACATCTACGCCGGCAAGATCCTGCTGGAAAAGAACCTGGTGACGCTCTACGAGTCGGTCCAGGAGTTCTGGGTCGCCGAGGACGGCGACCAGCAGGTGGTGGGGTGCGGCGCCCTGCACGTGTTGTGGGCAGACCTCGGCGAGGTACGCACTATCGCGGTTGACCCCGGGCTGACCGGGCACGGGATCGGACACGCGATCGTCGACCGCCTACTGGCTGTCGCCCGCGAGCTGGAGCTGCAGCGGCTGTTCGTGCTGACCTTCGAGACCGAGTTCTTCGCCCGCCACGGTTTCACCGAGATCGACGGCACGCCGGTGACCGCCGAGGTGTACGAGGAGATGCAACGTTCCTATGACGTCGGGGTGGCCGAATTCCTGGACCTGAGTTACGTCAAGCCCAACACCCTGGGTAACACCCGGATGCTGCTGATCCTCTAGTCGACGATCAGATCGCGGGAGCGGCGGGTGGCGCCGATGAGGAAGCTGAACTGTCCGTCGGACTCCATCCGGCCCTCTCGGACCACGGAGAGATCCGCGATTCCCTGTTTGCGGGCCTGCTCGCGGACCTGCTCCTCGGTGATCATCTCTTTGCGCATGTTCTCGTGCAGCAGCGCGCCGTCCTGAATCACCAGCAGCGGACCGGGCCGCAGGAACCTGGCCACGGCCGGCCAGCGGTGCGCCATCCAGTTCAGCAGGTAGGACCAGCCGATGATCACGCCGACCAGCAAGATGCCGTCGCTGATCGATCGGTAGCCGCCGGCCATCCCGTTCTGCGCCGCGTCGGCGATCAACACCACGACGATCAGGTCGGTGATGCCGTTGGTGCCGGCCTCGCGTTTGAGCACCACCCGCAGCATCGCGTAGATCGCGATGTAGATGACGGTCCCGCGGATGATGATCTCCGAGGGCGGCGTATCGAAAGCGAAAAGTCGTGCCCACTCCACGGGGCGAGATTACGCGCCCCGCTGACCGGGGAAGACTGCCGGTGTCCGGTCCGTAGCCGCTCTGTGGCCGGCATGTGTCTGCCGCCGGTGTTCCGGGCCGGACGTGAGGACTTCCGACCCTGCCGTACGCTACCGGCACAGGAGATAGTGGTACCGACAGTTGCAGACAACTGGAGGTGGCTGTGGCCGAGTACTTGACCCCCCTGGACGCCGGCTTTCTCGGGCTGGAGGATTCCGACCAGAACGTCAGCATGGCCACCGGGACGCTCGCGGTGCTGGAGGGCCCGATGCCCGAGCACGCCGCTCTGGCGGCGACGCTGGCCGAGCGCCTCGGCGGGTGTCCACGGTTCGGACAGCGGCTGGTCCGGCACGCCCTGGATCTGAGCGCACCCGAATGGGTCGATGATCCGCACTTCGACGTCGCTCACCACATCGGCCGGGTCGCGGCGCCGGCGCCCGGCGGAGCCGCCGAGCTGCACGCGGTGGTCGCCGACGTGATGTCGTGGCGTCTGGACCGCGACCGTCCGCTCTGGGAGATCTGGGTGATCGGCGGCCTCAGCGACGACCGGTGGGCCCTGCTGATGAAGGTGCACCACTGCATCGCCGGCAGCACCGCCGCCGCGCACATGCTCACCGGCCTGTCCGACACCGGTATGAGCCACCACAGGCCCAGCGCCGCCGCGCCGCCCGCCGCCGACCGGCCGACGCACACCCGGCCGCTGCTGGACCTCAATCCGGTGCATTGGGTGTACAACCTGCGCGGCGTCGTCGAACTTGCCAGCGGCCTGCTGCAGCCGGCGTCGTCGCCGCTCAACGGTCCGATCACCAGCCGGCGCCGCTACAGCGCCGCACGGGTGCCGCTCGACGGCATCGAACAGGTGTGCCGGGCGTTCGAGGTGACCGTCGACGACGTGGTGCTGGCGGCGCTGACCGAGAGCTACCGCGACTTCATGATCCGCCGCGGTGAAGTTCCCGAGCCCGATTCGCTGCGCACCCTGGTTCCGTTCTCACCGTCGTCCCCCGACGCCGCGCCGACCGCCGAGAGCCGGGCTTCGGTGCTGCTGCCCCGGCTGCCGGTCGAGGAGTCGAACCCGATCCGGCGGCTGCTGGCGGTGCGTTCCCGGCTGGCGCAGGCCAAGGCCGGCGGTCAGCGGCACGCCGCGCGTGCCGTCATCTCGGCGGCCGGAATCCTTCCCGTCGCGTGGTCGGGGTGGGCGGCCCGGCTCTTCGGCCAACTCCGCCAGCGCGGGGTCGTGGCGCTGGCGACCAATGTCGCAGGCCCGGCAGAGCCGTTGCAGATCATGGGATGCGACGTGGTTCAGGTGCTGCCGGTACCCCCGATCGCGATGCAGCTGCGCGCCGGCGTCTCGGCTCTGAGCTATGCCGGGGACCTGTTCATCGGGGTGCTGGCCGACTTCGAGTTCGCCGCGGTCGACGAACTGGCCCGGGGTCTGGAGGCTGCGGTGGCCCGGCTGGTGGCGCGCAGCCGACGACGCAAGCCGCTCCGCGACTGGCACGGCCTGGCCTTGGTGCGCAGCGCGTAGCGCTCCCCGGGCACCGTTCCCCGGCCGTCATCGGCACGGGGCGCCGGCTAGAAGTCTTCGCCGTCCCCGGTGTCCGGCTCACCGCCGCCGCGAATGGCCATCAGGGTGGCCGCCAGCTCGTCGGGCTTGACCAGTACCTGCCGCGCCTTGGAGCCCTCGGAGGGTCCGACGATGCTGCGGGTCTCCATCAGGTCCATCAGCCGGCCGGCCTTGGCGAAGCCCACCCGCAGCTTGCGCTGCAGCATCGAGGTGGAACCGAACTGGCTCGACACCACCAGCTCGACGGCCTGCAGGAAGACCTCCATGTCGTCGCCGATGTCGGGGTCCACGTCGGCGCGGTCGCCGCTGGCCTTCACCGCGGTGACGCCCTCGGTGTACTCGGGCTCTGCCTGGTCCTTGCAGGCGCTGACGACGGCCTGGATCTCCTCGTCGGAGATGTACGCGCCCTGCAACCGAATCGGTTTGTTCGCGCCCATCGGCAGGAACAGGCCGTCGCCCATCCCGATCAGCTTCTCGGCGCCGGGCTGGTCGAGGATGACCCGGGAATCGGTCAGCGAGGAGGTGGCGAAAGCCAGCCGGGACGGCACATTGGTCTTGATCAGACCGGTGACGACGTCCACCGACGGCCGCTGTGTCGCCAGCACCAGGTGGATGCCGGCGGCGCGGGCTTTCTGGGTGATCCGCACGATCGCGTCCTCGACATCGCGGGGAGCGGTCATCATCAGGTCCGCGAGCTCGTCGACCACCGCAAGGATGTAGGGGTAGGGCCGGTAGACCCGTTCGCTGCCCAGCGGCGTGGTGATCTCCCCGGAGCGGACCTTGTCGTTGAAGTCGTTGATGTGGCGCACTCGGGATGACTTCATGTCCTGGTAGCGCTGCTCCATCTCCTCGACCAGCCAGGCCAGCGCGGCGGCCGCCTTCTTGGGTTCGGTGATGATCGGGGTGATCAGGTGTGGAATGCCTTCGTAGGGCGTCAGTTCCACCATCTTCGGGTCGATCAGGATCATCCTGACCTCTTCGGGGGTGGCGCGCGCCAGCAGTGACACCAGCATGGAGTTGACGAAGCTGGACTTGCCCGAGCCGGTGGAGCCGGCCACCAGCAGGTGCGGCATCTTGGCCAGGTTGGCGCAGATGAAGTCGCCCTCGATGTCCTTGCCCAGGCCGATCACCAGCGGGTGGTGGTCGGAGCGGGTGGACGGCGCGGTCAGCACGTCGGCCAGCCGCACCAGTTCGCGGTCGGTGTTGGGCACCTCGATACCGACGGCGGACTTGCCCGGAATCGGCGCGAGCATCCGCACGCTCTCGGTGGCCACCGCGTAGGCGATGTTGCGCTGCAGGGCGGTGATCTTCTCGACCTTGACCCCCGGCCCCAGTTCCACCTCGTAACGGGTGACCGTGGGTCCGCGGGTGCAGCCGGTGACCGCCGCATCGACCTTGAACTGTTCCAGCACCGAGGTGATCGCGTCGGCCATCTGGTCGTTGGCGGCAGTGCGTGTCTTCGGGGGATCACCGGCGACCAGCAGGCTCAGTGCGGGCAGCGTGTAGGGGCCCTCGACCACCCGGTCGAGGACCACCGTGGTGTCGGTGGGCGCGGCCGCCTTGGGCGCCTTGGGCGCCTTGCGGCGCACGGGTTTGACCGGGGGTGGCGGTGCGGCCGGCTCTTCCTCGAGCGGGTAGTTGTCCAGCGGGGATCGCGATCGCCACTCCGGGGCGTCCGGCGCAGCCTCGGGCGCCGCCGCGCCGAACCGGCTCACACCGCCGGTCGGGCCGGCGGCCCCGGTGTCGCAGCCGTCGGCAGCGGCGCCGGGGTGGCCCTGGCCATAGTCCTGATCGGCGTAAGCCTCGCCGTCGTATTCGTCGTAGTAGTCGTCGTCATCGCCGTATTGCTCGGCATCGTCGTAGTCGCCGTAGTCGTCATAGTCGCCGCGGAACATCGTCCGCAGGGCCTCCGGCGCCTCGCGCAGGGTGGTCCCGGTGAGCAACAGCACGCCGAACAGCACACCGATGCACAACAGCGGTGCGGCGATCCACGCCGTGAGTCCGTCGGCGAGCGGGCCGCCGATCGCAAATCCCACGAACCCGGCGCCGTGCAGACGCCCGTCGGGACTCTGCGGCGAACCCGACCACAGGTGCCACAGGCCCAGCAGCGGCAACGCGATCATGGCCGAGCCGAGGATCAGCCGGGGCCGGTTCTCCGGGTCTGGTTCGGTGCGCATCAGCAGCACGGCGGCACCCGCGGCCAAAACCGGCAGCAGCACCACCGCCCCGCCGATCACGGCGCGCAGACCGGTGTCGATCCACGCGCCGACCGGCCGGGCGGCATCCAGCCAGCAGCTCGCCGCGGTCACCACGGCCAGGGCCAGCAGCGCCAGCGCGATGCCGTCGCGGCGATGTCCGGGGTCGATGTCGTGCGCGCGACCGACAGAACGTGCGGCGCTTCCGGCGCCCTTGGCCACCATCAGCCAGGTCGCTCGGGTGAGGCGCCCGAAGGCCATACCGACCGCCACCGGACGCGACGGCCGCGGCGCGCCACGGCGCGCCTTGGCCGGCCGCGCAGTCCCCGATCCACCCTTGGCAGGCTTCGACCTGGTCGTTCGGGTGCCAGAACGCGCAGGGGCCCTACTAGCGGTCTTACTAGCCATATGGGCAAGCCTAGTCGCAAATACCCCATCTGCACCATAAGCCACACTGGCCCCGAGCCACCCGTTCGCCGCACACCCGGCGCGGCGCTGGGTAGGGTGACCGGGGAATCCCCTCTCTGCCAAGGAGTCGCACATGCCCGTGGTCGTCGTCGCCACCCTCGCCGTCAAGCCGGAATCGGTCGAAACCGTCCGCGAAATCTGCACCAAGGCGGTGGCGCAGGTACACCAGGAGCCCGGCTGCGAGCTGTACTCCCTGCACGAAGCCGACGGGGCCTTCGTTTTCATCGAGCAGTGGGCCGACGGCGAGGCCCTCAAGGCGCACTCGACCTCCCCTGCCTCCGTCGAGCTGTTCGGCAGCCTCAGCGAGCACCTGGCCGGCGCACCCGAGATCAAGTTGCTCAACGCCGTGCCCGCAGGCGACCCGACCAAGGGCCAACTGCGGCCGTGACGGCCCGGCCGTCGGACAAAGCCCAGCAGGGGAAGGTCGCGCTGATCACCGGCGCGGCCCGCGGCCAGGGTCGCGCCCATGCCCTGCGACTGGCCGCCGACGGCGCCGACATCATCGCCGTCGACCTGTGCGGTCAGATCGACAGCGTGCCCTATCCGCTGGCCGTCGCCGAGGACTTGGCGACGACAGCAGAGCTGGTCGAACGCACCGGTGCGCGCATCGTGGCCCGGCAGGCCGACGTACGCGACCAGGCCGCACTGGGTGCCGCGGTGCAGGCCGGACTCGACGAGCTGGGCCGGGTCGACATCGTGGTGGCCAACGCCGGCATCGCCCCGATGGCCGCGGCCGACGGCTGGCGTGACGTCATCGACGTCAACCTGACCGGCGCCTACCACACCATCGAAGCGGCACTTCCGGCGATGATTGCCCAAGGCCAGGGCGGATCGATCGTGCTGATCAGCTCGGTGGCGGGCCTGGCCGGCATCGGCAGTCACGACGCGGGTGCGATCGGTTACGCCGCGGCCAAGCACGGGCTGGTGGGGTTGACGCGGGTCTACGCGAATCTGCTGGCGCCGCACAGCATTCGGGTGAACTCGGTGCATCCGGCCGGAGTCGATACGCCGATGATCAACAACGACTACGTGCGAGGCTGGCTCGCGGAGCTCACCACCGCGACGGGGTCGCCACCGGACATGGGCAATGCACTGCCGGTGGCGGTGCTGCAACCGGAGGACATCGCCAATGCGGTGGCCTGGCTGGTCTCGGATGCGGCCCGCTACGTCACCGGCATCGCCTTGCCCGTCGACGCCGGCTTCGTCAACAAGCGATAAGCCGCGGCAAGCGCTAGGCCGCGCCCCGCCCGAATCGTCCGCCACGCCGAAACACGCAGCGGCTGTGACGGATCAGACCTCGAGTACCGTCGGCACGATCATCGGCTGACGCCGGTAGGCCTCCCCCACCCACTTGCCCACCGTGCGGCGCACGGCCTGGGCGATCCGGACCGGGTCGGTGACCCCTTCTGCGGCAAGCGACTCCAGCTCCGCCGCGACCTTGCGCACGGCCGGCTCGAGCGCCTTGGGATCTTCGGAGAATCCACGCGAGTGCAGGTGGGGTGCGGCCACCGGCTTTCCGGTGCCGCGGCGCAGTACCACCGTGATCGCGACGAATCCGCTCGACAGGATCAGCCGCTCCCCCAGCGTCGCGTCGCCCACGTCGCCGTCGACGAGTCCGTCGACGAACATCTTGCCCACCGGAACCGCACCGGCGATGCGGGCCTGTCCGGCGACCAGATCGACGCTGACTCCGTTCTCGGCCAGCAGGATCGACTCCTCCGGCACCCCGGTACGGGCGGCCAGCGCGGCGTTGGCCCGCAGCATCCGCCAGGTGCCGTGGACGGGCATCACATTGCGCGGCCGGATCCCGTTGTAGAGGAACAGCAGCTCGCCGGCGTATGCATGCCCGGAGACGTGCACGCGGGCGGCGGCGTTGGTGACCACCCGGGCGCCGATCTTGGCCAGGGCGTCCAGCACGCCGAAGACCGCTTCCTCGTTGCCGGGGATCAGCGACGACGACAGGACCACCAGGTCACCGGCGGTCAGCGTGATCGACCGGTGCTCCCCGCGCGACATGCGCGACAGGGCCGACAGCGGTTCGCCCTGAGTTCCGGTGGTGACCAGCACCACCTTGTCCGGCGGCATCATCTCCGCGGCCGCGATGTCCACCAGATCCGAGTCGGCCACCCGCAGGAAGCCCAATTCCTTCGCGATGCCCATGTTGCGCACCATGGACCGGCCGACGAAGGCCACCCGCCGGCCTTGGGACACCGCGGCGTCGACGATCTGCTGCACCCGGTCGACGTTGGAGGCGAAGCAGGCCACGATCACGCGGCCCTCGGCCCCGCGGATCAGCCGATGCAGGGTGGGGCCGACCTCGCTCTCGCTCGGCCCGACCCCGGGGATCTCGGCGTTGGTGGAGTCGCACAGGAACAGGTCCACGCCCCGGTCGCCCAGCCGGGACATGCCGGGCAGGTCGGTGGGGCGCCCGTCCGGCGGCAGCTGGTCGAGTTTGATGTCACCGGTGTGCAGCACGGTGCCCGCGCCGGTATGCACCGCGATCGCCAGCGCGTCGGGGATCGAGTGGTTCACCGCGAAGTATTCGCATTCGAACACGCCGTGGGTGCTGCGCTGGCCTTCTGCCACCCGAACGAACACCGGCTTGATGCGGTGCTCCCGGCACTTGGCGGCGACCAGGGCCAGGGTGAACTTCGAACCGACAATCGGGATGTCGGCCCGCAGTTTGAGCAGGAACGGGATGGCGCCGATGTGGTCCTCGTGGGCGTGGGTGAGCACCAGCGCCTCGACGTCGTCGAGCCGGTCGGCGATGTGGCGGATGTCCGGCAGGATCAGATCGACGCCGGGCTCGTCATGGCCGGGGAACAGCACGCCGCAGTCGATGATCAGCAGCCGACCGAGGTGCTCGAAAACGGTCATGTTGCGGCCGATTTCACTGATCCCGCCCAGCGCGGTGACACGCAGCCCGCCTTCGGCCAACGGACCCGGCGGAGTGAGATCCTCGGTCATCCCGTACCTCACCCGAGTACAGCCGCGGCGCGCATGTCGATGGCCAGTTCCTCGACCTCCGCGGCGGACGCCGGCACCATGGGCAACCGCGGGTCACCCACCTCGAAGCCCTGCAACCGCAGGCCGGCCTTGACGAAGGTCACCCCGCCCACCCGACCCATCGCATTGGACAGCGGGGCGATCGAGACGTTGAGCTTGCGGGCGGTCTCGACGTCGCCGGCGGTGAAGGCGGCGAGCATGTCGCGCAGCTGGCCCGCCGCGAAGTGCGACACCACGCTGACGAAACCGGTGGCCCCCATGGCCAGCCAGGGCAGGTTCAGCGCGTCATCGCCGGAGTAGTAGGCCAGTCCGGTCTCGGCCATGATCTGTGCCCCGGCGTGCAGATCGCCCTTGGCGTCCTTGATGGCCACGATGTTGGGGTGCTCGGCCAGCTCGAAGATCGTGTCCGGAGCGATCGGCACCACCGAGCGCGCCGGGATGTCATAGAGCATCACCGGTAGCGAGCTGGCGTCGGCGACGGCGGTGAAGTGCGCCAGCAACCCGGCCTGCGACGGACGCGAGTAGTACGGCGTCACCACCAGCAGGCCATGCGCCCCGACCCCGGCGCACGCCTCGGCCAGCCGCACGCTGTGCTCGGTGTCATTGCTGCCGGCGCCGGCGATGATGCGGGCCCGGTCGCCGACGGCCTCGACCACCGCACGCAGCAGCGTGAGCTTCTCGTAATCCGCGGTGGTCGGCGACTCGCCGGTGGTGCCTGAGATCACCAGACCGTCGCAACCGGCGTCGATGAGGCGATTGGCCAGCCGGACCGCCGTGTCGGTGTCCACCGAGCCGTCCGCGCCGAAGGGGGTCACCATGGCGGTCAGCACGGTGCCGAACTGCGCCTTGGCGTCGAATCCGCTGCTGCTCACGGCCCCAAGATTACCTGGCGCCCGGACGTACTCAGACCTCGGTGGCGAGCGGACTGGTCGCGACTTCGGTGCCGTCGGCCAGCGTGCTGATCTGGAAGTCCCCGAACGCCGCCGGCGCCGCACCCGACAACTGGCGCAGGCACTCGACGGCCAGCCGCCGGATCTCGACGTCGGCGTGCTCGCTGGCCCGCATCGCGATGAAATGCCGCCAGGCCCGGTAATTGCCGGTCACCACGATGCGGGTCTCGGTGGCGTTGGGCAACACGGCGCGGGCGGCCTGGCGGGCCTGCTTGCGCCGCAGAGTCGCGTTGGGCTGATCGGCGAACTTGGCTTCGAGCCGGGCCAGCAGCGTGGCGTAGGCGGCGTGGCTGGCGTCGGCGGCCTCGATCAGGATCTGCTGCAACTCCGGATCGTCCTGTATGCCGGGGGGTAGCACGACACGAGAATCCGGTTCGGGGACGTAGCGCTGCGACAGTTGAGAGAACGAGAAGTGCCGGTGCCGGATCAGCTCGTGGGTGGCCGACCGGGAAACTCCGCTGATGTAGAACGTGACTACGGCGTGCTCAAGCACCGAGAAATGGCCGACGTCGATGATGTGCTTGAGGTAGGCGGCGTTGGTGGCGGTGCGCGGGTTGGGCTTGGACCAGCTCTGATAACAGGCGCGGCCGGCGAACTCCACCAGGGCCTGCCCGCCGTCGGCATCAGTACTCCAGGGCACGTCCGGCGGCGGAGTGAACTCGGTCTTGGCAATCAGTTGCACGCGCAGCGGCGCCGTCTCGGCCACGGCACTCACCTTAAGGTGTGCCCGCCCCCCCTGGTGGGAGGCCGTCACCCTTGCGGACCTTCTCGGCGATCTGCCGGGCGATGACGACCGCGGAGTCCTTGGGGTCCGCACTGCAGGTATTGATGTCGATCACGACGTTGTTGGCCACGGTCAACGCCCGCCCACAGGCCCAGCTGGCGTCGTTGCCGGCGTTGCTCTGGGTCGCGATGGTGCTCAGCATGCCATCGGCGTTCACGATGGGCGCGGCGATCCAGGTGCTGCCGCTCTGCACATGGCTGTACTCCTCGCAGGCCAGCCACTGCTCGGCGGAAGCGGCGAAGAACGCCGCGGCCTGATTCGCCGATGGGAACGCGACCACGGCCTGCTCGACGTAGTGCTCGAAATCGTCGCCCTCGCTCATGGCCTGCTCCCGCACCCCGGTGTAGCCGCTGTCGGCGTAGACCAGCGCCTGGCCGGCGCCGTCGATGGCCAGGCATTCGCGGGGCTGCATGCTGGCGCTGTCGTCCGACAACGCGTTGTGGATGCGGGTGACGACCATGTCGGTCGCCTCCATGATCGGGTTGACCTGTTCGGGCGGCAGCAGCAGGGCGCGCAGCCCGGTCTCGCGGACCGGCACGGCCGGGGTGGTGGTCACCGCGCTGGTGGCCGGCGGCAGAACTCGCAAGCCATGCTGCCCGCAGCCGGCGGCCAGCACCGCACCGACGACTACAAACCCCCACAAAACAGAACCCCGCACCCGACCCACCCCGATTTGCCGACTCAGAGATCGCCGTGCCCGGTCACGGCGCCACGACCTCACCAAGGAATCGGTGATAACTTAGCACCGAAGCGCCCCGGCCCGTCGTGTTCGCCCGCCACGAACACCGGGGATTACCATCTGGGCATGGAGACCGAACAGCACGAGGCCGTCATCGTCGGCGCAGGATTTGCTGGAATCGGCGCGGCCATCCAGCTCAAGCGCCTGGGCATCGAAGACTTCGTGATTCTTGAGCGCGAAGACGATCTGGGCGGTACCTGGTATGTCAACCACTACCCAGGGCTTGCCGTCGACGTGCCCACGACCACCTATTCGTACTTTTTCGAACCCAATCCGAATTGGTCACGGATGTTCAGCACGGGCGAGGAGATCAAGCAGTACGCTGACGACGTCGCAGCCAAATATGATGTGGTTCGCCATATCCGGTTCAACACCGTGGTTGAGGGGGCCCGCTGGGACGACGAGGCCTCGCTTTGGCGGGTGAGCCTCTCCGGCGGCCAGACCATCAGCGCCCGCTATTTGTTCACCGCCACCGGTTTCCTGTCCCAGCCCCACATTCCCGACATTCCGGGCATCGAGTCGTTCCGCGGCCGGGTCATCCACACCACCAAGTGGGACGACAACTATGACCCGACAGGTGAGCGCATCGCCGTGATCGGTACCGGCGCGACTGCGGTACAGCTGATCCCCGAGCTGGCCCGGACCGCCGCCGACCTCACGGTGTACCAGCGCACACCGATCTGGGTGGTTCCCAAGGTCGATCTACGGTTCGGGCCGTGGGCTAAGCGGATGTTCGCCCGCCTGCCCTTCACGCAGCGCTTCCTTCGCTGGCTCACCGACTCGACGTACGAGTGGATGGTCACCCTGGGAGTCCGGCGCTATCGCCTGTTCCGCGGCCGGTTCAACATCGCGGCCTCGGATCTGGCCAAGATCAACCGGTTCCTGGTCATCCGCGATAAGGATCTGCGCCGACGACTCACCCCGGACTACGATTTCGGCTGCAAGCGCCCGACCTTCTCCAACGGCTTCTATCAGGCGTTCACCCGACCGAACGTGCACCTGCAGGATGCCGGCATCGACCACATCGAGGCCGACGGGATCGTCGGCAACGACGGCGCCAAGGTCGAAATCGACACGCTGGTGCTGGCCACCGGGTTCGACCTGTGGGAGGCCAATTTCCCCGCTATCGAGGTGATCGGCCGAGAAGGCCGCAACCTCGGAAAGTGGTGGCGCGAAACCCGATTCCAGTCCTATCAGGGCGTGTCGATGCCGTACTTCCCGAATTACCTGAGCCTCGCCGGGCCGTACGCGTTCCTGGGGTTGAACTTCTTCAACACCATGGAGTATCAGATGCGACTCATGGATCGGCTCTTCACCGAGGTCAAGCGGCGCGGGGCGACGACGTTCGAGGTCACCGAGGAAGCCAACGCCGCTTTCCTCAACCGGATGACCGAGCTGCTCGGAGATTCGGTGTTCACCGCGGGTAACTGTGCCAGCGCGCACTCGTACTACTTCAGCCCCAACGGTGATCCCGCGTTGCTGCGCCCGACCTCGACTGAAACCGCGATCCGGGAAGCCAGCGAATTTCCGCTGACCGACTACCGTATTGCCTGATCGGGGCTGCCGACCTGCCGTAGGCGATCGACCAGATCGCCGCGATCCCCGATCGTGATCCTGCCCAATCCCAGCCACGACGCCATCGACGCCAATTCGCCAGCCAGGCCGACTGCGATGCGGTCCAGTCGCCGGCCCGGCTCGGCGAACGCCCCGACGACGTGCAACGCATCGCGTTGCTTGTCCGCCTTAAGGTCCACCCGGGCAACCAGTTCGCCGTCCAGCAGGAACGGCCACACGTAGTAGCCGTACTGGCGCTGGGCCGCCGGTGTATAGATCTCGATCCGGTAGTGGAAGCCGAACAGCCGCTGTACCCGGGGCCGGAAGAAGATCAGCGGGTCGAACGGACACAGCAACGCGGTGCCGCGGTCGGCCCGCGGTATCGACTGCCCGGCCCGCAGGTAGGCCACGCTGTCCCAGCCCTTTACGGCGACCGGTTCCAGCTCGCCGTCGGCCACCAGCCGGGCGATCGCCGGCTTGGCCTGGGCGGCCGACAGCCGAAAGTAGTCCCGCAGGTCGGCCTCGGTGGCCACCCCCAGCGCGCTGGCCGCCCGCCGTACCAGCTCGCGCACCGCCTCGTCGTCATCGACCTCGACCGCCAGCACCTGCGGCGGCAGCACGTTCTGGACCAGGTCGTAGTGCCGGGCAAATCCGACCCGGGTGGCGGTGGTCAGCACGCCGGAGGCGAACAACGCCTCGGCCACCCATTTGGTGTCGCTGCGGTTCCACCACGGCCCTTTGCCGGCGCGCCCGGATGCGGCGGCAAGATGCGCTTCGATCTGGCCGGCGGTCGCCGGTCCGAGTTCCTCGATTGCGGCGGCCACATCGGCGACCAGTTGCGGATTGCGCCGCACGATCGCCGAGCCCCACCGGCCGTGCGGCCACTGCCGCATCCGCCAGCGCAGCAATGGCCAGTCCTCGACGGCCATCAGCGCCGCCTCATGCGCCCAGTATTCGACCAGCAGCCGCGGCGCGCGGGCGCTGTGGCTCCACGCGGCCCGGTCGAGCACCGCACGGTCATAAGGGCCCAGCCGGCTGAAGACCGGCGCGTAGTGGGCGCGCACCGCGACCGACACCGAGTCCAGTTGCAGCACCTGTATGCGCGAGATCAACCGCTGCAGGTGCGCCCTGCCCACTGCCGCCCGCGGCCTGGGCTGCGCGAACCCCTGTGCGGCCACGGCGATTCGCCGTGCCTGCCCTGGGCTCAGCGTCGGCGTCACCGCAGGTAGCTGCAGAACCGGTACCGCAGACCTGTTGCGCTGGTGAGCCACTCGCCCTTGATCACCGACCACTGGTGGTCGAGTTCCGGAGCGGCGGCGTCCCCGTCGCATGGCGGTAGGTCGAGGTCGATCTCGGTGACTTCGCACCGGTCGGCTTTCGGCAGTGCCAGCTGGTAGATCTGCGCGCCGCCGATCACCCAGGTCTCGGCATCGGTCAGCGCCGCGTCCAGGGAGCCGACCACTTCGGCCCCGTCAGCGCGGTAGTGCGGCTGGCGGGTCACCACCACGTTGGGGCGCCCGGGCAGCGGCCGCACCGAGGCCGGCAGCGACTCCCAGGTCAGCCGACCCATCACCACCCGGTGTCCCAGGGTGAGCGCCTTGAAACGCGCCTGGTCCTCCGGCAGCCGCCACGGTATGCCGCCGTCCCGGCCGATGACGCCGGAGACGGACTGCGCCCAGATCAGAGCAAGCGTCATATGGCCACGGGCGCTTTGATCGCCGGGTGTGGATCGTAGCCGTGGATCTCGATGTCGTCGTAGGTGTAGTCGAAGATGGAATCACGTTCCGCCAGAACCAGTTTCGGGTAAGAGCGCGGCTCCCGAGACAGCTGCTCGCGCACCTGGTCAACGTGGTTGTCGTAGATGTGGCAGTCGCCGCCGGTCCAGATGAACTCGCCGACGCCCAGCCCGGCCTGCGCGGCCATCATGTGGGTGAGCAGTGCGTAGCTGGCGATGTTGAACGGCACCCCGAGGAACAGATCGGCGCTGCGCTGGTAGAGCTGGCAGGACAGTTTCTGGTCGGCGACGTAGAACTGGAACAGCGCGTGGCAGGGGGCCAGCGCCATCTCGCTCAGTTCACCGACGTTCCAGGCCGAGACGATGATCCGGCGGGAATCGGGGTCGGTGCGCAGCAACTCCACCGCGGCCGCGATCTGGTCGATCCGTTCTCCCGACGGGGTGGGCCACGATCGCCATTGCACTCCATAGACCGGGCCCAGATCGCCGGTGGGGCTGGCCCACTCGTCCCAGATGGTGACACCGTGCTCGTTGAGCCACTCGATGTTGGAATCGCCGCGCAGGAACCACAGCAGCTCATAGATCACCGACTTGACGTGCACCTTCTTGGTGGTGATCAACGGGAATCCGGCGGCCAGGTCGTAGCGCACCTGGTGACCGAACAGGCTGCGGGTTCCGGTGCCGGTGCGGTCCGCCTTGGGAGTTCCGCTCTCGAGCACCAACCGCAGCAGATCCTCGTACGGTGTGGCGATCGGCACGCGCCTAGCTTAGCGGGGAGGGCAAGCACGGCGAAGCCACGCGCCGCTGTAGGGCCCGCGCACATGGCGGAGTACAACAGAGGCCATGCCGATGATCACCGACACCGTTGCCACGCCCGACGGCGACTGCCCTGTGCGCCTGTTCACCCCGGAGGGGTCCGGGCCCTGGCCGGGCGTCGTGATGTATCCGGACGCCGGCGGGGTCCGCGCGACCTTCGACGACATGGCCGCCGAGCTGGCCGGCATGGGCTACGCGGTGCTGCTGCCCGACGTGTACTACCGAAACGCCGGCTGGGCACCGTTCGACATGGCGACGGTGTTCGCCGATGCCGGCGAGCGCAGCCGGCTGTTCTCGATGATCGGCACGGTGACCCCCGAGCGGATGGCCACCGACGCGCAGGCGTTCTTCGACTACCTGGACGCCCGGCCGGAGGTGCGGGGGCACAGGTTCGGGGTGTGCGGTTACTGCATGGGCGGACGCACGTCGCTGGTGGTCGCCGGCCGGGTGCCCGATCGGGTCGCCGCGGCGGCCTCGTTCCACGGCGGCGGCCTGGTGACCGACGACGCCGACAGCCCACACCTGCTGGCCGACCGGATGACCGGCACGGTCTATGTGGCAGGCGCGGAGAACGACGCCGGGTTCACCCCGGAGCACGCCGTGACGCTGGACGAGGCGCTGAGCGCCGCGGGCGTGACCCACACCGTCGAGATCTACCCGGCCGCGCACGGCTTCGCCGTCCCCGACAACGCGCCGTATGACGCCGACGCCGCGGCTCGCCACTGGGCGGCGATGCGCGAGGTGTTCGGCGGGGCACTCGGCGGTTAGCGAGCCTCGACGCAGGAGAGGCGAAGCTGGTTAAAGATCCACCAGTTCGGCGTCCCTGGTCTCGTGCATCGCCAGCAGCGCCGCAAAGGAGCACGCGGCCACCGTCGCCAGATAGCCGCCCACCCAGGCCACGCCATGGCTGGTGACCAGCCAGGTGGTGATGAACGGCGCCACCGCCGCTCCCAGGATGCTCGCCGCGTTGTAGGCCACACCCGACCCGGTGTAGCGGACGTTGGTGGGGAACAGCTCCGGCAGCACCGCACTCATCGGACCGAAGACCAATCCCATCAGGGTCATACCGACGATGAGGAAGGCCAGCATCGTGCCGGTGGAGGCGGCCGGGTTCAGGAACGCGCCGAAAGTGGCCCCGTACACCATGATTCCGGCGGTGAAGATCAGCAGCAGGGAGCGCCGGCCGAAGCGGTCGGCCAGCCTTCCCACGATGGGCAGCACACAGACGAAGAACACCACGGCGATCAGCTGAAGTCCGAGGAAGTCGGCGTAGCCGTAGCCCAGCCCAAAACCCTCGGGTGGGCGTTTGGCGGTGCCGTAACTCAAGCTCCACGTCGTGACGGTGTAGAAGAGCGTGTAGGGCACGACCATCACCAAGGTGCCGATGACCAATTGGCGCCAGCTGCCGCGCAGCAGCGCCGCGATGGGGGCCTTCACCGGCGTCCCCGCGGCGACTGCCTGCGCGAAGACCGGGGTTTCGGTCAGCCGCAGCCGGACATACAAGCCGACGGCCACCATGACGGCGCTCAGCAGGAACGGGATGCGCCAGCCCCAGGCCAGAAATGCCCCGGGACCGTCCGCGCCGGCGGTGACCGGTCCCGACCACCGGAACAGGATCAGGAAAATCATGGTGGCGAGCAGATATCCCAGCGGCGCACCCAGCTGCGGCCAGATTCCCGCCGTCGCCCGCCGGCCCGGTTTGGCGGTCTCGGTGGCCAGCAAGGCCGCCCCGCTCCATTCACCGCCGATCGCCAGCCCCTGGCTGAACCGCAGCACGGCCAGCAGCACGGGGGCGAGCAGACCGATCTGGTGATAGGTCGGCAGCACGCCGATCAAAAACGTGGCGATACCCATCAGCAACAGCGAGGCGACCAGAGTCGACTTCCGGCCCAGGCGATCACCGAAATGGCCGAACAGGATCGAGCCCAGCGGGCGCGCCACGAATGCCAGGCCGAACGTGGCCAACGAGGCCAGCAGCGCGGCCGTGGAGTCGCCCTGCGGGAAGAACAGGTGCGGAAAGACGGTGACGGCTGCGGCCGCATAAATGTAGAAGTCGTAGAACTCGATGGTGGTGCCGACCATCGCCGCCACCGCGATGCGCCGGCGCGGAACGCCGGCGACGACGTCGGGCTCCGCGGCGCCCACGGTGCCACGGGGCGCTCCGCCGGCACGATAGGCCGTGCTCACCTCAGATGCCCGCCTCATCGGCGACTCCGCACGCCCGGTCCACCAGCGCGTCGATCCACGCGGTGATCGGCGTGCCGGCGGCGGCTTTGTTGGCCGGGTTGTCCAACACCCGCCGCACGATTCCTTCGGCGATGATCGCGACTTTCCACAGGCCAAGAGCATGCCAGTACTGCAGCGTCCCCGCGTCACGCCCGGTCAATTCCAGATAGACCCGGGCCAGCTCCGCCCGGTCCGGGAAGCCCTCGAGCGTGCTGATGACGAAGTCCCCGGCGGTCTGCTCCTCGCCGGCTTCGGGCCAGTACGCGAGCAGACTTCCCATGTCCGCCAGCGGATCTCCGAGGGTGGACAACTCCCAGTCCAGCACCGCGATCACCTGGCCGTTGCCGGGGTCGGTGATCACGTTGCGCAGGTGGAAGTCTCCGTGGACCAGGGTCAGCTCCTGCTGCTGCGGCACGGCGGCGGTCAGTCGCCGGGTCAGCTCGTCGAGTGCGGGCAGTTCTCGCGTCTTGGACTTCTCCCACTGCCCGGCCCAGCGTTTGAGCTGACGCTGGGCGTACGGCTTGTGGCTGGCCAGATCCTCGAGGCCCACCGCGGCGATGTCGACGGCGTGGATCCTGGCCAGCGTCTTGGGCATGGACAGCCCGATCTGCCGGCGCCGCTGCGGGGACAACGACTCTCCCACCGACATCCGGTCGACCACCACCCCCTCGATGTACTCCATCAGCAGCAGCGGCGTGCCTTCGCCGTCATGGGTCAGCCCGTAGACCCGCGGCGTGGGGACATCGGTGTCGCCCAGCGCGGCAAGGATTCGCGCTTCCCGTGCCACATCGTGCGCCGATGCCAGCAGCGTCCCCACCGGCGGGCGGCGCAGCACCCAGTCGTGACCGGCGCTGTCGGAGACCCGATAGGTCAGGTTCGACTGCCCGATCCCGATTCTCTCGAAGGTCAGCGGGCCCCGGACGGGCAGGCCCAGTCCGGCGATCCAGGTCGCCGCAGCGGCCGGATCGATTCCCAGTGGTTCTTCGACCACTCAGCCCTCCCGGAAACCCGTTGCGTCACCGAGGATCTGGCCACCATCGATGACGAGTGTCTGCCCGGTGATCCAGCTGGCCGCATCTGAGACCAGAAACATCACCGCGTCGGCGACGTCGACGGGCTCACCGATGCGGCCCAGCGGCATGGTGGCGGCCAGGTCCTGCTCGTGTTCCTTCCACAGCACCTCGGCCAGTCTGGTGCGCACCACACCCGGACAGATGGCGTTCACCCGGATTCCGGGGGACAGTTCCAGCGCGAGCTGCTTGGTGATGTGGATCAGGGCCGCCTTGGTGGCGTTGTACATGCCCATCAGCGGCGCGTGGCTCATTCCGCCGATCGATGCCGTGTTGACCACCACGCCGCCGTTGTCGCCCATCCACGCCTTGACCGCGCAGGAGGTCCACAGCAGCGGTCCCCACAGGTTGACGTCGAAGATCTTGGCGAACCGGGCGTGGTCCTGCTCGATCAGCGGCCCGAACGCCGGATTGGTACCGGCGTTGTTGACCAGGATGTCGACGCTGCCGAACCGTTGCAGGGTGAGCTCGACGCAGCGGCGGGCCGCGTCGCCGTCGGCGACATGGGCGGCCACACCCAGCGCGGCGCCGTTGACCTGGGCCGCTGCGGCGTCAGCGCTGTCCTGGGTGCGCGAGGTCAACACCACGTTGGCACCCGCCTCGGCCAGTCGCTGTCCGATCGCCAGCCCGATCCCCCGCGACGCACCGGTGATGATGGCGGTGCGTCCGTGGAGATCCGGTGTGGTCACCGGGGATCCTCGCGGTACTTGCGCAGTTCCTGACGAGCGATGGCGCGCTTGTGCACCTCGTCGGGGCCGTCGGCCAGCCGTAAGGTGCGCAGGTGCGCCCAGAAACCGGCCAGCGGGAAGTCCTCGGTGACCCCGCCGGCACCGTGCACCTGAATGGCCCGGTCGACGATCTTGAGCGCGATATTGGGCGCTGCCACCTTGATCGCCGCGATCTCTACCTGCGCCGCCTTGTTGCCGACGGTGTCCATCAGGTAGGCGGTCTTGAGCGTCAGGAGCCGGACCATCTCGATGTCGATACGGGCCTCGGCGATCCAGTCGCGAATGTTGGCGTTGTCGGCGACCGGCCGGCCGAAGGTCACCCGGGACTGCGCGCGCTTGCACAACAGCTCCAGAGCACGCTCAGCCATGCCGATCGCCCGCATGCAGTGGTGGATCCGGCCGGGTCCGAGCCGCGCCTGGGCGATCGCGAACCCCTCTCCCTCGCCCTTGAGCACGTCCTTGGCAGGCACCCGAACGTCTTTGAAGTCGATTTCGGCGTGGCCTTCGCGATCCTGGTAGCCGAAGACCGTCACGCCGCGCCGGATGGTGACTCCCGGGGCGTCGATGGGAACCACCATCATCGACTGCTGGCGGTGGGTGGCGGTGTCCGGGTCGGTCTTGCCCATCACGATCATCACCTTGCAGTTCTGATGCAAAGCATTGGAGGCAAACCACTTCCGTCCGTTGAGCAGGTAGCCGTCACCGTCGCGCACCATGGACAGCTGGACGTTGGTGGCATCCGAGCTGGCCACCTGCGGCTCGGTCATCGCGAAAGCCGACCGGATGGTGCCCTCCAACAACGGCTTGAGGTAGCGCTCTTTGTGTTCGTCGCTGCCGAACAGCGTGAACACCTCCATATTGCCGGTGTCGGGGGCGCTGCAGTTGCAGGCCTCCGGAGCCAGATGCGGACTGCGTCCCATGATCTCGGCCAGGGGTGCGTATTCCAGATTGGTCAGGCCCGGCCCCCATTCGGGGTGGGGGTGAAACAGGTTCCACAGGCCGCGCGCGCGGGCCTGTGCTTTGAGTTCTTCGATGATCTGGGGCTGGAAGTGCGGGTCGCCGGATTCGGCCATCTGCGTCTCGTACACCGGCTCGGCCGGGTAGACGCACTCGTCCATGAACTCCAGCAGGTTGTCGCGGTATTTCGTTGCGCGTTCTGACATTTCAAACAGGGACATACCAGCTCCTCATCTAGGACACTTCGGGGTCGAGCAGGCCCCGCTGGTAGCGGCGCATTCCGCGCAACCAGCGGTCGTAGTCGGCGGCCTTGTGCCGGAACATCTCCAGCACGGCCGGGTGCGGCAGGATAAGGAACCGCTCGTCGTCGATGGCGGCCAGCACCTGTGCGGCCACGTCGGCGGGTTCGAGTACCTCGCCCGCGGCCGTGACCGCGCGGGTGGCCAGCTCACCCAGCGGGTCACCGGAGTGCTCACCGGCGTAGAGCAACTTGGTGTTGACGCCCATGGGGCACAGGCAGCTGACCCGCACACCCTTGTCGCCGTAGGTGATGTTGAGCCATTCGGCGAAGCCGACAGCCGCATGCTTGGTGACCGAGTAGGCGGCCCCGCCCAATTGGGTGAGCAGGCCGGCCGCCGAGGCGGTGGCGACGAAGTATCCCTGTCCGCGGTCCACCCAGCCCGGAACCAGCAGCTGAGCCGCCCGGATATGGGAGCGCAGATTGACGTCGATCGCCACATCCCAGTCGGCGTCGCCCGCCAGGCCGGTCGCACCGACGATTCCGGCGTTGGCGAAGTAGAGGTCGACCGGGCCGTAGGTCTGTTCGGCCAGGGCGATCAGTTCCCGGATGGTCTCGGTGTCCGACACGTCGCCGCCGCGAGCGATGGCGGCACCGGGGTGCGCGCTGTTGATCTCGTCGGCCACCGCGCGCGCGGCGTCGTCGTCGAGGTCGGCCACGACCACCTTTGCCCCGGCGTCGGCCAGCGCCGCGGCCAGGGCTCCCCCGATGCCGCCACCGCCCCCGGTGACGATCGCGATTCGGTCGGCAACCTTCATCGGCAGCATCCCCGTTCTTCTGTTCGCACCAGCAATGACATTAGATGAATCCGATCTCAGGTTCGATTGGTGGATGTGCGGAATTGCAGGGCGTTCGCCCACAGCCGCGTCACGGTGGCGACCAGGGCCTCGAAATCGGTGCCCGCGCCCCCGGCGCCGTCTTCACTCACGAATGTGGCGTAGGCCAGCCGACTCACCATCCCCGACAGTGCCCGCGAGGCCAGCAGCGGATCGACGTCGGCGCCGGCGATCCCCCGCGCCTGCAGGTCGGCGATTCCGGCGGCGTTGCGCGCAATGAACCCATCGGCCCGCCGCGCCCGGAAGGCCCGAAACTTCGGGTCGATCTGCGCCACTTGCTCAAGTAGTCCCATCAGCTGGGCATTGCGCCGATAAGCCTCCAAGTAGGCGCGATTACTGGCCTCCAACACGGCGTAGGGGTCATCGGAATCGCTGACCCGGCCCATGCCCGGGTGCATCATGTCCTGCTGCGACTGTTCGAGGACCGCCGCGAAGATCTCCTCTTTGTTGGCGAAGTAGGTGTAGAACGACCCCGTCGCACAACCTGCGGCCTTGGTGATGTCGATCAGCTTGGCGTCGAGATAGCCGTCGCGCTCGAAGACCTTGCGGGCCGCGGCGACCAGCGCCGCCCGGGTCCGCGCCCCACGCACCGTCGCCGGTAACTGGCGTGCCGGCACGGGGTCCACCCGGGCAGATTAACTGAATTCGATGTCAACTTCATCCAGTTCCTCGGGGCAGGTTGCGAAATCTCCCAGCATCGCCTCTGCCTCCGGTTCGGGTAGCGACTCCACCCCGCGCAGCTTGCGTTCGATGGCGCGGGTGCGAATCCCCGCTGAGTCGATGGTGTTGCGGGCGGTGTCGAGCTGCTTGCGCGTCTTCTCCAGTACCGCGGCGAACTTTCCGAACTCGGTCTTGACCGCTCCGAGGACCTGCCAGACCTCGCTGCTGCGCTGCTCGATCGCCAGGGTGCGAAAGCCCATCCGCAGGCTGTTGAGCAGCGCGGCCAACGTCGTCGGCCCGGCCAGGGTGACTTTGTACTTGGACTGGATGCGCTCGAACAGCCCCGGTTGCCGCAGCACCTCGGCATACAGGCTCTCGGTGGCCAGGAACAGGATGGCGAAATCCGTGGTGTGCGGCGGAGACAGGTACTTGTCGCAGATGTCGCCGGCCTCAGCTTCGATCCGCCGGACCAGCGCCTGGCGGGCGGCGGCCTCCCCGGCGGAGTCGGCGTGTTCCTGCGCTTCGAGCAGGCGTTCGAAGTCCTCCCGCGGAAACTTGGCGTCAATGGGCAACAGCACCTCACCGGCACCGGCGGCACCGGGCAGTCGGATGGCGAACTCCACGCGGGCGTTCGAGCCCGGAACGGTGTTGACATTGGTGGCGTACTGCTCGGGCGTCAGAGTTTCAGCCAACAGCGCGGCCAACTGCGTCTCCCCGAAGATGCCCCGGGTCTTGACGTTGGTCAGGACCCGCTTGAGATCGCCGACGCCGGTGGCCAGGGTCTGCATCTCACCCAATCCGCGCTGCACCGCCTCCAGCCGCTCCGAGATCTGGGTGAAGGACTGCGCCAGGCGAGTCTCCAGGGTGGCCTGCAGCTTCTCGTCCACCGTGGCGCGCATCTTCTCCAGCTGCGTGGTGTTCTCGGCCTGCAGGCTCCGGAGCTGCCGGTCCAGGGTGGCGCCCAGTTTGTCCTGGGTGCCCTGCAAACTCGCCCCGAAGCGGTGCAGCGTCAGCTGCCACTGATGGAACGCCTGGGCGAGTTCGGCCCGCCCCGCATGCTGCTCTTCGCGCAACGTGCGCTCCACCCGTTCACTGTCGCCGCGCAGCGCGGCGAGCTGTTCGGGCGTGATCGCCCCGCCTCCCGGGCGCACGAGCACCACCACCTGCAGGATGACCGCCAGCAGCGCCAGTGAGGTGAGGAGGATCAGCAGTGCTGTGTCCATGC
This sequence comes from Mycolicibacter hiberniae, assembly GCF_010729485.1. NCBI lineage: Bacteria > Bacillati > Actinomycetota > Actinomycetes > Mycobacteriales > Mycobacteriaceae > Mycobacterium > Mycobacterium hiberniae. The sequence goes on from NZ_AP022609.1 coordinate 2,085,162, forward strand.
CGGAAAGGTAGCGCGGGCCACCGACACTCCGGGCCGCGCGGGCTCGGCGGTTACCGCAGGGGTGGCCCCCATCGCACCTGCTCGCGCAGCTGCGCCTTGAGCAGTTTGCCGCTGGCCGTGCGCGGCAGGGGCTCACTGACCACCGTGACGTATTGCGGCACCTTGAAGTCGGCCAGCCGGCCGCGGCAGTAGTCGACCACCGCCGCCACGTCGATCGGGCCCTGGTCCCCGAGCAGCACCGCGCCGACCTTCTCCCCCATCACCTCGTCAGGCACCGCGAGCACGCAGGCGTCGGCCACGCCGGGCGCAGACATCAGTGCGGCTTCTACCTCGACGCTGGAGACGTTCTCCCCGCCGCGGTTGATGATGTCTTTGAGTCGGTCGATGATGTGCACGCGGCCGGCGTCGTCCACCCGCACCACATCGCCGGTGTGCAGCCACCCGTCGACGATCGTGGCGGCGGTGGCGTCGGGCCGGTTCCAGTAGCCGCGCATCACATTCGCACCGCGCACCACCAGTTCACCGGTAACGGTTTCGCTGGAATCGTTCAAGGGGATCACGCCGATATCGCCCGAGGGGACGGCGTAACCGACCGAGTCCGCGTGCGCCACCGCGTCGAAGTCCGGCAGCACCGTCATCAGCGATGCCGTCTCAGTCATGCCGTAGCCGTTGAACACCGTTGCCGCTGTGAACGCATCGCGCAGCGACCGCACCAGCGCCGGCGCCGTCGGCGCACCCCCGTAACCGACCCACCGCACGCCACTGGTGTCGGCCGCCGTGAAGTCGGGGTTCCGCAACAGCAGGGCGTAGATCGCGGGCACGGTCACCATGGACGAGATCCGTTGCTCGCCAAGCGTGGCGATCAACTCCGGAAGGTTCAGAGCCGGCATGATGACCGCCGCCCCGCCGGTGTAGGCGGCGACCAGCAGTTGAGAGTTGCAACCGGTCACATGAAACAGCGGGACGGAGATCAGGGTGCGAAACTCCTCGCCCAGCGCCCGGGACTGACCCAGGACACGCACCATGTTCTCGGCGTTGGTCAAAAAAGCTTCGTGGGTGGTGGGCACGCCTTTGGGGCTGCCGGTGGTTCCGGAGGTGTAGAACAGCGCCGCGGTGTCGGCCGCCTCGAGCCCGTCGACCACGTACGGCTGTCCATCGGGCAGAGCGGTGCCGGGTGCGAGATCGACCCGGACGCCGGCGTCGGCGAGCATGAAGTCGACTTCCGGTGCGGCCGAGCGGGTGTTGACGGCCACCGGTATTCCACCGGCCATCAGCGTTCCCCAGAACGCCAGCACCCAGTCCAGTCCCGCCGGGTAGCGCAACGCGACCCGGTCACCACGGTTGAGCCCGTCGGCCCGCAGCCCGCCGGCCACCCGCGCGGCCCGCTGCCACAACTGCCGGTAGGTCAGCCGGCCGCCCCCGAGTTCGACGACGGCCTCGCTGTGCGGCCGCTGCTCGGCCTGCTCGGCCAGCAGCTCGACCAACGAGGTGGGCAGCCGCTCGTAGTGCGCGACGCCGTTGCGGTCATGGACCACTCCGGTCGTCGGAAAAGGATTGTGCCGCCGCGGTATTCCGATGATCCCGATCATGAACGGGCCGTCATCGCCGCCGCAGCCGGATCTGCACCACCGCCCGCAGGGTCCCGCGCACCGCGTAGATCGCCGACAGGACGCACGCGATGATCAGCACGATGAACATCGGCAGCCAGTTGCCGCGGTCGTGGTTGACGTGCCACCAGACGTAAGCGAACAACACCGAGGAGACGAACAGGACCAGGTCGCGCCAGTTGCCCTGATAGGAGAACGCCGCGGCTCGCAGCGCCCGCGTCTGGTCGGACGCGGCGACCAGATCGTCGATGCGCTCGCCGATGACGCGCTGCACCTCCGCGCGGCGCGCAGTATCCTCCCGCGGGATCCGGTCGAGCAGGTCGAGGTCTTGCTTGATCAGGCTGCGCATATCCGGGCCCCTGAGCTGCCCGGCCGCCGCTGTCAGCAGGGCGCCGCCGAAAACCGGTGCCGCGCCCAGCGCCGTACTCAGCAGTGTGGGCATCGTTGCACCGTTCCTTTCCGTGACGTCCCGGCCACCCTACGACCTCACGCGAGAATTACCGTGCCATCGGGCGCAATCCGCCAGCCGGGATTGTGGGCGATCTCCCAGATCAGCCCGTTGGGATCTTGGACGTGCGCATGGAAGACGCCGCCGAACTGGCCGGCCTGCGGCGGCTTGAGCACCACTGCGCCCGCCTCGGCCATGGCGTCGGTCAGTGCCGTCACCGCTTCGGGACTCCCGACGTTGTGCGCGACAGTCACCCCGCCGACCCGGCCATGGCCACCGGCAAGCCCGAGGTCTTCGTTGAACTTCTCGGCCGCGAAAAAGCCCAGCACCTGTCCGGGCGCAGACTGATAGAAGACGATCTCCCCCTCGACGTCGAGCAGGGGGTTCCAGCCCAGCGCGGCGTAGAAACTCCGGGTCGCGTGCAGGTCGGTTGCCGCGATGGTGACGAAATGCACCCGTTGTTCCATCCGGCCAGCCTAGAGTGGCCCGCGCGGGTCAGCTCTTGAACGGCAACACCTTGTTGAGCTGGTCGGGTTGCTTGCGCAGGCTGCACCGGCATACTGCGACCAACACCGGCAGGGTGCGGCTAGTCTGCTCGACAACACGACGTGACGAGAAGGGGTCGACAGTGAAGCGCTACCTCAGCGGAGGTTTGGCCACCGCGCTGGCTGCCGCCGGGCTGACAGCCGGTTGGCTGATCGCGTCGGCGCCGCCGGCTCAGGCAGGGTGCCAGGACAACCCGCTGCTGTTCTTCTCCACCGCCCAGAAGTGCGATGGCCCGATCCAACCCGACGGCAGCTGGCAGCGCTGCGTCATCTACTACTACGAGCCGCCGAAATCACCGCCATCCCAGCAAGATTGCCACTCGATGGGGCCGGGCCGGGATTATCCCTTTCACTCGTTCTACGAGCCGGTAACCCACATCGACCCGTAGCGGGGCTCACTGCGTCAACGTCGCGGCCACCGTCGCGCCCAGTTCCCAACACGCTTCCAGCTCAGGCTTTCCCGGCTTTCCCGACACCACGACCGAGTCGGCCGCTTTGACCCATCCCAGTCCCGTCGTGATGGCGTCGACAGCCCGTTCGGCACCCTCGGTTCCTTCGTTGCCGTGCAGGTACAGGCCGTACGGCCGACCGCGGGTCGAGTCCAGGATCGGGTAGTAACAGACGTCGAAGGCGTGCTTGAGCGCGCCGCTGATGTAGCCGAGGTTGGCGGGGCTGCCCAGCAGGTAGCCGTCGGCGGCCAGCATGTCGGTGGGCGACACCTCCAGCGCGGCGCGGCGCACCACCTGCACGCCCTCGATCTCAGGGGCGGTGGCCCCGGCCAGCACCGCCTCGAACATGGCCTGACAGTGCGGCGACGGCGTGTGGTGCACCAGCAGGAGCGTCTTGCTCACCGCTTCTCCTGCATCGCGACCGCGGTCTTCATCGCCTCCCGGGCGCGACGGCGGTCCCCGGCGAACTCGTAGGCCCGGGCCAATCGGTACCAGCGCCGCCAATTGTCGGGGTCGGCGTCGAGTTCGGCGCGCACCGTGTGGAACAGAGCGTCGGCGGCCTCTCGTTCGAAGCGACCCGAGGGCCGTCGCGGCAAAACGCTGGGGTCCAGATCCATGCCGTCCTCGGCGATCAACCGGGACAGTCGCTGGACGGCGAATCCGTCGCGCAGGGTTGCGACCATCGCCCACAGCCCCAGCACCGGCATGATCAGCAGCGCCAGGCCCAGCCCGATCGCCGTCTTGGAATCGGAGGTGATCAGCAACACCGCGATCCGGCCCAGGAACACCAGATACATCAGCAGCGCCACGCACATGAACGCGACGAGCACCTTCACCCGGGCGGCCGGCGACACCTTCATCACAACTACTTCAGGTCGAGCAGGGGCTCGATGCCGATGGTGAGTCCGGGGAATTCAGCGATCCGGCGCACCGCCAGCAGCACCCCGGGAACGAACGAGGTCCGGTCAATGCTGTCGTGCCGGATGGTCAGCGTCTCGCCAAGGGTGCCGAACAGGACTTCCTGATGGGCGACCAGACCGGCCAGCCGGACCGAGTGCACCGGCACGCCGTCGACGTCTGCGCCGCGGGCACCGGGCAGGCCGGTGCTGGTGGCGTCGGGGTTGGGCGGCAGCCCTTTTCGGGCCTGCGCGATCAGCTGAGCCGTACGGGTCGCGGTGCCCGACGGTGCGTCGGCCTTCTGCGGGTGGTGCAGTTCGATGACCTCCACCGACTCGAAGAATTTCGCGGCCTGGGCCGCGAAATGCATCGACAGTACCGCGCCGATGGCGAAATTCGGTGCGATCAGTACCGCAGCCCCGGGCTTGGCGGCCAGCCAGGAGCGCACCTGGCCGAGCCGCTCCTCGGTGAACCCGGTGGTGCCGACTACGGCATGAATACCGTTGTCGATCAAGAACTTCAGGTTGTCCATCACCACATCGGGATGGGTGAAGTCGATCACCACCTCGGTGCCGCCATCGGTCAACAGGCTCAGTGGATCACCGGCGTCGACCTTGGCGGACAGGGTCAGATCTTCGGCGGCTTCCACCGCCGCCACCATTGTGGCGCCGACTTTGCCCCTGGCGCCCAGCACTGCTACCCGCATGGCTGCCACCCTAGTGGTGATCGCAAGCGCGGCGAAGCCGGGCGTAGCGGGTCACCACCATCAGCACCGGTGATCGCAAGCGCGGCGAAGCCGGGCGCAGCGGGCCACCACCATCAGGACACTTCCCTCCGGGGCTGCCCGGATGCGCCAGCATCTGCCAGCCGTTCGGCCACGAAACTGACCATCAGGGCAAACGCGGCCCGGCTGTCGGGCAGAAAGGGGAACAGCGCCGGGAAGGCGTGCAGCTCGCGGGCCCACACCTCGAGGCGGCTGGACCGGCCCGCCCGCTGCAGCGCGTCGTGCAGCCGCTCGGCGTCGCACCGCAGGATCTCCGACTCGGCCGCGATCAACAGCGCCGGGGGCATGGTCTGCAGCGGACCGTTGATCGGGGACAGCTCATGCCGCAGGGTCGCCGAGGGACACACCAGATCGATGATGTCGGGCAGCACCGCCGGGATTCCGAACGCGTCTGCGGTTCGGTTCGAATGCGTGCTGCGAGCGATGCCGTCCAGTTCCAGCAGCGCCGAGATCCCGATCACCCCGGCTGGGGCGGGCAAGCCGCGCTGCTGGCTGCTCAGCGCGGTCGCAAAAGCCAGGAAACCCCCGGCGGAGTCGCCGGCCAGCACCGTCTTGGCGGGGTCGGCACCCATGTCGAGCAGCCACCGGTAGGCGCTGACGCAGTCGTCCACCGACCCGTCCACGGTCACCTGGGGGTACTGCCGGTAGTCGACGTGCACCACCGGCAGCCCGGTACGCCGGGCGAGCTTGACCGCCACATGCAGGTGGGTGTCCAAGCCGCCGGTGACGAACCCGCCACCGTGGAAATACAAGATCGCGCCGCCGCCGAATGCCGCGTCGAGCGGCCGGGCGCGATCGATGCGCCGCACCACCTCGACGGGGACACCGGCCGCGGCAGCACGGGTGAATCCCACCCCAAAGAACGGCCGGACCCGCTGCAACCGGGCCAGGGTGTTGATCCGGCGCCCCATCGTGGGGGTCCGCTCGGCAAGCGCGCCGCTGCCGCCGCGCAGCACCAGGCGGCGCACCAGCCGCGGAGTGATGGCGTTGGCGACCGCATAGATGAGCTTCGCGGCAAGACTGGCGGGGTGAACGGGACCTGCCTGGAGCATCCGCGCAGTCTAGAGGGATGTCTGCCCGGGCGCGCGGTGAATGTGGCAAAGCGCGCCGCCGGCTCACGCCGTGGGGGCTCAGGCGTCGATGATGATCCGTCCCCCGTGGGACCGCGAAACGCAGACCAGCATTTCGTCGTCGCCCTCTGCGGTGCGTCCGCGCCGGTCGACATCGCCGGCGATCACCCTGACCTTGCAGGTGCCGCAGAATCCCTGCCGGCAGGAGCAGGCGGTTGTCGGGTCGGCGTCGAGCATCACCTCCAGCGCCGAGCGGTCTGCGGGGATCGTCAGCACCCGGCGGGACCGGGCCAGCTCCAACTCGAACGGCGCCCCATCGACCACCGGCGGCGGGCTGAACCGCTCGTAATGCAGCGGCGCGTCGGCATGGCTGTTGCGCGTGACCCGCACCGCCTCGAGCATCGCGCTGGGACCGCAGACGTACACCGAGGTCTGCGGACCGGCGCCGGCCAGCAGCTCGTCGGTGCTGGCGAGGCGTCCGTGCTCGTCGTCGGCCCATACCGTGACCCGCTCGGGGTCGACCGCCAGCACCTCGTCGAGAAACGGCATGTCGGCCCGGCTGCGGCCGGCATAGACCGCGCGCCAGTCGGTTCCGCGGTGGGCGGCCTCGCGGAGCATCGGCAGCATCGGGGTCACCCCGATCCCGCCGATGATGAAGAGCACATCGCTTTCACCGGTTCCCAGGTAGAAGGCATTGCGCGGCCCCTCGAACAGCAACGTGTCGCCCTCCGCGTAAGCCTGGTGCATCTCGACCGAGCCACCGCCCCCGTCGTCGAGCCGGCGGACCGCGATGCGGTAATCGGTGCGGCGCCCCGGCGGGCCGCACAAGGAGTACTGCCGGCGGCGGCCGGACGGCAGCTGCACGTCGATGTGGCCCCCCGGCGTCCAGTGCGGCAACAGTCCGCCGTCGGGGTCGGCCAGGGTGAGGGCAAGCACGTCGCGGGTCACCATCTCCCGCTTGGTGACCACGGCCGTGATGGTCCGTGACACCGGCGCAACCTGGGCCGGCTTCCAGCGTGACAGGGATGTCGCTCCGCTGAGCAGCGTGATTCCGGCCCACAGCGCGTTGAACACCCGATCGTGCTTCCGGCGGCCGTAGAGGTCGGCGGGCCGTGACTCCCAGATCTGCGGTGCCATCTCAGGCCTGCCGTGCGTCATCACCGGACGTGGCCGCAGCGCCGGCCACGCCGAGCTGAATCCACTCGTCGGTGAGCCGGGCGATCACGCCGGGACGATCGATCACCACCCAGTGGCCGCCGTCGATGTCGACCACCCGGTGCACCGCCGGGATGGATCCGGTGAAACGTTGCAGGGCCGGGCTGACGAACACGTCCAGGCGTGGCGCGAGTACCTGGACCGCGACATCGGTGACGGGCAACGGCGCCGCCGGCTTCAGAAACGGTCCCGGCATGTTCGCGCGGTACAGGTTCAGTCCGTTGACGTAGTCGTTTTCGCCACGGGGCATGGCAGGCTGCGGATTGCCGGAGCGACCGATGCGGTCCAGCCAACCCAGGACCCGCACACCCAGCCCGGAGCGGAACGCCGCCTCGGGGACGCGGGGGGTCAAGAACAGCCAGATGTAGCTCGATTCCAGCAGCTGCCGGAACACGTCGGCAAGGGTGCGCAGGTTGCGCGCCGAGCGCAGGAACCGTCCGGCGTAGTCCAGGTGCGGACCCGAAATCGACGTGTAGGAGCCGACTTTGGCAGCGACGGTCGGGGCGGTGACAGCGGCCCACCCCTGGATCGAACCCCAGTCGTGGCCCAGTAAGTGGACCTGGTCGATACCGTGGCCGCCCAGGTGCTCGATCACCGCCGCGACGTCGTTGACCAGCTGCGGGAAGCGGTAGCCGGACTTCTCCCCCGGCGACGACGACTCCCCCGCGCCGCGTACGTCGTAGGCGACGACGTTGTAGCGGCCCGGATACTGCTCGATGAGCTCGCCTGCCACCCCGTCCCAGACGTGGTGATTGTCCGGGTAGCCGTGGATCGCCAGGATGGTCGCCCGCTGCGGGTCCAAGTCGGTGTAGGCGTGCACCGCCAGCCTGACTCCGTCAGGTGACGTCACAGTGGTCGTGGTCGGGTTGGTCATCGACTGCACTCCTCGTGGTTCGCCGCGCTGCGGTCAGTGTGTGGCGCGGGCGGCAGGTGATACGGCCAAGTAGTTCACGGCTTTCTCCACCCCACCGAGTTGCGCCGGGTGGAAACCCGGACGGTAGTAGGAGGCGATGGCCGGCAGGAACTCCCACGGCGAGGGCACCAGCCCGCGGCGCGCCGCGACGAACCAATCCCGCCAACGCGGCCTGGTCCCGGGCGGCAACAGCGGGTCGGCCTTGTACATGTAGCGCAGGCCGCGCACCCACATCATCAGCATCAGCGGCGTGACGGCAAGTTGGGTGCGGACCTGACGCAGGAATCCGGCCCGCAGGTGCTTCATCACGTCGAAGGCAACCGCCTTGTGTTCGACCTCTTCGGCGCCATGCCAGCGCAACATGTCCAGCATCACCGGGTGCACCCCGATCGCATCGAGTGCAGGGCTGTCGAGAATCCACTCGCCGAGAATGGCCGTGTAGTGCTCCACTGCGGCCACCAGAGCCACCCGCTCCAGCAACCAGCGCTGCTGGCGGCGCTCACCCCAGTGCGGCCGATCCCCGAGCAGCTTGCCGAACAGCCAGGCCATCTGGGCGGTGAACGGTGCCATGTCGACGCCGCGGGCCGCCAGGTGGTCCACGACCGCGGCGTGCGCCTGAGAGTGAGTGGCCTCCTGGCCGATGAAGCCCTGCACGTCCAGCCGAAGCTGATCGTCCTTGATCAGTGGCAGCGCCTGTTTGAACACTTCGACGAAGAACTCCTCGCCGGCAGGCAGTAGCAGGTGCAGCACATCGCAGAAGTGGGTGACGAACGGCTCGCCGGGCACGTAGTGCACAGGCAGCTCGGACCAGTCGAATCCGACGTCACGGGCCTGCAGCACGATGCGTTCGTGGTCCAGCCCTGCACCGGGCGCGTGCGGGCCCGCTGCGGTGTCGTCAACGCTGAGCATCCAGACCTCCCTTTTGGACAAATATACGGTGAATGTCAAGCAGGAGGCGGCCCGCGCAGACCCGGGCCTGGGAGCCCTAGACGTTGAGGGCCGCTGCGGTCGTCTCTGTTACGTGCTGATTACCAAGTGAGCGCACCGTTACGGCGCGGTTACATTGTCGGGCTCCCGTTTAAAAAGCTGTTAACCAGCTTGAACTCCAAGGCTCTCGCCAGGAAACGTCACAGGGCGTCACCAGCCGACCGTTCCGGGGCGGCCGAATAACGAGGAGAAGCTCAGTGACTTTTGTCACCGCACATACCGAGGAACTCAGGACAGCAGCCGACAGCCTCAGCGCTGCGGGCCTCGCGCTCGCAGCCCAGAACGCGGCGGCTCAAGTCCCGACGACCGGCGTGGTTCCCCCGTCCGCCGATGAGGTTTCGGCAACGACCGCCGCACGTTTTGCCGCGCACGCGCTGATGTACCAGCAGATCAGCTCGCAGGCGACGGCGATTCACGAGATGTTTGTGGCAACGCTTGCCGCCAGCAGCGACTCGTATGCCGCTGCCGAAGCCGCCAACGTGCTCGCAGCCGGTTGACGGTAGGAGGCAATGGCAATGGATTTCGCGATGCTTCCGCCGGAGATCAACTCCGGACGCATGTACGCCGGCCCGGGCGCCGGGTCACTGTTGGCGGCTGCGGCGGCCTGGGATGAACTGGGTGCCGAACTGCACACCACCGCAGCCAACTACCAGTCGGTGATCTCCGGCCTCACCAGCGGCGCCTGGCAGGGCGTCTCCTCGACACGCATGGCTGCGGCGGCCGCGCCGTACATCACGTGGCTCAGCGCCACCGGCGCACAGGCCGAGCAGACCGGCGCGCAGGCCAAGGCCGCGGCTACTGCACACGCGACCGCGTTCGCGATGACGGTGCCGCCTGCTGTTATCGCGGCCAACAGGGCACAGCTGGCCGCGCTGGTGGCGACCAACTTCTTCGGTCAGAACACCCCGGCGATCGCGGCCACCGAAGCCCAGTACGCCGAGATGTGGGCACAGGATGCCACCGCGATGTTCAGCTACGCGGTGGCCGCCGAGATCGCTTCGCAGGTAGCGCCGTTCGGCCCGCCCCCGCAGACCGCCAATCCGGGCGGAATGGCGGCGCAAGAAGCTGCGGCTGCCCAGGGACTTGGCCAAGGTGCAGCGCAAGCCGCGGTCAACGGGGTGATGGAGGCGTTGCCGGGCGCGGCACAATCGGCAATTCCCCCGGTTATCGGCGACATTCTCGCCGATCTCGGGGCGTTGGGCGTCACTCCGGTAGGAACTGCCCTGACCGTGGCCATCATCGCGGCCTTCATACCCGAGTACCTCATTGCGGGCGCCGCGCTTCCGTCGCCGTTCGGCTTGGGAGATGCGTCACCGATGTCCATCGCGGCAGGTGTACCTCTCGGTCTGGCCCCCACGTTGGCGGCACCTGCGTCGGCCGGCCTGGCCTCGGCCACGTCGGCCTCGGTCGGCAGCGCGCAATCGGTCAGCGGGCTGTCCGTTCCCAAAGCCTGGGCGACCGCGGCTCCCGAGATGCGCCTGGCGGCAGCGGAGGTCGAGGCCGCCAACGTGGTGGCCGCCGAGGGTGTGGGCGGCGGAATGTTCGGCGGGATGCCGCTGTTCGGCGGGGCGCCGCTGATGGCGATGGGCGGGCGCGGCGCCAACTCGCAATACCGCGAAAACAAGTCTGTCGAGGAGGCAAAGCGAAAGGCCGTCAAGGGACGGCGTTCCACGATGTGGTGAGCCGAACCCGGCTGCACCGATTTCACCTTGAGGAGAGCAAATCATGACTTCACGTTTTATGACCGACCCGGACGCGATGCGTGCGATGGCCGGCCGGTTCGATGTGCACGCGCAGACCGTTGAGGACGAGGCTCGCCGGATGTGGGCGTCGTCGACCAACATCTCCGGTGCCGGCTGGGGTGGTCTGGCGGAGCGGACGTCGTTGGACACCATGGGTCAGATGCAGACCGCGTTCCGCAACATCGTGACCATGTTGCACAGCGTGCGCGACGGCTTGATCCGCGACGCCAACCACTACGAGCAGCAGGAAGCTGCGTCCCAGCAGATCCTGTCGGGCAGCTAGAGCGAGCTAGAGCGAAAAGGGGAACACGCAGATGTCGATTAACTACCAGTTCGGTGATGTGGATGCCCACGGTGCGTTGATTCGTGCCCAGGCGGCGTCGTTGGAGGCCGAGCACCAGGCGATCGTGCACGACGTGCTGACTGCCGGGGACTTCTGGGGCGGCGCCGGTTCGGTGGCCTGCCAGGAGTTCGTGACGCAGTTGGGCCGCAACTTCGCGGTCATCTACGAGCAGGCCAACTCCCACGGTCAGAAAGTCCAGACCGCCGGGAACAACATGGCCAACACCGACGCGTCGGTCGGCTCCAGCTGGGCCTGAGCCCCAGCGGAGCTGTGTAGCAATCCATTTCATCCCCCGACCCGCGATGTCCGTGCCCGGCGCGGACATCGCGAGGCCGTGGAAACCACTTGTTTTTCGAGGAAGGCACGGCATTGGCCAAGAAGACAGCTGACGATATTCTCACTTTGATCTCCGACGAGTCGGTGGAGTACGTCGATGTCCGGTTCTGCGATCTACCCGGTCAGATGCAGCATCTGACCGTTCCCGCAGCCTCCCTCGACGCAGCCGCGTTCGAGGATGGGCTGGCCTTCGACGGGTCGTCGATCCGCGGATTCCAGTCCATCCACGAATCGGACATGATGCTGCTGCCCGACTACGAGACCGCCCGCATCGACCCCTTCCGGGCCGCCAAGACACTGAACCTGAACTTCTTCGTCCACGACCCGTTCACCCGCGAGCCCTACTCGCGTGACCCGCGCAACATCGCCCGCAAAGCCGAGAACTACCTCACCAGCACCGGCATCGCCGACACCGCCTACTTCGGCGCCGAAGCCGAGTTCTACATCTTCGACTCGGTGCGCTTCGACTCCCAGATCAACGGCTCGTTCTACAAGGTGGACTCGGGCGCCGGCTGGTGGAACACCGGCCGCACCACCGAAGCCGACGGCAGCCCCAACCTCGGCTACAAGGTCCGCCCCAAGGGCGGCTACTTCCCCGTCGCCCCCACCGACCAGTACGTCGACCTGCGCGACGCCATGTCGACCAACCTCACCAACGCCGGCTTCACCGTCGAACGCGGCCACCACGAGGTCGGCACCGGCGGGCAGACCGAGATCAACTACAAGTTCAACACCCTGCTGCACGCCGCCGACGACCTGATGCTGTTCAAGTACATCATCAAGAACACCGCCTGGGCCCACGGCAAGACCGTCACCTTCATGCCCAAGCCCCTGTTCGGCGACAACGGCTCGGGCATGCACGTACACCAGTCGGTCTGGCAGGACGGCGAGCCGCTGTTCTACGACGAGATCGGCTATGGCGGACTGTCGGACACCGCACGCCACTACATCGGCGGGATCTTGCACCACGCCCCGTCGCTGCTGGCGTTCACCAACCCCACCATCAACTCCTACAAGCGCCTGGTTCCCGGCTACGAGGCCCCGATCAACCTGGTCTACAGCCAGCGCAACCGCTCGGCCTGCGTGCGCATCCCGATCACCGGCACCAACCCCAAAGCCAAGCGCCTGGAGTTCCGCTGCCCGGACTCCTCGGGCAACCCCTACCTGGCCTTCGCCGCCATGCTGATGGCCGGCATCGACGGCATCAAGAACAAGATCGAACCGGCAGCCCCGGTCGACAAAGACCTCTACGAACTGCCCGCCGACGAGGCCGCCAACATCGCCCAGGCTCCGACATCGCTTTCCGAGGTGATCGACAATCTGGAAGCCGACCACGAATACCTCACCGAGGGCGGCGTGTTCACCCCGGACGTGATCGAGACCTGGATCAACTACAAGCGCGACAACGAGATCGCCCCGGTGAACCTGCGCCCGCACCCCTACGAGTTCGCGCTCTACTACGACTGCTGACGAACTGCTGGCGACCGCCGGCCGGGAGCGCCGGCCGGCGGGGTGTCAGCGGGGGGCCAGCCCAGCGATGATGTCAGCCGCCCGCGCCGCGCGGGCGGTCCGGTAGGAGGTACCCGCCCACAGGCTGGTGCCGTGCGGGTCGTCCATGGCCACTGCCGCCGCCCGGATCGGAGACGTCATGTGGTGGATCTCGGGATAGCCCACCGGTGCCACGTCTTCGAAGGAACGCGTGAAGTCATTCTCCAGGCTGCGCGCGTAGCGGCCGGAGAACGCGCATGTGACCGTGGTGTTGACGAATTCCGGGTTGGTCAGTGCCGCACGGTGGGTCGGGTTGGTGCCTGCCTCATGCGCCAGGAGCAGGGCCGTCCCGACCTGAGCGGCCACCGCGCCACGGCGCAGCACACCGCTCACGTCGGCCGCCGTGCCAAGCCCGCCCGCCGCCACCAAGGGGACGCCTGGGTGGGCGTGGCCGATCTGCGCCAGCAGGTTCTCCAGGGAGTCGGTGCCCGGCAGCGTGTCCGGGGCAAAGGTTCCCCGGTGCCCGCCGGCATTGGGGCCCTGCACCACCAGTGCCTCGGCGCCGTGCCCCACCGCGACGCCGGCTTCATAAGCCGACGTCACCGTGACCACGGTCAGGATGCGCTGCGACCGCAGCAGCTCCAGGATGTCGGGCGTCGGTGTCCCGAAGGCGAACGACACCACGGTGGGCCGCAGCTCCGCGACCACCTGAAGCTTCTCCGACCAGCAGTCGTCGTCATTGAAGCGTGGCTGGCCCAGCTCCACCCCGTAGTGCTCGGCCAGCGGATCCAGCAGGCCGGCGTATTCGTCGAGCAGCACGATGTCGGCGGCACTGGGTTGGGGCACAAAGAGGTTGACCCCGGTCGGACCGGTGGTGGCGACACGGGCCTCCGTGAGGTCGTCGGCCAGTTGCTCCGGCGTGCGGTAACCGCCGGCCACGAATCCCAGACCGCCAGCCTGGGATACCGCCGCCGCCAACGCCGGTGTGCTGGGACCGCCCGCCATCGGAGCGCCGACCAGCGGGACGGCGAGTTCGGAGAAGCTGAACGCCATTGCCTTAGCCTGCCATCGCCCTCAAACGCCGCGGAAGCGCCCCTTTGGAGCGGTACGGCCCGAGGACCGCGACGCCGTAGGGCTGGCGCAGCAGCCGCCCGGCCACCGCGTTGACCTCCTCGACGGTGACCGCGGACAGCTCTCGCAGGGTGCGCGCGATGGGCCGGTGCCGGCCGTAGTTCAACTCGCTGCGGCCCAGCCGGTTCATTCGGGAAGCCGAATCCTCCAGGCCCAGCACCAGTCCGCCGCGCAGCGATCCCTTGGCGATCCGGCACTCTTCGGCGGTGATACCGTCGCGCGCCACCGACTCCAGCACTTCGGCGGTGACAGCGGCGACTTCGGCGAACCGGTCCGGCTGGCATGCGGTGTACACCGAGAGGGCACCGGCGTCGGCAAAGGTGTCCACCGAGGAGTAGATCGAGTACGCCAGACCGCGAGCCTCCCGTATCTGTTGGAAGAGCCGCGAACTGAGTCCGCCGCCCAGGGCGGTGTTGAGCACCGCCAGCGCCTGGCGGTGCTGCCAATGGCGTCCGGGCGCCCGCACCCCCAGGGACATGTGCGTCTGGTCGGCATCGCGGTTCACCACGGTCAGACCGGGGGAACCCGGAACCCGTGCTGCCCCGCGCCGTGGAGCGGCCGGGCGCTCGCCGCGAACCAGCCTGTGCCCGAAGTGCTCTCGTACCATGGCCACCACGGTCTCGTGGTCGACATTGCCGGCGACGGCGACCACCATGCGCTCCGGCGTGTAGCGGCGCTGGTGAAACGAGCGCAACTGCGCGCGGGTCATCGCCGACACCGATTCCGCGTTGCCGATCACCGGCCGCCCGATCGGATGGTCGCCGAACAGCGTCGACAGGAACACGTCGCCCAGCGCGTCCTCGGGATCGTCGTCGCGCATCGCGAGTTCCTCAAGGACCACGTCGCGCTCGACTTCCACATCGGCAGCCGCGCAGGACCCGTTGAGCACCACGTCACTGACCAGCGCGACCGCCAACTCCAGGTCGGTGTCGAGCACATGGGCGTAGTAGCAGGTGTGCTCCTTGCCCGTGAAGGCGTTGAGCTCGCCGCCTACGGCGTCCATCGCCTGAGCGATACCGGCCGCAGTCCGGGTCGGGGTCGCCTTGAACAGCAAGTGCTCCAGGAAATGTGCCGCCCCGGCGACGGTCGAGCCCTCGTCGCGGGATCCGACGCCGACCCAGACACCCACCGACGCCGAACGAACCGCGGGGAGGTACTCGGTGACCACCCGCAGTCCGCCCGGCAGGGTGGTGCGTCGCAGTGGGGAGCGCGGTCGCGCCCCGGTGTCAGCTGTCGGCAGCCGCGGCATCGGCAGGCTCAGCGGACCCAGACTTTTGGGCCGAGTCCGCCGCGTCTGCCGCGTCCTCGACGGGCACCAGCGAGATCTTGCCGCGGTTGTCGATGTCGGCGATCTCCACGCGCAGCTTGTCGCCGACCTTCACCACATCTTCGACCTTGGCGACCCGCTTGCCCTTGCCCAGCTTGGAGATGTGCACCAGCCCATCGCGGCCCGGCAGCAGCGACACGAACGCGCCGAAGTCGGTGGTCTTGACCACGGTGCCCAGGAAGCGCTCGCCGATCTTCGGCAGCTGCGGGTTGGCGATGGCGTTGATCTTGTCGATCGCGGCCTGTGCCGACGGGCCGTCGGTGGCGCCCACGAACACGGTGCCGTCGTCCTCGATGGAGATCTGCGCACCGGTCTCCTCGGTGATCGCGTTGATCATCTTGCCCTTGGGCCCGATCACCTCGCCGATCTTGTCCACCGGGACCTTGATGGTGGTGACCCGCGGCGCGTACGGGCTCATCTCGTCGGGCTCGTCGATGGCCTCGGCCATGACGTCCAGAATGGTCAGGCGAGCGTCCCGGGCCTGCGCCAGCGCACCGGCGAGCACCTGCGACGGGATGCCGTCGAGCTTGGTGTCGAGCTGCAGGGCGGTGACGAACTCCTTGGTGCCGGCCACCTTGAAGTCCATGTCGCCGAACGCGTCCTCGGCGCCCAGGATGTCGGTGAGCGCCACGAAGCGACGCTCGGTCTTGCCGTCCACCTCGACATCATCGGAGACCAGACCCATGGCGATACCGGCGACCGGAGCCTTCAGCGGCACACCGGCGTTGAGCAACGCCAGCGT
The DNA here is from genome assembly GCF_010729485.1 of Mycolicibacter hiberniae. Taxonomy (NCBI): domain Bacteria; kingdom Bacillati; phylum Actinomycetota; class Actinomycetes; order Mycobacteriales; family Mycobacteriaceae; genus Mycobacterium; species Mycobacterium hiberniae. The sequence continues at coordinate 2,101,186 of NZ_AP022609.1, forward strand.
CGACGCGCAGACCGAACCCATGGAAGTGGACCCGTTGGAGCTCAGGGCTTCCGACACCTGCCGGATGGCGTAGGGGAACTCTTCGACGCTGGGCAGCACCGGAACCAGTGCGCGCTCGGCCAGCGCGCCGTGGCCGATCTCCCGACGCTTGGGCGAACCGACCCGGCCGGTCTCACCGGTCGAGTACGGCGGGAAGTTGTAGTGGTGCATGTAGCGCTTGGACTTCTCCGGTCCCAGCGAGTCGATCTGCTGCGCCATCTTCATCATGTCCAGCGTGGTGACGCCCAGGATCTGGGTCTCGCCACGCTCGAACAGGGCGCTGCCGTGTGCCCGCGGCACCACCGCGACCTCGGCGGACAGTGCCCGGATGTCGGTGATGCCACGGCCGTCGATGCGGAAGTGGTCGGTCAGGATGCGCTGCCGGACCAGCTTCTTGGTCAGGCTCCGGTAGGCCGCACTGATCTCCTTCTCGCGACCCTCGTAGGTCTCGGCCAGGCGCTTGAGCACCTCGGCCTTGATCTCCTCGGTGCGGTCGTCGCGCTCGGCCTTGGCCGCGATGGTCAGCGCCTTGGCCAGCTCGTCGGTCGCGACGGAAGCCACCGCGTAGTAGACGTCGTCGCCGTAGGCGGGGAACAGGGGGTATTCGACGGCCGGGCGCGCAGCCGCCTCGGCCAGCTCTTGCTGGGCCTTGCACAGGGCCGCGATGAACGGCTTGGCCGCTTCGAGTCCTTCGGCCACCACCGTCTCGGTCGGCGCCTGGGCGCCGGCCTGGACAAGTTCGATGACGTTCTCGGTGGCCTCGGCCTCGACCATCATGATCGCGACGTCACCGTCATCGAGGGTACGGCCGGCCAGCACCATGTCGAACGTGGCGCGCTCCAGCTGCTCCACCGTGGGGAAGGCGACCCAGGTGCCGTCGATGAGTGCCACCCGCGCCGCACCGACGGGGCCGGAGAACGGCAGGCCCGCAAGCTGGGTGGACGCCGATGCGGCGTTGATCGCCACCACGTCGTAGAGGTCGTTGGGGTTCAGGCTCATCACCGTGACGACGACCTGGATCTCGTTGCGCAGACCGTCGACGAACGACGGGCGCAGCGGACGGTCGGTGAGGCGACAGGTCAGGATCGCGTCAGTGGACGGCCGGCCCTCGCGCCGAAAGAACGAGCCCGGGATGCGGCCGGCCGCATACATCCGCTCCTCGACGTCGACGGTCAACGGAAAGAAGTCAAAGTGCTCCTTGGGCGCCTTGCTGGCGGTGGTCGCCGAGAGCAACATGGTCTCGTCATCGAGGTAGGCGACGACGCTGCCGGCGGCTTGCTGGGCCAACCGGCCGGTCTCGAAGCGGATGGTGCGCTTGCCGAAGCTGCCGTTGTCGATGACAGCGGTGGACTCGAATACGCCCTGTTCAATTTCAATTGCAGACATGGAAGCCGTGCGGCCTTTCCTGGTTCATTCAACTGTTTCGCTACGTCAGACGTGCGTCAGCGAAGGACCTGGATGCGGCTACGGTCGTCGATCGAAGCGGCCGGATCAAAGACGTACTGTCAGACCCGGCTGCCACTACCGAAGACCGCGCGACACAGGTCTGGCTGTTCGCACCGGACGTGTCCGTCGTGACGTGCCGGAGTGGCGCACGCGGATGCGGGGGCCACACCGATGTCCGGGCCTGGTCGGCCCGGAACGGTCTCACTCTACACGGCAGCGGCTGGCGACTGCCCCGATCGCCGTCAGCGACGCAGGCCCAGGCGCTCGATGAGCGAGCGGTAACGCGCCACATCGGTCTGGGTCAGGTACTTGAGCAGACGGCGACGACGGCCGACCAGCAGCAGCAGACCGCGCCGCGAGTGGTGGTCGTGCTTGTGCTTCTTGAGGTGCTCGGTCAGGTCGACGATCCGCTTGGTGAGCATGGCGATCTGGGCTTCGGGCGAGCCGGTGTCGGTCTCGTGCAGGCCGTAGCTGCCCAGGATTTCCTTCTTCTGCTCGGCGGTCAACGCCATGACAAATCTCCATCGATAGGTCCCGCGAATATCAAGTCGATGGCCACCGCGGACTGCAGCACACCGAGGGGCGAGTCTAACAGCGCCATGGGTACTCGTCCTAACCGCGCAACCGGTCAGTCACTGTCGAGCAGGTCGCGGGTCTTCTCGACGTCGGTGTTCATCATCGCCACCAGGTCCGCCACCGAGTCGAACTTCTTCTGCCCCCGGATCCGGCTGACGAAGTCCACAGCGACGCGCTGGCCGTACAGATCGGCGGTTTCATCGATCACGAACGCCTCCACGGTGCGGGCCCGCCCGGAGAACGTGGGGTTGGTGCCTACCGACACCGCGGCCCGGCAGCGCTGGCCGGCGACCACAGTGCCCGGAACCTGGCCGTGACCCAAGACGGTGAACCATGCGGCGTACACCCCGTCGGCCGGGATCGCCGCAAACGCCGACGGAGCCACATTGGCCGTCGGGAAACCCAGACCGCGCCCACGCCCGTCGCCGCGCACCACCAGACCCTCGACCCGGTGCGGCCGACCCAAAGCCTCGGCCGCCGCCGCCACGTCGCCGGCGTCCACGCAGGACCGGATGTAGGTCGAGGAGAAGGTGACCGACTGGGTTGCGTCGGCGCGCTCGGCCACCAGCGACACCGATTCGACGCCGAACCCGAACTGCTCACCGGCACGGCGCAGGGTCTCGACATTGCCGGCCGCCTTACGGCCGAAGGTGAAGTTCTCGCCGACCACTACCTCCACCGCATGCAGGTCCTCGACCAGCAGCTGGTGGATGTAGCGGTCCGGGGTGAGCTTCATGAACTCGGGGGTGAACGGAATGACCAGGAACACGTCGATGCCGAGCTGCTCGACCAGCTCTGCGCGGCGCGCCAGGGTGGTGAGCTGCGCCGGATGGTTGCCGGGGTAGACCACCTCCATCGGATGCGGATCGAAGGTCATCAGCACCGTCGGTACGCCGCGCGCCTTTCCGGCCTTCACCGCGTGGGCGATCAGTTCCGCATGGCCGCGATGCACACCGTCGAACACGCCGATGGTGAGCACGCACCTGCCCCAGTCTGTGGGGATCTCATCCTGCCCCCGCCACCGCTGCACGGGGACAAGCCTAAACTGTCCGGTTGTGAGCCCTTGGGAGCAGTCGGATGGGCTGAGTAGCGTCGCTCAGGACTATCTGAAAGTCATCTGGACGGCCCAGGAGTGGTCACCCGACAAGGTCAGCACGAAAATGCTGGCGGAAAAGCTCGGAGTGTCCGCCAGCACGGCATCGGAGTCGATTCGCAAACTGGCCGACGCGGGCCTGGTGGACCACGAGAAATACGGTGCGGTGACGCTGACCGGCCAGGGCCGTCAGGCCGCTCTTGCGATGGTCCGCCGCCACCGCCTGATCGAGACGTTTCTGGTCTGCGAACTCGGCTACGCCTGGGATGAGGTGCACGACGAGGCCGAAGTCCTCGAGCATGCGGTGTCCGACCGGCTGGTCGCCCGTATCGACGCCAAGCTGGGGTTTCCGCAGCGCGACCCGCACGGCGACCCCATCCCGGCGCCGGACGGGCAGGTACCCACTCCCCCCGCACGTCAGCTGTGGGCGTGCTCGGAGGGCGAGGCCGGGACCGTGGCCCGAATCTCCGACCACGATCCAGAGATGCTGCGCTACTTCGCCCAGGTGGGCATCAGCCTCGACGCCCGCATCCGGGTGCTGACCCGTCGCGATTTCGCCGGGATCATCTCGGTGGCCCTGGACCAAGCCGGGGACTCCGACGGCGAGTCGGCCACGGTGGACTTGGGTAGCCCTGCCGCCCAAGCGATCTGGGTGGTCTGATCCGCTTACCAGAGCAGGTGTACCTGTTCGGCCCAGCCGAGGAGTCCGTCGACAGCAATGCTGGCACCGGCGTCGGTGCGGATGCGGCCGTGGTAGTGCCCGAAACACAGATGGGTTCCGGGCAGCGGTGACCGGTGATGAAACGGCGTGAAGGTCAGGTCCACCTGGTCGGATTCCGGCGTGCGGATGGTCCACGACCCCGCGTATTCGGGGTAGTGCCAATCCAACTCGTCGCCGATCTTGTTCAGCCGACCGTCCACGCAGAGCGCGTTCTCGGTGCTGCCCGTGCCCACGGTCCACTTCCCGCCCAGTTGCAGACCGACGACGTGGCCGTCGGTGTGCCCGGAGGCCGCGCCCCAGTTCCACAGGGTGTTCGCCGGCCAGCGGCCGCGTCCGTGGTCGAGCACGCCCCAGCCGCCGTCGAAGTCATACGTGGTGTCGCCGACCCGCACGACGCCCGATGCCGGGCGCGCGGTGTGCTTGGCGGTGTACTGGAACCGCTTCGAGCTCCAGGGCACCACCACTGCCAGCGTCTCGTGACCCGGTGGTAGCGCGACGAACAGGTCACCCGTCATGGGTCCGGCAGATGTTCTGCAGGAGAAGCGAATCCGGGTTCCGTCGGCTTCGGTGGTGAGATCGATCGCCACCGTTCCGCGCGCCCGGGCCGGCCCGTCGCCGAGGTTGTCGGGCAGGGTTATCCCCCAGCCGCCCGGGTGCGCGCAGCTGCGGGACACCGCACGGCCGGAATAGTCGAGCAGGTACACGTTGCTGACACCGAGATAATCCAGGTCGGCAACGGTGACCGCGACCAGGTGCGTGGGGGTGGTCAGGCACCAGTACTCCCACCTCTTGGTACGCCCCCAGCCACGCAGCCCGGTGCGGTGCAACGGTGTTCGGGTCCAACCGACGGCCGCAGGGTTCAACGCCCCCGACGCATCGCATAGCTCGACCGCCTCGGTGATCTCACGTTCGTGGGTGACCACGGCGGCCTACAGCGTCGCCGGCCGGATGACGACCACCGACTTGGTTCGCCGGGGCGCATCCTCGAGCAGTGCGATCACCCGGCCGTCGGGTGCGGTCGCGGCGTACACGCCGTTGATGCCGGCGGGAGACAGCGGTCGGCCGTGGCCGGCATCGAGTGCCTCCTGCTCGGTCAGGTCCCGGCGGGCGAAGGCGCGCAGACAGGCCTCGTCTATGGGGTAACTGAGCACTGGATGCTCCTGCAGCTCATCGAGGGTTCGGGCCTGATCCAGCCCGAAGCTGCCGGCCCGGGTGCGCCGCAGCGCCGTCAGGTGCCCGCCGACTCCCAGCGCGGCACCCAGGTCGCGGGCCAAAGCCCGGATGTAGGTGCCCGCCGAACAGTCCACCTCGACGTCCAGGTCGACGAACGGATCATCGCGCCGTACGGCCAGCAACTCGAAGCGCTCGATGCGCACCGGGCGGGCGGGCAGCGCAACGGCCCGGCCCTCTCGCACCAACTGATAGGACCGCTTGCCGTCGACCTTGATGGCGCTGACCGCCGAGGGCACTTGCGCGATATCGCCGCGCAACCCGGCGATCGCCGTAGCGATCTGAGGGTCGGTGAGATGAGACGCCGACGTGGTCTGCAGCACCTCGCCTTCGGCGTCCTCTGTCGAGGTGGTCTGCCCCAACCGGACGGTGCCGGCGTAGGACTTCTCCGACGCGGTCAGCAGCCCCAGAATCTTGGTGGCCCGTTCGATGCCGATCACCAGCACGCCGGTGGCCATCGGGTCCAACGTGCCCGCGTGGCCGACCTTGCGGGTACCGAACGCTCTGCGGCATCGCGACACCACATCGTGGCTGGTCATTCCGGCGGGTTTGTCGACGATCACCAGGCCGGCCGCCACGGGTTCGCTCACAGGATGATCGCCGTCAGTACCAGGCCGCCCGCTACCGACCACCGCCCGCGCAGTGTCGTCAGTGGCGGCCCGGACCGTGCCGCGGGATCGATCAGGATCCGCGAGGCGAAGCTGCCGTCGGTCTCGAAGGTGATGTGTGCGTCCTCGAAGCCCAGCCACCGCCCGGTCAACGGGAACCATGCCTTGTAGGTGGCCTCTTTGGCGCAGAACAGGATTCGGTCCCAATGCCGATCCTGGGGCAACGCCGCGAGCTCAAAGCGTTCGACCGGAAGGCTCACCGCGTCGAGCACGCCGTCGGGCAGCACGTCGTGTGGCTCGGCGTCGATTCCCACCGACCGCACGGCGGTGCTGCGGCCCACCACCGCGCCGCGGAAACCGGCGCAGTGGGTCAGGCTGCCGACGATGCCGGTGGGCCACGACGGCTCGCCCTTCTCCCCCTTGAGAATCGGGACGGGCGGTTGCCCGAGTTCTTCCAGCGCCAACCGGGCGCAGTAGCGGGCGGTGACGAATTCATTGCGGCGCTTGGCGACCGAACGGGCCACCAGTGGCTCCTCCTCGGGCAGCGGAGCCAGTCCGGGCGGGTCGTCGTAGCGCTCGGCCCAGGCCAGCGATCCCCTCGGCGCTCCACAGAGCACCGTGTCCAGCAGCTTGCTCATCGGGCCTGCCTCTGGCGTAGCCGCTCGGCGAACTTCGCACTGGCCTCGCGCATCTCGTCGGTGATCGCGAAGTGGCCGCCGAACTCGTTGAGGTAGCCGGGCGGGTACTGCGGATCGGGCAGTATCTGGCGCAGCCACCGGTGCGGGCGCCGCCGGCGCCATTCCCGCGGGTAGCCCACCGAGACCTCTTCGAAGCGCACACCGTCGTAGTAGGTGGTTCGCGGGATGTGCAGGTGGCCGTAGACCGAACACGTGGCGTTGTAGCGGGTGTGCCAATCGGCGGTTTCGACGGTGCCGCACCACAACGAGAACTCCGGATAAAACAATGCGTCGCAGGGTTGGCGCACCATCGGAAAGTGGTTGACCAGCACGGTCGGCGTCATCCAGTCGAGTTCTTCGAGGCGCTTTCGAGTGGCCGCCACCCGGTCGCGGCACCAGGCGTCGCGGGTGCCGTAGGGCTCGGGCGACAGCAGGAACTCGTCGGTGGCGACCACGTTGTTCTCCCGCGCGATGGCCAGCCCTTCGGCCTTGCTGGTCGCTCCGGCCGGAAGGAAGGTGTAGTCGTAGAGCAGGAACATCGCCACGATGGTGGCCGGGCCCCCCTGCTCGGTCCAGACCGGGAAGGGATGCTCGGGCGTGATGACGCCCATCTGGTCACACATGTCGACCAGGTAGTCGTAGCGCGAGCGGCCGAAAATCTGCATCGGGTCCTTATTGGTGGTCCACAACTCGTGGTTCCCGGGCACCCAGATCACTTTCGCGAACCGTTTGCGCAGCAGATCCAGTGCCCAGCGGATCTCGTCGGTGCGCTCCGCGACATCACCGGCGACGATCAGCCAGTCGTCGCCGGTAGCCGGGTACAGCGCCTCGGTGATGGGCTTGTTACCCGAGTGGCCGGTGTGCAGATCGGAGATCGCCCACAGGGTGGGGCCGTCGGCGGCCCTCGGCTCGTGGGTGGTCACGAGTTCCGAGCCTAGTGGGTGACCGGAATGAGAACGTGTTCTCGCCTTCGAATCAGTGGCGGGCGCCACAACTTGTACACTGCCCAGGCAGAGCATCGGGCGGAAGCAAGGAGTGTCATGCTCACCAAACTGCGTCTGATGACCGCGGTGGGAGCGCTGGTGATGGCCGTCGTGGTGGTCTGCCAACAAGCACCCGTCGACGGCGTTCCGGGGAGTGCGGGGGTCGACCTGCGTTCCACCGGGATACCGTTGGCGCCCCCGACCACGTCGAGCAAAGCGGTCAACCTCACCAACCCGCGCCCGTTCGACGCCTGCGAAGACATTCCCTTCGACGTCATCGCGCAGCTGGGTCTGGCGTTCACTCCCCCCAAGCCGGTCGAGGGTGTGCGCTGCGAGTTCGACGCGGGCAACTACCAGATGGCCGTTGAGACTTTCGTGTGGCGCAGCTACGACGAATCCATCCCCGCCGACGCCATCGAGATGGACATCAATGGGCACCGGGTGGCGCAGTACTGGGTGATGAAGCCCACCGAGTGGAACAACCGCTGGTGGGTCTCGTGCATGGTGGCTTTCAAGACCAGCTACGGACTGATCCAGCAGTCGCTGTACTACTCGCCGGTGTACTCCGAGCCGAAGGTGGACTGCCCCGCCGAGAACCTGATGCGGGCCCATCAGCTGGCACCGCACTACAAGTACTGAAGGTACTGAGTTCGTGACGTCCACCACCTCAGCCCGGCGGGCCCGCCCGCGTCTTGGCGATGTCGTCCTGAACCGGGCGCTGCGGCAACTGCCACCGCCCACCACCGGCTACACGGTGCGCCGGGAACACATCCCGATGCGCGACGGGGTAGAGCTGCGGGCCGACCATTACCAGCCGACCGGCGACGTGGCCGGCACCCTGCTGGTCCGCTGTCCCTACGGCCGGGGATTCCCGTTCTCGCTGGTGTTCGCTCGGCTGTTCGCCGCCCGCGGGTACCGGGTGATCCTGCAGAGTGTGCGCGGCACCTTCGGCTCCGGCGGGGTGTTCGAGCCGATGGTCAATGAGGCCGCCGACGGCGCCGACACGGTGGAGTGGCTCCGCGCCCAGCCGTGGTTCACCGGATCCTTCGGCACCGTGGGGCTGTCGTATCTGGGCTTCACCCAGTGGGCGCTGCTGGCCGACCCGCCACCGGAACTGGCCGCCGCCGTCGTCACCGTCGGACCGCATGATCTCTACGAGTCCACCTGGGGTGGCGGGTCTTTCGCCCTCAACGACTTCCTGGGCTGGAGCCACATGATGGCCCACCAGGAAGTCCGCCCCCGGATCAGGGCCGGTCTGCAGCAGCTGACCGCCCAGCGCCGGGTCCGACGGGCCGCGGCGGCCCTGCCCCTGGGGACGGCGGGACGCGCACTTTTGGGCACGAGGTCGACCTGGTACGAGTCCTGGGTCGAGCACCCGGACCGTGACGACCCGTTCTGGGACAGGATGCGTTTCCCGGCTGCGCTCGAGGAAACTCAGGTGCCGGTACTGCTGCTCAGCGGCTGGCAAGACCTGTTCTTGGATCAGACGCTGACACAGTTCCAGACCCTGCGCGACCAAGGGGCCCAGGTCGCGATGACCGTCGGCCCCTGGACTCACACCGAGATGCTGACCAGCGGCCTGCGCACCGTCACCGCCGAATCCCTCGATTGGCTCAACACTCACCTGGCCGGCGCCGACGGGCCGTCGCGAACCAGCCCGGTCCGGGTGTATGTCACCGGCGGCGGCGGATGGCGTGAGTTTCCGGATTGGCCGCCGGCGACGACCACGCACACCTGGTGGCTGGCGCCGAGCGGGCGCCTGGCCGCCTCCCCCGTGGCCGACGGCGCGACGGACGCGGTCAGCTTCACCTACGACCCCGCCGACCCCACGCCGACGGTGGGCGGGCGGCTGCTGGCCCCGGGTGGCGGCTACCAGCGCGACGGCGTTCTGGCCCGCCGTGGCGATGTGCTGACCTTCACCGGTGCAGCCCTGACCGAGGATGTCGACGTCTTCGGCAGCCCGGTGGTCGAGCTGGCGCATTCGAGCGACAACCCGAACGTCGACCTGTTCGTCAGGGTCAGCGAGGTCGACGCTCGCGGGCGCTCCCGAAATGTCAGCGACGGCTACCGCCGGCTGACCCCGGCCGCCGGAACGGTCCGCATCGCGCTCGACCAGATCGCCCACCGGTTCGCGGCCGGCTCGCGCATCCGGGTGTTGATCGCCGGCGGCTGCCATCCCCGGTTCGCCCGCAATCTGGGCAACGATGAACCCGCGATCAGCGGTACCGCACTGCTGCGCGCGACTCACACGGTGCGGCTGGCCGGCTCACGGCTGCTGCTGCCCGCGCACCGCCGAGACAGCCTTGACCAACAGATCTGACATCAGCCGCTGCGGATCCAACTGCTCGTCGGCGCTGCCCATCACCACCACCGACGTGTGGTCGTCGAGCGCCGCCGTGTAGAGATAGTCGGGATCGTCCTCCGGGTCTGCGACGGTCAACTTGACCCCGGTCGTGGTGACGCCGCCGATGTCAGGTGCCGGAATACGCTCCACCGTTCCGGTCGCCTGGGGCGAACCGGACAGCGCGATGCGGTCACAGCCCGCCGGATCGGCTTCCGGCGTCACGGAGTCCGGGGATCTCAGGGCGACGACGTACATGTTCCCCTGGTCCCCCTGTCCGATCACCCCGGCGGCCTCGGTACCGGCTTTCGGGTCGACATAGCGCGGGATGACCACCGACCGGCATTGTGGCGGGTCGACTTGGGCCTGGGTGAACGCGGCTACCGCGGATCCGTCGATGTCGGACTGCCCCAAGGTCTTTGCCGGGTGCGCCTGCGCGGTGAAACCCTCCGGAAAATCATTGGCGACGGCATCGATGCGGGAAACGTCGTAACGCGGCGGGGCCGGCTGGGCAGCGGCCGGCTGGGACGCCGCCGAACCCGCCGGGGTCACTTCGGCGTTGGTGGCGCACCCGGCGAGGGTCAGCCCCACGCCGAGCGCGCCCCCCACCATGGGACCGATGACGGCCCGGTTCCGACGCGGCTGGACCGGCATTGCGGTCACCACCACCACCACCAGTGGTGCCACAAGTGGTGATGGTGACGCCACCAGTGGTGGTGGTGCGGTCCCCATTGCGGCACGGGTCCCGAACGCAGATCCGTGGCGAACACGTGGTCGGCCGGAGCGCGATCGAGACCGGCGTGGTTGCCCAGCGCGGCCGGAAGAGCGGGTAGGTCGCCGTGGATCTCGACCACGGCGGGCGGGTGCGCAGCGGCCTCCCCCGGAACAGCCTGCGCCGGTCCGGCCGCGCCGATCACCAGCGCGCCGCCTACCGTGCCGACGCTGACGACTGCGGCGGCCACGCGTCGGCTGGCATTCCGTGACATCACCATGATTTCCTCCCTAGTCAAGAATCCTGAATTCTCTTGATATTCGCGAGGTTAGCACCAGAAAAGCTTGCCGACAATGGCCCCCAGTATATTTCTTGGAAGCTGGCAAAGTTTTCTACTTGAACGCCCCTCCCGCAGGAGCGTAACGCTATTTCCCCAGCTCATAGGCTATCTCCTGATCTACTGATCCACTGAGTCACGTCAATCCGTATTTCATGCAATAAGGAATTACGAGATGCTTTCTAAAAGCATTCGAGCTTGCCACGATAATGGCCCGTAGAACCATCCCCTCGGTCGATCTGAATGGCGCCACGCGCCAGCGGGCCGGACATGCGAAGATGCGATGAGCCGGGACGAGCACCCGTTCGGAGGGATCTCCACGGGCGAACCCCGGCCCGGGGTGATAACGGACGAAACGAGCGACCATGAAGCAGCTCTACGAGCGCCACAGCACGGCGAGTACCCCCGAGCGCCTTGATGCCGCGATACGCGCCGCAATCGGCGACCACGCAGCAGCGCACCAGCTCGGCGACGTGTTGGGGCAGGCGCAGGCGGTCTGCGAAACCCACAGCGTGCGGCTGTACCGCAATGGGCTGATCGCCAGGATCACCGGCTCGGCAGACCCCGATCGAGAGCACCGGACCGTGGCCGTGCTGACCCCCCGCTACCTGGTCATCGCCGTGTCCGGCGACAAACGGGGAACCCACGTTCGCTCGGCACGGCTTGAGACGATCAGCACCCGTCCCGGCATCGTCGGGGTGCCCGACTTCGGAGTCGATGTCGTCGGGCACTGGTCCGGCGCGACCGACGAGCAGGCGGACGCCGGGTTCTACCTCGGTCTCGGCGCTGACCAGAGCGGGCAGGATTTCGCCGACCGGCTGCGCGCCGCCGTCTCCGCGGCCAAAGCCCGCTGACCTAGGGTTTCGGCGGTCCAGGGGCGCACCGACGGAGCACGACGCGACGGCGGCGCGGGTTGAGCCCAGCAGGCCGGTGCCGCAGTGCGGTCCCGGATGGCCGGTGAGCGGCTACGCTGGCATGAGCACCAGGGTGAGGTACCACCGCAACCGAAGGTCCACACGATGAGAGCTTCCAGCGATCCCCTCGACAACCGCGGTTTCGCCGTCCCGGCCACCGGCTGGGCACCGGCCCGCGAGCCGGGCATGAAGCCGACCGAGCCGATCCCGCTGCGTCAGACCCGAACCCGCCGGACCGTCGACCTGTCGCCGGCCCAGCACCGCGGGCTCGACCTCTGGCAGCGGGAGGCCGCCGACCGCGTCGGCTGTGCGCGGATCACCGGCCAGGAAGTCATGACAGCGCTGATCGACCAACTGCTCGCCGACCCCGACCTGTCCGCCCAGATCATTCGGACCCTGCGGTCGCGCCGGTAGTACCGACGCGCCCACAGGGTCCGACTTCGCCTAGCTGCGCCCGCAGCTCACTCGGCCAGGATCGCCGAGCAGTTCGAATGGGTGGGGACACCGTTGAAGCGATCGCTGACCCACGCCATGCTCCGCTCACCGTCGACGAACTGCGGTAGCAGAATGTTGATATCCATCTTGTTCAAGAACGGCGGCTGCTCGTTGGTCCACAGTTCGACGTCGGCTCCCTGGTTGCACCAATCACGCGCGGTGTCATGAGCAGACGTGTACGGCGCCAACGGGTCCCAACGGTTGTGCGAGATGTACACCGGGCCTTTGGGTTTGATGTTGCCGACCCGCTGTGAGGCGAAGATGGTCTTCAGAGGTTCGGACGAGGCGACGGCGTTCAGGTCGTCCTTGAACCAGAACTCCAGGTGGCGGAACGCGTAGTCGACACCACCCTGCACCAGGCAGGTGTGTCCGCTCCAGTCCAGCATCTGCACGCCGCGCGGGGTCAGCGCATCCCAAATGGCTTGCTCGGTCTCGGGATACGACGCCTGGATGCCGCGGAGCAGATACCCGGCCAGCACGGCCAGGAAGTTGCCGTCGACGGAGGGAATCGCCTCGACCACGTTGGTCAGCGGTGCGTTGGCGTAGCTGCCCACGACATCGAGCTCAGGCGCATAGGTCGACGCCAGCTCGGCAGCCGACAGCGACGCCTGCCCGCCCGACGCCCAACCCCAGAACGCGACCGGACCGTGGGGGTCCAGCGACGTCCCGGGCAGCTTCTGGGCTGCACGGGCCGCGTCGATCAGCGCCGTTCCGGCGGCGACCCGGTTCAAGAACTGGGGCGACTGGGGTCCGTGGGTGCCCAGTCCGACCCCGTCGGTCACCACGATGGCGAAGCCGCGGGCCAGAAGCGTCGCGATGAAGCCCTCTTCGTAGTTGAACGTCAGGTCGAACCCCTGCGAGAAGTGGATGCCCTGGTCGAACAGTCGCGACGGGGCGCACTGCTCACCGACTCCGTACGGGCCGGTGGCATAGGCGATCAGTGGCCGCGGTCCGCTTCCCGGCCAGGGCACGTCGGGCTCGATGTAGGCCCCGGTGACCGCAACCGGATGCGCCTGAGCATCAGTGCTGCGGTACATGATTCGCGTTCCGTTTCCGACGAAGGCGCCCAGCTGGCCAGACGGCTCCAGCACGAGCCGCAGCGGTTCGGTGCGGATCAGATCACCCGGCTTCCCCGCCGGAAGCGGGGCCGGAGGCGTGTAGAAGGCCTCGTATTTGATGTCGTCGGCCTGCGCCACCGGTTCGGCCACCAGGGTGAGTGAACCGGCGGTCAGCGCCATCGCCGCTACAGCCGCCACCGTCCGACGGCCGGATCGCCGACCGGCGGCCGGCGTGCCTGCTGAGCCGGCGGTGTTGCAGTCGGTACGCGCCCGCCGTCGATGTATCACCCTGGACAAGTCACCACGACTAATCGAAAACCTCATTGACTCTTCCTCTTTGGATGCTCGGACTGGCGGCACACCAGGACGCGCTCGATCACCGTGCGTCGGACGGCGATTCAGGACGGAATGAAATGTCACTCCACGACGATTGGCAACAGGCTGCCCACTAGTGATCACAGGTCACAAAGCTGTGAACAGCGGCTTAGCGTTTGATAACAATTAGCTCCACGGCGAGCGGAAATTGTCGCATCGGCAAGATCGTGAGCGGCGCGGTCCACCGTCGCTCTTCCCGCCGCCTGGAAAGGTGCACATCGCGGGGCGGGCTGCCGCGGAGCCAGGCGCGCTTTGGAATCACCTTGCGTTTTAGCGGGCTGGAACGGCATCTGCCCTGCTCAACGCCGATTCATAGGAGTCCTGGCGATCGGCCGTCATGTTGTCTGCGGCAGAGTCCCCCGCGTTGTATCTCGTGGCAGCGCCAGACATCCGGTGCGCCACTTCATCTCCCAAGGAGCCCCCATGACCGTCGTCACGGAGCGACCGGCCGCCAGCAGCCAGGTCCTCGCCAACGTGCTCGCCACCGCTGACCGAGTCGCCGAAGAGTTGCGCGAGACCGCCGCGGAGCGTGACCGGGCGAACGGCACGCCGCGCGCCGAGATAGAGCTGCTGCGCGCCAACGATCTGCTCCAGATCCAGGAGCCGGTCGAATACGGCGGATCCGGGCTGAACTACGCGCAGGCCTCGCAGGTCACCAGGCGAATCGCACGCGGCGACACCTCCATCTCCCACCTGCTGGGCTACCACTACGCCCAGACCCGGGTCGCCAGGCTGTTCGGCACGCCGGAGCAGGCCGACGCCCAGTCGCGTCGCAACGCCGCCGAAAAGCTCTTCTGGGGCGGTATCCAAAACCCGCGTGGCAGCACCGGATTGGTGCTGACCCGCGACGGCGACGGCTTCCGGCTCAACGGCAGCCGCACCTTCGCCAGCGGCGCCAGCACCGGTGACCAGCTCTCGGTCACCGCGCTGCTGGACGGGTCTCAGGTGTTCCTGTCGCTGGACGCCCGCGGCGGCCGGCAGGGTTTCACCTTCCTGGACGACTGGGACAACATCGGCCAGCGCCTCACGGACTCCGGCGGCGTCCGTGTCGTCGACGCCCGGATCGAACATCACGAGGTGCTCGGTGAGGAACCGTTCACCGGAGGCACCCTGAGCCCGTACCAGACCCTGATCACCCCGCACTGGCAGTTGGCGTTCGTGAACTTCTATGTCGGGACCGCCGAGGGCGCGCTCACCGAGGCGCTGAACTGGGCCAAAACCAAGGCCACCCCCTGGGAGTCCTCGGGTGTCGAGCGGGCGACCGACGATCCCTACATTCTGCAGATCGTCGGCGAAGTGGTCAGCCAGGTGCGCGCCGCCGCCCTGCTGGCCGACCGGGCCGGCGAGGCGCTGCAGGAAGCCATCGACATCGGCCCCGCACTGACCGAGGATCAGCGCGCCGACGCCGCGATCGCCGTCTACGAAGCGAAGTACTTCACCACCGAGGTCGGCCTGCAGGCCGCCAGCCGGCTGTTCGAGATCCAGGGCGCCCGTGCCACCACCAGCGCGTACGGCTTCGACCGGCACTGGCGCAACCTGCGCACGCACACCCTGCACGACCCGGTCGCCTACAAGGCGCGGGAAGTCGGTGACTGGGTGCTCAACCACCGGCACCCCGAGTTCTCGCTGTACCGCTGATGGCCATCACCCTGCATTGGTTCCTGCCCACCAACGGCGACTCCCGCAGCGACCTGAGTCTCGGCAACGCCGTTGGTGCGGCAGGCAGCCGCGTGAACCCCTACGGCGCCGACCGCGCACCAGACCTGGACTATCTGCGCCTGGTCGCCGGAGCGGCGGAGAAGCTGGGGTTCGCCGGGGCGCTGACCCCGACCAGCAGCTGGTGTGAGGACGCGTGGGTGTTCACCGCGGCGCTGAGCCAACTCACCAGCCGGTTCAAGTTCTTGGTGGCCTTCCGTCCGGGACTTCAGGCACCGACGCTGGTCGCCCAGGCGGCGGCGACCTTCCAGCGGGTCTCCGGGGGCCGGCTGTTGCTCAACGTCGTCACCGGCGGTGACGACGTCGAGCAACGGCGGTTCGGCGACGACCTGGACAAGGACGCGCGTTACCGGCGCGCCGGGGAGTTCCTGACCGTGTTCCGGCAGTTGTGGTCCGGCGACCCCGTGACGTTCCACGGCGATCACCTGTTCGTCGAGGACGCGACCATCGTGCCCGCATCCACCTGGCCCGAGATCTACCTCGGCGGGTCCTCGGCGGCCGCGGTCGACGTGGCGGCCGAGCACGCCGACGTCTACCTGACCTGGGGCGAGCCGCCGGCGCAGGTCGCCGACAAGCTCGACACGGTGCGCCGGCGGGTCAAGGACCTGGGCTCTGACCGCAAGGCCGCCGGCGATCCGCGGTTCGGGATCCGACTGCACGTCATCAGCCGGCCGACCGCGGCCGAGGCGTGGGCTCAAGCCGATCGGCTGCTGGCCGGGCTGAGCCCCGAGCAGATTCAGCGGGCCCAGCAGATCCAGCGCAGCTCCGGATCCGAAGGCCAGCGGCGGATGACCGAACTGCACGGCGGCCGGACCGACAACCTGGAAGTGTCGCCGAACCTCTGGGCCGGCGTCGGCTTGGTCCGGGGTGGAGCCGGCACCGCCCTGGTGGGCAGCCACGAAGAGGTCGCCGATCGCATCGAGGAGTACTACCGCTTAGGGCTGGACGAGTTCGTGCTGTCCGGTTATCCCCACCTGGAGGAGGCGTTCTCGTTCGGGGAGGGTGTCCTGCCGATTCTGGCCGAACGGGGTCTGCTCGGCCACCCCACACCGACTACCTAAAGGAAGACAGGCAATGCCGACCTACCCCCCCACGCCGCTGAGCTTAGCCTACTGGGTCCCCAATGTCAGTGGTGGACTGGTCACCTCGACGATCGAGCAGCGCACCGACTGGAGCTACGACTACAACGTCGCCCTGGCCCGGATCGCCGAGGAAGCCGGATTCGAGTACGCCCTGACCCAAGTCCGTTACACGGCCAGCTACAGCGCCGAGTACCAGCACGAATCGACAAGTTTCAGCTTGGCGCTGCTGCTGGCCACCCAGCGGCTCAAGGTGATCGCCGCGGTGCACCCCGGGATGTGGCAGCCCGGCGTACTGGCCAAATGGCTGGCGACCGCCGACCACCTGTCGAACGGGCGCGTCGCGGTCAACATCGTCAGCGGCTGGCTCAAAGACGAGTTCACCAAGCTCGGCGAGCCCTGGCTCGAACACGACGAACGCTACCGGCGCAGTGCTGAGTTCATTCAGGCGCTCCGGGCGATCTGGACCGAGAGTCCGGCCAACCTGGCCGGCGACTTCTACCGGATCCGCGACTTCAACCTGGCGCCCAAACCGCTGTCGTGGGAAGGCCGGCCCCACCCGGAGATCTTCCAGGGGGGCAACTCCACCGCGGCCCGCGCCAACGGCGGCCGTTATTCCGACTGGTATTTCTCCAATGGCAACGACTTCGACGGTGTCACAGCCCAACTGGCCGATCTTCGCCGGATCGCGGCCGATTCCGGCCGTGCCGAACCCCCTCGCTTCGGCCTGAACGGTTTCGTCATCGTGCGCGACACCGAGGCCGAGGCCAAGGAGGTGCTGCGGGAGATCATCGCCAAGGCCGATGTACCCGCGGTCGAGGGATTCGGCGCGGCGGTGCGGCAGGCCGGCGCCGCGACCGCAGACCAGCGGGGCATGTGGGCGGACTCCAGCTTCGAGGACTTGGTGCAGTACAACGACGGCTTCCGCACGCAGTTGATCGGTACCGCCGAACAGGTCGCCGAGCGCATCGTCGCCTACCGGAAACTGGGCGTGAACCTGATCCTGGCCGGATTCCTGCACTTCCAGGAGGAGGTCGAGGCCTTCGGCCGCAACGTGCTGCCCTTGGTGCGCGAACTGGAGGCACAAGCCGGCCTGGCGCCCGCACCCGTGCCGGCACTGTCGTGACCGCCGGAACCGCGGTGCGGCTGGCCAACCACGCCGAGGCGGTCGCCGCGGCACAGGCATTCGCCGACGCCGTGCGTCCCGGGGCGGCCGACCGGGACCGGGCCGGAAGCGTTCCGCGTGCCGAGCTGGCCGACTTCGACCGCTCCGGTCTGCCGGCGATCACCGTTGCGGTGGCCGACGGCGGGTCCGGGTTGGGACCGGGAACCCTCGCCGAGGTGATCCGCACGATCGCCGCCGCCGACCCGGCGTTGGCGCAGATCCCGCAGGGCCATTTCCTGGCCGTCGACATCCTGCGTCTGCTGGGCACGCCGGAGCAGCGCAGCCGGCTCCTGCCGGCGGTGACCCAAGGCGGCCGTATCGCCCCGGTCCTGGCCGAACGCGGGGGCACGCACGCCCTCGATCTGAAAACCCGCCTCGTCGCCGACGGCCCGGGATGGCGCTTGGAGGGGGTCAAGTACTACAGCACGGGTGCCATCACGTCGCACTGGCTGGCCGTCAGCGCCCTGGACCCCGATGACCAGCTGGTCCTGGCGTTCGTCGAACGCGAGCGCGCCGGGGTGCGCATCGACGAGGACTGGTCGGCGATGGGACAGCGGTCCACGGTCAGCGGCACAACGACTTTGGACGGCGTCCGCGTCGATGCCGGGCTCGTCCTGCCGTACGGGACGGTGTTCGCCGAACCCCAGTTGCTCGGGGCGCGGGCGCAGTTGGTGCACGCGGCAATCGAGGCCGGGATCGCCGAGGGGGCACTGGCCGACGCCGCGGAGTTCGTCCGCACGCGCAGCCGGCCGTTTTCCGAGGCCTACCGAACCGCCCAGGCGCCGACCGCCGCGGAGGATCCCAACATCCGGTTGCGGATCGGCCGGCTGGCCACCCGCACGCGGGCCGCGGTGCAACTGCTGCGCTGGGCAGCCGCCGTCCTCGACGAGTCGGGTCTGATCCCGGCCGGCCCGGACACCGCGGCGCAGGGGTCGATCGCGGTGGCCCAGGCCAAGGCGTTCGCCAGTGAGGTGGCCGTCGATGTGGCCAGCGAGCTGTTCGCGTTGACCGGTGCCAGCGGGACCGACCTCAAACACGGACTGGATCGGCATTGGCGCAATGCCCGCACGCACAGCGTGCACGACCCCGTGGATTGGAAGTACCACCACATCGGCGCATGGGAGCTGACCGGGGTCCGGCCGCCCAATCACGCGCAGATCTGACCCGGCGGGCTCGTCAGCCGACGCTGTCACGGACCCTGGCGGTCGCCGCGGCGAGCTCGTCGGCGGTGTACACGGGGTCGCCCAGCTCGGGGTCGGCAATCGGCAGCTGAACCCAGCTGGAGCACCCGGCATACTCAGGGCAGCGCGCCAGCCGCACCGGGACCGACAGCGGCAACACCTGGACCACCAGCGCCGTCAGCCGGTGCTTGGGCCGGAAATCCAGCCGGTCGGCACGCACCGATTCCGCGGTCCAGATGTGCAGGTCAGCGATGTCCTCCAGCGCGTCGGGCCGGTCGACCGGCAGCGCCGCAACGACTTTCGCCGCCGCCCGCACCAGTATCTGCTCGGCGGTGGAGTCTTCGGCCGCCGGCGCGAGCAGGTCACGGTGTTCGGGACGGACGCGCTCGGCGTGGCTGTGCACCGAGGTGGGGAACAGCAGGAACTCGTCGGCGCTGACTTCGAATCGCTTCTCGTGAATGCCGCCTTTGCGCAGCAGGATTCGTTGCCTACCGGCCAGCAGCGCCGCCACGACAGCGCTCCACTCCTTCAAGGCCATACCGTGCATTCCCCTGAGCCTAGCCCCGGCTACGGTGAACTGGTGAGCGACGACATTCTCCTGGTCCACACGCAGGACCGCATCCGAACCCTGACCCTCAACCGCCCGCAGGCCCGCAATGCGCTGTCGGCGGCCTTGCGCGACGCCATCTTCAGCGCGCTGGGCGCCACCGATGCCGACGCCGACGTCGACGTGGTGATCCTCACCGGAGCCGACCCGGTCTTCTGCGCGGGTCTGGACCTCAAAGAGTTCAGCGAATCCACGGCGCTGCCCGACATCTCCCCGCAGTGGCCGCCGATGACCAAGCCGGTGATCGGTGCCATCAACGGCGCGGCGGTCACCGGTGGGCTGGAATTGGCCCTGTACTGCGATGTCCTGATCGCATCGGACCAGGCCCGGTTCGCCGACACGCACGCCCGCGTGGGCCTGCTGCCGTCCTGGGGCCTCAGTGTTCGCCTCCCCCAGAAGGTCGGGGTCGGTCTGGCCCGGCGGATGAGCCTGACCGGCGATTACCTGTCGGCGGCCGACGCGCTGCGGGCCGGCCTGGTCACCGAAGTGGTTCCCCACGATGAACTGCTTGCGACCGCACGCGCCGTGGCCGGCTCGATCGTCGGCAACAACCAGGCCGCGGTGCGTGCGCTGCTGGCCTCCTACCACCGCATCGACGAGTCGCAGACGGCCACCGGACTGTGGATCGAGGCGATGGCGGCCAAGCAGTGGCTGCACACCGTGAGTGGCGCCGACGTCGCCGCCAACCGGGCAGCCGTGCTCGAGCGCGGGCGCGCCCAGGTGCAGTGATCGTGGCGCGCCCACGTTGACCCCCAACGGCCCCCCGTACCCCGCAAGTCCGCACGGCGACTTCCGGGCGCCACCACCGCGGCGCCGGCTCCTCGACGTGATCGGCGCGTCGTTGCTTGCCGTGTTGCTGCTCCTGGCGTGCGGCCTGGGCTGGGTGTATTCGATGTTCGCCGGGATGGTGACCACCCAGTGCACGGATGCCCACCAATGCAGTGACAGCCTGATCGGTGCCGCCTACCTGGTGTCTTGGGGCGGTATGGCGGTCGCGATCGTCACCACGTTGGTGGGCATGAGCTACTGCGCGCGGACCCGGCGCACCATGCTCACCTGGCCGGCGCTGGGCTGGGCGATCTTCCTCGTCACCTTCGTCGGCGGTGGTTTCCTGCTGGACGCCGGCGTCGGCGGCTAGGGCCCGCGCCGGCCATCCGGGTGCTGGTCGCCGGCGCGCACCACCGCGCGCCTACGGCTGTCCGGCTCGCACCCACCGACCGGACAGGGCCCGCCACCCGACGAACAGCAGGCGCAGCACGATGAACGTGGTCAATCCGGACCAGATCCCGGCCAGCCCCCAGTTGAGCACCAGGGCCAGCCAGGTCAGCGGAAGGAAGCCGATCAGGGCACTGACCACCGTGGCGGTCCGCATGAACGCTGCGTCTCCGGCCCCCAGCAGCACGCCGTCGAGCGCGAAGACAATTCCGGCAAGGGGCAATTGGGCCACCAGGAACCACCACGGCACGCCGATGGCCGCCAGCACCGCGGCGTCGCCGGTGAACAGCTCCGGCAACACGGCCCGGCCCGCGGCGAACGCCGCGGCCAGCACACCGGCCGCGATCGCCGAGAACGCCGTGACGCGGGCCGCCACCGACCGCGCCTGGCGCGCGTGCCCGGCCCCGAGTGCCGCGCCCACCAGGGCCTGAGCCGCGATCGCCAGCGAATCGAGCACCAGCGCCAGAAACGTCCACAGCTGCAGCACGATCTGGTGGGCAGCCAGGGCCGCCGCGCCGAACCGGGCCGCCACCGCGGCTGCCGAGACGAAGCAGGCTTGAAAAGCCAGCGACCGCACTATCAGGTCCCGGCCCAGCACCAGTTGCCTGCGCAGCACCGCAGCGTCGAGCCGCAGCGACACCTGCTCGGTTCCCAGGGCACGCAGAAACAGCAGCGCCGCAAGCCATTGGCCGGCACAGTTGGCCACCGCCGAACCGGCCAGCCCCCACCGCGGCAGGCCCAGTGCCCCGAACACCAGCAGCGGGCACAGCACCGCCGACAACGCAAACCCGGCCACCACGTAGCGCGGCGAACGCGAGGTGTCCTGCACGCCCCGCAGCCATCCGTTTCCGGCCAGCGACACCAGGATCGCAGGTACCCCCAGGATCGCGATCCGCAGCCAGGGCAACGCGGCCTGGGCAATACTGTCGCGCCCGGCCACCGCCGCGACCAACGGCACCGCGGCGGCCTGCACCACCACCACGACCAGCACCCCCAAACCCAGTGCCAGCCAAGTCGCCTGAACCCCCTCGGCGACCGCCGCAGGTCGGTCGCCGGCGCCGTAGTGGCGCGCCGCACGCGCCGTGGTGCCATAGGACAGAAACGTCGCCTGCGAGCCCACCAGGCCCAGAATCAGCCCGCCGATCGCCAGCCCCGCCAGGCCGAGCGCCCCGAGCCGGCCGACCACCGCGGTGTCGAACAGCAGATAGAGCGGCTCGGCTGCCAGCACCACCAGCGCCGGCATTGCCAGCGCCGCGATCTGACGGCCACCGGCGGCAGTGCTGTCGTGCATAGCCACCATCTTGGGGCAGATCGGGACGGCTCCCGACCTCGGGGACTAGCCCAGGGCGGTGACCAGGGACCCGACCACGCCGTCGATGTCCCCGGTCGCGGTGTAGCCGGCTGCCAGCCGGTGTCCGCCACCACCGAACCCGCACGCCACCGCCGAGAGGTCCACCGTCGCCTTGGCCCGCAAAGACACCGCCCAGCGCCCCGGTTCGGTCTCCTTGAACACCGCGGCCACCTCGGCTTCTGCGGTGGTGCGGACGATGTCGACGATGCTCTCCACTTCCTCGGGCCGGGCCGTGGTCCACTCGGGATGGTCGACAACTGCATAGACCAGCCCGCGCCCGCCCGCGGCATCTCCGAGCAGCCGGGCTTTGGCCAGCACCCGCGACAGCATCGTCAGCCAGCCGAACGGATGGGTGTCCATCACCGCGCGGGTGATCGCCGCATTGTCCACTCCGGCATCCACCAGTCGCGCCGCCAGCCGGTGCGCGCGAGCACTGGCCCACCGGAACGATCCCGTGTCGGTGGCCAGCCCGGCATACAGGCAATGCGCCACGTCCACATCGATCGGCTCGCCCCAGGCATCGATCAGTTCCGCGACCATCATGGTCGTCGAATCCGCAGTCGGGTCAACGAAATTGGCGGTTCCGAACAGCTGATTCGAGGCATGGTGGTCGATCACCAGCAGTTCGGGCGCGGCAGCGGCCGGCTCCTGTAGATCTCCGAGCCGATCAGCACTGGAGACATCGACGGTGACCACCAGATCGGCGTCGCGGCGCAGCGCATCCGGGCTGACCAGCAACTCCCCACCCGGCAAGGACTGCAGCGACTGCGGCAGCGTGGCGGGGCGGGCGAAACTGACCTGGACAGTCTTGCCGCGCCGGCGCAGGACCGTCGCCAGCGCCAGCCCGGCACCGATGGTGTCGGCATCGGGGTGCACATGACAGATCACCGTCAGCGTGCTCGCGCCCGACAGCAGTTCCACGGCTGCAGCGGCATCCACCCGCCGACCCGTGGGCAGCGGATCAGTCGCCCGACTGCTCACCATCACCGCTGTCGTCGGCGCCCGCTGATCCGGGCACCTCCCGATACGGGTTCGGGTCTCCGACCGGTTGCTTACCCTCCCGGATCCGGGCCAGGTCGGCGTCGGCGGCCTGTGCTGCGGCCAACAGTTCCGCCATCCGGTGCGCCGCATCGGGCACGGTGTCCCGGACAAACGTCAGGGTGGGGGTGAACCGCACCCCGGTTCCTGCGCCGACCTTGGACCGCAGCACGCCCTTGGCCCCCTCCAAGGCGGCTGCCGCGCCGCCGTAGTTGGGGTCGTCGTCCAAGGAGCGGCCGAGCACCGTGTAGTACAGGGTCGCGTCGTGCAGGTCGGCGGTGACCTTCGCGTCGGTGATCGTCACGCCGGCCAGCCGCGGATCCTTGATCTCGTACTCGATAGCCGAGGCGACGATCGTCGAGATCCGCTTGGCCAGCCGGCGTGCGCGTGCCGGGTCAGCCATGGTTAGGTCCGTGCCTTCTCGACGAGCTCGTAGGCCTGGATGACGTCGCCTTCCTTGATGTCGTTGTAGGTCAGCGTCAGACCACACTCGTAGCCGTCGCGGACCTCGGTGACATCGTCCTTCTCCCGCCGCAGCGAGGAGATGGTGACGGTCTCGGCGACCACCACGTTGTCACGCAGCAACCGCGCCTTGGCGTTGCGGCGGATGAGACCGGAGGTGACCAGACAACCCGCGATGTTGCCCACCTTGGAGGAGCGGAACATGGCGCGAATCTCGGCACGCCCCAGCTCCTTCTCCTCGTAGATCGGCTTGAGCATGCCCTTGAGCGCGCTCTCGATCTCTTCGATGGCCTGGTAGATGACCGAGTAGTACCGGATCTCCACACCCTCGCGGGTGGCCAGCTCGGTGGCCTTGCCCTCCGCACGCACGTTGAACCCGATGATGATCGCGTCCGACGCCGATGCCAGGTTGACGTTGGTCTCGGTGATGCCACCGACACCGCGGTCGATCACCCGCAGCTGCACCTCGTCGTCGATCTGGATTCCCATCAAGGCCTCTTCCAGCGCCTCGACGGTACCGGCGTTGTCGCCCTTGAGGATCAGGTTCAGCTGGCTGGTTTCCTTCAGCGCCGAGTCCAGGTCCTCCAGCGAGATCCGCTTGCGCGAGCGAGCCGCCAGCGCGTTGCGCTTACGCGCGCTGCGCTTGTCGGCGATCTGGCGAGCAATGCGGTCCTCGTCGACCACCAGCAGATTGTCGCCGGCGCCCGGCACCGAGGTGAACCCGATGACCTGGACGGGCCGCGACGGCAGCGCCTCTTCCACGTCGTCGCCGTGCTCGTCGACCATGCGCCGCACCCGGCCGTAGGCGTCGCCGGCGACGATCGAGTCGCCGACCCGCAGCGTGCCGCGCTGGATCAGCACGGTGGCCACCGGACCGCGACCGCGGTCCAAGTGAGCCTCGATCGCCACACCCTGAGCCTCCATGTCGGGGTTGGCCCGCAGGTCCAGAGCGGCGTCAGCGGTCAACAGCACCGCCTCTTCCAGGGCCGCGATGTTGGTGCCCTGCTTGGCGGAGATGTCGACGAACATGGTGTCGCCGCCGAAGTCCTCGGCAACCAGTCCGTACTCGGTGAGCTGCCCCCGGATCTTGGCCGGGTCCGCACCTTCCTTGTCGATCTTGTTGACCGCCACCACGATCGGCACGTCAGCAGCCTGGGCGTGGTTGATCGCCTCCACCGTCTGAGGCATCACACCGTCGTCGGCGGCCACCACCAGGATCGCGATGTCGGTGGCCTTGGCACCACGGGCACGCATGGCGGTGAACGCCTCGTGACCCGGGGTGTCGATGAACGTGATCAGACGTTCGGAACCGTCGAAGTCGACCGACACCTGGTATGCGCCGATGTGCTGGGTGATGCCACCGGCCTCGCCCTCACGGACGTTGGCCTTACGGATGGTGTCCAACAGTCGGGTCTTGCCGTGGTCGACGTGACCCATGACGGTCACCACCGGCGGCCGGCTCTGCAGGTCTTCCTCGCCGCCCTCGTCCTCGCCATAGGTCAGGTCGAAGGACTCCAGCAGCTCGCGGTCCTCGTCCTCAGGGGAGACGACCTGCACCACGAAGTTCATCTCGCTGCCCAGCAGCTCCAGCGTCTCGTCGCCCACCGACTGGGTGGCGGTGACCATCTCACCGAGGTTGAACAGCGCCTGCACCAGGGCAGCCGGGTTCGCATCGATCTTCTCGGCGAAGTCGCTCAGCGATGCGCCGCGTGCCAGCCGGATGGTCTCACCGTTGCCGTGCGGCAACCGCACACCACCGACGACCGGCGCCTGCATGTTCTCGTACTCGGCGCGTTTCGCCCGCTTCGACTTGCGACCCCGCTTGGGTGCGCCGCCGGGACGGCCGAAGGCACCGGCCGCGCCGCCGCGCTGACCCGGACGACCGCCACCGCCACCGCCACCGCCGGGACGGCCGCGGAAACCTCCAGCTGCGGCGCCCGCGGGACCGCCACCGCCACCGGGACCGCCGGCCCCGCCGGCCCCGCCGCCGCGGTAGTTACCACCGGGACCACCGCCGGGACCACCCGGACGGCCACCGGGCGCACCCGGACGGCCGCCGCCGCCGGGACGTGGCGGACCACCGGGACGCGCCGGGCGTCCCTGCGCGCCGAAATTGCTGGAGCGTCCGGGCATATTGCCCGGTGTCGCGCCGCCGCCAGGCCGGGGCATGCCGGGCCGGGGTGCTCCGCCCGGGCGGGGTGCCTGCGGGTGCGGACGCGGAATGGCGCGCTCGACCGGCTGCGCCGAGGAGAACGGGTTGTTGCCGACACGCGGTGGACGCGGAGCACCGGGCTTGGGCCCCGGGGTTGCCGGGCGCGGGCCGGGAGCGGGCGGTGCCGCCGGTGCGGGTACCGCGGCTGCCGGCGGGGGCGTCTCGGCGACGGGCGCTGCCGGAGCAGCCGGTGCCGCCGGCTTGGCCGGGGCGGGTGCGGCGGGCTTGGGGGCCTCGCCGTTGCCGGTGGCCGCCGGTGCCGCCGGCTTCGCCGGGCCGGGAGTCGCCGCGGGGGCTGGGGCGGCGGCCTTGGGGGCCGCCGGGGCAGCGGGTGCCTCGGCCTGCGGCGCGGGCTTGCCACCGCCGAAGGACTCGCGCAGCCGGCGCGCGACGGGGGCTTCCACGGTTGAGGATGCCGACTTGACGAATTCGCCCTGTTCGCTCAGGCGGGCGAGAACTTCCTTACTGGTGACACCGAGTTCCTTGGCCAACTCGTGTACGCGGGCCTTTGCCACTACTTCTCCTGTCTATGAGGCGACAGCGGTGGTGGGCCGCGCCTCGGGTTTAGCTATGACGCATTGTCATCGGGACTTCACGGTTTGCTCATGTTCTTCGCTACCTGTTCTGTTGACCGGAGTGGTTGAGCTGGTCTTCCAATCCCTCGAAGTACTCCTCCACCCCGGATACATCCGGAGAACCGCTGATCCGCAGCGCCCGCACGAAAGCCCGTCTCCGAATCGCCGCGTGCAAGCACTCCGGTGCGGGATGCAGCCATGCCCCCCGCCCCGGCTGGTTGCCCGCCTGGTCAACGATCACGGCGCCATTGCCGTTCTCGGTTGACACCGCGACCATCCGAAGCAATTCGACGGTCAACGCCCGTGTCCGGCACCCGACACACGTGCGCACCGGTCCGTCTGGGCAACGGTGCGTCCGCGAGGCGGCTGTCGAAGTCTCGCGCTGGATCACGGCTCAGTCTACCCATAGAACGGCGATCACCCGAACCAATGGAATTCGAACCCGGTGCTGCGCTTTCTCAGGTCTCCCGCGCCACACCCTGACCTGCTGCGCGCTCGGCTTCCTCGGCACCGGGTTCCGGGGTGTCGCTACGGATATCGATGCGCCAGCCCGTGAGCCGGGCCGCCAGCCGGGCGTTCTGGCCTTCCTTGCCGATGGCCAGGGACAACTGAAAGTCCGGGACCACCACGCGCGCCGCCCGGGCGACCGGGTCAATCACCGTGACCGAGACCACCTTGGCCGGCGACAGGGCGTTGCCCACGAAGCGGGCCGGGTCCTCGTCGTAGTCGATGATGTCGATCTTCTCGCCGGCCAGTTCGCTCATCACATTGCGCACCCGTTGCCCCATCGGACCGATGCAGGCGCCCTTCGCGTTGAGCCCGGGGACCTTCGAGGCCACCGCGATCTTGGATCGGTGCCCGGCTTCGCGGGCGACCGCGACGATCTCCACCGAACCGTCGGCGATCTCGGGAACCTCCAGGGCGAACAGCTTGCGCACCAGGTTCGGGTGGGTGCGCGACAGTTCGATCCGTGGCTCGCGCAGTCCGCGGGTCACCCCGATGACGTAGCAGCGCAGGCGGTCGCCGTGCTCGTACGCCTCGCCGGGGGCCTGCTCCGCGGGCCGGATCACCCCGTCGAAACCCTTGGCCTCGGTCCCCAACCGCACCACGATGACACCGCGGGCGTTCTCCCGGGCGTCGCGCTGCACGACGCCGGCGACGATGTCGCCCTCGCGGGCGGAGAACTCGCCATAGGCCTTCTCGTTCTCGGCGTCGCGCAGCCGCTGCAGGATCACCTGACGCGCCGTCGTGGCCGCGATCCGGCCGAACCCCTCCGGAGTGTCGTCGTATTCGCTGATCACGTTGCCGTCGGCGTCGGTCTCGCGCGCCAGCACCCGCACCACACCGGTTCTGCGGTCGATGTCGATCACCGCGTCGGCCTGGTGACCTTGGGTGTGGCGGTAGGCGGTGAGCAGAGCCGACTTGATCGTGTCCACGACCACATCGACCGAGATGCCCTTGTCGGCCTCGATCGCGTGCAGCGCCGCCATGTCGATGTTCATAAGCGCCACTCCTCTTCGTCGCCGGCGCGGGTCATGCGCCGGCCTCCGTTCCGGTGTCCCGGGCCTGCAGGCCCGCTAACTCCAACTCACGCGCGCTCGGCGGCGAGAACTCGACTTGTACCACCGCCCGGCTGATGTCACTCAACGGCAGGCGGCGCAGGTTCCAGTCCCGGCCGGCGCGCACGACCAGCGTCACGACGGCATCGGCGACCACGCCCATCCGGCCGGTCAGGGTGCTCCCGTCGGACAGCGTCAGCTCAACTTTGCGGCCATGTGCCCGACGGAAATGTTTCGGGGTGGTCAGCGGCCGGCCCACCCCGGGCGAGCTGATCTCCAGCACGTACTGGCCGTCGAAGCCCAAAGCGTCGAGCAGGGCCGAGGCCGAACGCGACAGCGCGGCGGCGGTGTCCAGATCCAGCGGGGTGTCGCCGTCGGCCACGACGGTGATGCGCGGCAGCGGATCGCGCTCGTCGACGAGGACCTCTTCGATCTCATACCCGGCACGGCTGAACTCAGCATCGAGCAGCTCGATCACCTGTGTCTGGGAAGGTAGCCCGGTGGGCACGGCGAGCTCCTCATCTTGAGTTGTCCAGTCGGCGCGTTCCCACGCGCCGGGCGCGGCCAGGAACCAGTCATCAACGATACGCCGTGGGAAACACAGCCACAGCAAACCGGCAAAAGCGCGAGTCAGAGTATCGCGGGCCGTTGGCGGCCACGTCACGTCCCCCGGATACGGGCGTGGTGGCAGGATGTCTTAAATGCCCAGCCCCCCATCCGCCATCGGCCGACGGCGCGTGCTGACCGGGGCCGGAATGCTTGCCCTGCTGGCGGTCGTGACGCCGGCCTGCGGTTCGGCCCCGACCCCGCCCGCCATCGGCGAGCTGGAGGCGCAACGCCAGCTCGCGCTGCGCGACAGTGCGCTGGCGGCCGCTGCGGCCGCGGCGCTGACCGACCCGGACGCCAAGGCGCTGAACGCCGCACTGGATCAGGTCTCGCAGGAGCGTGCCGAGCACGCCCGCTCGCTGGCCGCCGAGATCACCCGCACCACCGGAAAGCCCATCCCCGACGACTCGCAGGCCACCACGGCGCCGGATGGCTCCGGTCCGACGGTTTCGCAGGTGACCAGCGCTTTGCGGGAGGCGGCCGAGGGTGCCGGCGCGCTGGCCGTCGCGTCGTCGGGGTACCGGGCGGGACTGTTGGCCTCGATCGCCGCCGCCTGCACCGCCTCCTACGCTGTCGCCTTGGTGACGCAGGCATGACATCTCCCGAACCCGGCCCGGTCTCCGGGCCCGATGCCGCGCTGCGAGCTGCGCTGACGACCGAATACGGCGTCGTCTACGGCTACGGCCTGGTGTCGGCGTACTCGCTGCCGGAGTTCAACGGCCTGGTGGTCACCGCCATCCGCCGCCACCGCGAACGCCGGGACCGCACCATCGCGCTGTTGACCGGCCGCGGCGTTGCGGTGCCGCCCGCCGCCGCCGGCTATCAGGCGCCCACTCCGGTGACCACCTCCGATGACGCGTTGCGGCTGGCGGTCCGCATGGAAAACGACACCGCGACAGCCTGGCGTGCGGTGGTCGAGCAGGCCCACGAGGCCGGCGATCGGGAGTTCGCGGCGACCGCGCTGGGCCAGAGCGCGGTGCTGGCCGCACACTGGAGCCGCGCACTGGGAGACTGGCCGATCACCCAGGCCTTCCCCGGCGGCGCGGACTAGCCGACGGCGGGCGGCCTGCTGGGTCCGCGGACCCAGTCCCGGTCAGCGCCCGAGCGCCGCCAAGACCTGCTGGGCCAAGTCCGCACCCGCGGCCAGCTCTCGG
Organism: Mycolicibacter hiberniae; assembly: GCF_010729485.1. Taxonomy (NCBI): domain Bacteria; kingdom Bacillati; phylum Actinomycetota; class Actinomycetes; order Mycobacteriales; family Mycobacteriaceae; genus Mycobacterium; species Mycobacterium hiberniae. The sequence goes on from NZ_AP022609.1 coordinate 2,130,711, forward strand.
GCCTGCCCGGAGAAGCGGTCCCGCAACTCGACGACACCGTCGGCCCAGCCGCGTCCGACAACCACGATCCACGGCACGCCGAGCAACTCGGCGTCCTTGAACTTCACCCCCGGTGAGGCCTGCCGGTCGTCGAAGAGCACCTCCAGACCGAGACGGTCCAGCCCGGCAGCCAGCTCGGTCGCACCGGCACGCGCCGCGTCGTCTTTGTTCGCGATCACCACGTGCACATCGAAGGGGGCCACCTGCGACGGCCAGCGCAGGCCCAGTTCGTCGTGCTGCTGTTCGGCGATCACCGCGACCAGCCGCGACACCCCGACACCGTAGGAGCCCATCGTGAGCCGCACCGGGCGGCCGTCCTCGCCGAGGACGTCGACGCCGAAGGCGTCGGTGTACTTGCGGCCCAGCTGGAAGATATGGGCGATCTCGATGCCCCGCGCGCTGACCAGCGGACCCGCCCCGTCCGGCGAGGGATCGCCGTCGCGGACCTCGGCCGCCTCAATGGTGCCGTCGGCGACGAAGTCGCGCCCGGCCACCAGCCCCACCACGTGCCTACCGGGCGCGTCGGCACCGGTGATCCAGCTGGTGCCGTCCACCACTCGTGGGTCGACCAGGTAGCGGACACCGTTGTCCAACAATGCCTTCGGCCCGATATAGCCCTTCACCAGGAACGGGTGCTCGGCGAAATCCTTGTCATCGAGCAGGGTGTACTCGGCGGGTTCGAGGGCTGCCCCGAGCCGCTTGTCGTCGATCTCGCGGTCCCCGGGCACCCCGATGCCCAACAGTTCCCAGTCGCCGTCGGGTTGGCGGACCTTGAGCAGGACGTTCTTGAGGGTGTCGGCGGCGGTGACGGTGCGGTCGAGGGCCCCGTTGGCCCAGTCCACCAGGGTGGCGATGGTCGGTGTGTCGCCCGTGTCGTGAATCTGCGGCTCGGCCAAGCCGTCCAGCGGCAGCGGCTCGGGGCGGGCGGTGATCACCGCTTCGACGTTGGCGGCGTAGCCCGACTCCACACAGCGCACGAAGGTGTCTTCACCGACGGCGCTCTCGGCGAGGAACTCCTCGGAGGCCGATCCGCCCATGGCACCGGATACCGCCGAGACGATCACATAGCGCACGCCGAGCCGGTCGAAGATCCGCTGGTATGCCGCGCGGTGCGCGTCGTAGGCGGCGGCCAGGCCCGCTTCGTCGACGTCGAAGGAGTAGGAGTCCTTCATCACGAACTCGCGGCCGCGCAGAATCCCGGCCCGGGGCCGCGCCTCGTCACGGTATTTCGGCTGGATCTGGTACAGCACGACCGGTAAGTCCTTGTACGAGCTGCACTCCCCCTTGACCGTCAGGGTGAACAGTTCCTCGTGGGTGGGGCCGAGCAGGTAGTCGTTGTCGCGTCGGTCCTTCAACCGGAACAGGCCGTCGCCGTATTCGGTCCAGCGGTTGGTCGTCTCGTACGGCGCGCGCGGCAACAGCGCCGGGAACAGGATCTCCTGGCCGCCGATGGCGTTCATCTCCTCGCGCACCACCCGCTCGATGTTGCGCAGCACCCGCAGTCCCAGGGGCAGCCAGCTGTACAGACCGGGGGCGATCGGCCGGATGTAGCCGGCCCGCACCAGCAGCTTGTGGCTGGGAACCTCGGCATCGGCGGGGTCGTCGCGCAGGGTGCGCAGGAACAGTTCGGACATCCGGGTGATCACAGCGGGAGAGCCTATCTTTTGCGACGGGCGGACGCCGACTCGCACCGTGGAGCCCGCCGGGGCTGCCGGTGCCGCCACCGGCCGGCTACAGCTTTCCGGCCTCCACCGCCTCAAGGGTGTGCTGGGCGCGGGCGATCTGACCGGCGGAGAACCCGATGAGCAGCGCCGCACCGCCCACCAGCAGGGCGATCGCGGCCACCCACAGTAATGAATAGGTGTAGCCGTGCCCCAGCGCATCCAGCTGGGCGGGTGTCATGTTCTTCACCGGACCGCCGGTGCCGCCGAGGTAGAGCGTGCGCGAGGTTTGCACGGCCTGGATGACGACCAGCACCACCGGACCGCCGAGGTTGTAGACCATCAGGGTGATCGCCGAGACGGGACCGATCTCGCGGGGACCGACCTCGGCCAGGGCGCACAGCGGCAGAATCACCGCGATCATCCCGATGCCCAGGCCGCCCACCACGATGGGCATGAACAGATCCGGGAAGTACGGAATGTCGCGGGTCAGCGTGGACCCGTACAGCATGGCACCCAAGACAAGCGCTCCGCCGCCGATGACCAGCCAGCGTGGTGCGATCAGCGGCGCCATCCGGGCCGCCAGCACGGTGCCGAGGCCGAATGCCACCGCGAACGGGATAAAGCAGATGCCGGCCCGCAACGCCGAGTAGCCCAGCACGTCCTGCACCAGGAGCGCGATCATCACCGTCAACGTCAGCATCACCCCGCCGGCCATAAACAGCGCGACGAACGTCATCACCCGATTGCGGTTGTCGAACACCGCCGCGGGAACCAGCGGGTTGACCGCGACACGTTCGACCAGAAAGAACCCCGCGAAGAACACCACCGCAGCCGCTGCCGAGCCGAAAACCAGGGGGCCGGTCCAGCCCTGCGGCGGGCCCTGCGTGAACACCAGCACCGCGGCACTGCACCCGGCGGTGGCCAACAGCGCCCCGGGCAGGTCGAGGCGTAACCGCTCGCGGTAGGTCTCGCTCACCCGCGCCGCCGCGACCGCGATGATCGCGATCCCGATCGGGATGTTGATCAGGAAGGCCAACCGCCACGACACCACGGTCAACGCCCCGCCGAGCACCAGGCCCAGCACCGACCCCGCGCCCTGCATGGCGGCCGAAACCGCCAGCGCCTGATTACGAGCGCGCCCGGGGGCGTAGGTGGTGGCGATCAGCGCCAGGCCGGTCGGTGCGGCGACTGCGGCACCGATGCCCTGGACAGCCCGCGCGGCGATCAGGGTGGCGGTGTCGGTGGCCAACCCGCAGACCAGCGAGGCGAGCGTGAACAGGCCAACCCCGGAGATGAACGCTCGCTTCTGCCCGATGGCGTCGCCCACCCGGCCGCCGAGCAGCAACAGGCCGCCGAAGCTCAGGACGTAAGCGGTGATGACCCAGCTCTTGGCGGCATCGGACAGGTTGAGGTCGGCCTGCATCCGCGGCAACGCCACCACGACGATGGTGCCGTCCAGCGTCGACATCAACTGCATGCCGGTGATCGCCAGCACGGCGATCCCGAGCACGCTCGTCGACAGTGAGCGGCCAGCCGACTGGGCATCCCCCCGCGCCGCCATAGCTGGCCAGCTTAGCGACAGCGGACCCGCTCAGCCGGGCATTCGGGGTGAAGTCAGAGAGTGCCGGCGCCGAAAGCGTCCTGCACGTCCTGGGCGTGCGCCACCTGCTTGGCGGTGTACCCGATCAGCAGGGAGATCGCGCCGACCAGGACCGCCACCGCGGCAATCCACAGCAGTCCGTAGGTGTAGCCGGAATCCAACGCGGCGATCTGCGCGGGGTTCATGGTTTTGACCGGCATGTTGGTGCCGCCGAGGTACAGGGTGCGCGAGGTGATGACGGCCTGGACGACCGCCAGCACGATCGGTCCGCCCAGGCTTTGCAGCATCAGGGCGATTGCCGAGGTGGGGCCGATCTGGTCGAAGCCCACGCCGGTGATCGCCGACAGGGTCAGCGGCACCACGATCACGCCGATCCCGAGCCCACCGAGCACGATCAACGTGACGAAGTTCGGGAAGTACGGGAGGTTCCGGTTGATCGTCGAGCCGTAGATCATCGCGCCCAGCAACACGACGCCACCGGCGATCACCAGCACCCGGGGCGGGAACCGGCGCACCAGCTGCGAGGATGCCGCCAGGCCCACCCCCAGGCCGATCACGAACGGGATGAATCCGACGCCGGCGCGCAGCGCCGAATAGCCCATCAGATCCTGCACGTACAGACCGATGGTCACGGTCAAGGTGAACAGCACGCCGCCGGCGAGGAAGATCGCCGCGAAGGTCAGCAACCGGTTGCGCTCCTTGAACAGGCTGAACGGCACCACCGGGTTCTCGGCGGTGCGTTCCACCACGGCGAACGCGAGCAATGCCACGATCGCCAGCGCGCCCGAGCCGATGGTGACGACCGAGACCCAGCCCTTCTCCGGACCGATCGTGAAGGCGAACACCGCCGCCGTGCAGCCCAGCGTCGCCAGCAGCGCGCCGGCGGCATCCAGCTTCATCCGCTCCCGGTGGGTCTCGGTCAGCGCGGTACGGGCCAGGTAGATCATCAGCAGGCCGATGGGCACGTTGATCCCGAACGCCAGGCGCCACGACACCTCGGTCAGCGCGCCGCCGATCACCAGGCCCATCACCGACCCGATAGCGGTCATCGCGCCGAATATCGCGGTGGCGGCATTGCGGGCCGGCCCCTTGGGGAAGGTGGTGGCAATCAGCGCCAGTGCGGTCGGCGAGGCGATGGCCGAGCCGACGCCCTGCAGGAGCCGCGCGATCACCAGCGTGGGGGCATCCCAGGCCACGGCACACAAGACAGACGCGATGGTGAACAGCGCCACCCCGCTGATGAAGGTGCGCTTCCGCCCGATGGTGTCCCCGAGTCGGCCGCCGAGCAGCATCAGGCCGCCGAACGTCAGAACGTAGGCGCTGATCACCCAGCCCCGGCCCGCATCCGACAGGCCCAGGTCATCCTGGATCCTCGGAAGCGCGACGATCGCGACGGTGCTGTCCATGGTGGCGAGCAGTTGCATGCCACCGATGGCGATCACGGCGTAGATGAAGCGACGAGACGGCAGCCGGGAGGCGACATATTTGCTGGTCCAGCTCACAAGATCAGAGCCGGACCGCCCCGCGGGAACCGATCCGCCAGCGTCTTCGGACCGCTGTGAGGTCGCCCGCCCTGCATCATCGAGTGCAGTCATAACCGGCTACCCTACAGTAATATTAAGAGCTGTTTAAACCCCGAAGTCCGCGACCGCCCCGATAATCACGATCGCTGGAGGTCGGATGCCCTCCGCACGGATTTTCTCGGGCGCGTCGGCCAAGGTCGCACGCAGCGTGTGCTGGGCGGGCGTGGTGCCGTGTTGCACTACCAGAACCGGAGTATCCGCAGGTCGACCACCCTTTTGCAGCACCGCGCTGAACTGTTCGATACGTTCGATCGCCATCAGCAGCACGATGGTTCCGCGCATCGCAGCCAGGGCGTCCCAATTCACTAACGATTCGGGATCGTCGGGGGCAACGTGGCCGCTGACCACCACAAACTCGTGGTTCACGGCGCGATGAGTGACGGGCACACCGGCCAGGGCCGGCACCGCTATGGCACTGGTCACACCCGGCACAACCGTCACCGGAATACCGGCCTCGACGCAGGCCTGAACCTCTTCGTATCCGCGGGCGAAGACGAACGGGTCGCCCCCTTTGAGCCGCACCACGAATTTGCCGGCCTTGGCGCGGTCGATCAGCAGCGCGTTGATGGCGTCCTGGGCCATCGCCCGGCCGTAGGGGATCTTGGCCGCGTCGATGACTTCGACGTTCGGCGACAGTTCGGCGAGCAGCTCGGGTGGGGCCAGCCGGTCGGCCACCACCACGTCGGCGTGGAAGAGCATGCGGCGCCCGCGCACCGTGATCAGCTCCGGATCGCCGGGGCCACCGCCCACCAATGCCACGCCGCCGCGCACCACATCGGCGGCGGCCTGCGCCTCGGTGATGGTGCCGTCCTGCAGCGCCTCCCGGATGGCCGAGCGAATAGCCGCCGACCGGTTGTGCTCGCCCCCGGCCAGCACGCCCACCGACAAACCTGAGTACCCGAAGGTGGCCGGGGTGACCGCGGACCCGTCGACGGCCCGATCGGCACGCACACAAAAGATCTGACGCCGGTCGGCCTCGGCCACGACAGCCACGTTGACCTCCGGGTCGTCGGTGGCGGCGATCGCGTACCACGCCCCGGCCAGATCCCCGTCGCGGTAGGTGCGCGAGACCAGCGTGATGCCGGGCCGGCGCCCGTCCAGCGCTTCGACGGCCGGGGTGGCGTTGGGTGCGATCACCGTCACCTCGGCACCGCTGTCCACCAACAGCGGCAGCCGGCGTTGCGCAACGCTGCCCGCGCCCACGATGACGACTTTGCGGCCGGCCAGCCGCAAACCGGCCAGGTAGGGGTTCTCGGTCACCCGGTAACTCTAGTGGCGACCGCGAGCGCGGCGAAGCCGGGCACAGCGGGTCGCCACCAGCGAAACCCGCGGCGACCGCGAGCGCGGCGAAGCCGGGCACAGCGGGTGTCAGGTGAGCTGAAGCTGTCGGCTGCCCCACTCCCACACCTGCTCGAACAGCGCGGGCTGGTCGGCGAGCCGGGTCCCCAGCGAGGGCACCATCTCGGTGAGCACCGTCCGCCAGGCGGGGAATTTCGCGGGGAAGCAGCGCTGCAGGACCTCGAGCATCGCCGGCACCGCGGTCGAGGCACCGGGCGAAGCGCCGAGCAACCCGGCGAGGCTGCCATCGGCGGCGCTGACGATCGTGGTGTCGAATTCCAGACGCCCAGCACGGATCACCTGCACCCGTTGGCCTGCCCGGATCTCCTGCCAGTCCGCGTCCTGGGCGTGGGGCAGGAACTCTCGCAGCGCATCGACCCGGGCGCCATGCGTGCGCCGAAGCTGGCCGAGCAGGTAGCCGACCAGTGCGCGCTCCCGGAAGCCAGCGCTCACCAGCGATCTCGCGTTGCCGGCGCGGACCGACCGCGGCAAGTCCGTGAGTCGACCGTGCTTGAGAAACCTCGGCGACCAACCGGCAAAAGGGCCGAACAGCAGCGAAGCGGCGCCGTTGACCGTCCGGGCGTCCAGGTGCGGGGCGGTCGTCGACGGCGCGCCAGCGGCCGGGGCGCCGTACACCTTGGCGCGGTGTCCAGCGGTGAGCCGGTCGGCCCCGCTGCGCAGGAAGACCCCGCTGATCGGGAAACCGCCATAGCCGCGGGCTTCGGGGATCCCCGAGCGCTGCAGCAGTCCCAGCGTCGCTCCCCCGGCGCCGAGAAAGACGAAGGCCGCCTTGAGCCTTCGCGTCTCGCCGGTGCGGCGGTTGCGAAGATCCAATATCCAGCCGCCGTCTGACGCTCGGTGCAGCGAGCGCACCTCGTGGCCGAACAGCGCAGCGCTGCCGTGGCGCGTCCCGTAGTCGATCAGCTGGCCGGTCAGCGCCCCGAAGTCGACGTCGGTGCCATGCTGAGCCCAGTCGAGGGCCACCGGGATGGCGGGATTTCGGCCTGCGGCCATCGCCGGCAGGCGTGCGGCGAACTCCCCGAATTCGGTGATGAACTCCATCCCCCCGAACATCGGATTGCCGGCCAGTGCCTGGTGCCGCCGTCGCAAGTAGTCCACGCCGGCGGCGCCGCGCACAAAGCTGACGTGCGGAATCGGATGCACGAAATCCCGCGGCCGCCGCAGAAGGCCGTTCTGCACCGCGTACGCCCAGAACTGGCGGCTCACCTGGAACTGCTCGTTGACCCGAATCGCCTTGGCGACGTCGATCGAACCGTCGGGCAGCTGGGGGGTGTAGAAAAGCTCGCACAGCCCGGCGTGGCCGGTGCCCGCGTTGTTCCATGGGCCGCTGCTCTCGCCCGCGGCGTCCTCCAGCCGTTCGACCACGGTGATCGAGGCGTCCGGCTCCAAACGCCGAAGTATCGCCCCCAAAGTGGCGCTCATGATCCCCGCGCCGATCAGCGCTACGTCGGTCAGCTCGGTCCGAACCGATGTGGCCACGCCGTCAGACTATCCAGGACTGCACCGACCCGCCCCGCCTAGCCCCACCTGCCGTTAGGCGTCCATACCGTCTAGTCTTTCGCAATGGAGAGCTATGACCTCGCGATCATCGGAACAGGTTCTGGCAACAGCATTCTCGATGAGCGCTACGCCGATATGCGGGTGGCCATCTGCGAGCAGCAAACTTTCGGCGGCACCTGCCTCAACGTGGGCTGCATTCCGACCAAGATGTTCGTCTATGCCGCCGAGGTGGCCAACACCGTAGCCCGGTCCTCTCGCTACGGGGTGGACGCCCACATCGATCAAGTCCGCTGGAGCGACATCGTCTCGCGGGTGTTCGGCCGGATCGACCCCATCGCCGCCGGCGGTGAGGAGTATCGCCGCAGCCTGCCCGGTGTCGATGTCTACAGCGAACACACCCGGTTCGGCCCGGTCGGCTCCGACGGACGTTACGTGCTGATCACAGCGAGCGGTGAACAGTTCAGCGCCGAGCAGGTGGTGATCGCGGCAGGGGCACGCTCGGCTATCCCGCCCGCCATCGCCGAAAGCGGCGCGCGTTACTACACCAGCGATGACGTGATGCGCATCCCGGAGCTGCCCGAGCACCTGGTGATCGTCGGCGGTGGTTTCATCGCCGCCGAGTTCGCCCATGTGTTCTCCGCGCTGGGATCGCGGGTCACCATTGTCATCCGCGGGTCGACAATGCTCAGGCACTGCGACGAGACCGTTTCCGAACGCTTCACCCGGATCGCCGCGGCCAAGTGGGAGGTACGCACCCACCGCAACGTCGTCGCGGCACGCGACGACGGGCCAGGCGTCGTGGTGCAACTCGACGACGGCTCCGTGCTGCACGCCGACGCCATGCTGGTGGCAACCGGACGGGTACCCAATGGCGACCTGCTCGACGCCGGGCAGGCCGGAGTCACCGTCGCCGGCGGCCGGGTGAGCGTCGACAAGTACCAGCGAACCACTGCGCGAGGCGTTTTCGCACTCGGCGATGTCTCCTCGCCCTATGAGCTCAAGCACGTCGCCAACCACGAGGCCCGGGTGGTGCGACACAACCTGCTGTGCGACTGGGACGACGTCGACGCGATGCGGACCACCGACCACCGCTACGTGCCATCCGCGGTGTTCACCGATCCACAGATCGCGTCGGTCGGGCTGACCGAAACACAAGCGCGGGCCAAGGGTCTCGACATCTCGGTGAAGATTCAGGATTATCGCGACGTCGCCTACGGCTGGGCCATGGAGGACGAGACCGGATTCGCCAAACTCATCGCCGAACGCGGCACCGGACGGCTGCTCGGTGCACACATCATGGGCTACCAGGCCTCATCGATCATCCAGCCGTTGATCGGTGCGATGAGCTTCGGCGTCACCGCACCGGAGATGGCCCGCGGCCAGTACTGGATCCATCCGGCGCTGCCGGAGGTCGTTGAGAACGCCCTGCTCGGGCTCCAGTGAAAGGATCGGAGATGAAGTCCGCCCTGCTGTCCCGGCAAGACCTCGATTTCCTGCTGTTCGACTGGCTGCGGGTTGAGGAACTGACCGGACGAGACCGGTTCGCCGAGCATTCCCGGGAGACCTTCTCCGACACACTGGATCTGTGCGAACAGCTGGCGACCCGCTATTTCGCTCCGCACAACAAGAAGAGCGACGCCCAGGAGCCCACCTTCGACGGGACGAAAGTCACGATCATTCCCGAAGTGAAGGAGGCACTGGCGGCCTGCGCCGAAGCTGAGCTGACGGGCATGGCCATGGATTACAGCCTCGGCGGCTCACAGCTCCCGGCGACGGTGGCCCAGGCCGGGTTCGCATGGCTGATGGCCGCCAACGTCAGCACCGCCGGATACGCCATGCTGACCATGGCGAATGCGAACCTGCTCGCCAAGTTCGGCAGTGACGAGCAGATCGCCGCCTTCGTCAAACCCATGATCGCCGGCCGCTTCACCGGGACCATGTGCCTGTCGGAAACCCAGGCCGGATCATCGTTGGCCGACATCACCACCCGCGCGGAGCCGCGGGCCGACGGCACCTTCCGGTTGTTCGGGTCCAAAATGTGGATCTCCGGTGGCGAACACGAACTGACCGACAACATCGTCCATCTGGTACTGGCCAAGATCCCCGGCGGTCCAGCCGGCACCAAAGGGATCTCGCTGTTCATCGTGCCGAAGTACCTGGTGAACTCCGATGGCACGCTGGGTGCGCGCAACGACGTCGTGCTGGCTGGACTCAACCACAAGATGGGCTATCGCGGCATCACCAACACCGTGCTCAACTTCGGAGAGGGCATCCACCAGCCCGACGGCGAGCCGGGTGCCGTCGGCTATCTCGTGGGCGACGAGCACCGTGGCTTGAACTACATGTTCCACATGATGAACGAAGCCCGTCTGGGTGTGGGTATGGGCGCGATCGCGCTCGGCTACACCGGCTATCTCAAGTCGCTGGAGTACGCCCGCACCCGGCCACAGGGCCGACCACCGACCGCGAAAGACCCTGCGGCGCCCCAGGTTACGATCATCGAGCACGCGGACGTCAAGCGAATGCTGCTGGCGCAGAAGTCCTATGTCGAGGGGGCGCTCGCCTTGGCCCTGTACTGCGCGCGGCTCGTCGACATCACCCACACCGCCGAATCCGACGAGGAACTCGAACACGCAACGGCCCTGCTGGACATCCTCACCCCGATAGCCAAGAGCTGGCCGTCGCAGTGGTGCCTGGCCGCCAACGACCTGGCGATCCAGGTGCACGGCGGCTACGGCTACACCCGCGAGTACGACGTGGAACAGCACTATCGGGATAACCGCCTCAACCCGATCCACGAAGGCACCCACGGCATCCAGAGCCTGGACCTGCTGGGCCGCAAGGTGGTGCAGCGCAACGGGGCCAGCCTGGCCGCACTGCACGCCGCGATAGCCGAGAGCACCGCGGCGGCCCATCGGGCCGGGGGCGAAGTGGCCGGGTTCGCAACTCAGCTCGACGCGGTGGCCCAGCGGCTGGTGGCGGTGACCGCGGGCATGTTCGCCGCCGGCGACATCGATGCCGCACTGGCCAACAGTGCGATCTACCTGGAAGCCTTCGGTCATGTGGTGATCGCCTGGATCTGGCTGGAGCAGACATTGGCTGCTGAGGGGCGCAGCGGGGACTTCTTCGACGGCAAGCGCCAGGCGGCCCGCTACTTCTTCCGCTACGAGTTGCCGAAGACCGGACCACAGCTGGATCTGCTGGAGAGCCTGGACCGAACGACTCTGGAGATGCGGCCCGAGTGGTTCTGACCCGCATCCACAGGAGGCCTGACCACGGTATTCACCCCCGGGGACCAAAGTCCCCTGGTACCCCGATGTGCACCCACTCCACCGCCTGGTCCAGACTGTGACCTGACACCTGTCAAGTTTTCGATGACCGCGAGGAGTCCTAAGTGAGCGCGCCGACCACCCACCGCAACTCCAGCGAGCACGGCCGAGTACTCGCCGACCCCCAGGCCTACACCGATAATGAGCGCCTGCACAGCTCACTGGCCTGGCTGCGCGCCAACCAGCCGGTGTCGTGGGTGGACGCCCCGCCGTATCGGCCGTTCTGGGCAGTCACCAAGCACGCCGACATCATGGACATCGAGCGCGACAACGAACTCTGGATCAGTGAACCGCGTCCACTGCTGCTGCAGGCCGCGGTCGAGGACCGGGTCAAGGCCGACCAGGAGGCCGGCATCGGACTGCGCACGCTGATCCACATGGACGACCCGCACCACCGGGACATCCGCAAGATCGGTGCGGACTGGTTCCGCCCCAAGGCCATGCGCGACCTCAAGGTCCGCGTCGACGAACTGGCCAAGCGCTACGTCGACCGGATGGCCGAGATCGGCCCGGAGTGCGACTTCGTCACCGAGATCGCCATCAACTTCCCGCTGTACGTGATCCTGTCACTGCTGGGCCTGCCCGAGGAGGACTTCCCGCGCATGCTCAAGCTGACGCAGGAGATGTTCGGCGGCGAGGACGCCGAGCACCAGCGCGGCCAGGGCGGCGCAGACGAGATCATGGCCGTGCTGCTGGACTTCTTCAATTACTTCTCGGCCCTGACCGCCTCGCGGCGGGCCAACCCCACCGGGGACTTGGCCTCGGCCATCGCCAACGGCCGTATCAACGGCGAACTCATGTCCGACATGGACACGCTGTCCTACTACGTCATCGTCGCCAGCGCCGGCCACGACACCACCAAGGACGCCATCTCGGGCGGCCTGTGCGCGCTGGTCGAGCACCAGGATCAGCTCGAGCGTCTCAAGAACGACATGAGCCTGATGCCGCTGGCCGTCGAGGAGATGATCCGCTGGTCCACGCCGGTCAAGCAGTTCACGCGCACCGCCATCCGCGACACCGAGGTGCGGGGCGTGCCGATCGCCAAGGGTGAGGCGGTCCTGCTGTCCTACGTCTCGGCCAACCGCGACGAGGACATCTTCGACAACCCATTCACGTTCGACATCGCCCGCGACCCCAACAAGCACCTGTCATTCGGCTACGGCGTCCACTTCTGCCTGGGCGCGGCTCTGGCCCGCCTGGAGCTCAACAGCCTGTTCACCGAACTGGTGCCGCGCCTGGAGTCCATCGAGTTCGCCGGCACGCCCGAACTGTCGGCGACCACGTTCGTCGGCGGCCTCAAGCGCCTTCCGGTGCGGTACTCGATGCGCTGACACCGGCCGGTAAGTCGGAGTCGGTTGGGGGCTTCCTGCCGTAGACGTGCAGGAAGCCCTCGACCGTGGCGCACACATTCGTCGTAGTCGGCGTCACCAGGGTGCTGAGCTTGGTGTTTACAGCGGCGTGACGTATGCCGAGCTGATTCCGCCGTCCACCAGGAACGTCGACCCGGTGATGAAGGAGGCGTCATCGCTGGCCAGGAACGCTACCGCGGCCGCGATCTCTTCCGGCTCGGCGAACCGGCCCACCGGTACGTGCACCAGCCGGCGCGCGGCGCGCTCCGGGTCGGCGGCGAACAGCTCCTGCAGCAGCGGGGTGTTCACCGGCCCGGGGCACAGCGCGTTGACCCGAATGCCCTGGCGGGCGTACTGGACCCCGAGCTCGCGCGACATCGCCAGCACGCCGCCCTTGGAGGCGGTGTAGGAGATCTGGGAGGTGGCCGAACCCATCACCGCCACGAACGACGCGGTGTTGATGATCGATCCCCGGCCGGCGGGCGCCATGTGCCTCAGCGCCGCCCGGCAGCACAGGTACACCGACTTGAGGTTGACGTCCTGAACCCGTTGCCAGGCAGGCAGTTCGGTGGTTTCGATCAGATCGTCGTCGGGAGGCGAGATGCCGGCGTTGTTGAAGGCGATGTCCACCGAGCCGAAAGTCTGGGCCGCAGTGTCGAACAACGCATCGACCTGGTCCTGATCGGAGACGTCGACCTGAACGAACAGGCCGTCGAGCTCATCGGCGACCGCGGTGCCCGCCGCCTGGTCGAGGTCAGCGACCACGATCTGGGCACCCTCGGCGCGCATCCGGCGCGCAGATGCCAAGCCGATTCCACCACCGGCACCGGTCACCACGGCCACCCGTCCGGACAGGCGTTGGGTCAGGTCGGTCACTGCGTCTCCTTCACTGCGATGAATACGTTCTTGGTCTCGGTGAATGCCAGCGGCGCGTCCGCACCCAATTCCCGGCCCAATCCCGACTGTTTGAAGCCCCCGAACGGCGTGTTGAAACGCACCGAGGAATGCGAATTCACCGACAGATTACCGGCTTCCACAGCCCGCGACACCCGCAGCGCCCGGGACAAGTCGTTGGTCCAGATCGAACCGGACAACCCATAGACGGTGTCGTTGGCCAGGGCGATGGCGTCAGCCTCATCATCGAACGGCAGCACCGTAACCACCGGGCCGAAGATCTCCTCGGTGACGCATCGGTCGGTGGCCGCGGGAGTCAGAACCGTCGGCGGGAACCAGAAGCCGGAGCCGGTTGGTGCTTGGCCACGAAAGGCGACCGGGGCATCGTCGGGAACGTAGGAGGCCACCTTCTCCCAGTGCGGGCGCGACACCAGCGGGCCCATCTCGGTGTCGCGTGATGTGGGGTCGCCGACCACGACACCGGCCACCGCGGGTTCCAGCAACTCCATGAACCGGTCGTAGACGCTCGCCTGCACCAGGATTCGGCTGCGGGCGCAGCAGTCTTGCCCGGCATTGTCGAACACGCCGTAAGGCGCCGTCGCCGCCGCCTGCTCCAGGTCGCAGTCGGCGAACACGATGTTGGCACTCTTGCCGCCGAGTTCCAGTGTTATCCGCTTCACCCCGGCGGCGCCGGCCTGCAGCACCCGGGTGCCGGTGGTCGTGGAACCGGTGAAGACGATCTTGGCCACGTCCGGGTGGGTGACCAGGCGCTCCCCCACGTCGGCGCCACGGCCCGGCAGCACCTGCAGCAGGTCGCGATCGAGCCCCGACTCCACGGCCAGCTCCGCCAGTCGCAGCGTGGTCAGCGGGGTCCACTCGGCAGGCTTGATCAGCACCGCGTTTCCGGCGGCCAGTGCCGGAGCGAAGCCCCATGCGGCGATCGGCATGGGGAAGTTCCACGGGGTGATGATCCCGACGACGCCCATCGGCTCGTGAAAGGTGATATCGAGCCCGCCGGCGACCGGGATCTGCTTGCCGGACAACCGTTCCGGGCTGGCTGCATAGAACTGCAGTACGTCGCGGACGTGCCCGGCCTCCCATTCGGCAGCCGAGATCGGATGGCCGGAGTTGGTGACCTCGATCGCTGCCAGCTCATCGATGTGGTCGCCGACCACGGCGGCGAAGTCCCGCAGCGCGGCGGCCCGCTCGGCCGGGGCACGTTTGGCCCATCGCTTCTGGGCAGCCTGTGCCCGGCGCACGGCGTCGTCGACCGCCGCGGCTTCCAGGTGCTCGACGGTGTCGAACACCGTCCCGGTAGCCGGGTTGATGAGTTCGTGGATCACTTGCTCACCCGCGCCAGCTCGTAGGTGCCCGCCGCCGCCACCAGTGCGGCGAACAGGCGCAGATCCTCTGGGGATTCCTCGGGATGCCACTGAACCGCGAGCACGAAGTCCTCCCCGGGAAGCTCGATCGCCTCGATGACCCCGTCGTCATCGCGCGCACTGACGACAAGTTTCGCACCCACCTCGGCGATGGCCTGATGGTGGTAGCACTGCACCTGGCAGGTCTGGCCCACCAGCCCGGCCAGTCGGGTTCCGGCGACGGTGTGCACCGCCATCGGCGTGAAGACTCCGTTGCCGGCTCGGTGCCCGCTGTTGCCGATCACGTCGGGCAGATGCTGGTGCAGCGTGCCGCCGAGCGCGACGTTGAGCACCTGGGCGCCACGGCAGATGCCCAGCACCGGCATGCCCCGGCGCATCGCCTCGGCCAACAAGGCGAATTCCCATGCGTCCCGGGTCGTGTCGGGCCGATCCGTCTCGGCGTGGGGCTCCTGGCCGTACCCGTCGGGATCGAGGTCCCGGCCGCCGGTGATCACCAGGCCGGCCACGCCGTCGAGCACCCGCGCTGCGATCTGCGGGTTCACCGGTTGCGGCGGCAGCAGCACAGCGGTCCCACCGGCGGCGGTGATGCTCTGGATGTACTGAGCGGGCAGCAGTCCCGCCCGGGCATCCCACACACCGAACTTCGCGCGGTCCAGATAGGTCGTCAAGGCGACTACCGGTCCGCCCTGCTCCTGCGACGGTCCCAGCTTCGCCTCTCCTGCGTCGAGCCTCGCTGAACCGCCCTGCCCCTGCGACGGTCCCAGCTTCGCCTCTCCTGCGTCGAGCCTCGCTGAACCGCCGGGTTCAGAACCGCTCAAAACCCCGGACCCTCTCCCAATCGGTCACCGCGGTGTTGAAGGCATCCAGCTCCACCCGGGCGCTGTGCAGGTAATGCTCGACGACCTCGTCTCCGAAAGCCTTGCGCGCCACCGCTGATTCGGCGAACAGCTCTACCGCACCGGCGAGCGTGGTGGGCAGGCGCGGAAGCGCGGCCCGGTAGGCGTCGCCGTCGACCGGATCGGGCAGCGCCACGTCGTTGTCGATGCCGTACAGCCCCGCGGCGATCAACGCGGCCACGGCCAGATAGGGGTTCACGTCGCCGCCGGGAACCCGGCACTCCACCCGCATCGAGTCACCGTGGCCGAGCACCCGCAGCGCGCAGGTGCGATTGTCCAAGCCCCACGCGATCGCCGTGGGCGCGAAGCTACCGCCGACGAATCTCTTGTAGGAGTTGATGTTCGGCGCGTAGCACAAGGTCAGCTCGGGCAGCGTGGCCAGCACCCCGGCCAGGAAGGCGCGGAACAACGCGGACATGCCGTGCGGTGCGGCCGGGTCGGCGAGCACTGCCGAACCTTCGGTGCTGCGCAGCGACAGATGCACGTGGCAGCTGTTGCCTTCGCGTTGGTCGAACTTCGCCATGAAGGTCAGGCTCTTGCCGTGCTGGTCGGCGATCTCCTTCGCGCCGCTCTTGTAGACGCTGTGGTTGTCGCAGGTCCTCAGCGCATCTTCGTAGCGGAAGGTGATCTCTTGCTGGCCGGTGTTGCACTCACCCTTGACGCCTTCGCAACGCAGGCCGGCGCCGGTCATCCCCCGCCGGATGTCGCGCAGCAGCGGTTCCAGCCGCGTCCCGGCGACCAGGCCGTAGTCGGCGTTGTAGTCCGTTCCCGGGGTCAGGCCCCGGTAGCCGTCCGCCCACGCCTGCCGGTAGCTCTCCTCGAACACCAGAAACTCCAGTTCCGTGGCGGCGTAGGCAACCAGGCCCCGCTCGGCCAGCCGGGCACATTGGGCCGCCAGAATCTGGCGGGGTGCCACCGCGACCGGGCCGCCGTCCGGCCAATGCGCGTCGGCGAGCACGTGGGCGGTGCCGGGCAGCCACGGAATGCGGCGCAGGGTGGCGAAGTCCGGTTTGAGCACCATGTCGCCGTAGCCGGTCCCCCAGTCCGCGATCGAGTAACCGGGGACGGTGTTCATCTCCACGTCGACGGCCAGCAGGTAGCTGCAGACCTCGACGCCGTGTTCGGCGACCTCGGCGATGAAGTGCTCGGCCGCCACCCTCTTGCCGACCAGCCGGCCCTGCATGTCGGCGAAAGCCACCACGACGGTGTCGATCTCGCCGGAGGCGACCAGTTGCCGAAGCTCTTCGGAGGACAGCATCGCAGGCCGGGTCATTGCACTCCTTCGCCGACGATTCCCCTGACATTGAGAGTGCTGTCAGGCTACCCGCCCGCGATCAGTCGTTGACCTCCAGCCGACGGAATTGCGCCGAGCGGTAGCAGTCCGCGCAGGTGGAACGGCGGATCTTGCCGCTGGTGGTGATGGGCAGCGAGCCGGGAGCCACAAGCACCAGGTCAGCGACCCGGACGCCGTGCGACTGGGATACCGAAGCCGCCACGTCTTTCTTCAGGGCGGCCAGCCGGTGCAGCTCCTCCTCGACGGTGCTGCCCCGGGTCTTGACCTCGGCGATCACCACCAGCTTCTCGCCATCGTCGCCGTTCACCGGTACCGCGGCGACGCGGCCGCCGGTGAGCTCCTGCACGGTGGCCTCGATGTCGTCGGGGTAGTGATTGCGGCCGTCCACGATCAGGAGGTCTTTGATGCGGCCGACCACCACCATCTCGCCCTCGTGGATGACGCCCAGGTCTCCGGTGCGCAACCACGGCCCCACCGGTGTGCCGGCAGACGGCGACCGCAGCTGTCCGCCGAAAGTGCGTTCGGTGGCCTCCGCGTTGTGCCAGTACCCGCCGGCGACGTTGGGCCCGTGCAGCCAGATCTCCCCGACCCGCCCGTCGGGCTGCTCGGTGTGCAAGTCGGGGTCGACGATGCGCACCGTGCACGCGCGAGGCGCTCCGATGCTGACCAGTTCGGATCCGCCCGGCACGGCCTCCGCGGTCCCGGCGACCAGGTTCTCGTAGTCGAGCCGCAGGGTCACGGGGCGGTTCGCGCGCGGCGCCGAGGCGACGTAGACCACGGCCTCGGCAAGCCCGTAGGACGGCGCCAGCGCGTTGGCCGGCAGGTTGAACCGCGCGAAGCGTTCGGTGAAGCGGCGGATCGTTGCGGCGTGGATGCGCTCACTGCCGGACAGGATCGTGTGCACGTTGCCCAGGTCGAGACCGGCCATGTCCTCGTCGCGGGTGCGGCGCGCGGCGAGTTCGAACGCGAAATTCGGCCCCGCCGTGAAGGTGCAAGAGTTGACGGCGAGCTGCTCTATCCACCGAAAGGGCTTCTGCAGGAACGCCATCGGGCTCATCAGCACCGTCTGGCGGTCGAGCAGGACAGGTCCCATCACGCCCATCAACAGGCCCATATCGTGGTAGAAGGGCAGCCAGGAGACCAACGTGGTG
Source organism: Mycolicibacter hiberniae (assembly GCF_010729485.1). Taxonomy (NCBI): domain Bacteria; kingdom Bacillati; phylum Actinomycetota; class Actinomycetes; order Mycobacteriales; family Mycobacteriaceae; genus Mycobacterium; species Mycobacterium hiberniae. The sequence continues at coordinate 2,148,751 of NZ_AP022609.1, forward strand.
TCCGGCGGCGGCGCCGCACCGTCGTCGCCGAAATAATCGGCCATCACCTGCTCGATGTTGGCGAACACGTTGCGGTGCGAGACCACGACGCCCCTCGGGGAGCCGGTCGAGCCGGAGGTGTATTGCAGCAGGGCGGTCTTGGTCGTCATCGCGCCGGTACCGGCCCAGCAGACTGGGGCGTCGAGATCGATGAGATCCACTTCGACGACCGTGGGAGACCCACCACCGCTGATGCACCCCCCCATGTCGCCGGCGACGGCCGATGTGGTGAGCACAGCGGCCGGTGCACAGTCCTGCAGCGCCGCGGTGACCCGCTCGTCGCGGCTGCCGAAGGCCGGTACCGGCAGCGGGACCACGATGCAGCCGGCTTCCATCGCACCGAGGAACCCGGCGATGTACTCCAGACCTTGCGGCGCGAGCAGCGCCACGCGATCGCCGGGCGCCGCGACCGCGGCCACCTCGGCCGCGACCGCCTCGGTGCGAGCCAGGATCTGAGACCAGGTCAGGGTCTCGGAATAGCCGCCGGGATCCAGCTCGTAGTCGATGAAGGTGTACGCCGGCCGGTCAGGCCTCTGGCGAGCCCGTTCGCGCAGCAACGCCGGTATCGATTGCCCCCATGACGACATGCCATTCCCCCACGGATATTCGGCCTTTGCCCCCCGCCGACGCTCCCCCGAGCGCCGGCTAGCCGGGAAACTACACCCCGCGGCTTGGCATCACCAGGTGCTGGCGCGCAGCACGATCTCCATCGCCAGTTGTGCGGTGAACTCCTGGGCGCTGCGCCGCCCGGGCAGCGTCACCAGGCGGTGCTCGCCGTAGACGAACCGCTGGCTGTCGCTGGCCACCGACGCCGTGGCCCGGGAACTGACCAGAACGGTGGTGTTGACCTCGACCGGGGGGCAGCGCTCGTCGCGGATCAGCCCGCTCAGGTCCGGTGCGCGCGGATGGCCCCGATCGAGCACCACCAGGCCGGTGAAGCGGTCCGGGCGGGTCGCCGCGAGTTCCCAGGCGTTGTCCGCGCCGGTCCGGTCGCCCACCAGCACACCGCACTGCACGCCCAAGGAGTCGAGGATGCCGATCACCGACTTGGCCGTCAGTCGGGGGTCGGCGCCGATCACGATGGTCCGCAGCGAGGCGGTGTGCAGCCGCTGGCAGAGCGCATCGTAGGCGGTCAGCGGGTGCTGCGCGGCGGCGAGCACCACGACCACGGTGCCGTTTGGCGGGCCTGCGGAATCGACGGGGATCGGGAACCCCTCGATGGTCATCATCGTGCCCGGCATCTAGGCCACGCTACCGCCAATCGGACGGTGCGGGGGCGGTTTTGGGCGCCGTGCGGTGCGCTGCGGACACGGCGCTGCGGTCAGGGCAGCGTGAGAATCTCGGCGCCGGCGTCGGTGACCACGAGGGTGTGTTCGAACTGCGCACTCCATTGGCCGTCGCTGGTGACCACGGTCCAGTCGTCGTCCCAGATGTCGTAGTCCAGACCGCCGAGGTTGATCATCGGCTCGATGGTGAAGGTCATGCCGGGCTCGATGACGGTGTCGACTTCGGGCTGGTCGTAGTGCAGGATCACCAAACCGTTGTGGAACGTCGGCCCGATCCCGTGGCCGGTGAAGTCGCGGACCACGGTGTAGCCGAACCGGTTCGCATACGCCTCGATCACCCGCCCGATCACCGACAGGGCCCGGCCCGGCTTGACGGCCTTGATGGCCCGCATGGTGGCCTCGTGGGTGCGCTCGACCAGGAGGCGGTGTTCCTGCGAGACGTCACCGGCAAAGAAGGTGGCGTTGGTGTCGCCGTGTACTCCGTCGATGTAGGCGGTGACATCGATGTTGACGATGTCGCCGTCGGCGATCACGGTCGAGTCCGGGATGCCGTGACAGATGACCTCGTTGAGCGATGTGCAGCAGGACTTGGGAAAGCCCTTGTAGCCCAGCGTCGAGGGATAGGCGCCGTGGTCGACCATGTACTCGTGGGCGATCCGGTCGAGCTCGTCGGTGGTCACGCCCGGGGCGACGGCCTTGCCCGCCTCGGCCAGCGCGCCAGCTGCGATCCGGCCGGCCACCCGCATCTTCTCAATCACCTCGGGCGTCTGCACCCACGGCTCGGTGCCTTCGGCGGCCGTGGCGCGGCCGACGTACTCCGGTCGTGGGATGGACCGGGGCACCGGCAGCGTGGGCGATATCACGCCGGGGGAAAGCGGGGCTCGAACTGGCATTGGCCCAGCTTAACGGAGCTGGTCAGCGCCGCCAGCGCAGCTTGCGCCGGGGACCCCGGATGTCCACCGAGCCGCACACCACGCGTCCGGTCAGCACCAGGTGCGGAGTTCCCTCGGCAGGCGGGTCGCTCCGGCGGTCGCGGGCACTGCCGCCGTAGACCTCGACGTCGTCGATGGAGGCACTGGCGCCCTCGGGCAATCGGATGTCGACGGAGCCGAAGCGCATGTCGAGTTCGATGACCACCACCGGCCCGGCGAAGCGCGCCTTGGTGAGGTCGAGGTCGACCGAGCCCAGGCGCCGCACCAGGGCCAGCCGGGTCGGCACCACCCACTCGCCGTGGCGTTTGAGCGAACCGGCCCAGCCGCGCAGCTCGACCCGGTCGGCGGCCGAGGTGACGATGGCCCCCGGTCCGGGCAGGTCCCCGATCAGGTTGTCGAGGTCCGAGCGCATCCTGGCCTGCGAGACCTGCGCGGCGCGTTCCTCGAACTCTCCGATGTCGATCAGACCCAGCGAGACGGCGTTGTGCAGACGGCGCAGCGTGCCATTGCGGTCCGCATCCGAGATGCGCAGCAAAGCGGCCACGTTGTCATCGAGACCGGTCATGGTTTCCCAATTTACCGGCGCCGGCCAGGCTGCGCAGTCCACGAACGACGGCGCGCGGCCGCTACAGCAGGAAGTTGTCCGGCAGCGAGTCGAACATCACCTTGGTCATCCGGACGGCGTATTGCGAGCTGCCGCCACCGACGATCAGGGAGGCGAAGGCGAGGTCGCCCCGGTATCCGGCGAACCAGGAGTGCGAGCCCCCGGCGAATTCGGCTTCCCCGGTCTTGCCGAAGACCGGGCCACAGCCCGCGATGTCGCGTGCGGTGCCGTCGGTCACCACCAACCGCATCATCTGGCGCAGGCCGTCGAGGATCTCCGGGTCCACCGGGGCACCGACCGGTCCGTTGACCGTCGTCGGCCGGCCCTCGATCAGTCGGGGCACCGGTGTTCGGCCGGCGGCCACCGTCGCCGCGGCCAGGGCGACACCGAACGGGCTGGCCAGCACCTTGCCCTGACCGAATCCGTCCTCGGTGCGTTCGGCCAGGTCGACGGTCGGCGGCACCGAGCCGGTGACCGTGGTGATGCCGTCGACCAGGTAGTCCACCCCTATCCCGTAGCGGCTGGCCGCCTGCGACAGCGCCCGCGGCGGCATTCTGCTGGCCAGCTCGGCGAAAGTGGTGTTGCAGGAATCGGCGAAGGCGCGCGACATCGGCACCAGTCCGAGGTCGAACCCGCCGTAGTTGGGGATGGTGCGCTGGCCGATGTCGAGTTCGCCGGGGCAGCCCACGATGGAGTTCGGGGTCGCCATGTCCCGTTCGATCGCCGCGCCGGCGGTGACCATCTTGAACGTCGATCCGGGCGGGTACAGGCCGGTGGTGGCGATAAGGCCGTCGGAGTCGGCGGCCGCGTTCTGGGCGACGGCCAGCAGATCGCCGGTCGAGGGCCGGATCACCACGATCATGGCCTTATCGCCGCGGCTGTTGACCGCGTTCTGGGCGGCACGCTGCACCGCGCGGTCCACGCTGATGGTCAGCGACGGCGCCGGCGCCGGGTCCACCTCGTGCAGCACCGCGACGTCGACGCCGTTCTGGTTCTCGCTGACCACTCGCCAGCCCGCGGCGCCCTCCAGTTGGGTTGCGACGGCTTTCTTGACCTCGCTGATGAGCATCGGCGCGAAGTGGTCGTCGGTGGGCAGCAGTTCGGCGTGCGGCGTGACCACCACCCCGGGCAGGGCACCGATGGCCGCCTCAACCCGGTCGTGCTCGGCTTTGCGCAGGGTGATCAGGTCGAGCGGGGTCACCGAGGAACTGGCCTGCTCAGCCAGTCGCTGCGGGTCGCTCAGGTCCGCGTCGTAGCCGCGCAGCGTCTCGACCACCGCCAGCGCGGTCCGCATCAGATTTCTGCCGGCCCGGCTGGCGTCGAGCTGGTAGTTGTACACGTAGCCGGGCACCAGCACGTCGGTGCCGCCCGCCTCGTTGACGGCGGCGCGGCGCGGGGGGTCGGCCCGCAGCGCGAAAGTCTGGTGCTCCCCCAGCTTGGGGTGCAGGTCGGTGGCCGTCCAGCGCACCGTCCAGTGGCCTTCGTTGCGGACCATTTTGAGCTGGCCGTCGTAAGCCCAGCTCCGGCCCTTGGGCAGCGTCCAGGTGTAGCGGTAGGCCACGCTGCCGGTGTCGTCGTTGTAGCGCGAGCTGAGCACCTGGGCGTCCAGGTGCTCAGCCTGCAAGCCCGCCCAGGCGGCGTTGAGCGCGCTGCGCGCCGCGGACGGGTCGTCGCTGAGTTCCGCGGCGGCCCCGGTGTCCCCGGAAGCCAGGGCGGCGAAGAAGCGCTCGGCGACGGGCCCGGGGCCGTCGGGGCGCGGGGTGCAGGCGGCCAGGCCCGCGGCGGTGAGCAGCACGGTCACCAATCCCGTGACGCGTGTGACGAATGAGCTTGCAGTTGTCATTGGGGCTGATGTTAAAGACCGAGACAGTCACGGGCGTGGAGGCGCACCGAGATCAGTTCGTGTCCGCACCGAGATGTGCGTGCAGCATGAGCGTGTCAGTCGAGCAACACGGTCGCGAAGGTGCCGACTTGGGCGAAACCCACCCGCTCATAGGTGGACCGGGCCACCTCGTTGAAGTCGTTGACGTACAGGCTGGCGATGCGCCCGGTGCCCACGATCACCCCGGCCAGCATGGCGGTGCCGCCGGTCCCCAGCCCGCATCCGCGCCGGTCGGGGTGCACCCAGACACCCTGGATCTGCGCCACCGTCGGCGACTGCGAGCCCACCTCGGCTTTGAACACCACCTCGCCGTGGTCGAAGCGCGCCCAGGCCCGCCCGGCCGCGATCAGGTTGGCCACCCGCCGCCGGTAGGCGCGGCCTCCGTCACCGGCGCGCGGATCCACGCCCACCTCACCGATGAACATGTCGACGGCCGCCACCAGGTAGGCGTCGAGTTCCTCAGGACGCACCTGGCGCACTTCCGGGTCCATCGGGCACGCCGGCATGCTCTGCAGCGCCATCAGCGGTTGACTCTCGCGCACGTCGCGTGCGGGACCCCAGGATTCGGCGAGCCGCTGCCACATCGGCAGCACCAGCTCAGCGCGGCCGACCAACGACGAGCAGCGCCGGATCGCACTCGCCGCCTTGTCGGCAAAAGCGGTGAGATCGGCGGGCGTTCCCCGCAGCGGAATCAGGTTGGCCCCGGCGTAGCACAGCGATTCGCCCACACCGCCGCGCGTCCACAGCTCCCCGCCGATCAGCCGCGGATCGACACCGTGGTCGGCCACCCGGGCCGCGACCATGCACGAACCGACCGGATCCTCCGCCAGCACCTGCCAGACCGCTGCGGCGTCACTCACCACAGCCACCCGCCGCTGGGCGAGACGGAAATCGGGTGGAGCCGACATGGTGACTCTTTCTGGCGTACTCAACGGCCGGCGAATCGGCTGTGATCAGCTTACGGCGACGGTGGGCGAACCGCCCGAAGATCCCTCACCCATCTCCGCCGCAAGGCGCATGGCCTCCTCGATCAGCGTCTCGACGATCTGCGCCTCGGGCACGGTCTTGATCACCTCGCCCTTGACGAAGATCTGGCCCTTGCCGTTGCCGGACGCCACACCCAGATCCGCCTCACGGGCCTCACCCGGGCCGTTGACCACACAACCCATCACCGCCACGCGCAGCGGGACGTCGATGCCCTCAAGCCCGGCGGTGACCTCGTTGGCCAAGCGGTAGACGTCGACCTGCGCCCGCCCGCACGAGGGACACGACACGATCTCCAGACCCCGGGGCCGCAGGTTGAGCGACTCCAGGATCTGGTTGCCTACTTTGACCTCCTCCACCGGAGGTGCCGACAACGAAACCCGGATGGTGTCGCCGATCCCGCGCGACAACAACGCACCGAAGGCCACCGCGGACTTGATGGTGCCCTGGAACGCCGGGCCGGCCTCGGTGACGCCCAGGTGCAGCGGGTAGTCGCACTGCTCGGCCAGCAGCTGGTAGGCGGCCACCATCACGACCGGGTCATTGTGCTTGACGCTGATCTTGATGTCGCCGAAGCCGTGTTCCTCGAACAACGACGCTTCCCACAGAGCGGACTCCACCAGCGCTTCCGGGGTTGCCTTGCCGTACTTGGCCAGGAAGCGCTGGTCCAGCGATCCGGCGTTGACGCCGATCCGGATCGGGATACCGGCGGCACCTGCCGCCTTGGCCACCTCGCCGACCCGGCCGTCGAACTCCTTGATGTTGCCCGGGTTCACCCGGACCGCGGCGCAGCCGGCGTCGATGGCGGCGAAGATGTACTTGGGCTGGAAGTGGATGTCGGCGATCACCGGGATCTGGCTGTGCCGGGCGATCTCGGCCAGCGCGTCGGCGTCCTCCTGCCGTGGGCAGGCGACCCGCACGATGTCGCAACCCGAGGCGGTCAACTCCGCGATCTGCTGCAACGTCGCATTGACGTCGTGGGTCTTGGTGGTGCACATCGACTGCACCGCGACCGGATGGTCGCTGCCCACCCCGACTCCGCCCACCATCAACTGGCGGGTCTTGCGCCGCGGGGCCAACGTGGGCGCAGGGGCGGCCGGCATTCCGAGGCCGACGCTCATGTGAGCTCTCCTGTCAAAACAGCCTGATCGGGTTGACCAAGTCAGCGGTCACGGTGAGCAGCATGTAACCGGCCACCACCGCCAAGACTACGTATGTGGCCGGCATCAGCTTGAGATAGTTCACCGGCGCCGCGGCCACCTTGCCGCGGGCGGCTCGAACCATGTTGCGCAGCTTTTCGAACAACGCGATCGCGATGTGCCCGCCGTCGAACGGCAGCAGCGGCACCAGGTTCAGCACGCCCAGGATGAAGTTCAGCTGGGCCAGGAAGAACCAGAACGCCACCCACAGCCCGTGATCGACGGTGTCGCCGCCGATGATCGACGCTCCCACCACGCTGATCGGGGTTTCGGGGTCACGCGGCCCGCTCGGGTGGCCGATGGCGTTCACCAGCGCGCCGACCTTGGAGGGGATGTTGGCCAGCGACTTGCCCAGCAGCACCGCCAGGTCGCCGCTGAAGGTGAACGTCGCCGGGACCGCGGTGACCGGGTTGTACTGCGCGGGCCCGAACTGGGCGGCCCCGACGCCGATCGCGCCGACGGTGCTGGGCACGGCCTCACGATCGGGGCCGTCGGCGATCCAGCGCTGGGTGGGCGCCACGTCGACGTACTTGGTCAGCTCGGCGCCGTTGCGCTCGACGACGAACGGGGTCCGGCCGTGCTGTTTGCGTACCGCCGCGGCCATCTCCTCGAACGTCGACACCGGCGTGTCCCCGACCTTGACCACCACGTCACCGGGCTCGATTCCAGCAAGTGCGGCCGGGCCGGGACCCTCGCAGGCACCCAGTTCTCCCTTGACGACTTCCGGTGCTACACAGTCCGTTTTCCCGATGACGGCGGTGGTGGGTGCGTGCAGGTTCGGCAGGCCCCAGATCACCGCGATGACGTAGACCAGCGCCAGACCGATGACAAAGTTCATGCCGGGACCGGCGGCCAGCACGGCGACCCGCTTCCAGGTCTTCTGCTTGTACATGGCACGGTCGGTTTCGTCGGGCGCCAGTTCTTCCACGGCGGTCATCCCGGCGATGTCGCAGAAGCCGCCGGCCGGGATCGCCTTGAGGCCGTATTCGGTCTCGCCTCGCCGTGTCGCCCACAGCGTGGGTCCGAAGCCGACGAAGTAGCGGCGCACCTTCATGCCAGTGGCCCGCGCCACCCACATGTGGCCGCATTCATGCAAAGCCACCGAAACCAGGATGGCCAGCGCGAACAGCGCGATGCCGACCGCGAACATCATCGAGTGCTTCCGACCTTTCTCGTAGCTGCAGCCTCGACGGCGCGAGCCGCACGCTCCCTGGCCCAGCGCTGCGCGTCGAGTACCTCATCCACGGTAGCGGGTTGCGCGGCCCACTGGTCGGCGGCGCCCAGAACCTCGGCGATGGTGCCCACGATCGCCGGGAAGCCGATCCGGCCGGCGAGGAAGGCCTCTGCCGCCTCTTCGTTGGCGGCGTTGTAGACCGCGGTCATGCAGCCACCGGTCTGCCCGGCGTGGCGGGCCAGCTGCACCGCGGGGAAGACGGCGTCGTCGAGCGGTTCGAACTCCCACGCGGCGGCGGTGGAGAAGTCACAGGCCGCCGCCGCGCCGGGGACCCGGGCGGGCCAGCCCAGGGCCAGGGCGATGGGGAGCCGCATGTCCGGCGGGCTGGCCTGGGCGATCGTCGACCCATCGGTGAACGTGACCATGGAATGCACGATCGACTGCGGGTGCACCACCACGTCGATGCAGTCGTAAGGAACGCCGAACAGCAAGTGGGTCTCGATGAGCTCGAGACCCTTGTTCACCAGGGACGCCGAGTTCAACGTATTCATCGGGCCCATCGACCACGTCGGGTGGGCGCCGGCCTGCTCGGGGGTCACGTGCTCCAACTCGGCGGCGGTGTAGCCCCGAAACGGCCCACCCGAGGCCGTGAGCACCAGTTTGGCCACCTCGTCGGGGGTGCCGCCCCGAAGACACTGCGCCAGCGCGGAGTGCTCGGAATCCACCGGCACGATCTGGCCGGGCTCGGCCGCCCGCATCACCAGCGGGCCGCCGGCGATCAGCGACTCCTTGTTGGCCAGGGCCAGCCGCGCACCGGTCTCGAGCGCGGCCAGGGTGGGCCGCAACCCGAGCGCGCCGACCAGCGCGTTGAGCACCACATCGGCCTCGGTGTCGTACACCAGGCTGGTGACGGCGTCGGGCCCGCGGTAGGGGGCGTCGAGTGCTTCGCCGACCTGCGCGTCGGCGACGGCGATGTTGGCGACCCCGGTCTCGGCCCGCTGCGCTGCGAGCAGCGCCGGGTTACCGCCGCCGGCCGCCAGTCCGACGATCTCGAATCGGTCCGGGTTCGCCGCGACGACCTGCAACGCCTGGGTTCCGATCGAGCCGGTGGAGCCCAACAGCAGAACTTTGATGCGGCGGCCCGTACTCACGCACCTATTGTGCTCCCGCGTAGTTGCCGAAGCTCCAGAGGTTGCCCTCCGGGTCGCGGACCGCGAACTCACGCGCGCCGTAGTCGGTGTCGCTCAGCGGCATGACTACCTCGGCGTTGTGCTCCAGGACCCGTTGGTAGAGGGCGTCGGGATCGCTGGTGACGACGTAGCCGCCCGCGGTGCCCGGTTCGCGGCACCAGTCGTTACCGGGCTTGTGACTGCCGAGCATGATGGCGCCGACGCCCTCCGGCCAGCGCAGTTCGGCGTGCGCGACGGTATCGCCGGTCTCGCCGTAGCGGGCCGTGACGACGAAGCCGAAGGTCTCGACGTAGTAGTCGATGAGCTTCGCGGCGTCATGCGCTTGCAGGGTCAGCCAGACGGTCGGATTCGAAGGTGTCATGCCCCCACTGTGACCGCTGGGCGTGGCCGCCGTCTTGAATGTTTTGGAACTCTTCGGTCAGCCAGGCTCCCGGGGACACGCCGGCGTACCGAACGAACTCGCGGGTCAGATGCGCCTGATCGGCGTACCCGGCCGCGGCCGCGACTCCGGCCAGGTCGACACTGCCGTGCCGGCGGGCCTCGTCGGCCAGTCGGGCGGTCGCGTATTCGAAGCGCATCAGTATGGCCACCGCTTTGGGACTGTGACCGACCTCGCGGCGAAACAGGGTGGCCAGATGCCGCTGACTGATTCCGGTCTGCTCCGCGACCCGTGCCACCGGCATCCTGCCCCGGCTGCGCGCCAACAGCTGCCAGGCGAAGATCAGCTCGGGGCGCACGGCGGCGTCCCGCCGGCGATACTGCTCCGCCAGATAGCCCGAGACGACCCCGAACACCTCCGGCCAGGACTGCACGGCGGCCAGTTGCTCGTGCAGGCGCAGCGCCCGCCGGCCCAGCATCGGTGCGCCGTCGAAGTCGCTGACGCTCAGTTCGGCGGCCGGTACACCGAACAGCGCGCGCGACGCCAGCGGATGCACCGCCAGCTGGACCCCGGCCTGCCCGCTGGTCTGCGCCACCCGGGCCGCGTGGGTCTGCAGCCCGCCGAGTAACACCGGAGCGGGCCGTGCGGCTGCCAAGGCGTCGAGCGACGCGGCAGCGCGCACCCCCTCGTCGAGGCTGACGATGAAGGTCAGCGTCGATGAGGGCATTCCGCGGTGGACGCCGTCGGGGACATCGAACGCGCGATAGCCGACCATCGACGCCACGCCGGGGGCGATGCGGGGCGGGGCAGTCGCGAAATCCCAGATCCGCGGGGCGCGTGCGGAGCGCTCGGCCATGGTGTCCACGGTAGATCGGCTGAATGGGGGTATGCCAGAATGGCGCGCAGTAGTTGCACAGGCGAACTGAAGGAGTCGAAGTGGCCAGTACCGAGGTGGAGCGCCACACCGGGGTCGACCCCGTCGAGGTGCCGTCTGCGGCGTGGGGTTGGAGCGCGATCAACTACCGCACCTGGCACATCGTGGGTTTTGTCATCGTCGGCTTCCTGCTGCTCATGCTGCGCGGAAACCACATCGGCCACGTCGAGGACTACTTCCTGCTGGGATTCGCCGCGCTGACGCTGTTCGTCGTCGTGCGCGACATCATCGGCCGCAACCGCGGCCGGCTGCGCTGAGCGCATCCGCCTGAGCGTCGGTTTCGACTCGGATTACCGCTAGTCGTTCTCGGCCGCCAGCTGGCCGCACGCGGTACTGATTCGCCTGCGCTCCAGCTACCGACCTTCGGCCGCCAGCTGGCCGCACGCGGCAGCAATCTCGCGGCCGCGGGTGTCGCGGACCGTACATTCCACGCCCTGAGCCCGCACGCGTCGCACGAACTCCCGCTCCGCCGGCTTGGGACTGGCGTCCCATTCGCTGCCCGGCGTGGGATTGAGCGGAATCAGGTTGACGTGCACCAGCTGCCCCAGCGCCTTCTGCAGCTTCTTCCCTAACAGGTCGGCCCGCCAGGGCTGGTCGTTGACGTCGCGGATCAGCGCGTATTCCACCGACACCCGCCGACCGGTCACGTCCGCGTAGTAGCGTGCGGCGTCAAGAACTTCGGCGACCTTCCACCGGTTGTTGACCGGCACCAGGGTGTCGCGCAGCTCGTCGTCGGGGGTGTGCAGCGACAGCGCGAGCGTCACCCCGAGGCGCTCGTCGGCGAGCTTGCGGATCGCCGGCGCCAGTCCGACGGTGGACACCGTCACCGATCGTGCCGAGATCCCGAAGCCGTTCGGCGGCGGCTCGGTGATCCGCCGCACGGCTGCCACCACCCGGGCGTAGTTGGCCAGCGGCTCCCCCATGCCCATGAACACGATGTTGGACAGCCGGTCCCCCGCGGGCCGAGTGGCACCCTGTTCCCGTAATGCCACTGCCGCAGCCCGCACCTGCTCGAGAATCTCGGCGGTGGACAGGTTGCGCGTGAGGCCGGCTTGGCCGGTGGCGCAGAACGGGCACGCCATGCCGCAGCCGGCCTGCGAGGAGATGCACACGGTATTGCGGCGCGGATAGCGCATCAGCACCGACTCGAACTTCGTCTGGTCGTGCGCCCGCCACAACGTCTTTTGGGTCTGGCCCGAATCACACTCGATGTGGCTGGCAGCGGTCAGCAGCGTGGGAAACAGGGCCTCTGCCACCGCAGAACGCACCGCGGCGGGCAGGTCGGTCATCTGCTGCGGGTCGGCGATGTGCCTGCCGTAATACTGCTGGGCGAGCTGATTGGCCCGAAACGCCGGCAATCCCAGATCCGCGACGGCCGCTGCCCGACCGGCCGAATCCAAGTCGGCCAGATGGCGCGGCGGCAGGGCTCGTTTGGGCGCGGTGAACACCAACTGTTGCGTCATGATCGGTTCCAGTATGCCGGTGAATCAGGGCAGAACGGCCAGGACGATCCAGGTGACCACCGCCGCCGGCAACAGCGCGTCCAGCCGGTCCATGATGCCGCCGTGACCGGGCAGCAGACGGCCCATGTCCTTGATGCCCAGATCCCGTTTGACCTGAGATTCGATGAGGTCGCCGAAGACCCCGGTGAAGACCAGCAGCAGTCCCAGCGGCAGACCCACCCACCACGGCCGGTCGAGGAACATCGTCACCGCGAACACGGCCGCGGCAGTGCCGGCAACCAGTGAGCCGGCCAGCCCCTCCCACGATTTCTTCGGGCTGATCGCCGGCGCCATCGGGTGCTTGCCGAACAGCACACCGACGGCGTACCCGCCGACGTCGGAGAAGACCACCGGAAACAGCAGGCACAGCACCCGGCCCGGTCCGTTGTCGCGGAAGACCAGCAGGGCCGCGAAGCTCATGCACAGCGGCACCCACACGGCGATCAGGATCATCGCCGACATGTCCCGCAGATAGTTGACCGGGGTGTGGTTGAGCCCGCGATGCACCAGCCGCCAGATCATGCAGATCACGACGGTGGCGCCGAATGCGCCGAGCACTCCCCTGGCCCCGAACGGCAGCGACAGCCACAGCATCGCCTGGCCGCCGAGGGCCAACGGTATGAACGGCACGTCGTAGCCGGCCTCGCGCAGCCGCCTGGTGATCTCGTGCGTGCCGACCGGCGCGGCCACCGCAAGAATCAGCACCCAGAAGCGCGGGGCGAACAGCAGCGTGTAGACCAGTGTCCCGGCCAGCAGCACGCCTACGGCGATGGCCGCCGGAAGGTTGCGTCCGGCTCGGGATTGCTTCGGTTGCGGAACCGCGGCGTCTACGCCGGTCTCATGGTTGGCCACGGTTGTGCCTGCTGGACGGTCCCTAGACCTCCAGCAGCTCGCCTTCCTTGTGCTTGACCAGTTCGTCGATCTGCGTCACGAACTGGTGGGTGGACCTGTCCAGATCCTTCTCCGCCCGGCCGACCTCGTCCTCGCCGGCGTCGCCGTCTTTGCGGATACGGTGCAGCTCCTCCATCGCCTTACGGCGGATGTTGCGCACCGAGACCTTGGCGTCCTCGCCCTTGGCCTTGGCCTGCTTGACCAGCTCCCTGCGGCGCTCCTCGGTGAGCTGCGGCACGGCCACCCGGATCACCGAGCCGTCGTTGCCCGGGTTCAGGCCGAGGTCGGAGTTGCGGATCGCGTTTTCGATGGGGCCCAGCTGCGACGCCTCGTAGGGCTTGATCACCACCAGGCGCGCCTCGGGCACGTTGATGCTGCACAGCTGGGTGATGGGGGTCATCGACCCGTAGTAGTCGATGGCTATCCGCGAGAACATGCCCGGGTTGGCCCGGCCGGTCCGGATGGTCGAGAGATCGTCACGGGCCACCGACACGGCCTTCTCCATTTTCTCCTCGGCATCGAAGAGAGCCTCGTCGATCATGTACCCCGCTCCTCGTTAGCTTCGCTGTGGCACGGCCGCTGCGGGGGCATCCCCCATCGCGCCCGTCAGCTGGTGACCAGTGTCCCGATCTTCTCACCCGCGACCGCCCGCGCGATATTTCCGTCGGTCAACAGGTTGAACACCAGGATCGGCATGCCATTGTCCATGCACAGGCTGAAGGCAGTGGCATCGGCCACCTTCAGTCCCTGCTCGAGCGCCTGGCGATGGGTGATCGAGGTGAGCAGCTCGGCGTCGGGGTGTGTCCGCGGGTCGGCGGTGAACACCCCGTCGACCGCCTTGGCCATCAGCACCACCTGAGCGCCGATCTCCAGCGCCCGCTGCGCCGCGGTGGTGTCGGTGGAGAAATACGGCAGCCCCATGCCGGCCCCGAAGATCACCACCCGGCCCTTCTCCAGGTGCCGCTGTGCCCGCAACGGAATGTAGGGCTCGGCGACCTGGCCCATGGTGATCGCGGTCTGCACCCGGGTGTCGATACCTTCCTTTTCCAGGAAGTCCTGCAACGCAAGGCTGTTCATCACAGTGCCGAGCATGCCCATGTAGTCCGAGCGCATCCGCTCCATGCCGCGCTGCTGCAACTGGGCGCCACGGAAGAAGTTGCCGCCGCCGATCACGACAGCGACCTGCACACCGCCCCGGACCACTTCGGCGATCTGGCGTGCGACCTGGGCAACCACGTCGGGGTCGAGCCCCACCTGGCCGCCGCCGAACATCTCGCCACCGAGCTTGAGCAACACCCGCGAATAGCGGGGGCGACCGTCCTGGTGGCCTTCGTCGGTACTCGTCGACTCCGTCATCAGGCTCCTCCGGGCTGCGCGGATATGACAGCGCCATCGCGGTAAACGTCCGCGACGGCACCCTCATCCTGCCCTACCGGGCAGGTCAAACACAGCGCGGGGTCGCGACACCCGCATCCACCCCTACAGCATATGAAGAACTTTTCAATTGATGCTTTGGTTGGTATGGTTTCGGCTGTGCCGAACTCGCTGCATCAGGTCAAGGCCGAGTTCTTCAAGACCCTCGGGCACCCCGCCCGGATCCGGATCCTGGAGCTGCTGGCCGAACGCGACCACACCGTCGGCGAGCTGCTGCCCGAGATCGAGATCGAGGCCTCGAATCTGTCGCAGCAGCTCGGCGTGCTGCGCCGCGCCGGCGTGGTGACGGCGGTCAAGGACGGCAGCGCAGTGGTCTATTCCATCGCCTCGCCCGTACTCACCGAGCTGCTCGCCGTGGCACGCAAGGCCCTGACCGGACTTCTCTCCGACCAGGTCGCCATCCTCGATGACCTGCGGGCCGGCCAATGAGCTGGCTGACCCGGATCCGTGCACTGGGCCGCATCACCGAACCGGCCGGCGCCCGCCCCCCTGCGGCCACCGACCCGCCGGCCGGCGTCGCGGGATCGTGCCAGGTTCGCCACGTCGACGCCGGATCCTGCAACGGTTGCGAGATCGAGATCGCCGGGGCGTTCGGCCCGGTGTACGACGCCGAACGGTTCGGCGCCCGACTGGTCGCCTCGCCACGGCACGCCGACGCCCTTTTGGTCACCGGGGTGGTCACCCGCAACATGGCCGAACCGCTGCGCAACACGCTGGCGGCCACACCACAGCCCCGCAAGGTCATCGCCTGCGGCGACTGCGCGCTCAACCGGGGCGTCTTCGCGCAGGCCTACGGCACGGTGGGCGCCGTCGGTGAGGTGGTCGACGTCGATGTCGAAATCCCCGGATGCCCCCCGCGGCCCGAACAGATCGTCGCCGCCCTGCGGTCGGTGACCGGCCGGTGAGCACCCCGGCGCCCACCGTGGCCGCACCGCACCGCCAGGCGCTTCCGGCAACCATCAGCGGTGCGGCAACAGCCGGGATCGGCGCCGCCGGAGTCGCGCTCGGCCTGGCAGGCGCCTTCGCCACCGTGCCCGCCATCGGTATCGACTGGCTGGTTCCGCTGCTGGGCGTGCAACTGCGCATCGACGCCCTCGGCGGCTTCTTCATGGCGCTGACCGGCGCGGTGGCCGTGGCGGTCGGCCTGTATTGGATCGGGTATGCGCGTCACGAGCGCTACGGCGCGGTCCCGCTGCTGGGCCTGCCGACCTTCGTCGCCACGCTGCTGGCGGTACCGGCGGCAGGCTCGGTGACCACTTTCCTGCTGGCGTGGGAACTGATGGCACTCACGTCCCTGGTGTTGGTGCTCACCGAACAACAGCGCGCCGAGGTCCGCTCGGCCGCGCTGACCTACGCGGTGATGACACAGTTGGGCTTTGCGTCGCTGCTGGTGGGCATGGTGGTGCTGGCCGCCTATGCCGGTGACTCCTTCACCAACACCGGCGGGTTGCCCGAGCAGGCGCGCAACACCGTGTTCGTGCTGACACTGCTGGGCTTCGGCTCCAAAGCCGGGCTGCTCCCGCTGCACGCCTGGTTGCCCAGAGCGCACCCGGAGGCACCCAGCCCGGTCTCGGCGCTGCTCAGTGCCGCCATGGTCAGCCTCGGCATCTACGGGATCATCCGTGTCGACGTCGTACTGCTCGGGCCCGGCCCGCGTTGGTGGGGTCTGACGCTGTTGATCGCCGGGGGCGCCTCGGCGCTGTACGGCGTGCTGCAGGCGTCGGTGGCGACCGACCTCAAACGGCTGCTTGCCTACTCGACGACGGAGAACGTCGGGTTGATCACCCTGGCCCTGGGCGCGGCCCTGTTGTTCTCCGGTGCGGGAGCGCGTGATGCCGCTGCCGTCGCCGCGGTCGCGGCATTGCTGCACCTGCTCGCCCACAGTGCGTTCAAAAGCCTCGGCTTTCTGGCGGCCGGGTCGGTGCTGGCGGCCACCGGCCTGCGCGACCTGGACCGGCTTGGCGGACTGGCCTCCCGAATGCCGGGCACCACAATGCTCTTCGGGGTGGCCGCGCTCGGCGCCGCCGGCCTGCCCCTGGGCGCCGGATTCGTCAGCGAATGGCTGCTGATCCAGTCGCTGATGCATGCCCGGGCCGCCGACGACGTCACGCTGACCCTGGTGACCCCGCTGGCGGTGGGTGCGGTCGCACTGACGGCCGGCCTGGGGGTGGCCGCCATGGTCAAAGCCTTCGGCATCGGGTTCCTGGCCCGTCCGCGCAGCGATGCGGCGGCAGCGGCCACCGAAGCACCCGCCACGATGCTGGCAGGGATGACGCTTGCCGCCCTGCCCTGCCTGATGCTGGCCGTCGCGCCGGGCACCGTCGGGCCACTGCTGCGCGCGGCGCTCGACACGCTGCCCCTCCCCGGCGCGGCCCCGGACGTCGGAACATTCCTGCGCCTGCCCGGTCTGGACGCCTCGATGTCCCCGGGGCTGCTGGCCACCGCGCTGGCCGCCGCCGCCGTCGTGGTCCTGATCGCTTCCCGCTGGCGTGCGAGCACCCGCCCGAACACCGCCACAGTGCCGCTGTGGGCCTGCGGCGCAGACGAACTGAGCCCGCGTATGCAATACACCGCGACATCCTTCGCCCAGCCGCTGCAGCAGGTCTTCGATGATGTGCTGCGCACCGACACCGCAGTAGAAGTGACCCGCCAAGCTCCGTCGAGCTACTACGTGGACCGCATCGCCTACCGGGCGCGGGTGGCCGATGTCGTCGAAGACCGCTGGTATGCCCCGGTGCTGAGGGGCGTGGCCGCCGCCGCGCAGCTGGTGCGCCGCGCCCACACCGGCAGCGTGCACCTCTACCTGGCCTACGGCGCTGCGGGAGTGCTGATCGCCATGCTGGTGGCGCGATGAACGTCATGGCTTACCTGGCGGGAATCGTCCAGGTCACCGGCGTGATCTTCGGCGCCCCCCTGGTGGTCGGTCTGATGCGCCAGGTCCGGGCCCGCGCCGAGGGTCGCACCGGAGCCGGTATGTGGCAACCGTGGCGTGACCTGCGCAAGCTGCTGGGCAAGCAGAATCTCAAGCCGCTGGGCACCACCTGGGTTTTCGCCGCGGCGCCGGCCGCACTGGCGGCGACCACGCTGGTTATCGCCGCAACCGCTCCACTGGTGGCGACCGGGTCGCCACTGGACCCGGTCGCCGATCTGATTACCGTTGTGGGCCTGCTGTTTTTGGGCACCGTGGCGTTGACCCTGGCCGGTATCGACACCGCGACAGCCTTCGGCGGAATGGGCGCCAGCCGCGAGATCACCATCGCCGCCCTGGTGGAACCGACCATCCTGCTGGCGGTGTTCGCGTTGTCGATCCCGGCGAACTCAGCCAACCTGGGGGCCATCGTCGGCTACACCAGCGCGCATCCGGGTCAGGTGATCTCCCTGGCGAGCGCACTGGCCTTCGTCGCGTTGGTCATCGTGATCGTCGCCGAGACCGGCCGGCTGCCGGTGGACAACCCGTCGACACATCTTGAGCTGACGATGGTGCATGAGGCCATGGTGCTCGAATATGCCGGCCCGAAGCTGGCGATGGTCGAATGGGCGAGCGGCATGCGGCTGACCGTGCTGCTGGCGCTGCTGGCAAACCTGTTCTTTCCGTGGGGCATCGCGGGCGCGGACCCCGCTGCGCTCGACGTCGTCCTCGGGGCGGCGGCGATCGCGCTCAAGGTGGCCGTCCTGGCCGCAGCCATGGCCGGCGTCGAAGTGTTCCTCGCCAAGCTACGGCTGTTCCGGGTACCCGAACTGCTCGCCGGCTCCTTCGTGTTGGCGCTGCTGGCGGTGACGGCGGCGAACTTCTTCACCGAGGCGGCCGGATGAACGACGCGTGGATCGACTACGTCAACATGCTGGACCTGGCTGCCGGTGGCGTGCTGCTGGCCGCGGTGCTGGCCGTCTGGCACCGGGACCTGTCGGTGGTGGTGCGCCGCTTGCTGGTTGCCCAAGGCATCGCGTTGGCCGCCATCCCGGTGATTCGCGGTGTGCACGAGCATGATCGGGCGCTGCTGATGGTGGGTATCGGCGTGCTGGCGGTGCGGGCGGTTGTGCTGCCGGGATTGCTGCACCGAGCGTTGGGGGCCGAACGCCGGGAATCGGCGCCGCTGGTCGGTACCACCGCCGCGCTGCTGATGGTCACCGCGCTGGTGGTGGCGGGCTTCACCATCGCCCAACCGGTGGTCGCGCTCGCGCCCAGCACCTCGACCAACGCCGCCCCGGCGGCCATCGCCACGGTGCTGATCGCACTGTTCATCATGGCGACCCGCCGCCACGCCATCTCCCAGGCGGTCGGGCTGCTGATGCTCGACAACGGGATCGCCGCGACCGCTTTCCTGCTCACGGCCGGCGTCCCCCTGATCGTGGAGCTCGGCGCCTCGCTGGACGTGCTGTTCGTCGTGATCGTCCTGGGCGTGCTGACCGGAGCGCTGCGCAAAGCCTTCGGCGGCGTGGATCTGGACCTGCTGCGGGAGTTGCGCGACTGATGACTGCTCTGATCCTGCTTCCCCTGCTGGCACCGGCGCTGGCGACGCTGTGTGCGGCGACGCTCGGCTGGCGCAGGCTGACCGCCGCCGCCACCGTGGTATCGGCTCTGACCATCCTCGGATGCGGTGCCGCGCTGGGCTTTCAGGTCGGCGACCGGGTCCATATAGCAGTGGACGGCCTGCTGCGCGCCGACGCGCTATCGGCGACCATGCTGATCGTCATCGGCGTCGTCGGCAGCCTGGCCACCTGGGCGAGCATCGGCTACATCGACACCGAGCTGGCGAACGGGCACACCGATGCGCGCGGGGCGCGCCTGTACGGCATTCTGACCCCGGCATTCCTGGCGGCGATGGCTCTTGCGGTGTCGGCCAACAACATCGGCGTGGTGTGGATCGCGGTGGAGGCCACCACGGTGGTCACCGCGTTTCTGGTCGGCCACCAGCGCAGCCGGGCCGCCCTGGAAGCCACCTGGAAATACGTCATGGTGTGCTCGGTGGGCATCACCATCGCCTTCCTGGGAACGGTGCTGCTGCACTTCGCCGCGTTGCACGCCGGGGCAGGCAGCGAGGACGCGTTGAATCTCGACGTGCTGGCCGCCCATGCCGGGTCGCTCGACCCGGCGGTGACCCGACTGGCCGGCGCACTGCTGCTGATCGGCTACGGCGCGAAGATGGGCCTGGTGCCGTTTCACACCTGGCTCGCCGATGCGCACAGTCAGGCCCCGGCGCCGGTGTCGGCGTTGATGAGCGGGGTGTTGCTCTCCGTCGCGTTCTCGGTGCTGATCCGGATCAAGCCGATCATCGATGTCGCCGTGGGGCCCGGCTATCTGCGGACCGCACTGCTGGCCACGGGTTTGGCGACGCTGCTGATCGCAGCCCTGATGCTCACCGTCACAGGTGATCTCAAGCGGATGCTTGCCTACTCATCAATGGAGACGATGGGTCTGATCGCGGTTGCCGCGGCTGCGGGCACGCAGCTGGCCATTACCGCACTGCTGCTGCACGTCGCGGCTCACGGTGTCGGCAAGACCGTGCTGTTCCTAGCCGGCGGGCAGCTGCAGGCCGCCCACGGCACCACGGCCATCAGCGAGATCACCGCTGTACTGGGCCGGTCACGGCTGGTCGGCGGCGCGTTCGCCGCCGGGATGGTGATCCTGCTCGGCCTGCCGCCGTTCGCGATGTTCGCCAGCGAGGTGGCGATCGCGACCTCGCTGGCCGACGCCCGGCTGGCCTGGGCGCTGGGCCTGGCCATGGTGGCGCTGGTAGTGGCGTTCGCCGCGCTGGTGCGCAACACCGGCCGGATGTTGCTGGGCAGCCCATACGCCGGCAGTCCGGCGATCCGGGTGCCGGTGACGGTCGCCGGTGCACTGGTCGCCGGTGTCCTGCTGTCGCTGGCACTCGGGGTGACCGCCGGCCCGCTGTCCGGCCTGTTCGAGACCGCCGCAACCCAACTCGGAGTCCGCTGATGGCACCGATCACCCGCAGGCAGGCGATCACCGCCGACCAGCTTGTCGGTGCGGCGACCGGTCTGCTGGTCGAGGGCTTCCGGCTCGCCCTGATGGCCGCCCACGACGACGGCGACACCCTGCGGGTGGTGTACCTGTTCCTCGCCGGCCGCCCAGACCGCCGTACCGAGCTGACCCTGACCGTGCCCGCGACGGACCCGGGGATCCCTTCACTGGCGCGGCTGTCGTTCCAGGCCGGCCGCTTCGAACGCGAGATACTCGATCTGTACGGGATCACCCCGCTGGGTCATCCCCAACCGCGCCGGCTGGTCCGGCACGCGCATTGGCCTCCGGATTGGCATCCGATGCGCAACGACGCCGGGAACCCGGGCGATTTTGTTGCCGCGGATCACTTTCCCTTCCTGACGGTCGAGGGTGCCGGCGTCTACGAGATTCCGGTCGGTCCGGTGCACGCCGGCCTGATCGAGCCGGGCCACTTCCGGTTCTCGGTTGTCGGGGAGTCGGTGCTGCGACTCAAAGCGCGCCTGTGGTTCGTGCACCGCGGAATCGAGCGACTGTTCCAGGGCCGTACCGCCGGCGCGGCAGTCGATCTGGCCGAACGGATCAGTGGCGATACCTCCGCCGGCCACGCCCTCGCGCACAGCCTGGCCGTCGAGGATGCCCTCGGCGTCGAATTGCCCGATGCCGCGCACGTGCTGCGCGCTCTGCTGATCGAACTCGAGCGTCTCTACAACCATGCGGCCGATCTGGGTGCGCTGGCCAACGATGTGGGTTTCGGACTGGCCAACTCCCACGCCCTGCGGGTCCGCGAACTGGTGCTGCGCATCAACGACCAGGTGAGCGGCCACCGGCTGCTGCGCGGCGCGATCAGCCCCGGAGGCGTTGCGCTACAGGCGCTCCCCGATCCGGATCGGCTGCAGGAGCTGGCCGACGACATCGCGGAGATCGCCGAGCTGACGCTGGGCAACTCGACCATCTACGACCGGTTCGCCGGGACCTCGGTGTTGCACCGGGAAGACGCCCTGGCGATGGGCACCCTCGGGTACGTGGCGCGGGCCAGCGGACTTGTCACCGACGCCCGCCTGGACCACCCCACCACCGAGCTTCCGATCACCGAGGTAACGGCGACCGGCGGCGACGTACTGGCCCGCTACACCGTTCGCCGCGATGAATTCGCGGCGTCAGTGGCGCTGTGCCGAACACTGATCGACAACCACACCGGCCCGATCGTGGTGCGCGAACCCCTTCCCCCGGTGACGGGCACCGGCAGCGGGATCGGCATCGTCGAGGGCTGGCGCGGCAGCATTGTGCACCGCGTGGAGGTCGGGTCCGACGGCCTCATCCGCCGCGCGAAAATCGTGGACCCGTCCTGGTTCAACTGGCCCGCACTGCCGGTGGCAATGGCGGACACCATCGTCCCGGACTTCCCGCTGACGAACAAGAGCTTCAACCTGTCCTATGCCGGAAACGATTTATAGCTGCTGGGCGCAGAGCCCCTGTATGTCAGGATATTTGACATGATCGACGTGGACAGCGCCCCGCTGGGATACCTGCTGTATCGGGCCAGCTCAGCGCTGCGCCCGCAGGTGACCGCAGTACTGGGACCGCTGGGGCTCACGCTGCCGGAGTTCGCCTGCATGCGGATGTTGTCGCTGCGCCCCGGGCTGTCCAGTGCCGAACTGGCCCGCCACGCCGGAGTCACCCCACAGGCGATGAACACCGTGCTGCATCGGTTGGAGAACCGGGGAGCGGTGAGCCGCCCGGATTCGGTGCCTTTCGGTCGCGCGCTGCCGGCGACGCTGACCGAGGCCGGCCAAGATTTGCTGACCGAGGCACAACAAGCCGTGCGCGTCGCCGACGGCCGGGTTCTGGCCGCGTTGAGCACATCCGAGCAGCACCGGCTGCGGGAGATGCTGGAGCGGATCGGCGCGGAGTGCTCGCCGGGTTGATGGCGGCGCCCCCGCGCTTGCGGTCGCCGCTCAGGCGCGTTCGGCGATCGTGTGCCAGGGTTTGGCGGCCTCGAGCTCATAGGCCAGCTCCAGCAGGCGCGCGTCCTGCCCGACCGGGGCACTGAACATCATGCCCACCGGCAACCCGGCAGCGGACTCGGCCAGCGGCAAGGAGATCGCCGGCTCACCGGTCACGTTCTGCAGCGGAGTGAACGTCACCCAGGCCATCAGCCGGTCGATGATCTGCTCGTAGTCCGCGGTGGGGTCCAGGTGCCCCACCCTCGGTGTTTCATGGGCGAGCGTCGGGGT
This sequence comes from Mycolicibacter hiberniae, assembly GCF_010729485.1. Lineage (NCBI taxonomy): Bacteria > Bacillati > Actinomycetota > Actinomycetes > Mycobacteriales > Mycobacteriaceae > Mycobacterium > Mycobacterium hiberniae. Next base: position 2,171,377 of record NZ_AP022609.1, read on the forward strand.
GAGCGCAACGTCGTAGTCGCCGTACAGCCGCGAGGTGTGCCGCCGGCGTACCGAGGCCAACCGGGCGACCGCCAGGGGCAGCCGGTACAGCTGGCGGGTGGCATGGCGATCCAGTCCCAGCGTCAAATTGTCCAGCCGGGTGCGGTCGAAGCTGGGGCCGAACATCCGTCGGCCGCCCTTGACCAGGGCCGTGGACAGGAATGCCCAGTAGAGCAGGAAGTCATCGGCGAAGCTCGCCGGGACCGGCGGCTGGTCCAGGTATTCGACATGGTGGCCGAGTTCCTCGAGCAGCGCGGCGGTCTTCAAGGTGAGCTCGCGCATCTCCGGCGACGTCTCCCGGGCGATCGACTGGGCGGTCACCGCGACCCTCAGACGCTGGGTGCTCGGCCCCCGGACGTCACCGATCGGCGCCAGCCCGGTGTTGCGCGAGATCCGTTCGGCCTCTGCGTAAAAGGCTGCCGTGTCCCGAACCGAACGCGTCACCACCCCGTTGAAGACGATCCGCAGCGGCATGGCGCGCAGGTCCTTGTCCAGCGGCAGCCGGCCCCGCGACGGCTTGAGCCCGACCAGGCCGTTGCAGGCCGCCGGGATGCGGATGGACCCGCCGCCGTCGTTGGCATGGGCGATCGGCACCACGCCGGCGGCGACGAATGCCGCCGACCCCGATGACGATGCCCCGGCCGTGTAGTCGGTGTTCCACGGGTTGCGTACCGCGCCGAGCCGGGGATGCTCGGCCGAGGCGCTGAATCCGAACTCGCTCAGCTGTGTTTTGCCCAGGGCGATCAGACCGGTGTTGCGGTACAGCTTGGCGAAGTCGCCGTCGGCTGCGGCGGGGTGCGGCTGCCAGGCGTCGGTGCCCTGCATGGTCGGCATTCCGGCGACGTCGACGTTGTCCTTGACGAACGTCGGCACACCCTGGAAGCGCCCCGAACCACCCCGTTTGGCGGCATCGCGGGCCTGGTCGAACGCCCGGTAGGCCAATGCGTTGAGTTCGGGATTGACCGCTTCGGCGCGCGCGATAGCGGCCTCGGCGAGTTCGACGGGCGATACCTCGCCCGATTGGAGTCGTTCGACCAGACCGAGCGCGTCGGAGTTGCCGAGCGCGTCGTCGCCGAAGGCGTGCACAAGTTGCATGCCGGTGACACTAGCCGACGGGCCGGGCGACGCTGTGCCGACTCGGCACTCCCCCGGCTCCGGCGGCCGGATGTGCTTATGCCCCAACGAAAATCGCCGCCATGCCCGGAAACGGGCGTGGCGGCGATTTTCCTACGGCCGAAAATCAGGCCTGGCCGACCTCGAACCGCACGAAGCGGGTCACGGTCACGCCTGCCTCTTCCAGCAGCGCCTTGACGCTCTTCTTGGAGTCCGACACCGAGGACTGCTCCAGCAGCACGACGTCCTTGAAGAAGCCGGTGACCCGGCCCTCGACGATCTTGGGCAGGGCAGCCTCGGGCTTGCCCTCCTCCTTTGCCGTCTCCTCGGCGATCCGGCGCTCGTTGGCGACCAGGTCGGCGGGAACGTCGTCACGCGTGAGGTACTTGGCCTTGAGCGCGGCGATCTGCAGCGCCACGGCGTGTGCCGCCTCGGTGTTGGAGCCCTCGTACTCGACCAGGACGCCCACGGCCGGCGGCAGGTCGGAGGCCCGCTTGTGCAGGTAGGTCTCCACGTTGCCGTCGAAGTAGGCGACCCGGCGCAGCTCGAGCTTCTCGCCGATCTTGGCCGACAGCGCCTCGATCGCCTCGCCGACGGTGCGGTCGCCGGCCTTGGCGGCCTTGAGCACCTCGACGTCGTCGGTCTTGGCCGCGGCGGCCGCGGTCACGACCTCCTCGGCCAGCGCCTGGAACTCGGCGTTCTTGGCGACGAAATCGGTCTCGGAGTTCAACTCGATCAGGGCGCCGTCCTTGGCGGCGACCAGGCCTTCGGCGGTGGCGCGCTCAGCGCGCTTGCCGACGTCCTTGGCGCCCTTGATGCGCAGCACCTCGACGGCCTTGTCGAAGTCGCCGTCGCTCTCGGCCAGCGCATTCTTGCAGTCCATCATGCCTGAGCCGGTGAGTTCCCGAAGCCGCTTGACGTCGGCAGCGGTGTAGTTCGCCACTGTGGTGTGCCTTTCCTACGATGCGTCGGTGGTGGTGTCGGCGCCGGCGGCGGCGTCGGGTGCAGAGGTGGTGGCGCCGGCCAGCAACTCCTGCTCCCACTCGGCCAGCGGCTCAACCGCGTCGGCCTCAGCCTTGCCCGCACCGTTGCCCTGACCTGCCCGGGCCTGCAGCCCCTCGGCCACCGCGGAAGCGATGACCTTGGTCAGCAGAGCCGCCGAGCGGATCGCGTCGTCATTGCCCGGGATCGGGTAGTCGACGAGGTCGGGGTCGCAGTTGGTGTCCAGGATCGCGATGACCGGGATGCCCAGCTTGCGGGCCTCGCCGACGGCGATGTGCTCCTTGTTGGTGTCGACGACCCAGATGGCCGAGGGCACCTTGGCCATGTCGCGGATACCGCCGAGGCTGCGCTCCAGCTTGTTCTTCTCGCGGGTCAGCATCAAGATTTCCTTCTTGGTGCGTCCCTCGAAACCGCCGGTCTGCTCCATGGCCTCGAGCTCCTTGAGGCGCTGCAGACGCTTGTGCACGGTGGAGAAGTTGGTGAGCATGCCGCCCAGCCAGCGCTGGTTGACGTAGGGCATCCCGACCCGGGTGGCCTCGGCCGCGACCGACTCCTGCGCCTGCTTCTTGGTGCCGACGAACATTATCGAACCGCCGTGGGCGACGGTCTCCTTGACGAACTCGTACGCCTTGTCGATGTACGTCAGCGTCTGCTGCAAGTCGATGATGTAGATGCCGTTGCGGTCGGTGAAGATGAACCGCTTCATCTTGGGGTTCCAACGACGGGTCTGATGCCCGAAGTGGGCGCCGCTGTCGAGCAGCTGCTTCATGGTCACTACGGCCATGGCTGTATCCAGCTTTCTTAGTGTCGGTTGTCGCCCGGCGTCGGGTGAGGCCGGGCCCTGGTGCCTGCTGAGATACCGGACCCCTGTCGGGGACCATCCGGCATCCGATTGTGGTGCAGACACGCGAAGTCAGTCCGCTTGACGCGAACTGCGTAGCCGAGTTTACACCGTCCCAACAGGTGCTTTGTCCACAGCGGTGACTGGCCGGTTTCGGGGCCGCCGGAGTGCACTGGGGGCATGCGATTTGCGGCGTTGTTACTGGCCGCCAGCTTACTGCTCGCCCCGCCGGCTGTGGGCAGCCCGATCCGGCTGGATTGGCCGCTGCGACCGCGCCCGGCGGTGGCGCGGCCGTTCGACGCACCTCGCCCGGACTGGCGGCGCGGTCACCGGGGCGTGGACCTGGCCGCCGAGCCGGGCCAGCCGGTGTACGCCCCGGGGGCCGCGACAGTGGTGTTCGCCGGGCGGTCCGGTGGACAGCCGGTGGTGTCGCTGGACCATCCCGGCGGGCTGCGCACCAGCTACCAGCCGGTTTCGGCAAAGGTGCGGGCCGGGCAGCTGCTGGCCGCGGGATCGGTGCTCGGCACGGTGGAGCCCGGCCATCCGGGCTGCGCCGCGCCGGCCTGCCTGCATTGGGGCGCGATGTGGGGTCCGGCGTCGCGCGCCGACTACGTCGACCCGCTGGGGTTGCTGGCCTCGACGCCGATTCGGCTCAAGCCGCTGTCGAGCGGCTAGGACGCCAGCACCCGGCGCAGAAAATCGGTCATCACGGCAACGACGGCCTCGGGCTGGTCCCGTTGGACCCAATGGCCGGCACCGGCGATGACTTTCAACTCGGCGTGCGGGATCAGCGCAGCGGCCGCGCGCGCACGCGCCACCGGCACGCCGACATCCCGGTCGCCGTGCACGATCAGCACCGGCCGCGCGATGTCCGCCAGTCGCTTGGTGTAGTCGGTTCTCAACCGGTTCCACAACATCTCATTGCGCTGCCATTGCTCGAAAGCGGTGAACCCGGGCTGGCGGGCTGCCGCGACGATCTCCGCGACCAGCTCCGGGGTGCGTTGCGCCGGGTCGCGGATCAGGGATTTGAGGCTCCAGGCCAAGGCCGCACTGTTGGTCGCCATCGCGCGGGTGGCCAGGTCGAGCGCACCGGTGCGCTGCATCGCCCAAGCCAGCACCTGTCGCCCGCCGGGCAGCCGCGGCATCAACCCATAACTGTCCAGCAGCACCGCCCCGGCGACGCGTTGCGGCCGTGCCAGCACATGGCCGATGGTCAGTCCCCCGCCCAGCGACAGGCCGCCGATGGCGTAGCGGTCCAGGCCGAGCGCGTCGACGAACTCCCCGACGTAGGCCACCAGCCGTTGCTGCGTCACCCGCCAGTCGGGCAGCGGACTGGCACCGCAACCCGGATGATCGGGCGCGACGACCCGAAAGCCGCCGGCGGCCAGCCGCGGTCCGACAGCACCCCAGGACAGCGCCGCGTTGTCGGTCCCGCCGCCGTGCAGCAGCACCACGGTGCCGGCCGGCGGGTCGTCGGGGCGGAAGTCGAGGTAGGAGACCCGCGCTGAGGGGAGGTCGACGAATTCCCGCACGGTCACGCTCGCGGATGGGCCTGATCGTGCACGGCACGCAGCCGGGCAACCGTGACATGGGTGTAGAGCTGGGTGGTGGCCAGGCTGGAGTGCCCGAGCAGTTCCTGCACGATCCGCAGGTCTGCCCCGCCCTCCAGCAGGTGCGTGGCCGCGGTATGGCGCAGGCCGTGGGGACCCATGTCTGGTGTGCCACCCACCGCGGCGACGGTCTGGTGCACCACGGTGCGGGCCTGGCGGGGATCAAGGCGCCCGCCGCGGGCGCCGAGCAGCAGCGCCGGGCCGGATTCGGCGGTCGCCAGCGGCGGTCGCCCGCGCCCGAGCCACGCCTGCAGGGCTTCGGCGGCGGGCTCCCCGAACGGAACGGTCCGTTGCTTGTTGCCTTTGCCCACGACCCGCAGCACCCGACGGGAGCTGTCCACGTCATCGATGTCGAGTCCGCACAGTTCGCTGACCCGTACCGCTGTGGCGTAGAGCAACTCGGTGATCAATCTGTCCCGTAACGCTAGCGGATCTTCTTGTTGTGCACCGGATTTCGCGGCATCCATCACTTCTTGAGCCTGGTCGCGGCGCAGCACCGCCGGCAGTGTGCGGTGGGATTTCGGCAGCTGCAGACGAGCCCCGGGATCCGATGTCAGCAGTCCGCGGCGCGCCGCCCAGGCGGTGAAGGTCTTGACCGTCGACGTGCGCCGTGCCAGCGTGCTGCGGGCGGCGCCGGCGCCGGCCTGCGTGGCCAGCCAGCTGCGCAGCAGCGGAAGGCTCAGCTCATCGATGCGACTATGTCCGCGTTCGGCGAGAAACCCGAACAGCGATCGCAGGTCGCCGAGGTAGGCGCGCCGGGTGTGGTCCGACCGGCCCCGCTCCAAAGCCAGGTACTGGTCGAACTCATCGAGAATCGCGTCCACCGGGCCACGCTCTCAGACCGGTTGCCCGCAGCCTCAGGTGACGCGCCGCAACGTTTCCGGGGTGAGATCAACCCGTGACGGATACCCGTCCACCGCCATGATGAGGTCGGCCTCGGCCAGCAGCGAGCGCAGCACGTGCACGATTCCGGCGGTCCCGCCCAGCGCCAGTCCATAGGCATAGGGCCGGCCGATGCCGACCGCGGTCGCCCCCAGCGCCAGGGCCTTGATGATGTCGGCGCCGGTTCGGACGCCCGAATCGAAGAGCACCGGCATCCCGTCGGCGGCCGCCACCACATCGGGCAGGCAGTCCAGGGCGGGTAGTCCCCCGTTGGCCTGACGACCGCCGTGCGTGGAGCAGTACACGCCGTCCACACCGCCGTCGCGGGCGCGCCGCACGTCGTCTGGGTGACAGATGCCCTTGACGATCAGCGGCAGGTCGGTCAAGGACCGCAGCCACGGCAGGTCAGCCCAGGTCAGCGGATTGCCGAAGGTCTGCACCCAGGACAGGATCGCGGCTTGCGGGTTCTCCTCCGGCGGCTGGGCCAGGCTTGCGCGGAACACCGGGTCGGAGAAGTAGTTGGCCAGGCAGTGACCCCGCAGCTGCGGGAAGTTCGAGGTGGCCAGATCCCGCGGTCGCCAGCCCGGAACCCACGTATCAAGGGTGACGACGATCGCCCGGTAGCCCGCGCCCTGAGCGCGCTGCACCAGACTGGCGGCCAGCTCCCGGTCCTTGGGGGTATACAGCTGGAAAAAACCCGGGGTATCCCCGAATTCGGCGGCGACGTCCTCAAGCGGGTCGGCGGTCAGGGTGGACACCATCATCGGCACGCCGGTAGCGGCCGCCGCGCGCGCACTGGCCAGGTCACCGTGTCCGTCCTGGGCACAGATGCCGATGACGCCGATCGGAGCCATGAAGACCGGCGCCGGCAACCGCAGTCCGAACATCTCGACGGACAAGTCCCGCTCGGCGGCGCCGACGAACATCCGCGGTATGAGCCCCCACTTGTCGAAAGCCGCGACGTTGGCTCGCTGAGTGCGCTCGTCACCAGCGCCCCCGGCCACATAGGACCACACCGAGGGGGAAAGTGCAGCAGCAGCTTTGGCCTCCAACTCGGTGTAGGTCATCGGAAGCGACGGCAACACCCCGGCCAGGCCCTGCAGGTAGATCTCGAACTGGTAGTCCCCGAATGCCATGGCCTCAGGCCCTGCGCTCTGCGCCGGCGGCCTCGGCAGCTTCTGCGGCGGCGAGTTCCTTCTTCCACTGCCGGAAGGTCTCCTCGGTGCGCCCACGCCGCCAGTAACCGGAGATCGACGCCCACTTGGCGTCGACCCCGCGCTCCTTGCGGATATAGGGCCGAAGGTTGTGCATGACCGCCTGGGCCTCGCCGTGGATGAAGACCTGAACCCGGCCCGGCAGCCACGCGGCGGTGGTGACCGCCTCGATCAGCGGGTCGTTGTCCCCGGCCCGTTCCTGGCCCACCAGGTCGGCACGTGCGCCCCGGTGCAGCCAGATGAGCTCGACTCCTTCCGGCGCATCCAACACGATCTCGTCTTCGGGGCCGGCCACTTCGATGAACGCCTTGCCGACCGCACCGGCCGGCAGGGCCTCCAGCGCCGCGGAGATCGCCGGCAGAGCACTCTCGTCACCGGCCAGCAGGTGCCAGTCGGCGCTGGGGTCGGGCGCGTAGGCGCCATTGGGACCCATCAGGTACACCGCATCGCCGGGCTGCGCACTGCGGGCCCACGGGCCGACCACACCGTGGTCACCGTGCACCGAGACATCGATGGCGATTTCCCGGCTCAGCGAATCGGCCCGCCGCACCGTCAGGGTGCGGATCACGGGGCGGTGCTCCTCGGGCAGGCGGTCGAAGCTGTCCAGCGTCAACGGGCGCGGGAGCGCGTCCACGTCGACCTCATGGCGCACAAAGAGCACCTTGACGTACGAATCTGTGAAAACGCTGGGCGTAAATGTGTCAAACCCACTGCCGCCCAAAACCACTCGAATCATGTGTGCCGAAGCATGTTCGGTTCGGACAACTTCGAAAGTGTGAACCGGTCGCCCCGCCACGCTGCCTCCGTTCATCGGCCTGCCCCAGCCGACTATACGAGCTACCGGCGGCCGCGGACGATCCCCCAGCTGCCGTCGCGCCGTTGCACCAGACCGGCGAGCTCCAGCATCGCCAGCGGCGCGAGCACCTGCGCCGGGGCCAGCCCGGCTGTTTTGGCGACCTGATCGACGGTGACCACACCGCGGCCGGGCAACGCCTCATAGACCTGACGCTGGTCGGCGCTGAGGCCGTCCAGCGGCGTGACCGGCCGGGGCGGATCCTCGGCCAGCTCGCCGACGCGGCCCGCCAGCTCGATCACGTCACCGGCCCGGGTCACCACCTCGGCACCGCCGCGCAGCAGCACGTGACAGCCTGCTGAGGCCCCGCTCGTGACCGGCCCGGGAACCGCGGCAACCGGCCGGCCCAGCCGCCGTGCCCACGCGGCGGTATTGGCCGCGCCGCTGCGTATCCCGGCCTCCACCACCACCGTCGGTCCGGCCAGAGCCGCCACCAGGCGGTTACGGGTCAGAAACCGGTAGCGGGCAGGGCGGACCCCGGGTGGGTATTCGGTGACCAGCAGACCGGCCGCACCGATCCGCTGCAGCAACGCGGAATGACCTGCCGGATAGGCGATGTCGACTCCCCCGGCCAGTACCGCCAGCGTCGTTCCGTCCGCGGCCAGCGCGGCGCGGTGGGCTGCCCCGTCGATTCCATACGCGCCGCCGGACACCACCGCGACGCCGCGTTCGGCCATTCCGGCGGCCAGGTCCGCGGCCACCGCTTCCCCATAGGACGTTGCCGCTCGGGTTCCGACGATCGCCACGGCCCGCTCCGCGACGGTCTCGAGGCGGGCCGGGCCCACCGCCCACAGCACCAGCGGCGACCGGCAGTCCGGGGTAGCCGGGACGCCGGCGCCGCGGAATGCGGCAAACGCGAGCGTCGGCCACTCGTCGTCGTCCGGGGTGATCAGGCGGCCTCCGCGCCGGGCCAGCACCTCCAGATCCTCGGAGGCGATATCGAGATCACGCCGGAACTCGCTGTGCCGGGCCAGTTCCGGTTCGACCGCGCCACGACGGATCCGCTCTGCCGCCTCGACCGGGCCGACCCGGCCGACCAATGCCGCCAGGTCCGCGCGCGGTGGCTCAGCGACCCGGGACAGGTATGCCCAGGCCCGCGGCACGGCGCCCGCGGTGCTCATCGGCCCCGGCCCGGCTGACGAAAGCTCAGGGCGGCGCAGACCTCGTTGGGCCCGGGCACGGTCCGCCCCGCCAGATCGCTCAGGGTCCACGCGACCCGCAGGGTGCGGTTTGCCCCCCGGATCGACAGCAGCCCGCGGTCGAGCGCCGTGCGCAACGGCTCCATCGCCTGGCTGCTGAGCCGAAACCTGCGTCGCAGCAACGCCCCACTGACCTCGGCGTTGGTGCGAAAGCCGTGCGGTCCCCAGCGCTGGGCGGCCGCGGCACGCGCGTGGGCCACCCGCGCCCGCACCGCCGCCGTCGACTCCCCGTCGTCGGCCGAGAACGCACCCGCCCGGACCGGATGCATCTCCACCCGCAGATCGACCCGATCCAGCAGCGGACCCGACAACCGGCCGAGGTAGCGCCGCTTCTCCATCGCCTTGCAGGTGCAGTCCCGGGGATCGGCCGGTGCGCACGGGCACGGATTGGCCGCCATGACCAATTGGAAGCGAGCCGGATAGCAGGCCACTCCGTCGCGCCGGGCGAGCCTGATCTCGCCGTCTTCCAACGGTGTTCGCAGCGCTTCCAAAGCGCTGACCCGGATCTCGGCACACTCGTCGAGGAACAGCACCCCTCGATGCGCACGGCTCACCGCGCCGGGCCGAGCCATGCCGGAGCCCCCTCCCACCAGTGCCGCGACGCTTGAGCTGTGGTGCGGCGCGATGAAGGGCGGCCGGGTGATCAGCGGTGCGCTGTCCGACAGCATGCCTGCAACTGAGTGGACGGCGGTGACCTCCAGCGACTCGCTTTCGGTCAAAGGTGGCAGCAGGCCGGGAAGACGTTGGGCCAGCATGGTTTTCCCGACTCCGGGCGGCCCGGTCAGCAGCAGATGATGCGAGCCGGCGGCAGCCACCTCGACGGCGAACCGGGCCTGGGCCTGACCGACCACGTCGGCGAGGTCGGCGGCCGGCTCGGCCACCGGAGTCGCCGTGGCGACGCGTTCCCGCAGCCGTGCCGCCCCCCGCAGCCAGCCGTAGAGTTGGCGCAGCGTCGCCACGCCGTAGACATCGATGCCGTCCACCAGGCTGGCTTCGGCGAGGTTGTCCACCGGGACCACCGCAGCAGCCCAGCCGTCGTTTTTGGCGGCCAGCACCGCCGGCAGCACCCCGTGGACCGGCCGCACTCGCCCGTCGAGCGCGAGTTCCCCGAGAAGTACGGTCTTGTCCAGCAGTGACCACGATGTTTTGCGTTCCGCGGCGAGCACCGCCGCGGCCAGCGCGACGTCGTAGACGGAGCCCATCTTGGGCAGCGTCGCCGGCGAGAGCGCCAGGGTGAGCCGGGCCGCGGGCCAACGCTGGCCGCTGTTGGTGATCGCCGCCCGCACGCGATCGCGTGACTCCTGCAGCGCGGCGTCGGGCAGGCCCACCAGGTGCACCCCGGGCAGCCCCGAGGTGATGTCCGCTTCGATCTCCACGATCAGCCCGTGCAGGCCGCGCACCGCGACCGAGAACGCCCGTCCCAGCGCCATTCAGCACACCCCCTGCAGATGGGTGATCTGCGCTCCGTTGCCCGGCCCGACCCGCACCCTGATCACGTCGAGGCGGACCGCTTCCCACCGGTATGGCTGGCCCACCATCCAGACGCCGGCCAGCCGGCGCAGCCTGCGCACCTTCTCCGGCGGCACGGCGTAGGCCAGCCCGCCGAAGCCGTCACCGCTGCGGGTTTTCACCTCGATGAAGACCACAGCGCGCGCCGCAGGATGGTGTGCGACGATATCGAGTTCGCCATACCTGCAGCGCCAGTTGCGGGCCAGAATCGACCACCCCTGGCCGATCAGGTAGTCGACGGCAGCTTGTTCTCCGAGCGCCCCCAGCGCGGCGCGAGTTCTGGTTGTCATGGCGGTCAGGGTGGGTCGACACCCCGACAGCGTCGAGCCCGCCGGATGCCAAATCCGCTGTCTCAGCCGCGGTTATCCCCAGTGCCGGCTTCATCCACAGCGACGAGCAGGGCCCTCGTCGGTAGGGCGACCGGGCGGCGCATCGGCCGGCTTATCCGGCGTGGGCTCCCGGTGCGCGCACGATCAGCGGTACGCCGGGAAAGTAGGCGGCCATCTCGCTGCGGGCACGGCGCAACGCGGCGGTGCCGTAACCCTTCTTGCGATGCTCGGGGTGGATCCAGATCCGCACATTGACCTCGTTGTGGTGCAGGTCGCCGAAGACCATGCCCACCTTCTGCCCACCGGCGACGGCGACGAGCCAGGCGGCGTCCTCGTCGTCGACCCGCGACAAGCCCGAGTTGATCTCGTCGTCCAGACCGCCGGCCGGACCGCCGAACCCGTCTCCGCTGGCGCCGACGTCGGCGGTGCGCAAGGCGAAGATGTCGCGATCGTCGCCACCGAACGGCCGCAGCTGGAGGGAGTCCGAAGAACTCGCCGGCCGGTCTCCGAGGATGAACGTCAGCTCGTTGTTGAGGTCGTCGAGTTCGTCGGCGATCCGGCTCCGCGAGTCCTTGGTCAGCTGGTCCAAGCACATGCCGATGACCGCTTCGCAGCCCAGCGGCGAGACGCCGAGCAGCTCCGCGATGGCCTGCACGGCCGAACTGCGGTCGTCGGATTCGACGATCACATCGAGCACTTCGTGGCGGCGCTCCATCGCCTTGAGCAGGGCGTCTGTGATTTCGCGGCGGGAGACGGCACGGTCGACAGCGGTCATGCGAGTCAGCGTAGACCCAACTCGGCGGGACCGCTGCGGTGTTTACTCCGGAAGCCGCAGCTCGGGCTTTTCGACCTCTTCGATGTTGACGTCTTTGAAGGTGACCACCCGCACCTGCTTGACGAACCGGGCGGGCCGGTACATGTCCCAGACCCAGGCGTCGGCCAGTCGAAGCTCGAAATACACCTCGCCGTCGGCGTTGCGCGGCACCATCTCGACGCTGTTGGCCAGGTAGAAGCGCCGTTCGGTCTCCACGACGTAACTGAACTGCCCCACGATGTCCTTGTATTCGCGGTACAGCGAGAGTTCCATCTCGGTTTCGTACTTTTCGAGATCTTCGGCACTCATCTGCTCAGCCGTCCTTCTGCTCGGTTCGTCCCCATTGTCCCAGTCGCCGCTGCGCCGGCCATCGCCACGTTCCGCACGTTGACGTACGAGAAACGATGCTGGCTACACGGTCCCAACGCTGCCAGCGCCGCGGTGTGCGCCGCAGTGGAATACCCCTTGTGCTCGGCGAATCCATAACCGGGATGGTCGGCATCCAGGGTGGCCATGTACCGGTCCCGGCTGACCTTGGCCAGCACGCTCGCCGCAGCGATGCACGCCGCGGCACCGTCGCCCCCGATCACCGGAAGCGAGGGCATCGGCAGCCCCGGCACCCGGAACCCGTCGGAGAGCACATAGCCCGGTCGCAACGCCAGGCCCGCCACCGCGCGGCGCATTCCCTCGATATTGGCCACATGCACCCCACGCGCGTCGACGTCGGCGGGTTCGATGAACACCACGTGGTAGGCCAGCGCGTACCTGCAGATCAGCGGAAACAGCTGTTCGCGGGCCTTTTCGGTGAGCTTCTTGGAGTCGTCGAGCGCTGCCAGTGCCGCAGGCTTGCCCGGCCCGAGCACGCAGGCGGCCACCACCAGCGGACCGGCACAGGCGCCCCGACCCACCTCATCGACACCGGCGACCGGACCGAGCCCACTGCGGTACAGCGCCGACTCCAGTGTGCGCAGCCCCGGCGAGCGACGGATCACCGGGCGCGGTGGCCAGGCCGGAGCCATGGTTAGGGATCCTGCTGCGGGTTCGTCGCTCGGACCAGTCCCCAGCGCGACGGCGGCCAGGCGATGAACCTGGTCTTACCGATCACGTTGGCCACTGGCACGGTGCCGGCATCGACGTCGTCTCCGGTGCACAGGATCCGGCGCTGCATGTCGGGCTGCGCCTGCACGGAGTCACAGTGCGCACGCGAGTCCGACGAATGGGTGCGGTTGTCACCCATCACCCACAACCGCCCCTCGGGAACGGTCACCGGACCGAACTCGTTGCCCAGGCAGGGATAGACCATCGGGTCGACCATGAGGGTGGCCGGGTTCAGGTAGGGCTCGTGGAGCGGCTTGCCATCGACGGTCAGACCGGTGTCGTTGCGGCACTGGACGGTCTGACCGCCCACCGCAATAACCCGCTTGACCAAGTCGTTCTCATCCGGCGGCACGAATCCGATGAAGGACAGCGCGTTCTGGACCCAGCGCACCGGTGTGTTGCTCGATCGGATCGATTTGTAGCCCACGTTCCATGACGGGGGCCCGCGGAACACGACGACGTCGCCCGGCTCCGGGGTGGTGAACCGGTAGGTGACCTTGTCCACCATGATGCGGTCACCGACGCAGCCGTGGCAGCCGTGCAGCGTCGGCTCCATCGACTCCGAGGGAATCAGGTAGGGACGCGCTACGAAGGTCAGCGTCAGGTAGTACAGCACCAGCGCGATCGCGATCAGCACCACCGACTCGCGCAGTGCGCTGTGCTTGCCGTCCTCGGCTGCTTCAGCTGCCTCGGGAGAACTCTCGGGTGACGGACCCGTGGTTTCGGTCACGAGATCAGCGTAATGACCGCGTCAGCGGTGCCCTTGACCGACCGGAGAAAGCCCCGCGCGGGCAAGATCAGCGCTTTTCCTTGATCTTGGCCTTCTTGCCGCGCAGCTCACGCAGGTAGTACAGCTTGGCGCGCCGGACGTCGCCGCGGACCAGGACGTCGATGTGGTCGACGTTGGGCGAGTGCACCGGGAAGGTCCGCTCCACACCGACGCCGTAGCTCTCCTTGCGGACGGTGAACGTCTCGCGAACGCCGCCGCCCTGCCGGCGGATGACCACACCCTTGAACACCTGGATGCGCTCCTTGGAGCCCTCGATCACCTTCACGTGCACGTTGACCGTGTCGCCGGGGGCGAAGGCCGGGATGTCGTCGCGCAGCGACGCCTTGTCGACGATGTCCAGCGTGTTCATTGCGGAAACACTTCCTCGCAGGTCGCGGCTGCGGACCGACCGCGCGCTTCGTGCGCATACGGACGGCTACCGAGCCGATGGGTTCGGGCATATTGTCGCACCGTGCGGAGACCGGGACGCCAGGACCCCGCTGCAGAACCAACGGGCGACAACTGCTCAATTGTGCCAGACGCGGCGCAACCAGTGAAATCGCGCAAATCACCGCTGGTCGTTGTGCGCCGAACCACCGTAACCGTGATAATTCTGAAGGCGACCGAACTGCGCGCGCCGAACGTCCACGCGGTAACCTATCCGCCGGGCCGATGGCAGCAGTGTGGCAAGCCCGCAACCCGATGTCGGTGTCATTACGCGTCAAGGAGGCCTACCAGCCGTGCGGCCATCGATGCTCCTGCTGACCGTCGTCATGGTGATCTCCACGGTCGTGTTCGGCTGCGACGAGAAGGTCTATGGCGCCGACGCGGTGCGGCCGACGCCGTACAGCGCGCCTGAGGTGGCCCCGGTGGCCACCATGATCGACGTGCCTCGGGCGCCGGCGATTCCGCCGGCCGCGGTGGTCGACGGACTCGCGGCGCGCATGCAGGAGGCCACCGACGACGCCGCCAAGGTCGGCGCCAACATCTCGGTGGCCGTGCTGGACCGGATCACCCACCAGCTGGTCACCAACGGCAACACCCGCCCGATCGCCACCGCCTCGGTCGCCAAGCTGTTCATCGCCGACGACCTGCTGCTGCACCAGCCGGAAGGCGGCCTGTCGGCCGACGACCGGGCCGCGCTGGATTCCATGCTGCGCGCCTCTGACGACGGGGCCGCCGAGACGTTCTGGAACGAGAACGGGCGCAACGCGATCATCACACGGGTGGCCGCCCGCTATGGACTGGCCGGCACCTCGCCGCCGTCGAACGGCGCCTGGTGGAACACCATCAGCACGGCACCGGATCTGGCGCGTTACTACGACATGCTGCTCAACGGCTCCGGCGGCCTGCCCCCGGCCCAGGCCAGCCTCATCCTGAGCAACCTCGCACTGTCCACCCCGAGCGGGCTCGACGGCTACCCGCAGCGGTTCGGGATTCCAGAGGGTCTCTACGAAGAGCCGGTGGCGGTGAAGCAAGGCTGGATGTGCTGCATCGGCAATAACTGGATGCACCTGTCGACCGGCGTGGTCGGACCGGACCGGCGCTACATCGTGGTCGTCGAGGCGCTGCAGCCCAGCGACGATGCCACGGCGCGCAACACGATCACCGAAGCCGTCAAGACCATTTTCCCGGGCGGGCGGATCTAAAGGCGATCGCAAGCGCGGCGAAGCCGGGCGCAGCGGGTCGCCGTGGGGGCCTCCGCGATCGCAAGCGCGGCGAAGCCGGGCGCAGCGGGTCGCCGTGGGGGCCTCCGCGATCGCAAGCGCGGCGAAGCCGGGCGCAGCGGGTCGCCGTGGGGGCCTCCGCGATCGCAAGCGCGGCGAAGCCGGGCGCAGCGGGTCGCCGTTTAGGCCCAGCGCGTCTGCTACGGGTCCAGCAGATCCGGACGGCGTTCGCGGGTCCGTGCCACGGCGGCCTCGTGGCGCCACGCATTGATCCGGGCGTGGTCACCGGAGAGCAGGACCTCGGGTACTTCCAGGCCGCGCCAGCTCGGCGGGCGGGTGTAGCTCGGCCCCTCCAACAGCCCGGCGCGATCCGGGGAATGCGAATCGTCGCGTTGTGAAGCCGGATTGCCCAGCACCCCGGGCATCAGCCGCAGCACCGCCTCCAGCATCACCAGGACCGCGGGCTCGCCGCCGGCCAGCACGTAATCGCCGATCGACACCTCTTCAACCCGCATCCGCCGGGCCGCATCATCGGCAACCCGCTGATCGATGCCCTCATAGCGGCCGCAGGCGAACACCAGATGCTGCTCCAGGCTCCAGCGCTGCGCGGTGGCCTGGTCGAACAGTCGTCCCGCCGGGGTCGGAACGATGAGCAGCGTCTGCTCCGAACAGATTTCGTCCAGCGCTTCACCCCAGACCGGCGCCTTCATCACCATTCCGGGGCCGCCACCGTAGGGGGCGTCGTCGACTGAGCGGTGGACGTCGTGAGTCCAGCGCCGCAGATCGTGCACCCCCAGCTCCACCAGGCCGGTCTCGATGGCCTTGCCGGGCAACGACTGCCGGATCGGATCGAGATACGACGGGAAGATCGTCAGGACGTCAACTTTCACGCCGCGCCTATCCCTCCAGGTCGAGCAGACCCTCAGGCGGGTCGATCACCAGCGTCTGCTCGGCCAGCGACACCGTCGGCACGAACGCGGCGACGAACGGCACCAGCAGTTCCCGGCCGTCGGTCCGCTTGATGGCGAGCAGCTCGCCGGCGGCGGTGTGCAAGACCTCGGTGACGGTGCCCACCGGCTCCCCCGCCGTGTCGCGGACCGCCAGCCCCTCGAGCTGGTGGTCGTAGAAGGTGTCCGGCTCGGTGATCGGCGGCAGCTCCGCGGTGTCGACCACGAACAGGCTGCCGCGCAACGCGTCGGCACCGTCACGATCACCGACCCCGACCAGCCGCAGCAACATGCGTGCGCCGTGCGGACGCGCCGCTTCCACGACGTAGTCGCGTTGCGGCGCACCGGACTTACGGGCATGCAGCGTGGCGCCCGGAGCGAATCGCAGCTCGGGGTCGTCGGTGCGAACCTCGACGACGAGTTCGCCGCTGATGCCGTGGGCCTTGACCACCCGGCCGACTGTCAGCTCCATGAGCCGGCCTGCTACCGGTCGGTGTCCACCACGTCCACGCGGATGCCGCGTCCGCCGATACCGGCGACGAGGGTGCGCAACGCAGTGGCGGTGCGACCGCCCCGACCGATCACCTTGCCCAGGTCGTCGGGATGCACGTGCACCTCGACGGTACGGCCACGGCGGTTGGTCACCATGTCGACCCGCACGTCATCCGGGTTGTCGACGATGCCGCGCACCAAATGCTCGACGGCGTCTGCCACCACGGCACTCATAGCCGCGGTCAGCTCTCGCCGGCCGACTCGGCGGCCTCGGCAGCGGGGGCCTCGGCAGCCTCGGCAGGAGCCTCAGCCTTTTCCTCAGCCTTGTCGGCTGCCTTCTTGGCCGGTGCCTTCTTCTTCTTGGCGGTGGTGGCCTCGGTGGTCGGACCACCCTCGGCCTCGGCCAGCGCGGCGTTGAACAACTCGAGCTTGCTCGGCTTGGCCGGCTTGACCTTCAGGCGGCCCTCGGCGCCGGGCAGGCCCTTGAACTTCTGCCAGTCACCGGTGATCTTCAGCAGCTTGAGCACGGGCTCGGTGGGCTGGGCACCGACCGACAGCCAGTACTGGGCGCGCTCCGAGTCGATCTCGATCAGGCTCGGCTCTTCCTTCGGGTGGTAGCGACCGATGACCTCGATGGCGCGGCCGTCCCGGCGGGAGCGCGCGTCGGCAATCGCGATGCGGTACTGCGGATTGCGGATCTTGCCGAGGCGGGTGAGCTTGATCTTGACAGCCATGAATAACTCCTGCGATATCACGCTGCAATTCAGCGATGCGGGCGGGATTGCCCACATCCGGTTTTGCCTCGCGTGTTGGTGTCACGCCACGCGGAAACCCGACAGGATCGCGTCGCAGGGCGGACAGCGCTCCATTGTGCCAGAAGCACGGCGGTCAGCAGAAATCGCCTCAGGGCATCTTCTGGAAGCACTTGGTCTCGGAGCGCCGGCTCATCCGCCAGCCGTCGGCGGTACGGACGAACGCATCGTCGTACCACAAGCCCAACAGCATGGTGGGGTCGTTGTCCGCGCGGAACACCATCGGGTTGAAGCAGAAGGTCCGCGCGGTGGCGGTGTCACCGTCGACCTGGATGGCCGGCAGGCCGAGCATGTGGGAGTAGCCGGCGAAATTGGGCAGAACCTCGGTCAGCCAGGCCTTGACCTCCGGGAAGCGTCCCTCGATGCCACCGAACGCCCGGTAGTCGATGTAGGCGTCGGGGGTGAAGACGGCGTCCAGACCGTCGAAGTTTCCGGTGTCGATCGCGGTCGAGTAGTCGACCAGCAGTTGCTGGATCTCCCAACGGTCCGAAATTTCCTGTTGGCTCAGCATCCCCCGATTCAACACTGCGGCCGGTCGGGGCCGGTAAGGTATGCCGCCATGCGGAAAATCCTGGCCGCAATCGCGGCTTTCGCGACGGTGTTCGCCGCTCCCGCGCTCACCGCCCACGCCGATACCGCGCAGCCCGTCGGCTCGGCACCGGTGCCGGCCGGCCCGGCACCGAACTGGCTCATCGCCGACCTGGACTCCGGCCAGGTGCTCGCCGAGCAGAACGGCTACGCCGTGACACCTCCGGCAAGCACAATCAAGGTCTTGCTGGCATTGGTCGCCCTCGACGAGTTGAACCTCGAGGACACCACCGTGGCGACCGTGGCCGACACCCAGGTGGAGTGCAACTGTGTCGGAGTCAGGCCCGGCCGCAGCTACACCGCGCGTCAACTGCTCGAAGGCCTGCTTCTGGTGTCGGGCAACGACGCCGCCAACGCACTGGCGGACATGCTCGGGGGTCCCGAGGAAGCGGTGGCGAAGATGAACGCGAAGGCCGCTGCGGTCGGCGCGACGGCCACCCATGCCAGCACCCCCTCTGGGCTGGACGGCCCCGGTGGTCCGGGAGCGAGCACCCCGCATGACTTGGCGGTCATCTTCCGGGCAGCGATGGCCCAACCGGTCTTCGCCGAGATCACGGCGCAGCCCGCGGCGGCCTTCCCCACCGACTCCGGGGAGCGTCCGATCGTGAACATGAACGAACTGCTGGCCCGCTATCCCGGGGCGTTCGGCGGCAAGACCGGCTTTACCGACGCCGCCCGCAAAACCTATGTCGGCGGAGCGGCCCGCGACGGCCGCCGGCTGGTGGTCGCACTGATGTACGGATTGATCCGCGAGGGCGGCCCCACCTACTGGGACCAGGCGCAGGCGCTGCTGGACTGGGGCTTCGCGCAGTCCCCCACCTCGGGTGTCGGCAGCCTGTAGTCGGCAGCGCCGCTAATACAGCCGGCCGCGCAGCATCACCACATCGGGACGCCTGAGCACTTCGGGGCCGCTGCGCGGGTCGTCGGCGAAACACACCAGATCGGCCGGTGCCCCGTGCTCCAGCCCCGGTGCCCCCAGCCACCGCCGGGCGTCCCAGCATGCCGCGCCCAGCGCCTCGGTTCGGCTCAGACCCACCCCGGTCAGGGCGTTGACCTCATCGGCGATCCGGCCGTGGGCCACCATGCCACCGGCATCGGTGCCGGCGTAGACGGGCACGCCGGCCTCCCGCGCCGCACCGATGCGCGATCGAAAGCTGGCGTGCAAGGCGCGTATGTGCGCGGCGTAGGTCGGGTACTTGGCCGCCGAGTCGGCGATGCCGGGGAAATTGTCGATGTTGATCAGTGTCGGCACCAGCGCGGTGCCGTGGTCCAACATCATCGCGATGATGTCGTCGGTGATCCCGGTGCCGTGCTCGATGCAGTCGATCCCGGCGTTGATCAATCCCGGTAGCGCGTCCTCGCCGAAGACGTGCGCGGTGACCCGTGCGCCGTGGGCGTGCGCGGCCTCGATGGCCGACTTCAGCACCTCGTCGGACCACAGTGGCGCCAGGTCGCCCACCGCCCGGTCGATCCAGTCGCCCACCAACTTCACCCAGCCGTCGCCACGAACGGCTTGGGCAGCAACGGCTTCGGGGAGCTGATCCTCGTCGTCAACGTTGATCGGCAAGCCGGGAATGTAGCGCTTGGTCCGGGCGAGGTGCTGGCCGGCGCGGATGATCCGCGGCAGGTCGCCACGGTCGTCGAATCCGCGGGTGTCCACCGGTGAACCCGCGTCACGGATCAGCAGGACACCGGCCCGGCGCTCGGCCTCCGCCTGGCGCACCGCCTCGCCGACGTCCACCGGACCTCCGGGCCCGATGCCGACGTGACAGTGCGCGTCGACCAGGCCCGGGATGATCCAGCCGTCGGAGAAGACCGTCTCGGCGCCGTCGACCGGCTCAAGGCTGATGGTGCCGTTGACGATCCAGAACTGCACCGGTTCTTCGTCGGGCAGCCCACGGCCCCGTACGTGCAGCGCCAAGCTACTTCTGGCCCGGGAAGTTCAACTTGGACAGGTCGAAGTCGGCCAGCCCGGGCGGAAGTTCGTTGAGGCCCTCGGGCATCTGCGACAGGTCGGGGAACCCGGCGGGCATGCCCGGTCCGCCGGGGCCGAACAGGCCGCGTACCTTCGGCGGTGTCGGGCCGCGGTTCTTGCCCTTCTTACCGGCTTTGCCCTTGCCGCCCTTTGCCTTACGGGTGGCGCTCTTGCGGCCCATGCCGGGCAGACCCAGGCCGCCCATCATCGACGACATCATCTTGCGGGCCTCGAAGAACCGGTCGACCAGCTGGTTGACCTCCGCAACGGTGACACCCGACCCGTTGGCGATGCGCAACCGCCGGGAGGCGTTGATGATCTTCGGGTCGGCCCGCTCGGCGGGCGTCATGCCGCGAATGATGGCCTGCAGACGGTCCAGGTGGCTGTCGTCCACGGCGGCCAGCGCGTCCTTCATCTGGCCGGCGCCGGGCAACATGCCCAGCAGGTTGCCGATCGGACCCATCTTGCGGATCGCCAGCATCTGCTCGAGGAAGTCCTCCAGGGTCAGCTCCCCGGAGCCGATCTTGGCGGCCGCCTCTTCGGCCTTGCGGGCGTCGAAGACCTGCTCGGCCTGCTCGATCAGGCTGAGCACGTCGCCCATACCCAGGATCCGGCTGGCCATCCGGTCGGGGTGGAAGACGTCGAAGTCCTCCAGCTTCTCGCCGGTGGACGCAAACAGGATCGGCGCCCCGGTGACTTCGCGCACCGACAGTGCCGCGCCACCGCGGGCGTCGCCGTCGAGTTTGGTCAGCACCACCCCGGTGAAGCCGACGCCTTCGCGGAACGCCTCGGCGGTGTTCACCGCGTCCTGGCCGATCATGGCGTCCAGGACGAACAACACCTCGTCGGGCTGCACGGCATCGCGGATGGCGGCGGCCTGCGCCATCATCTCCTCGTCGATGCCGAGGCGCCCGGCGGTGTCGACGACGACCACGTCGAAGTGCTTGGCCTTGGCTTCGGCCAGACCGGCAGCGGCCACGGCCACCGGGTCACCGGGCGCACCGGTGTCACCGGCAACCGAGGTGCCCGGGTGTGGGGCGAACACCGCCACCCCGGCGCGCTCCCCCACGACCTGCAGCTGGTTGACCGCCCCGGGGCGTTGCAGATCGCAGGCCACCAGCAGCGGGGTGTGTCCCTGGCCGCGCAACCAGGTGGCCAGTTTGCCGGCCAACGTGGTCTTACCCGCACCCTGCAGGCCGGCCAGCATCACGACCGTGGGCGGGGTCTTGGCGAACGCCAGCTGGCGGGTCTGGCCGCCGAGGATGCCGATGAGCTCCTCATTGACGATCTTGACGACCTGCTGAGCCGGGTTGAGCGCACCGGAGACCTCAGCGCCTTTGGCACGCTCCTTGATCCGCCCGATGAACGCGCGCACCACCGGCAGCGAGACATCGGCCTCCAGCAGGGCCAGCCGGATCTCCCGGGCGGTGGCATCGATGTCGGCGTCGGTCAGACGCCCCTTGCTGCGCAGCCCCTGCAGGGCCCCGGTCAACCGGTCGGAGAGCGATTCAAACACGCCGCCAGCCTATATCTGGTCCTACGCAGGGGGTGGGCAGGCGAAGGAGACAGCCGTGCACGCCGAGGCCGGGACGGCTCCAGATCCGCCGGACCAATTGTAACGGCAATGTTAGATAAATCGCACAGTTAATGCCGTGATTCCCATTCGTTAAACCGCTGTTTCCGAGCATTCACACCCCATGGATATCGGTTAAAGATTCACACTCAACTGCTAAGTAATCGTTACCGACCACCGCTTTAGCTCAGATTTCTGCCAAGCTTTGGCCATCGAAAGCCAGCCCGCCGATAGCTCAACAAAAGCGATTCGGCCTCTTGCGAGGAGGACGCATGTCGTCGTTCGTTAAAGCTCTCCCCGAAGCCATGACGCACGCTGCAGGGCAATTGGCAGGCATCGGTGAAGCGCTGGCTACTGAGAATAGTGCCGCAGCGATCCCGACCACCGTTATTGCCCCCGCCGGCTTGGACCCGGTGTCGGCACTGCAGGCCGCGGTGTTCACGACTTACGGGACGCTTTACCAGTCGGTCAGCGAGCAGGCCCAAGCGGTCCACCAGCAGTTGGTGCAGGTCCTCGGGCTCAACGCCACTGCATACAACACCGCCGAGGCCACCAACCAGGCCACCGCGCAGGCCGACTCGGTCATGGACTGGATCTTGCACACCTTGCTCGGAGTTCCGGAGAGTGGCAGCAGTTCCATCTTGTCGAGCAACGCGGCCAACATCGGCAATATCGGTGTGGGCAACTGGGCCTCGGCAGGTTCGGCGGTCCTGGGCCTGGCCGGTGGTGGTCTGCTCGACTTCCCGGAGGAGATCGCCGCCGAAGGCGCCGCGGGCCTCATGGGGTACGAAGCACCCGTGGTGACGCCGATGGGCGCGCTGCCCGTGGCGGCCGGCATGGGACAGGCCACCACCGTCGGCGCCCTGTCTGCACCGCCCGCCTGGGCCGCTGAGACCGCAGCAGCCTCGGCGGCCTCCAGCGCTGCCGGGCCCGGCCGTTTGGCTGCGGCAGCGGCGGCGAGCAGCGTGGCTGCCCCGCACGGCATGTCTGGCATGCCCGTCATGGGGGCCGTGCCGGCAGCCATGGCCGCCGCCGGAGCCGGCCATGCGGCCGGGAAGTTCGGCGCCCCGCGCTACGGCGTCAAGCACACCGTCATGCCCAAGCCCAAGGCCGTTTAGCAAACCTGCCCCACCGACGAGAATGGGATTACGTATATGTCTTTTGATTTCGGAGCGTTACCCCCGGAGGTCGTCTCGACCTGGATGTACACCGGAGCAGGTTCTGCACCTCTGATGTCGGCCGCAGGGGCGTGGAGCACCCTGGCCGCTGAGCTGGAGGCCGCGGCGGCATCGGCCCAATTGGTGATCGCCGAGCTGGTCGGCGAGGACTGGACCGGGCCTGCGTCGGCAGCGATGGTCAGCGCCGTCGAGCCGTATCTGACCTGGCTGCAGAGCACTGCGGCGGCCGCCTTCCAGGCCAGCTCGCAGGCGATGACCTCAGCGGGAGCGTTCGAAGCCGCCCGCGCGGCCGTCGTGCCTCCGCCGGTGGTCGCCGCGAATCGGGCACAGCTGGCTGCCCTCGTCGCGACGAATTTCCTGGGCATCAACACCCCGGCGATTCTGGCCACCGAAGCCGCCTATCTGGAGATGTGGGCGCAGGACACCATGGCCATGCTCGGCTACACCACCGCATCGTCCAGCGCCTCGGCGCTCACCCCGGTGGCTCCGGCACCCCAGACCAGCAACCTGGCCGGCGCGGCGCTTGCCACTGCTGGCTCGGCCACCGGTGGGGTCCAGCAGGAGTTGAATCACACTCTCGGCTCGCTGCAGGGTGTGCTGTCGGGGCTCGCCTCGCCCTTCGCGGGGTCGGCCCAAGCGACGGGCGACCTGGCGAATGCGGTCGACCTGTTTCTCGGCACTCCCTTCTTCGCCAATATCATCAACAGCGGCGTGAACACCGCGGCCTGGTTCACCACCACCGCTATCCCGACGGCGATATCGCTGGGCCACACGGTCGCTCTTGCCGGCCCGGCCGCCCTGGCATCCGACGTCACCGGCGTCGACGGCCTCGCAGCCGGTTTGGGGTCAGGGGTTCTGGCAGGCATGACTACGCCGGTGGGCGCGGCTGCTGCCGGCGGGGCTCCCGTCCTGGCCGGCCTGGGACAGGCCACCAACATGGGCGGATTGTCGGTGCCGGCCAACTGGTCGACCGCAGCCGGAGCGGCCAGCTCTCAGGCCTCGGCGCTCGGCGGCTCGGGTTGGACCGCCGCC
The DNA here is from genome assembly GCF_010729485.1 of Mycolicibacter hiberniae. Classification (NCBI taxonomy): domain Bacteria; kingdom Bacillati; phylum Actinomycetota; class Actinomycetes; order Mycobacteriales; family Mycobacteriaceae; genus Mycobacterium; species Mycobacterium hiberniae. The sequence goes on from NZ_AP022609.1 coordinate 2,194,913, forward strand.
GCCGACGAAGCGGCTGGGGTGCACGCGGCACCTGCCGGAATGGTCCCGGCGGGCGCCGGTGGGCGCGGCGGCCTGGGCTCGGGCGGCACGCCGCGCTACGGCGTGAAGCCTACGGTGATGCCCAAGCAGGTGTTTGCGTAACGACCGGGGCGATGGCCTGATCGCTGGAAGCAGCGGGAGAGTCACTGTCCAACCGCACCTCAGGTGCAGGCTTGACCGGCCTCCGCCGGTCCCCTGGACAAGTCCGGTAACGGATGCATCCACAGTTGAGGCCGATAATGCAGGCCTGGGGACTGGCGGGGGCCACTTGCGGTGCGGGGGCCATGACGCCCGCGGGGGGCGCCGCGACAGCAGTACCCAGCGACAAAGATTCAGCGCCGGTCAATCCGGCTGTGAAGGCCATTCCTACAGCGCCCAACAGTGTGGCGGTCTTCCTTCCGAAACGTCCCATCGCCCTCGCCATCCCTATGTTTCGTCCGTGTTTTCCATGTTTCGCCTGTGTTTCGCCTCGCTCACACGGTACGCGCAAATCCTTACAGCTGGCTGATCTAAAATGCTCCTTCACGCCGTAGTAGCTGTATGTCAACGAAGACGAAACTGGCAACCAGAGAACCGCTGAAACGGTCTCTACCAGCTATGACAGCTCGACGCTGGACCCGCACCTTCAGGAATGGCGGCCAGAAACGGGCAACTTACCAGAGGTAACTCCTAAAGGTTTCTTTGACAACTGCTGGATTTACATCAGGTTTCGTGAAGCTCACAGCCGCCGCTTCATGCGCTCCTCGCCGGCGCCCGCCAGCGGTGTAAGCGCCGCCACCGCCCCGCTCGGAAGACCCGATGTGGGACCCCTCAGAGGCCCGCTCTCGGCTAAATACGGGTTATCGCCAGGGTGGCGGCACCGCCAGGAGAAAGACAATTCTGTCGATAAACCGACAGCGCTTTGTAGAGAAATACACCGACGTCCGGATAAATGGCGTCTACATCCCCCGAACCGGACTAATTGCAGCGAAACGCTGTGCCAAGCGCCGGCCGGATATGCCGAAGCGGCGCCGGGTGACTCCCGGCGCCGCCAGCAAAGATTTCTATTCCGCGGAGCGTTACACTCGAACAGCCGGAGTAACGCGACCCGAGATGGCGTCCGCGGCCACCCGTAGGGCGGTGTCGACGCGGTGGCTGATCTCGCGCGCCGCATCGAACAGCCGGCTCGTCAGGTCGCGACTGTCCCCGATACCCAGCACCGCACTGATCTCGTCGGTGTAGCGAGCCGACAGCAGATCGTCGCCCCGGCCGCAGACCCGGTGCAATTCTGTCCGCACGTCCAGCACGGTGCGATACGCACCGCGCAGCGAGCACCTGCGCAGGCTTGGCCTCCGCGGCCCCGGGGGCTCGACAACACCTGCGACCGTCAGCGCATCGAACAGCTGCACATCACGCAAACCGCCGCGGCCACCCTTCAAATCGGGTTCGGGGCTGTCGGCGATCTCACCGCTGCGCTGCCACCGCGCCTGTGTCACGTCGAGCAACTCGCCGTAGCGGGAATCGAATCCCTGGCGCCATTGCCGGTGGACGCCGGCGGTCAGGCGCGACGTCAGCAGCTCGTCGCCGGCGATGTGGCGGGCGTCGAGCATGGCCAGGGCGACGAGCATGTCGGAGTCGGCGACCTGAAGTGCCTGCGGAACCGTGCGCACACTGTGGTCGAGTCGAACGTTGGCGTCCCACAGCGGATACCACAGCTGATCCGCCACCTGCGCTACAGCGCCGGGCGCCATGTCGTCGTGCAACAACAGCAGGTCCAGGTCGGAGTGCGGAAGCAACTCACGGCGGCCCAGCGAACCGGTTGCGACAATCGCGAATCCGCTGCCGGGAACCAGGCCCACCTCGCGTGATTTGGCGACCAGCCACGCCTCGTGCACATTGCGCCAGGCGGTGCGCAGCGCCGCAGAATCCCATTGAGCCGGGCTGGCGCACCGCAAAGCCGCCCGAGCGGCGGCTAAGTCGTTGCACCGCAACCGACTTAGCCGCCGCTCAGGGCTCGTGGCTGGTCCCCTGCCGTTCATGACGGCCTAGACCGACCCCGACCGCAACGCAGGGTCAAACCGCGTCGGCACCGCGTTCTCCCGTCCGCACCCGGACAACGGATTCCACCGCGCTGACCCACACCTTGCCGTCTCCGATCTTCCCGGTCCGGGCTGCCCGAACGATGACGTCGACGATCTTGTCCACCGCGAAGTCATCGACCAGCACCTCGACCCGGACCTTGGGGACGAAGTCGATGGAGTACTCCGCACCTCGGTAGACCTCGGTGTGACCCTTCTGCCGTCCGTAGCCCTGGACATCACTGACTGTCATCCCCAGCACTCCGGCCTCTTCCAGGCCAGTCTTGATGTCCTCCAACGTAAACGGCTTCACGATCGCGGTGATCAGCTTCATCTTCTCTCCGTTCTTCAGTCGAGTGAGCAAGGACCGCACCTCCGGTACCCACGAGGTCGTACCCGCTTTGCAGGTGCTCGGCCTCGTCGATTCCCGAGACTTCATCCTCAACGTCCACCCGCAGGCCGAGGGTGTATTTGAGAATCAAGGCCAGGATCGCCGTTCCGACGGCCGAGTACAGAGCGACGCTGGACGCACCGATCGCCTGGCGCCACAGCTGGTCGAAACCGCCCCCGTAGAACAATCCGGGCGTAACCCCTCCCTCAATGTCGACGGCGGCGGTGGTGGGCGCAGCGACCAGGCCCACCAACAGCGTCCCGACAAGTCCTCCGACCAGGTGCACGCCCACGACATCGAGCGAATCGTCAAAGCCGAACCGGTATTTCAGGCCCACCGCCAGTGCGCAGGCCACCCCGGCCACGGCTCCGACAACCAACGAGCCGACGACATCGACCGACGCGCACGACGGCGTGATCGCCACCAGTCCGGCCACAATGCCCGACGCCGCGCCCAAGGGGGTGGCGTGACCGTCGCGAATCCGCTCTACCAGCAACCAGCCCAGCATCGCCGCCGCTGTGGCGACCGTCGTGGTGACGAAGGTCGATCCGGCAACGCCATTGGCGCTCGCCGCCGAACCGGCGTTGAATCCGTACCAGCCGAACCACAGCAGGCCGGCGCCGAGCATCACCAGGGGCAGATTGTGCGGCCGCATCGGAACCGGCCAACCTTTGCGTTTGCCCAGGACGATCGCCAACACCAAAGCGGCCATACCGGCGTTGATGTGGACCGCGGTGCCGCCCGCGAAGTCGACCGCGTGCAGCTTGTTGGCAATCCAGCCACCGTGCGGGGCAGTTCCGTCATCGAACGCGAAGACCCAGTGCGCCACCGGAAAGTACACGAAGGTGACCCACAGGGCGGAGAACGCCAGCCAGCTGCCGAACTTCATCCGATCGGCTACCGCTCCGGAGATCAACGCGACTGTGATGATCGCGAACATCAGCTGAAAACCGACGAAGACCGTGGCCGGCATCGTGCCCACCAGTGGAATCTCCACTGCCGGTGCACCACTGACCGGATCGGCGGCGACCGCGTCGGAGCCGATCAGCCCCTTGAGTCCCCAATAGTCGGTAGGGTTACCCGCCACGTTGCCGACATCATCGCCGAAAGCGAGCGAGAAACCGTAGAGCACCCACAACACCGTCACCACTCCCATGGCGCTGATGCTCATCATGATCATGTTCAAGACACTCTTGACGCGAACCATGCCACCGTAGAAAAACGCCAAACCGGGCGTCATCAACATCACCAGTGCGGCACTAGTCAGCATCCAGGCAGTGTCACCCGTGTCGGGTATTCCCATCGTCGGGAATTGATCCATGCACAAACCTCCTCCACAGCGACCGGTTGCCGTTGAACCAGGCTGGTCTTAACCATGCGCAACGGTTGTTTCGGCGTTAAAGCCGCTCCGTTGCGGATATGTGACCACCTGCTCACACCGGCCGGTTACCTGAGGATTCGATCACCGCGGAGTCGCGCCGGTACCCGGATGCCGGGCCCGCCGAACCGCTGGCGGTGCCGGTGCGCAAGTCGGCACCGGCGTGCGAACGAGGCCGCTAGCCGGCCGCGCCCGGGGAACCGCCGCGACCGCCCGCACCACCGGTTCCGGCGACGTTGGCACCGCCCGACTGGCCCACACCGCCGGGGTAGTTGCCGGTTGCTCCCCCGGTGCCGCCCCTACCGCCGTCGCCGCCGTCACCGACCGAGCCGTTGCCGCCGGCCCCACCGTTGCCGCCACGTCCCCCGGAGCTGCCGGTCTGCTGGGCAGCGGCACCGCCGTTCCCGCCGTCGCCGCCATCACCACCGATGCGGCCACTGCCCCCGGCGCCGCCCGCTCCTCCGACGCCGCCGATGCCACCGCTGGAACCGAAGCCCGCGGCCCCTCCCGATCCGCCGTTGCCGCCGTCGCCCCCGACGCCGACCGGGTTGGTCAGACCTGCGCCGCCCACACCACCCGCACCGCCGTTGCCGTCTCGGCCGGCCTGCCCGATCGCACCGATCCATCCGGCGCCGGCGCCCGCGGCACCGCCTCTGCCGCCGTCGCCGCCGTCACCGCCGTTGCCGCCGTTGGGCTGGCTCGCCGTGCCGACGCCCCCGGCCGCCCCCACGCCGCCGATACCGCCGGCACCACCGTTGCCGCTGAAGCCCAACAGCCACCCGGCGTTGCCGCCGACGCCACCGTTGCCGGCGCCGCCGCCGTGCAGGGCGGTCACATTGGGGCCGTTGACGCCGGCCCACCCGGAGCCGCCGCGACCGCCCGTTCCGCCGAAGCCCCACCCGGCCACGGCGTCACCGCCGAGACCACCGTCGCCACCGGGGTGCGAGACCAGCGATGAGCCGTCGAAGGTGTCATAGAAACCCGTGCCGCCCTGGCCGCCGGCGCCGCCGTCACCGAACCACAGACCGCCGGAACCGCCTTGGCCGCCCGCGCCGGCTTCGATCACCACCCCACCGGGGCCCAGCGAGGCCGCCGCGCCCTGACCACCGGCGCCCCCGTTACCGAACAGTCCGGCGTCGCCGCCGGCGCCGCCCGCACCGTCGTTGACTCCGGCCACGCCCGCCGCGCCGCTTCCGCCGTCGCCGAACAGGTACCCGCCGTCACCCAGGTCCCCGAAGCCCCCCATCCAACCGAACAGCGAGATGTTGGGACCTTTGAAACCATCGATGCCGTCGCCGATCAGGTATCGGCCGAACGTCAGCACCCAGGGCGTGTTGATCAGATCGATCATCAGCTGGTTGCCGGCACTGTGCAGGAAGCTCTGCAGGGCGCCATGGAGCGGCAGATAGAAGCTTTCCTGGTAGAGCTCGGCCCAGTCTGGGGAGACAATCCCGGTGAGGTCGAGCCCCCACACATCGGAGGGGTCGAAGGCTGCTGCCGATCCGATCTCAGCAGGGTCGAAGGCCGCTGCCGATCCGATATCGCCGGGGTCGAAGCCGGCCGGATCGATCTCGGGGACGTCGAACCAGGTGCCGGGGTCCAGGAAATCGAAATCCGCCTGCGCCGCGGGCGCGGCCGAAAGGGGCGCCAAGGCGAGCGCCAGGGCCGAGACGGCACCGGTCGTCGCGCGACTCCACCCGCCCGATGTGTCTGCACCCCGCTGTCGGGCGCTGCGGCGAAGACGACGATTCATTTCCATATACCTTTCTAAGGCTATTCGGAGGATCGTATAAACGCAGACTCAGATACTGCCGAGCAGGTCAAGTCCGAGCAAATCGGACAGCCAGGACATACCGAGATTTCCCTCCAGCGCGGCCCCCACAGTGGCGGCAAACTCCGAGGAATCCCCGGGGTCGCTGGCCACTGCCGAACCACCGAACAGGCCACCGAACATGGGGCCCGGGTCTTGAATATCGAAAAGGACGCGTTCGGCCGCGTTCCACAGCGTGGTGAACGGCTCTTGCTCCAAAAACGAGCCGAACACGTAGTTGGCCGGATTCTGCAGGGCGCGAATCGAGGCTTCGACGCCTTCGGACCATGCCTGCGACAGCGCGGCGTTGAGTTCGTCGGGACTGATGTGACTCGGCAGAAGCTCCAAGCTGAACGACGTGAGCTCGTTGGCCGGCCCCTGGTTCCAGCCTTCGGTGAGGCTGCCGTAGCCCAGGTTGACCAGGATGCGCAGGCTGGGCTCCAACAATTCGGCCAGCGGCACTCCCCACACAGGATTCACGCGCAGCAGATCGGTGAGCGGCAGCGTCTCACTCGGAATGATGTAGTAATTCGTAAGGCCGTCGCCGGTGGTTTCCAATGGAATTGCGTTAGCAATATCATCGGCGGTTACACCAAAATATCCGATATGCACCGTAAACATTCCCAGAATGGCATTGAGATCGGCCAGCAAATTCAAGGGATAACGCGGAAAGTCGGCATATCCGTCGTATTCCATCGTGTACACGTCGGTGGTGAAGTAGTCCGGGGTCGGATGCCCCAGGGTCATCCCGTTCCAGAACGTGAGGTCGCCGCCCCAGAAGTTCAGCAGCTGCAGCAGACCGCCGTTGGGGTTCGCCGAGTTGCCGACCAGCACGAAATGAACATCCTCGGGGGACACACCGTGATGACGCAGCTGATCCATCGTCATGGACGACATCGCCGAACTCTGCGAGTAGCCGAACACGTACACCGGGTTCTCGGAGTTCACTGCGCCACCGGCGATCTCCTTCTCGATGGCATCGGCCAGGATCTGAGCCCCTTGCACCATCGAGATGTTGCCGGGGAAGGACAACTGGGGAGTGAACAGCGACTGAGGCGTTCCGGTAAAGCCGTGCGGCTGCAGATATAACAGGTTCGCGGCGTTGACGTAGCCGGGCGAGGGCAACGGGATACCGCTGCCGCCCATCACGAACGCGACATCGCCTCCGGTCAGCGCCACGTCGGCAGACACCGCGGCCGCCGATCGCGGCGCCGGCGCGGCAAGCCCGGACACGCCCGCGAAGAAGACAAGAATACTCACTACTGCTACAACTGCACGTCCACGGCGGCGCGAACGCCCCCCTCGTGGAGCGGTCATCGCGGCGACACCGGCCATCGAAACCCCTTGAAATGCCCTTCACGCCCGCCGAGCGCGGAACCCCACCCAAAATTAGATCATCGAACAATAGTATTAGTCAGCCGTTCGGCGGAAAGCCAGCCAGGTTGACATAATTTTCCTTATTGCCGGCCGGCTAACGACATCTTTCGCCTTGCCGAATCACGGCGTGGGCCGGCGTCCAAGTAAAGTGGCCGGCGTGGATATTAATGGAGCAAGCGCGATCGTCACCGGTGGCGCATCAGGAATCGGCGCGGCGACTGCCCGCCAGCTGGCCGACAAGGGCGCCCGGGTCGTGGTCGCCGACCTGCAGGCAGACAAGGGTGAGGCGCTCGCCCACGAGATCGGCGGCGTCTTCGTCTCGGTGGACGTGACCAGCACCGAGCAGATCATCGACGCCGTCAACACCGCGACCGACCTCGGTCCGCTGCGGGCGCTGGTGAACTCGGCCGGCATCGGCTGGGCGCAGCGCACCATCGGCAAGGACGGCGAGTTCGACTCGGCGCACAGCCTGGATGCCTACCGCAAGGTGCTGGAGATCAACCTGGTCGGCACGTTCGACTGCATCCGGATCGCCGCCACCGCGATGAGCCGCAATGAGTTCACCGCCACCGGCGAGCGCGGCGCGATCGTCAACCTGACCAGCGTTGCGGCCTTCGACGGTCAGATCGGCCAGGCCGCATACTCGTCGTCCAAGGGCGGCGTGGTGGGCATGACCCTGCCGGTGGCCCGCGACCTGTCGGCGGCGGGCATCCGCGTCAACACCGTGGCACCCGGCCTCATCGACACCCCGATCTACGGCGAAGGCGAGGCCTCGGAAGCCTTCAAAGCCAAGCTCGGCCAGTCCGTGCTGTTCCCGCACCGCCTCGGCAAGCCGGAGGAACTGGCGTCGATGGTGGTGGAGCTGCTCACCAACTCCTACATGAACGCCGAAGTCGTCCGGGTGGACGGCGGCATCCGGATGCCACCGAAGTAGTCGACTACCGATCGAGAAGGCCCCCGGCGACCGGGGGCCTTCTTCGTCGGTGCCCACCTTTCAGCCGGCGGCCCATCGCTTGGCCTGCTCGAGCTCATCGAGACCGAACACCGCCAGCTCCCCGGGGATCATCCACTCCAGCGCGTGCAGCACATGGGCGACCCACTCTTTGTCCGACACCACCGCAATGCGTTTGAACGCGGAGTGATGCGGCAGCACGGTACCCAGGCCGAGCTTGAGGTCTGCGGCCAACCCGCCCGGCCCGAAACCCTCGTAGTCGGAATCGATGATCTCGACGATCCGAATGTCACCCTCGCACAGCAATTCCTGCAGCGAGGGCTTGATCTCACGGAGCTCGTCACCGCGCAGCCGGCCCGCAACGCGGATACCGGTCACTCCCTGCGGCATGTCGGGCAGCAACTCGATCATGCCGAAACCCCCTTGCAGCCGTTGCCGCCACTGTAGTCCGGCTCGCCGGCTTGTCGGCGGAGTTGCCCCGGTGCTCGCGCAGGGGATTTCGGGACCGCTGGTGTCGTCCTAGCCGCCGTTGCGCGCCAGGTTGATGGCGTACTCGCTGACGAAGTGCCCCGCCGCGGGCTCACCGGCACCGCAGCTGCCGTCGGACTCCCCTACCCGCTTGACCCACAGGTAGGCATCGGCGTGTGCGCCGGCGGTGTCGGCGGTGGGCGCGGCGCCCAGCGCCCGTCCGCTGGGGTTGCACCAGCCGAACGGATCGCCTTCAGCCGGCCCGTTTCCGTTGCGGGAGGTGTCGATCACGTAATGCGCGCCGCCGGTCATCCCGGAGATCTCTTCGCCGTACCCGATCTCTTCCTCGGTGCTGAAATAGTTCGTGGAGTTCAGCGCAAAGCCGCGCGCGCGGCCCACCCCGGCCTGGTTGAGCCGGTTGGCCATTTCGCCGGCACTGACCCAGCGCGAGTGCCCGGCGTCGACGTAGACCGCGGTCGCCGGGTTGCGGGTCAGCGTGTCGACGGCGTAGCTGATCAGGTCGAAACGCTCCTGGCGCTGGTCCCCGGAGAGGCAGTCGGCCATCGCCAGCGCATCCGGTTCCAGGATGATCGCGGCCGGGTTACCGCCGATCCCGTCGGCGACGCTGTCGACCCAGGCGCGGTAGGACGCCCCCGAGGAGAACCCGCCGGCGGCGTAGCTGCCGCAGTCACGGTGCGGGATCGCGTAGAGCACCAGCACCGGCATGGCACCGGCCGCCGCTGCGGCGCCGGTGTGCCTGGCCACCGTCGCCCCGACGGATCCCGCCCCGAACGCCTGGTCCAGCCAGTACGCCTGCGGGGTGTTGGCCACCCGCGCCAGCTCGGCGCTCTCCGGCTGCGCGTTGGAGGCGTGCATCGCCTTGGAGATGGGGTCCACATAGAAGGGCCGCCCGGCCAGGGGGTTGTCCCCGTCGGCGTGGGCGGGGCCCGCACCGGCCAGGGCCGCCAGGGCAAGGAGGGGCGTGAGGCAGCGCGCAACGACACCAAATACTGAGGGGATCACAGGGAAAAATTACCTCATGGCCCGCACGGAGGTCACAGGAAGGTCACGGCCCGCCAGGGCTCAGCCCAGCAGCGCGTCGACGAAGGCCGCCGGCTCAAACGGCGCCAGATCGTCGGGCCCCTCACCGAGCCCCACCAGCTTGACCGGCACCCCCAGCTCCTGCTGCACCCGGAAGACGATTCCGCCCTTGGCGGTTCCGTCCAGCTTGGTCAGCACCACGCCGGTGATGTCGACGACGTCGGCGAAGACCCGGGCCTGCGCCAGGCCGTTCTGCCCGATGGTCGCGTCGAGGACCAGCAGGACCTCATCCACGGCCGCGCGGCGTTGCACCACGCGCTTGACCTTGCCGAGCTCGTCCATCAGGCCAGTCTTGGTGTGCAACCGTCCCGCGGTGTCGATGACCACGACGTCGACCCCCTCGGAAATCCCTTTGTCGACGGCGTCGAAGGCGACCGAGGCCGGATCGGCTCCCTCGGCACCGCGCACCACGTCGGCGCCCACACGCGCCGCCCAGGCCTGCAGCTGATCGGCCGCCGCGGCCCGGAAGGTGTCGGCCGCACCCAGCAGCACCCGGCGGCCGTCGGCCACCAGCACGCGGGCCAGCTTGCCCACCGTGGTGGTCTTGCCGGTGCCGTTGACGCCCACCACCAGCAACACCGACGGGTGATCGTCATGCGGCAGGGCCCGGATGGTCCGGTCCAGAGCAGGCTCCAGTTCGCCGATGAGCACCTCGCGCAGCACGGCACGAGCCTCGGCTTCGGTGCGGAACTGCCCACCGGCCAGCCGTTCGCGCAGCGCAGTCACCACCGACTCGGTGACCACAGGGCCCAGGTCGGCCACCAACAGGGTGTCCTCGACGTCCTGCCAGGAATCGTCGTCGAGGTCGCCGCCGCCGAGCAGGCCGAGCATGCTGCGCCCCAGCGTGTTCTGGGACTTGGCCAGCCGGCCCCGCAATCGCTGCATCCGTCCTTCGACGGGCTCGATGTCCGGCGCGACAGTGTCCGGCGCCGGTTCGGGAACGACTTCGGGGGGCGCCTCGGGCAGCTCGACGTCGGTGATCGTGCGCCGCGGGGCGTCGCGCGGGACAGTCGCGTCGTCGCCGATGACCGGGGCCGGCGGCTCCGCGGTTTCGGTTCGGCTGAAGGAGATGCCCGTGGAGGCGCTGTAGCCGCCGGAGCGGTCCAATCCCTCGCGTTCCGGCGCGGACAGCTTGATCCGGCCCCGCCGGTGCCGCACCAGGCCCCAGACCAGCACACCGATCAGGACCACCGCGACAACGACCGCCGTGGCGATCAAGAGAGTTTGAGACGACACGACCGTCATTGTCGCAGCAGGGACTTACGCCGGGTTAATGCGGCGCTCCCAGCTTCACCTCGCCTCCGGCGAGCCTCGCTGAACCGCCGGGTTAATGCGGCGCTCCCAGCTTCACCTCGCCTCCGGCGAGCCTCGCTGAACCGCCGGGTTAATGCGGCGCTCCCAGCTTCACCTCGCCTCCGGCGAGCCTCGCTGAACCGCCGGGTTAATGCGGCGCTCCCAGCTTCACCTCGCCTCCGGCGAGCCTCGCTGAACCGCCGGGTTCATGGCTGGCTGGAAACGAGTTCTTCGCCCCGGATGCGCTGCGAGATCACCGCGGTGATCCCGTCGCCCTGCATGGTCACCCCATAGAGCGCGTCGGCGACCTCCATGGTCGGCTTCTGGTGGGTGATCACGATGAGCTGCGAGCGGGCCCGCAGCATCTCGAACAGCGCCAGCAGGCGGCGCAGGTTGGTGTCGTCCAGCGCGGCCTCCACCTCGTCCATGATGTAGAACGGCGACGGGCGGGCCCGGAAGATCGCGACCAGCATGGCAATGGCCGTCAGCGACTTCTCGCCGCCGGACAGCAGCGACAGCCGCTTGACCTTCTTGCCCGGCGGGCGGGCTTCGACGTCGACGCCGGTGGTCAGCATGTCGCTGGGATCGGTCAGCAGCAGCCGCCCCTCCCCGCCGGGGAACAGCGCCGCGAACACCTCGGTGAACTCGCGCTCCACGTCGGCATAGGCGTCGGTGAACACCTGCAGGATGCGCGTGTCGACTTCGGAGACCACGTCGAGGAGGTCTTTGCGGGCCGCCTTGACGTCCTCGAGCTGGGTGGACAAGAAGTTGTAACGCTCCTCGAGAGCCGCGAACTCCTCCAGCGCCAGGGGGTTGACCCGGCCCAGTTCGGCGAGCTCACGTTCGGCCCGTTTGGCCCGGCGCTCCTGGGTCGCACGGTCGAAGCGCAACGGGGCGGGCGCGGTCACCAGCTCGCCGCGGTCGCGGGCCTGCTCGTACTCGGCCATCTCCAGCTCGGTCGGTGGCAGCGCAACATCGGGACCGTATTCGGCGATCAGGTCCGCCGAACTCATGCCGAACTGTTCGAGCACCGTCTGTTCGAGCTGCTCGATGCGCAGCGCGGCCTGCGCCTTGGCGACCTCGTCGCGGTGCAGCGACTCGGTGAGCGCGGTGAGCCGGGTGCTCAGCGAGTTCACCTCCTCGCGAACCGCCACCAGCGCGGCGGCCCGCTGCTGGCGTTCGCCGGCGAGTCCGTCGCGGATTCGTGCCGCGGCCGTCACCACATGCGCCAGCCGCTGGGCCAGCGAACTGCCGGCGTCGGCCACCGCGGCGGCCGTGGTCGCCGCGCGGGCACGTGCGGCGCGGGCCTGCTCGGCGCGGACCCGCGCCTCGCGTTCCGCCGCTGCCGCGCGGCGCAGCGAGTCCGCCTTCCCGCGAACGGCGTTGGCCCGTTCCTCGGCGGTGCGCACCGCGAGCCTGGCTTCCACCTCGACGCTGCGGGCGGCTTCTGCGGCGGCCGCGATCTGCTGGCGGTCGACCGGTTCCACCGCCTCGGCGGGCTGGTCGGCTTCGGCGTTGCGCAGCCGGGCCTCGATCTCGCTCAGCTCGGTGACGGCCTGCGCCCGGCCGACCTCCAGCTCGTCGCGTTCGCGCAGCTGACGGCGCCACTGCGCCTCGGCGGCGCGGGCCTCCTGGCCCAACCGGCCCAGCTGCTCGTGGGTGGCGGCGATGGCGGCATCGGACTCGTTGAGCGCCGCGAGCGCCTGTTCGGTGGCGTCCCGGCGCGCAGTCTGCTCGGCCAGGGCTCCAGAAAGCGCCGCGCCGAGCTCGCCGGCCTGGGTCTGGGCGGCAGCCAGTTCCGCGCGCGCCTTGTCGATCTCGCTGTTGATCTCCAGGGTGGAGGGCTTGCGGTCGGATCCGCCGCTGACCCAGCCGGCACCGACCAGGTCGCCGTCGCGGGTGACCGCCCGCAGGCCGGGGTGCGCGGCCACCAGGTCCAGCGCGTCGGCCAGCTCGGCGACCACCACCACCGACGCCAACATGGCCGTGAGCGCGCCGCGCAACCGGTCGGGGGCGTCGATGAGCTCCAGTGCCCACAGCGCCCCGTCGGGCAGCGCCGCACGCTGTTCGGGCGCCGACAGCGGCCAGTCCCCCAGCACGATCGCTGCCCGGCCGCCGTCGGCGTCCTTCAGCGCGTTCAGCGCCGAGCGGGCCGCGCCGGCATTCTCGGCGGCCAGCGCGTCGGCCGCCGAGCCCAGGACCGCGGCCAGCGCCGCCTCGTACCCCGAGCGCACCTTGACCAGCTTCGCGATCGAGCCGAACAGGCCGGGACCGCTGTGGTTGGTCGCCAGCCAGGCGGCACCGTCTCGGCGTTCCAGACCCATCGACAAAGCCTCGATACGCGCGTGCAGCGAAGCCACCTGCCGTTCGGCGGCCCGTTCGGCGGCCTGCAGCTCGGCCACCCGCTGGTCGGCCAGGCGCAGCGTCGCCACGGTCCGCTCATGGTGGTCGTCGAGACTGACCTCGCCCTGGTCGAGCTCGACGACCCTGCTCTGCACCGTCTCGAACTCCGCCTGCGCGGCCTGGGCCCGACCGGCCGCCTCCTCGATGCGGGCCGAGAGCTGGCCCACGTGGGTGTCGATCGACTCGACGCGGGCCCGGATGGTCTCCACCTGGCCGGTCAGCCGGGCCAGGCCCTCGCGCCGGTCGGCTTCGGCGCGGACCGCGGCCAGATGTGCGCGCTCCGCCTCGGTGCTGCGGCGTTCACGCTCGGCCAGCTCGGCGCGGGCCGCCTCCAGCCGGAGACCGGCCTCGGCCAGTTCGGCGAGCAGTTGCTGCTCGGCGGCGGCCACCTGTTCGGCCTCGGCTTCCAGCGCGTCCGGGTCGACTCCGCCGGTGGTGATCGGCTCCTCGTCGAGATGCTGCGCGCGCTCACTGGCGATGCGCACGGTGGCGCTGACCCGCTCGGCCAGGGCCGACAGCGAGAACCAGGTCTGTTGGGCGGCCTCGGCCCGCTGGGTCAAGGTGGCGACTGCGGACTCGTGGGCGGTCAGTTCATCGGCGGCCACCGCCAGACGCTCGGTGATCTGGTCGTGTTCGCGACGCAGCGCCGCCTCGGCGTCGGTGGTCCCGGCGAACTCGGCCTGCCTGTTCACCAGATCATCGGCGGTCAGCCGCAGCCGGGCGTCGCGTAGGTCGGCCTGGATGGTGGCGGCGCGCCGCGCGACCTCGGCCTGGCGCCCCAGCGGTTTGAGCTGGCGGCGCAGTTCGGTGGTCAGGTCGGTCAGGCGGGCCAGGTTGGCCGCCATCGCGTCCAGTTTGCGGACCGCCTTCTCCTTGCGCTTGCGGTGCTTGAGCACCCCGGCGGCCTCTTCGATGAACGCCCGTCGATCTTCCGGTCGCGACTCCAGGATCTGGGCCAGCCGGCCCTGGCCGACGATGACGTGCATCTCCCGGCCGATACCCGAGTCGCTCAGCAGCTCCTGGACGTCCATCAGCCGGCAGCTCGCGCCGTTGATCTCGTATTCGCTTGCCCCGTCGCGGAACATCCGCCGGGTGATCGACACTTCGGCGTACTCGATCGGCAGGGCGTTGTCGGAGTTGTCGATGGTGACGGTGACCTCGGCGCGGCCCAGCGGGGCACGCGACGACGTGCCGGCGAAGATGACGTCCTCCATCTTTCCGCCACGCAGGGTCTTGGCGCTGTGCTCCCCCATCACCCAGGCCAGGGCGTCGACCACGTTGGACTTGCCCGAACCGTTGGGCCCGACCACCGCGGTGATGCCCGGCTCGAAGCGCAGAGTCGTCGGCGCTGCGAAGGACTTGAAGCCCTTCAGCGTCAAACTCTTGAGATGCACGGGGTCTGAGACTACCGGTCTAGCGTTCGGCGAATCCGTCGATCGGGTCCCCGGCGTCCGCCCAATCGGCGACGACGGTGTCCACCCGGCCGGGCGTCGTCCCGCCCTGCAGCAGCTCCAGCAGGCGCTGGCAATCGGCCCGCGGACCCTGGGCGACGACGTGTACGCGCCCATCCGGGCGGTTGGCGGCGTACCCCGTCAGCCCCAGTTCCAGCGCCCGCGAACGGGTCCACCACCGAAAGCCGACCCCCTGGACCCGCCCGTGCACCCAGGCGGACAGGCGGACGTCAGGCCCGGTCACCGGAGTCGACGGCAAAACGCACCTCGGTGCCCGATTTGAGGGTGCGGCCCACCGTGCAGACTTGGTCGATGGCCCGAGCGACGACGGTGAGCAACCGCTGCTTTTCGGCCTCGTCGAGACCCGACAGGTCCAGCTCCAGCGTCTCCTCCAGCAGCGGGTAGCGCTCCTGTTCGCGATCGGCGGGCCCCGAGACCCGGATCGTCGCCGCATAGTCGTCGCCGAGGCGGCGGGACAGCGGCGCGTCACTGGCCATGCCGCTGCACGCGGCCAGCGCGATCTTCAGCAGCTCTCCGGGAGTGAAGACGCCGTCGACGTCTTCGTTGCCCACCAGCACCTGCGCCCCCCTGGAACTGTGTCCGGTGTAGCTGCGGACTCCTGTTCGTTGAACCCATAGTTCCGTCATGAGGACATCTTGGCAGCCGCGGGCCTTCCCTCGCCGAACGTGTACTCAGCCCGATAAAACCGCCGATTTCCCGGACCCATTACACGCTCGGTGAACCGTGGCGCGGCGCGTAGTGTCGTCTGGGTCATGCAGGTAGCGATTCCACTGTTCCCGCGCTACACCGCGCTCGACGCGATCGGGCCGTATGAGGTGCTGCAACGGATCCCCGACGCCGAGGTGATCTTCGTCGGGCACCGCCGCGGCGAGGTGCGCAGCGACAACGGAATGCTCGGGATCATCTGCGACGCCCGGTTCGACGAGCTGCCGCGCCCGGATCTGCTGGTCGTACCCGGGGGGATCGGGACGCGCGCCCTGCTCGGCGACACCGAGTTGCTCGACTGGGTACGCGAGGCCCATCTCCATACCCGGTTCACCACCTCGGTGTGTACCGGTTCGCTGCTGCTGGCCGCAGCGGGCCTGCTGGACGGGTTGACCGCGACCACCCACTGGGGCGCCGTCGAGCTTCTGGAGCATCTCGGCGCCCGCTATGTGGATCAGCGCGTGGTCGAACACCTGCCGCGCCGGATTGTGACCTCCGCGGGGGTCTCCAGCGGGATCGACATGGCGCTGCGGCTCGTCGAACTGCTACTGGACGCCGAGACTTCCTGCGCCGTACAGCTTTTGATCGAGTACGACCCGCAGCCACCGTTCGACTGCGGCTCCCGGGCCAAGGCCGCCGAGGCTGTTCGGCAACGGGCGGCGCAGCTGCGGCGCTGACGGGCATACTGATTCGGTATGGCCACCGTGGTCGCGTTTCACGCCCACCCCGACGACGAGGTGATCCTGACCGGGGGCACGCTGGCGCGGGCCGCCGCCGAAGGGCACCGCGTGGTGATCGTGGTGGCGACCGACGGACGCGTCAGCGACGACGACGCGGACCGGCTGGGCGAACTGCGCTCGAGTGCGGCAATCCTCGGCGCCCACCGGGTCGAGTGCCTCGGATACGCCGACAGCGGGTTCGGCCCCGAGTTTCCCGCCGACCCGCCGGGGCGGGTCCGATTCGCCCGCGCCGACATTGCGGAGGCGGCCCGGCGGCTGGCGGACATCCTGACCGAGGAGCGCGCCGAACTGCTGTTGAGCTACCAGTCCAACGGCGGCTACGGCCACCGGGATCACGTACGGGTTCACCAGGTCGGCAAACAGGCGGCGCAGATCGCGGCGACGCCGCGGGTGCTCGAGGCGACGATGCCCCGCGAGATGCTGGCCCGGATCGCCGAAGCCGCACGGTGGGTTCGGCTGCCGGCCCCCTACCACCGCGATGTGGTGCGCACGGCCTACGCGCCACGGGCGCACATCACGCACCGGATCAATGTGTTCCGGTTTGCCCGGCAGAAGCGCGATGCCCTGGCCGAACACCGTTCTCAGATCAGCGCGAGCCCCGCCGCGGCACGGCTTGTCGCGTTGCTGATGCGGCTGCCTCCCCAGGCGGCGGGGGTGATGTTCGGGCGGGAATGGTTCATCGACCCGGATCGGGAACCGGGCCCGGTGTACCGCGACATCTTCGCCTGAGCGCGGACGCGTAAATCGGTTGTCAGCGTTGGCACTGCGGGCAGAAGTACGACGAGCGGTTCATGAATTTGGCGCGGCGAATCGGTGTTCCGCAACGCCGGCACGGCTCGTCCTGACGCCCGTAGGCGTCCAGCGACCGGCTGAAGTAACCGGATTCACCGTTGACGTTGACATACAGCGAATCGAACGAGGTGCCTCCGGCGGCCAGCGCGTCGCGCATCACCTCGGCGGCGGCCGCCAGCAGCGCCCGCAGCCGCGGCCGGGACAACCGGTCGGCCGTCCGGGTGCCACGGATTCCGGCTCGCCACAGGGCTTCGTCGGCGTAGATGTTGCCGATCCCCGACACCACGGTCTGGTCGAGGAGCTGCCGCTTGATCTCGGAGTGCTTGCCGCGCAACACCTCGACAACCGATTCGGCGTCGAAGCGCGGGTCCAGCGGGTCGCGGGCGATGTGCGCGACCGGCACCGGCAGTAGGCTGCCGTCCACCTCGACGAGGTCGGTGAGCTGCCACCCGCCGAAGGTCCGCTGGTCGACGAAGCTGACCTTCGTCCCGTCCTCGAGCACCGCGGCGATCCGCAGGTGCCGGGTGTCGGGCAGGTCCCCCAGCAGCATCTGGCCGCTCATCCCCAGGTGCACCACGAGCGCCTCGTCGGCGGTGGATCCGTTCAGCAGCAGCCACAGGTACTTGCCCCGCCGATCGATGCCGGTGATCCGGGCGCCCAGCAACCGCCCGGTCAGGTCGGCCGGGCCCGCCTCGTGCCGGCGCACCGCCCGCGGATGGTGCACCCGCACCGCGGTGATGGTGCGCCCCACCACATGCTCTGCCAGGCCGCGCCGGACCACCTCGACCTCGGGAAGTTCCGGCATCGTCAGCCCTGCGGTGCTTCGTCCACCGCGTCCGAGTCGTCCGAGTCGTCCAGGGCGTGCCAGGCCGCCGCCGCGGCCTTCTGCTCGGCTTCCTTCTTGGTCCGGCCGACGCCGCTGCCGTAGGCGGTATCGGAGACGACGACGGTCGCGGTGAACTCGCGGTCATGGTCGGGCCCGGTCGAGGTGACCCGGTAGGACGGCACGCCGACCCCGCGGGCGGCCGTCAGTTCCTGCAGGCTGGTCTTCCAGTCCAGACCGGCGCCCAGGGTCGCCGCGGTGTCGAGCAGCGGACCGAACAGGCGCAGGATCACCTCCCGGACGACGTCGATGCCGTGCTGCAGGTACACCGCTCCCAGCAGCGATTCCATCCCATCGGCCAGGATGCTGGACTTGTCGGCGCCGCCGGTGTTCACCTCGCCGCGGCCGAGCAGCAGATGAGCGCCCAGACCGTCTTCGGTCAGGCCGCGCGCCACACCGGCCAGGGCGGAGGTGTTGACCACGCTGGCACGCAGCTTGGCCAGATCGCCCTCCGGGCGGTCCGGGTGCCGGTGGAACAGCTCATCGGTGATGGTCAGCCCGAGTACGGCGTCGCCCAGGAACTCCAGGCGCTCATTGGTGGGCAGCCCGCCGTGCTCATAGGCATAGCTGCGGTGGGTGACGGCCAGCGTCAGCAGGTCGTCGGGCAGGTCCACGCCGAGAGCATCGAGCACGGCTTGACGGGGACGGCTCACCGCCCACCGTCATCGCCGCGCGGGTTCTCCTCCTGGGCCGCAAGAATTCCCGTCAGCTTCGACCAGCGCGGGTCGATCTTGTCGTGGTGGTGTCCGGGTCCCGCGGAAGCCAGCAGCGCACCGCAGTCCGGGCACAGGCCCGGGCAGTCCGGATCGCACAGCGGTGACAACGGCAACGCCAGGCAGACCGCGTCGACGATGGCCTGTTGGAGGTCCACGCCGTCATCGACGACGCGGCCCATCTCGTCGTCGTCGGTGGTGGCGTCGGTGGCGCTTTCGGGGTAGGCGAACAGCTCAGTCAGCTCGACCTCGACGGCCCCGGTCAGCGGTTGCAGGCAGCGCGCGCATTCGCCGGCGGTGGCGGCCGAGACCGTGCCGCTGACCAGCACGCCCTCCGAGACCGACTCCACCCGCAGATCGAGGTCCACTGCGGTGTCCGGCGGAATCGCCACCAGGTCCAGCCCGATACGGGTGGGACTGACCCGCTGCTCGCGCAACGGCATCAGCGCGCCGGGGCGTCGCCCGAGCCGGGAGACGTTGACCAGGAACGGTGCAGGCCGTGCCCGCTGTGTGCGCTGCGTGCCTGCGCCGGGGTGCCTCGCCATGCCGCGATTCTACGCAGCCCTCAGACGGCGTTCGCCGGTCAGCGGGTCGCGTAGTCGTGGGTGCCCGCCGCGGTCCGCAGTTGGTGACGACCGCGGTTGATCGAGCGCAGGGTGCCGTTGAGGAAGTCCTCGAACTCGGCCAGCTTGGCGTCGACGTAGATGTCGCATTCGCCGCGCATCCGGTCGGCCTCGGCGTGCGCCGAGTCGATCAGCCGGGTGGATTCGGCACGCGCGGCGGTGACCACCTCGTTCTGCGACACCAGGCGCTGCTGTTCCTTGATGCCTTCCTGCACGGCCTTCTCGTAGGCGGCGTTGCCGCTCTCCACCAGCCGGTCGCATTCCGCCTGGGCGCGGCTGGTGGCGGTCTCGAACTCCCGCTTCGCGGTGGCGCTGAGCCGGGCCGCCTCCTCGCGGGCTTCACCGACCATCCGCTCGCTGTGGGCACGCGCCTCGGCCACCATCCGGTCGGCCTGGCCCTTGGCGTCGGCCAGCAGCCGGTCGGCTTCGGCCCGGGCGTGGCTGATCAGGGAGTCCGCTTCTGCGGTGGCCGAGCTGACCATGGACTCGGCGTGCTCCTTGGCCTCACCGAGCACCGAGTCGCGGGCGTCCAGCACGTCTTGGGCGTCGTCGAGTTCGCCGGGGATGGCGTCCCGGATGTCGTCGATCAGTTCCAGCACGTCACCGCGGGGTACCACACAGCCTGCCGTCATCGGCACGCCACGGGCCTCTTCGACAATGGAGCCAAGTTCGTCAAGGGCTTCGAACACTCGGTACACGGCAGCACCCTCCAGACATAGTTGTTGTTACTAGTGTGCCCTGTGTTACGTGTGTGACTGGGTTAGTCGCCCGGTGTGTCGGATTCTGGTCCCCTGCACCGGTAGCCTGACCCGTTGAAGTCCAGATCGGAAGGGTGGCCATGACGAACGGTTCTGGGGGCCACGGGGGCGCCGCGAGACCAGGGCAGGCTCCGCAGGGCTATCCGCAGCAGTCCGGCGCGCAGGCGACCACCGATATCGGCCGGCTGCTGCTGCGATGCCGGGACAATCACGGGATCATCGCCGCAGTCAGCGCCTTTCTGGCCGACGCCGGCGCCAACATCATCTCGCTGGATCAACACTCGACGGCCCCCGAAGACGGGACATTCGTGCAGCGGGCGATCTTTCACCTGCCCGGCCTGCCGGCTGCCCTCGACGGGCTCCAGGAGAGATTCGGCGCCACAGTCGCCGAGCGGTTCGCGATGGACTACCGGTTCACCGAGGCCGCCAAGCCCAAACGAGTGGCGATCATGGCGTCCAAGACCGACCACTGCCTGCTGGACCTGTTGTGGCGCAACCGCCGCGGGGAGCTGGAGATGACGGTGGCCATGGTGATCTCCAACCACCCGGACCTGGCCGACCAGGTGCGCCCGTTCGGCGTGCCGTTCTTCCATATCCCCGCGACCCGCGACATCCGCGCCGAGGCAGAACAGCGTCAGCTCCAGTTGCTCTGCGGCAACGTGGACCTGGTGGTGCTGGCGCGCTACATGCAGAT
The DNA here is from genome assembly GCF_010729485.1 of Mycolicibacter hiberniae. Classification (NCBI taxonomy): domain Bacteria; kingdom Bacillati; phylum Actinomycetota; class Actinomycetes; order Mycobacteriales; family Mycobacteriaceae; genus Mycobacterium; species Mycobacterium hiberniae. The sequence continues at coordinate 2,215,562 of NZ_AP022609.1, forward strand.
CATCACCGGCGATTTCATCGAGGCGGTGGGCTGTCCGCTGATCAACATCCACCACTCGTTCCTGCCCGCGTTCATCGGCGCGGCGCCTTACCAGCGGGCCCGGGAACGGGGCGTGAAGCTGATCGGCGCCACCGCGCACTACGTGACCGAGGTGCTCGACGAGGGCCCGATCATCGAACAGGACGTGGTGCGGGTGGACCACACCCACAGCGTCACCGATCTGGTGCGACTGGGCGCCGATGTGGAGCGGGCGGTGTTGTCGCGGGCGGTGCAGTGGCATTGCCAGGACCGGGTGATCCGGGTGGGCAACGAGACGGTGGTGCTCTAGCGGCTCGCGCCGTCGGCCTCGAGTACCGTGGTCCGCATGCTCGTCGAGGACCTGTTTCCCACCGTGCCGACGACCGCCGCCGAGGCTTTGGAGATCTTCGATGCCGCGGAGGCAGTCGATCCCGATTTCATGATCGGAACCTGGCACGGCGCGGAGCTTCCGACCGGCCACCCCCTGGACGGTCTGCTGGCCGCCAGCGGCTGGTGGGGCAAGCAGTTCGTGGATGCCGAGACCGTGCATCCGCTGTTGTTCCCCACCCGGGACGGGTCCGCGCTCTGGGCCTTCAACCCGGTACTGGCGTTCAGTGTCCTGGGGCTGGCGACGAAGCTGCCGGCGATGAAGAACCGGGCGGTCGGCGGGCGGATCACACTGCTGGCGCCGTTGGTGCGAACCCGGTCCCCCAAAGCGCGGTTGCGCACCACGCGGTACCGCGGAGTCGACACCGCGACCATGATCTACGACCAGGCCCCGGTCAACGACGTCTTCCGGCGCCTGTCCGATGACGCGGTGCTGGGGGCGATGGACCTGCGCGGTTCGGCGCAGCCGTACTTCTTCGTGCTCTACCGCGACGATTCGCTCGCCGTGGCTTAACCGCCGGCGATTTCGCCTGAGCGGCGCCACGCGGCACGCTCGGCGGCGAACGCTGCCGTCTGTCTGCTCCGGAATGCGGCGATGCCGGCGGCGTTGGCGTCCAGGAAGCTGCGGTAGGCCGGCAGCGAGAACTCGCCGTCGCAGATCTGCACCCGGCCTCGTCCAGCTGCCATGTCGGCCCGCAGGTCGAGCAGCTCGGCAGCGCTCACCGGATAGAAGCTGATGCGGTCGAAGTGCCGGAGTAACCACGGCGTTCCCGGATCGAACAGACCGGCGGCCGCGTGCCGGTGATTCCACACCTGGGTGGTGCGTCCGACGAACTGGTAGCCGCCGGGACCCTCGATGCCGTAGATGCACAGGTAGGCGCCGCCGATCCCGACGGCGTTCTCTGGGGTCCAGGTCCGTGCCGGGTTGTATTTGGTGGTCACCAGCCGGTGCCGCGGATCCAGCGGGGTGGCCACGGGCGCCCCGAGATAGATGTCGCCCAGACCCAACACCAGATACTGCGCGTCGAAGACGATGTCGTAGACCTCGCGGATGTCGTCAAGACCGTTGATGCGCCGGATGAATTCGATGTTCGACGGGCACCACGGCGCGTCGGGCCGCACGCCGTACATGTAGCGGCGAATGGCTTCGCCGGTGGCGGGATCGTCCCAACTCAACGGCAGTCGCACCGAGCGGCTGGGCACCACGAGCTGGTCGCAGGGCGGCAGCGCGTCGTCGATGGCGGCGACCTGTTCGATCACCTCCGGCACCGAGGTCTGTGCGGTGTCTAACTGGATCTGCAGTGACCGCACGCCGGGCGTCAGCTCCTGCAGCCCGGGCAGCGACCGCTCACGGAGCCGGTCGTAGAGCACCTGAATCCGGGCCCGCAGCGCCAAATCCAATGTCATCGGGCCGTATTCGAGCAGGATCGCATCGTCTCCGGCGCGTCGCACGGTGACGGCGGTCCCGCCGGCGTTGGTGTAGCGCTGCAGCACGCCGTCGTCGCCGTCGCCGGAGCTGGAGACCACGACGGGCCAGGCAGCGCGCCGCTGCACATTCAGTGCCGCCGGCGGCGGGGCGTGCCGAGCACGGATCGGCACCAGCCGCACCGTGTCGCCGGGCGCGAGCTGGCCCAGTTTCCAGCGGTCGGCGCGGACCACCGTCACGGGGCATACGAAACCACCCAGACTGGGGCCGTCGGGCCCGAGCAGAATCGGTGTGTCACCGGTGAAGTCCAGTGCGCCAACGCAGTAGGCGGTGTCGTGGATGTTCGACGGGTGCAGGCCGGCTTCACCGCCGTCGGGCCGAGCCCACCGCGGCTTCGGCCCGACGAGCCGCACGCCGGTGCGGTCGGAGTTGAAGTGCACGCGGTAGTCGGTGCCCGTCAGGGCGGCCATGTCGGCACGGGTCAGGAATTCCGGTGCCGCGTGCGGCCCTTCGGTGACCGCGAGCTCCCAGTGCCGGCCGATACTGGGCCGGCACTGGCTGGGTACGCGACCGAGCAACGGCGCCGCACCGTCGCCACCGACGGCGCTGAGCTGATCGGACTCCCGCAACGCCCGGCCATGATGACCGCCGGCCATACCGTGGGTGAACGTTGCTGCGCTGCCGAGGAATTCCGGCTCGGAGATCCCTCCTTCGACCAGCAGGTAGCAGCGCAGCCCGGGTCCGGCGACCGTGCCGATCTCCAGGCGGCCACCGGCGGGCACCCGCACCGGCTGCCACTGCCCCACCGGGGCGCCGTCCAGGTGCACCGGCACCGGAGCACCGGTGACGCACACCCACGCGGGTTCGCAAAAGCGCAGCGCGGGACCGGCCTTGGTGCATTCCAAGCCGGCTGCGCCTTCGGGATTGCCCAGGACCCGGTTGCCGAGCCGAAACGACACGTCGTCCATCGGCCCGGACGGCGGCACCCCGACATGCCAGTAGCCGACTCGTCCGGGCCAGTCCTGCACGGTGGTGAACATGCCCGGGGAGAGCACCTCGATGCCGATCATGGCCGGGTGATCACCATCCGGACCGGGGTCGGGTCGAATCCGTTGCACGGGTTGTTGATCTGCGGGCAGTTGGAGACCAGGACCAGGGTGTCGATCTCGGCGCGCAGTGTCACGGCCTTGCCCGGGGCCGAGATGCCGTCGACGATCCCGAGGGTGCCGTCGGATTCGACCGGGACGTTCATGAACCAGTTGATGTTGGAGACGATATCGCGCTTTCCCAGGCCCCAGCGGGCCCCTTCGGCCAGGAAGTTCTCGACGCAGGCGTGCTGGTGGGCGGTGTGATGTCCGTAACGCAGCGTGTTGGACTCCTGCGAGCAGGCTCCGGCGATCGTGTCGTGATTGCCCACGTCGTCGGCGACGACGGTCATCAGGGCGGTTCCGTCGGCTGCGCGCAGCACCGATCCGGTGCTCAAGAAGATGTTGCGCGCGGCGGAAACGGTGGCCTGGGCGCTGTAACGGCGGGTGTGGTCGGCCGCGTCGTAGAGCAGGCAGTCCACCGCCTGGTTGCCGTGCAGGTCGATGATCTGCAACTGCTCTCCGGTACGCACCACCGCCGACCAGGGCGCCCGGGCCGCCACCTGCTGGTCGGAGACGATCTGCGATGGACCGGTCATGAGCGCTCCCCCGCTGCTGCGGCCCAGGCCGCCTCGGTGTTGTGCACGGCGCGTTGGTATTCCGGGTCCTGATTGGCCAGGTCTGCCAACTGCTCGCCGGCCCGCCAGGCGAGCACGTCCAGTGCGGTGGACGGCGGGTCGGGGTCCAGCGGGTGTGCGGCATTGGCGGCTATCAGCAGCACCGGAAGGTGGATCAGCAGGTCGACAGCGGCGCCGGGACCTGTGGACCCGGTGAATTCCAGTGCGCCGCTGCCGGGGTCGACGCGCACTCCGCGGAAAAGCGACACCGACGGGGCGACGTCGCGAATGTCCAGGCCGTGCTTGAGCGCTCCCAGCAGGAGCAGTCGGCGGCCGGTGGCCTCGGGGCCGCAGAGCAGGTCGTGTCGTCCCGACGAGTCGGCGACAACGGTGGCCAGCACCCGGCCCTGGTCGGACAGCAGGGGGTGGCCGACACCGAGATAGGCCTGCCACGGAACTTTCATGGTGTCGGCGACATTGAGCCGTTCCCACGGCGCCTCGGCCCGGTAGAGCAGCAGGTGCGCGCAGGCGCCGCCCGCGACGTCGATCAACCGCAGCCGGCTACCGCGGGCCAGCACCTTGGTGGCATAGCCACCCGCCGGAATCGACTCTGCCCAGGTCAGCCTGCCCGGATCCACGTCGTCGGGCGTCGCCGGGATACGCATCGACGCGTGCTGCACCTGAGCGCGGGCATGGGAGCGGGCCCCGTCGGTGGAATCGGTGCGTAGGTCGTCCATGCCGGGACGCTAGCACAGTTTCTATCAAGTGATAGTTTTTAGCGCGCGTGGTCCGCCTCCCGTGATCGGTAACGGGGCTGGGCAATCGTGATAGGCAATAAGGCGTGCAGATCGATCGCCGAGGACGTCCCAGGCTCCTAGCCTCCAGCCGGCCCGGGCGCAGCGCCCGCGACGAAATCCTTGATGCCGCGGCCGAGCTGTTCACCACCGTCGGCTACGCGGCCACCTCCACCCGACGCATCGCCGCCAGCGTCGGCATGCAGCAGGCCTCGCTGTATCACCACTTCGCCGCCAAAGACGACATGCTGGACGCACTGCTGGCCGGCACCGTCGACACCTCGGTACAGCTGGCCGCCCAGCTGCTGGCCGAGGACGGTCCCAGCGCTGCCCGGCTGCACGCCCTCGTCGTCGCCGACACCGCCCAATTGTGTGGCGGTACCTGGAATCTGGGCACGCTCTATCTACTGCCCGAGCTCCGCTTGGAGCGTTTCGCCGCCTTCCGCCGGCAACGCGAGACGCTGCGCAGCCACTATCAGCAGCTGTCGCAGGCAGTGCTCGCCGAACACCGCGGCCCCGCCGACGCCGTCGACCTGCCCTTCCGGCTGGTGGAGTCCGTCATCAATCGCCGTTCCGACGACGGCTCCTGCCCGCCGGACTATCCCTGGACCACTGCCGAGGCGGCGCTGCGCGTCCTGGGCGTCACCCGGGGACTTTCCGGCATGCGCGCGGCGACCGCGCGCCGTTTGGGGTTGGCGCCGACGTAGGCCGCGGTCGTCTCAGCGGCCGGCCAATTTGGCCGCCAGGCGCCGGTTCACCGGTTCGGGCAACAGGTCGCTGACATCTCCGCCCATCGAGGCCACCTCTTTGGCCAGCGACGACGACACGAATGAATAGCGCGGCGTGGTCGCCACAAAAAACGTGTCGACGCCGGCGATGTGCTTGTTCATCTGGGCCATCTGCAGCTCGTACTCGAAGTCGGTGCCGGTGCGCAGGCCTTTGACGATCGCGGTCAGCCCCCGCTCCCGGACGAAGTCCACCACCAATCCCCTGCCGGACTCGGCACGCACGTTGGGCAGATGCGCGGTGGCTTCGGCGATCATCTCGAGGCGCTCGTCGAGGGTGAACATCCCCTGCTTGGCAGGGTTCACCAGCACCGCGGCCACCACCTCGTCGAACTGGGCGGCAGCGCGCTCCAGGATGTCCACATGTCCCAGGGTCACCGGATCGAAGGAACCGGGGCAAACGGCGCCGCTCATAGGCGTCGACGCTACACGCCCGGCTTCGAAACGCCTGCGTTCGCCGCTACTCCCGTTCGGCCAGATCCAGGCGAGTGTCGCCGTACCGGCGAGACGGCCAGGCCTGCCAGCCCTGCGGCCAGCTCACCGCCGGGCTGCCAGCAGCACGCTCGATCACCACGACAGTGCCTGCAGCAGCCCAACCCCCGGCGGTCAACAGCCCTGGCAGCGCGTCGATTTCGGAGGCCTCTACTTCATACGGCGGGTCGGCCAGCACCAGATCGACCGGCGTCCCGGTCCCCGTGGCGAGCACCGCAGCCACTGTCCCGCGGCGCAACACCGCACCGGCCAGTCCCAGCGATGCGATGTTTGCCGCCAGCACATCGCCTGCGCGACGGTCGGATTCGACGAACATCGCCGTCGCAGCGCCGCGAGACAGCGCTTCCAAACCCAACGCTCCAGACCCGGCGTACAAATCCAGCACCGCCATGTCGGTGAGGTCCATCCGGGCATCCAGCATGTTGAACAGGGCCTCGCGCACCCGATCGGTGGTGGGCCGGGTACCGCGCGGCGGCACGGCGATGCGCCGCCCGCCCGCTGCGCCCCCGACGATGCGGGTCATGACCGCCACCTGTGCGCACAGCTGCGCTGGGCATCCGCACCGGCGATCAGCTCAACACCACCAGCAGGTCGCCGCCTTCGACCTGGGCGGTGGCCGCCACCGCCACCCGGGCGACGGTTCCATCGGTGGGCGCCGTGATGGCCGCCTCCATCTTCATCGCCTCGATGGTGGCGACGGTCTGTCCCGCGCTCACCTGCTGCCCCTCGGCCACCCCGATCGTGACCACGCCGGCAAACGGTGCGGCGATATGGCCGGGCTTGTTCCGGTCCGCCTTCTCCGCGACCGGCACCACGCTGGCCACGCTGCGGTCTCGCACCTCGACCGGCCGCAACTGACCGTTGATGATGCACATCACCGTGCGCATGCCCCGTTCATCCGGCTCGGAGATGGCCTCGAGCCCGATCAGCAGCTCCACCCCGCGCTCCAGCCGCACCCGGTGTTCCTCGCCTTGGCGCAAGCCGTAGAAGAACTGGTTGGCCGACAGTCTCGAGATGTCGCCATAGAGTTCCCGATCCGCCTCGAAATCCTTGGTGGGGCCGGGGAACAGCAGGTGATTGAGCCGGGCCTGACGTGGCGGTCCGGACTTGCCCAGCACGGCCTCGTCGTCTGCCGAGAGCTGCTGGACCTCCCGCGGGGCGCCCCTGCCGACCAGTGCCTTGGCGCGCAACGGTTCCGGCCAGCCGCCGGCCGGCTCGCCCAACTCGCCGCGCAGGAAACCGATCACCGAATCCGGGATGTCGACCCGGGACGGGTCCGCGGCGAACTCCTCGGCGCTCACGCCTGCTCCGACCAGCGCCAGCGCCAGGTCTCCGACCACCTTCGAACTGGGGGTGACCTTGATCAGCCGGCCGAGGATGGCATCGGCGGCCGCATAGTTGACCTCCACGTCCTCGAACCGGTCTGCCAGCCCCAGCGCCTTGGCCTGCTGGCGCAGATTCGACAGCTGGCCGCCGGGTATCTCATGGCGGTACACCCTCCCGGTCGGCGCTGCCAGACCGGACTCGAACGGCGCGTACACCTTTCGCAGCGCCTCCCAGTACGGTTCCAGGTCACAGGCCGCGTCCAGTGAGATCCCGGTGTCGTAGCCGGTGTGGGCCGCGGCGGCGATGATCGAACTCAACGATGGTTGACTGGTGGTTCCCGCCAGGGGCGCAGCCGCACCGTCGACGGCGTCCGCTCCGGCCTGCCATGCGGCGACGTAACTGGCGAGCTGACCACCGGCGGTGTCGTGAGTGTGCACGTGGATAGGCAAGTCGAAGCGACTGCGCAGCGCGCTCACCAGGGTGCTCGCCGCTGCGGGACGCAACAGTCCCGCCATGTCCTTGATCGCCAGCACATGCGCCCCGGCACCGACGATCTGTTCGGCGAGCCTCAGGTAGTAGTCCAGCGTGTAGAGCTTTTCGTCCGGGCTGGCCAGATCCCCGGTGTAGCACATGGCGACTTCGGCTACCGCACTGCCGGTTTCCCGCACCGCGTCGATGGCGGGAAGCATCGAATCGACGTTGTTGAGCGCATCGAAGATCCGGAAGATGTCAATGCCGGTTTCGGCTGCCTCCTGCACGAACGCCGAGGTCACCAGCTCCGGGTAGGGCGTGTAACCGACGGTGTTACGGCCGCGCAGCAGCATCTGCAGGCAGATGTTGGGCAGCGTCTCGCGCAACGCGGCCAGCCGCTCCCAGGGGTCTTCCTTCAAAAACCGCAGCGCGACATCGTAGGTCGCTCCGCCCCAGCACTCGACCGAGAGCAGCTCGGGCATGGTGCGGGCCACGTAAGGCGCCACCTTGACCAACCCGCTGGTGCGCACCCGGGTGGCCAGCAACGACTGGTGGGCGTCCCGGAACGTGGTGTCGGTGACGCCCAAGGCCGGTGAGTCCCGGAGCCAGCGGGCGAAACCCTCCGGCCCCAGCTCGACCAGTCGCTGCTTGGAACCCGGCGGCGGTGGCACCGTCAGGTCCAACTCGGGCAGCTTGTCACGCGGGTAGACCGTCGACGGCCGGGTGCCGTGCGGACTGTTGACGGTGACATCGGCCAGGTAGTTCAGGATTCTCGTGCCACGGTCGGCCGAGGCACGCGCGGTGAGCAGTTGCGGCCGCTCATCGATGAACGAGGTGGTGACGTGCCCGGCTGAGAAGTCCGGGTCGTCGAGCACCGCCTGCAGGAACGGGATGTTGGTGGCCACCCCGCGGATGCGGAACTCCGCGATGGCCCGGCGGGCCCGCTTCACCGCGGTGGGAAAATCCCTTCCCCGGCAGGTCAGTTTGACCAGCATCGAGTCGAAGTGGGCGCTGACCTCCGCACCCAGGTTGGTACCGCCGTCCAGCCGGATGCCGGCCCCGCCCGGACTGCGGTAGGCGCTGATTCGCCCGGTGTCGGGTCGGAAGCCGTTGGCCGGGTCCTCGGTGGTGATACGGCATTGCAGCGCCGCACCGTGCAGCGTGATCGAGTCCTGCGACAACCCGAGGTCCGCCAGCGACTCGCCCGCTGCGATCCGAAGCTGCGACGACACCAGGTCCACATCGGTGATCTCTTCGGTGACGGTGTGCTCCACCTGGATCCGGGGATTCATCTCGATGAACACATGGTGACCGCGTTCGTCGACGAGGAACTCCACCGTGCCAGCACAGGTGTAACCGATATGGCGTGCGAAGGCGACGGCGTCGGCGCAGATCTTCTCGCGCAGCGCGGGATCCAGATTCGGCGCCGGCGCCAGCTCGACGACCTTCTGATGCCGGCGCTGAACGCTGCAGTCGCGCTCGTAGAGGTGGATCACGTTGCCGTGGTTGTCGGCCAGGATCTGGACCTCGATGTGGCGCGGGTTCACCACCGCCTGCTCGAGGTAGACGTGGGCGTCCCCGAACGCCGAATCCGCTTCGCGGCTGGCGGCCTCCACGGCTTCTGCCAGCGCGTCGGCGTCGGCGACACGGCGCATACCGCGCCCGCCACCGCCGGCCACCGCCTTGACGAACAGGGGGAAGGTCATGTCCTGGGCCGCGGCGAGCAACTGCGCCACCGATGTCGACGGCGCCGACGATGCCAGCACCGGCAGGCCCGCCTCCCGCGCGGCTGCCACCGCGCGAGACTTGTTCCCGGTCAGTGCCAGCACCGCGGCACTGGGACCGACGAAGGTGATGCCGGCGTCCGCGCACGCCTGGGCCAGCCGGGGATTCTCGGAGAGAAACCCGTAGCCCGGGTACACCGCGTCGGCGCCGCAGCGGATCGCGGTGCCGACGATCTCGTCGACCGACAGGTAGGCGCGGACCGGATGGCCCTCTTCGCCGATCTGGTAGGACTCGTCTGCCTTGAGCCGGTGCAGCGAGTTGCGGTCCTCGTAGGGATAGACGGCCACGGTGCCGACCCCGAGTTCGCAGGCGGCACGGAAGGCACGGACAGCGATCTCCCCGCGGTTGGCCACCAGCACTTTGGAGATCACATCCACCCCTACAACAGCGTTATCCAGTAGTCCTGAAACCGAATAAATATCAACAGGAATAACGCGATAAACCATAACGCAGCCACGGTCCAGCGCCACCGGTGCAAATATTGCAAATTGTTGCGTATATCGCTCTGCTCATATGCCAGGGCTGCGAACATCACCAGCAGGCACAGCGTGACCGCCCAGACCACCATGCAGTACGGGCACAGCGCTCCGATGCGGTACAGGCTCTGAAAGATCAGCCAGTGCACGAAACCCGCCCCCGCCAGGGTGCCCAGTGCCAGCCCGTTCCAATACCACCGGGGCAGTGGAACTTTCCCAACAGCCAGCACACCGGTGACGATCACCACGGTGAATGCGATGATGCCCAGCAGCGGGTTGGGGAAGCCCAGCACGGAGGCCTGCGGGGTGACCATCACCGACCCGCACGACAGCACCGGGTTGAGGTTGCACGACGGCACGTACCCCGAGTCCAGCAGCAGCTTGATCTTCTCGACGGTCAGCGTGACCGAGGCGGCCAGCCCGATGACTCCGCCGATCAGCACCGCCCAGGCCCGCGACGCGGCGAGCGGCACCGCCTGCTGCTCGTGCGGTTCTACCGCCGAAGCGGTGATGGTCACGACTCCGGGGCCGCGGGCACCGACATGCCCGGCAGGTCACCGACGATCTCGCGGATCTTGGAGACCAGGGCCTCTGGGGTGGAGGGCCGGTAGTCCTCGCCGTTGATCCGCAACGTGGGGGTGGCGTGGATGCCGCCGGCCGCAGCCATACCGCCCACCATCTTGAGGTATTTGCCGCTGTTGATGCACGCCGGAACGGTCCCGGCAGCCCCGGCCTGGCGGGCCAGCTCGATGAGGCGCTTGTTGTCCGGGAAGTCGGTCCCGATCTCCGACGGCTGAAGCTGCTCGGTGTAGAGCGCGGTGTGGAACCGGCGGAAGGCGTCGTTGTTCTCGTCGGCGACGCAGTAGGCGGCGGCACCGGCACGCGACGAGTAGTTGTCGTTCTGCGGCCGGTCCAGGATCGCGACCATGTGGTAGTCGGCGGCGATCGCCCCGCTGTCGATCAGCCGGGACACGGTGGGACCGAAGGCCCGCTCCAGGTTGCCGCAGGCCGGGCAGAGGAAGTCCTCATAGAACGTCAGCACGGCCTTGGGCTCGTCGGTGCCCTCCTTGGTGACCAGCTTGCTCGAGGTGACCCGGACCGCCTCGCCGGCACTGGCGCCCTTCTTGTGGCCGTTGGACACCACGATGTAGCCGATCAGACCCACCGCGAAGACCACCACGATGGCGACCAGCCCGATCTGCATGGCGAGATTGCGTTTCTGGTCGCCGGCCTTCAAGCCGGAGGCGCCGGGGCGTTTGGGTTTGCTGGCCACAGTCGGTTGGTCCTCGTCTTCGGTGGTCGGTTGTGCGGCTCTACAGTACCGGCGTGAGCGGCCTCAGCCGCGGCTGAGGTGGGCGCGCAGCGCCGAGATCAGCTCACCAGTGGCAGTCGCGCTGCCGCCGCCCAGACCGAACAGATTGATGAACGCGTGTGTCAAGGTCGGCATCCGCCGCAGGTCGACGACGACTCCGGCCTCGCGCAGGGCCGCAGCGAACTGCTCGCCCTCGTCGTAGAGCGGATCGAAACCCGCCAGCGCCATCAGTACCGGCGGCAGTCCCGACAGGTCGTCGGCCAGCAGCGGAGACACCCGCGGGTCACTGGGGTCGAGCTGCGATCGGCCCACATATTGCTCGGTGAACCAGTCGATGTCGTGCTTGGTCAGCAGGAAACCCTCCCCGTAGAGGGTGCGCGAGCGGGTCTGGGCGGTGCTGTCGGCCACCGGGTAGATCAGCCACTGCAGCACGGGCGCCGGCCCGCCCTCGTCGCGGGCCCGCAGCGCCACCCCGGCGGCCAGGTTGGCGCCCGCGCTGTCCCCGCCGACAGCGACCCGGCCGGTCAGTCCGCCCAGTTCGGCGGCGTGGTCGACGGCCCAGCGGAACGCCGCGCAGGCGTCGTCGAGTGCCGCCGGCGCGGGATGCTCGGGCGCCAGCCGGTAATCCACCGACAGCACCGCAACGTCGCCGTCACGGCAGGTCAGCCGACAGATCGCGTCGTGGCTGTCCAAGTCGCCGAGCACAAATCCGCCACCGTGGTAGAAGACGAGCAGCGGCTTGGCGCCGTCACCGGGCGGGCGGTAGTGCCGAGCGGCGATGTCGCCGGCGGGGCCGGGCAACACGAGGTCGCGTACATCGACGCGGATGTCGCCGCCGCCGAGCCCGTCGGAGGTCAGGCGCAACTGGGCGCGGGAGGCGTCCGCGTCGTCACCGATGACCAATCCGTGGACACCCATCGCGTGCTGTGCGGCCAGCGTCAATCGCAGCGTGGGGTCGAGGGTCTTGCCGTCGATGGTCACCGACCGCCCGCCGGTCAGGAGCCGCTGCACCCCGATCGGCAGCCTTGGAGTGACCTTCATGCCGGCCTTCACCAGGGTGCTCTTTAGCTGATCGGACCACCTGGCACCCCGCCGGGAACCGGGCCCGGCTGGCAGACTTCGTGGCATGGCTGCTGGAGATGGCTTGCGTTCGGTCACGCTCAACGACGGTAATTCCATCCCCAGCGTCGGTTTTGGGGTTTACAAGATTTCGCCCGCCGAGACCGAACGCGCGGTGAGCAGTGCGCTGGCGGCCGGCTACCGCCACATCGACACCGCGGCCCTCTACGGCAACGAACGCGAGGTGGGCCGCGCCGTCGCAGCCTCTGGGCTGGGGCGCGACGAGGTCTATGTGGTCACCAAGGTGTGGAACGCCGACCAGGGCTACGACTCGACGCTGAGGGCGTTCGAGGCGAGCATGGACCGGCTCGGGCTGGACGTTCTGGACCTGTACCTGATCCACTGGCCCCTGCCGATGCGCGGCAAGTTCGTCGAGACCTTCCGGGCCATGGCCCACCTGCGGGATCAGGGCCGGATCCGCTCGATCGGGGTGAGCAACTTCGCCGCCGATCACCTCAAGGTGCTCATCGATGCGACCGGGATCGTGCCGGTGGTCAATCAGATCGAGCTGCACCCGCGCTTCAGCCAGCCCGAACTGCGTGCGCTGCACGCCCGCCTCGGCATCGCCGCCGAGGCCTGGGCGCCGTTGGGGCGCGGTTCGCTGCTGACACATCCGACGGTCGCCGCGGTGGCGCGGCGGTGCGGCAAGACCCCGGCACAGGTGCTGATCCGGTGGCATATCCAGCTGGGTAATATCGTGATTCCGAAATCGGTCCACCGGGAGCGCATCGTCGGCAACTTCGAGGTCTTCGACTTCGAACTCGGCACGCCAGAGATGGCCGAGATATCCTCGCTCGACGACGGCGCCCGGCTGGGGCCCGATCCACGAACGTTCGATTACACAGGTAGGTGAAATGACGTCGGGCACTGCGATCCCCTCTGTCACGCTCAACGACGGTCACACCATGCCGACTCTGGGCATCGGGGTGGGCGAGTTGTCCGAGGCCGAAACCGAGCGGGCCGTCTCGACGGCGCTCGAGCTGGGCTGCCGGCTGATCGACACCGCCAAGGTGTACGGCAACGAGGCCGCGGTGGGCCGAGCCATCGCGGCGTCGGGAATCCCGCGCGAGGAGGTGTTCGTCACCACCAAGCTGGCCAACGCCGACCAGGGCCTGACCGCCGCCATCGAGGCCTGCAAGGCCAGCCTGGAGCGGCTCGGGATGGACTACATGGACCTCTACCTGATCCATTGGCCGGCCCCGCCGCTGGGCATGTACGTGGACAGCTTCGGCGGGCTGATCCAAACCCGGGAGATGGGACTGGCCCGGTCGATCGGGGTGTGCAACTTCACCACCCAGCACATCGACGATGTGATCGATTTGGCGTTCGAGACTCCTTCGGTCAACCAGATCGAGCTGCACCCGCTGCTCAACCAGGCCGAGCTGCGTGCCGCCAACGCTGAGCGCGGCATCGTCACGGAGGCGTACAGCCCGCTGGCGGTGGGCCGCCTGCTCGACCACCCGACGGTTACCGCGATCGCCGCCGAGTACGGCAAGACCCCGGCGCAGGTGCTGATCCGGTGGAGCCTGCAGCTGGGCAACGTGGTGATCCCCCGCTCGGCCCAGCCGGAGCGCATCGCCGCCAACCTCGACGTGTTCGGCTTCGAGCTGGCCGAGGAGCACATGGACAGCCTCAACGGCCTCAACGACGGCACGCGGGTCCGCGAAGACCCGCTGACCTACACCGGCACCTAGGCCATCCCGCAGCCGTCCGTCCCGGGCGCTGCACCGTTACCCGGTCGGACAGGTGGCCGCGGCGTCGCGCAGTACCTCCGCCGACGGCTGGTCGAGTCGCAGCTCGTAGCCGCGCACCACCGCGAGGTAGGCGATCGCGTACTGACAGGCGAACGAGCGGTTCGGCGGCATCCACTGCCCCGGGCCGGCATCGCCCTTGTCCTGGTTGGCCTGCCCGGCGACCGCCAGCAGGTTGGCGGGATCGTTGGCGAAGCGCAGCCGCTGGCGGTAGGTCCAGCCCGAAGCTCCCATGTCCCAGGCGTAGGCCAGCGGGACGATGTGGTCGATCTGCACGGCTTCGCCGATCTTCGCGCCACGGGTGAAGGCGACGACGGCATTGGTATAGGGGTCGTGCAGGGTTCCGGTGGCCACCGCGGCGGGGCAGCGTTTGGTCGAGACCCGGGTGATGTCCACCAGATCGCGGTTGAGGATGTCGTCCCGGGTATCGCAGCCGTTGCGTCCGCCGGGGGCGTCGTTGTCGTCGTCCCAGGCCTGGCCGAACAGTGCGCGGCGGTAGTCGTAGCGGTGGGTGCGCACCGGTACCACCGAGATACCGGCCAGGACATCAGCGCCCGCCGCCACGGTGGGCATCCCGGCCTGCGCTGCCAGGTCACGGCTGCGCTGGCCGGAGGCCGAGACGGTCTGGTAGGCCACCAGCACCGCGATCGCCGCCGCGACGGCCATCCACAGCAGGGTCCTGCGATGCGGGTTCATGACTTGTCCAGGTATTCGATGCCGGTGAAATGTGCTGCCAGCGTTGCCAGCCCGGCATCGGTGGGGTCGGCTTCCCACGCCTTGTCGCACCATTCCCGGGCGGCTTCGATGACCTCGCCATGGTCGGTCAGCGACAACAGTTTCAGTCCGCCGCGCCAGCCGGACTGGGTGCGGCCCAGCACATCACCCTCGCCACGTTCCCGAAGATCCAGATCGGCCAGCGCAAAGCCGTCCAGCGTGGCGGCCACGGCCTCCAGGCGCCTGCCGGCCCGGGACCCCTCGGTTGCCGAGGTGACCAGCAGGCACAGGCTGGCGTGCTCGCCACGCCCGATCCGTCCGCGCAGCTGATGCAGCTGGCTGATACCGAATCGGTCGGCGTCGGCCACCAGCATCACCGTCGCATTCGGGACGTCGACACCGACCTCGATCACGGTCGTACACACCAACACGTCCACCATCCCGGACCGGAACGCGCTCATCACCGCGTCCTTCTCATCGGCGGACAACCGGCCGTGCATCAATCCGAGCCGCAGTCCCGCCAACGGCCCGGATCCCAAACGCTCGTAGAGCTCTACCGCGGTCGCCGACGGCCGCAGCGGCCCCTGATCGCCGGCCTGCGCCGCGGGCTCGTCGTTCTCGTCGATGCGCGGCGCCACCACGTAGGCCTGCCGGCCGGACGCGACCTCTTCCCGGATCCTTTCCCAGGCCCGTTGCAGCCAGGCCGGTTTGGTCTTCTCAAAGATCACCGAGGAGCGGATCGGCTGCCGCCCGCGTGGCAGCTCACGCAGCGTGGAGGTCTCCAGGTCACCGTAAACGGTCAGGGCCACGGTGCGCGGGATCGGCGTCGCGGTCATCACCAGCAGATGCGGCGTGATCCCCGCGGGAGCCTTGGCCCGCAACTGATCGCGCTGCTCCACCCCGAAGCGATGCTGTTCGTCGACCACCACCATGCCGAGCCGGTGGAACTCGACAGAGTCTTGCAACAGGGCGTGGGTGCCCACCACGATCCCCGCGGTGCCGTCGGTGATCTGAGCCCGAACCTGCTTCTTGGCCGGCGCCGACATCGACCCGGTGAGCAACGCCACCGCGGTGGCATGGTCCGCACCGCCGAGCTGACCCCCCAGGGCCAGTGGGCCGAGCATGTCTCGCATTGAACGAACATGCTGAGCGGCAAGGACTTCCGTCGGCGCAAGCAACGCGCACTGGTAACCCGCGTCGACCATCTGCAGCATCGCCAGCAGCGCAACCACAGTCTTTCCGGAGCCGACCTCACCCTGCAACATCCGGTTCATCGGACGGGTCGCGGTCAACTCCGCGTGCAAGACGTCGAGCACTTCGCGCTGCCCGGCCGTCAGTTCGAAGGGCAGCCGGCTCATCATCTGCGCGGCCAGCCCGTCGCTGCTCGCAGGTGCCGACGGTCCGGATTCGGACAGTTCGCCGTTGCGGCGCGCGGCCAGCGCCCATTGCAGCCCCACCGCCTCATCGAAAGTCAGCCGCTCGCGGGCCCGGTCGCGCTGCGCCGCGCTCTCGGCGAGGTGGATCGCGCGAAGCGCCTCGTCTTCGCCGATCAGCCCGCGCTCGGCCAGCAGCGCGGCCGGCAGCGGCTCGGGCACCGGGTCGAGAATTTCCAGAACCTGTCGCACACAGGCGAATATGTCCCAGCTCTGCAGCTTGGTGCTCGCCGGATAGATCGGATAGCAGGCCCGCTCGAACTCCGACTGCAGCACTTCGCCACTGATCGCCTGAGAGGCATCGGCGATGTTGCGCAGCGAGTCACTACCGAAGTTGTCCTGGTTCGGCACGTCCAGGATGAGGAAGTCGGGGTGCGTCAGTTGAAGTTTGCGGTTGAAGTAGCCGACCTCGCCGGACAGCATCACCCGGGTTCCCGGGGTGAGTTTGTATTTCAGGCCGCGCGCGTTGAAGAAGGTGGCACTGACCTTCTGCTGGCCGCTGCCCAGGGTGATCACCAGATATTCGTTGGGCCGCCGGCCCGGCTGGCGCCTCATCGGTCTGGCCACGGCGGTGGCGATGGTGTCCACCAGGGTGATGTGTTCGCCCTCGAGCGCCTGGGCGTCGTCGACGCCGCGTTTGGTCGCGCCCTCGACGTAGCTGCGGGGGTAGTGCCGCAGCAGGTCGTCGACCGTACGGATTCCGAAGAACTCGTCGAGTTTGGCGGCCGCGTCCGAACCCAGCACGTAGTCCAGCCGGTCGGCCAACGTGACCATCGTCACTCGACCCCGATCAGCAGTGCGTCCCCCCGATGCCCGGTGAAGTAGGTCGCCAGCTCGGTACCCGGGTGCCGATCGTGCACGTGCCGGGCCAACACCTCGATGACTTGCCCACCGAAGCCCGCCCCGAACAGCACCGTCACCAGCTCACCGCCGGCGGCCAGCATCAGGTCGATCAGACCGATCGCCGCCGCTCCGACATCGCGGGCCACGATCAACACCTCGTCGCCGGCGATGCCCAGGCCGTCACCGGGTTGGCAGGAGCCCGCCCAGGTCAGTGCCTGTTCAGTCGCCACCCGCACCGACCCGAGCCGAGTTCCGCCGGCCGCCCGGGCCATGGTGTAGCCGTCGTCGACCAGCGGACGGCCCGGATCGTGCACCGCCAGTGCCGCCAGGCCCTGCACCATCGAGCCGGTCGGCACCGGCACCACGTCCACCCCCCACCCGATGGCCGCCGTAGCGCCCGCCACCAGTTCCTCGGCGGCGACGTAGCCGTTGGGCAGCAGCATCACCTGGGCTGCGCCGGTGTCGACCACCGCCCGCAGCAGCTGCTGCGCGGAGACCATCATCACCGGCTCCGCGCTGTGCGGGTCCGGCCGCAGTACGCAGGCGCCCTCGGAGTCGAACAGCGCCTCGGCGCCGTCGCCGTCGACCACGGCGAGCACCGCGCGCTCCCGTGTCCAGCTGCCCGGAGACGGGCCGGTGGCCCCGGCCAGCGCGGAGATCTGGATCCGGCGCGGCCGGCCGAACGCCAGCCCGGCCTCGACGGCGGCACCGGCGTCATCGGTGTGCACGTGCACCGAATATCCACCGACCACGCCCGAGGTTGCGATCGCGACCGATTCGCCGAGCTGCGTCAACCGTTCGCGCAGGGCCTCGGTGTCCTCGGGGCTGCATTCGCCGAGGAGGTACATCACCTCGAACTGGGGTGCCGGCGGCTCGGTGCCCGCTTCGGGTGTCCGGGGCCGCGGCGACGGTTGATACCGGGCCCGCACCGGGGCCTGCCCGGTGACCGTCGAACGCAGCGCGTCGAGCAGCACCAGCAGGCCGCGACCGCCCGCGTCGACCACCCCGGCCTCGGCGAGCACGTCGAGCTGGGTGGTGGTGGCCTCGAGCGCCTCGGCGGCGGCGTCGGTGCCCGCCACCAGCGCCGGACCCAACTCGGCCCCCTGCGCCGCAGACCGCTGCACGGCAGCAGCCGCGGCCTGCAGAACCGACACGATGGTGCCGGGGACCTCGCGGCCTCCCATCGAGGTGACCACCAGCTCCACCCCGTGCCGTAAGCCGGCTGCGAGCAGCGCCGCGTCGATCACGGTGGTGCCGGCCCCGCGTTCGGCCGTCACATCGGCCAGGCCCCGCAAGATCTGCGACAGGATCACCCCGGAGTTGCCCCGGGCGCCGTGCAGCGCTCCGGACGACAGTGCGGCCGCCACCCGCCCGACCTCGCCCGAGGCCGCCTCGGTGTTGGCCTCGGCCAGGGCCGAGCGCATGGTGAACAGCATGTTGGTGCCGGTGTCGCAGTCGGCGACCGGGAAAACGTTGAGCTGGTTGATCTCGTCGGTGTGGGTGATCAGGTCGCCGACGGCGGTGTGCGCCCAGTCCCGCAAGGTCGCCGCATCCAGCAGACGATCGGGGTTGCCCACCTCCACCCACCTTCCTGCCGTGCCTCCGGTGGCCGCAAGCCTAATCACTTCGGACGACAGCACAGCTCACCCACGTCCGGTCGGGACGGGGCGTTTTGGTGGTTGCCCCGCCCGGCGGGTATCCTGATCAGGTTGTCGGGCCACCCGCTGAGGTCGTTGGCCCTCAAGCAGACGTTTTGAGGAGTGTCACATATGGCTGCCGTGTGCGATATCTGCGGAAAGGGCCCCGGCTTCGGCAAGTCGGTGTCCCACTCGCACCGTCGGACCAGCCGTCGGTGGGACCCGAACATCCAGGTTGTGCACGCCGCCCGTCCCGGCGGTAACAAGCAGCGCCTGAACGCCTGCACTTCCTGCATCAAGGCCGGCAAGGTCGTCCGCGGCTAACTCCGCGTTCCCGGCTACCCGGGCGCCCGCTTCGGCGGCCGTCTTGGCGGCTTCACTGCAGACGCCAGTCGATCGGCTCGGCTCCCAGCTGTGCCAGCAGCTCGTTGGCGCGGCTGAAGGGGCGCGATCCGAAGAACCCACGCGACGCCGAAAGCGGCGACGGGTGCGGTGACTCGATGGTGAGGCAGTGCTCGTTGAGCATCGGCTTGAGCGTCCCGGCGTCGCGGCCCCACAAGATCGCCACCATGGGCCGTCGGCGGGCCACCAGCGCGCGGATCGCACACTCGGTGATCGCCTCCCAGCCCTTGCCGCGATGCGACGCGGGCGCACCCGGTTGCACCGTCAGCACCCTGTTGAGCAGCAGCACACCGCGCTGCGCCCACGGGGACAGATCACCGTTGGAGGGCGTGGGATAACCCAGGTCCGCGGTGTACTCGGTGAAGATGTTCGCCAGGCTGCGCGGCAACGGCCGCACATGCGGTGCCACCGAGAAGCTGAGGCCCACCGCGTGGCCCGGCGTCGGGTAGGGGTCCTGCCCGACGATCAGCACCCGTACGTCGTCGAACGGAAAGCTGAAGGCGCGCAAGATGTTCTGCCCCTCCGGCAGATAGCCGCGGCCGGCCGTCGTCTCCTCACGCAGGAACTTTCCCAGCACGGCTACTTGATCGCTCACCGGCGCCAGCGCAGTGGCCCAACCGCTTTCGACAAGTTCGGGAAGTGGACGAGCACTCATGGTGTCTCAACGTAACGGTGCGCCGGGATCGAACGACTGCCAGCCCGCCTGCCCGTCCCACACGACCCCGTCGACCAGCACCCGCGCCGGCCCGGGCAGCACGTGACCGATGGCGCGCCAACCGGCCGGGACGCCGTCGGGAAACGCGGCGACCAAGGCGTGATCCTCTCCCCCGCCCAGCACCCACGACCACGGGTCGGCGCCGACTGCCGCAGCCGCGGAAGCCAGCACCCGGTGATCGGGCGCCAGCGCCGCCGTGGACACGTCCAGCGTCACCTGTGATGCGTCCGCCAGGTGCCCCAGGTCGGCGATCAATCCATCGGAGACGTCGGTCATCGCCTGAGCGCCGGCGCCGGCGGCCACCGCACCCTGCCCGTAGGGCGGCTCCGGGACCAGATGCCGCTGCTCGAGCTCGGGGAATCCCCCGGCACCGTCGCTCAAGAGCCGCAGACCCGCCGCGGAGCGGCCCAGGTCGCCGGCCACCGCCAGCGTCGTCCCGGGGCGCGCGCCGGACCGCAGCACCGGAGCCCGGCCGGCCAGCTCTCCCAGCACCGTCACCGACACCACCCAGCGGTCGGCCTGAACCAGGTCGCCGCCGACCACGCCCGCGCCCAGGCGCTCGGCCTCGGCCCACATCCCGTCGGCCAGGGCCGCGGCGTCTGCGGCGGGCGTGTCGGAGGGCGCCCCGAAACCGACCACGAACGCGGTGGGGCGTGCCCCCATCGCCTCGATATCGGCCGCGTTCTGCGCGATGGCCTTGCGCCCGACCTGCTCGGGGGCCGACCAGTCCAGCCGGAAATGCCGCCCTTCGACCAGCATGTCGGTGGAGACCACCACCCGGCCGTCGGCGCAGCCCACCACCGCCGCGTCGTCGCCGGGTCCCAGCTGCGTGGTGGCGGGCTGACGGCGCCCGGCAACCAGCCGGTCGATCATGGGAAACTCTCCAAGCTGACCCAGCGTGGGCTCATTACCGCGCACAGCCTGGAGTGTAGGTGCGATCAGAATGGTGGGCGGGGCGTGATCGGTCCGGACAACGATGCAGACGACGGGCCGCCGCGCTTTGCCCTGATCCTGGCGCTGGTGGTGGCCGTCGCCGCGGTGGGTATCGCACTGACGGTCGCCGCGGTGCGCCACCCGGGCGGGCGGGGTGCCGAACCGGTCCCGCTCGCCACGGTGCCCGCCCCGCAGGCCGACAGCGCCGACTGCCATGCCGTGTTGGACGCGCTGCCGACTGCGCTCGGCGACTATCGGCGCGCCGAGCTGGCCGAACCGGCCCCGCCGGGCGCCGCTGCCTGGACCGCCGCGGACGGTGCGGCGGTTGTGCTGCGCTGCGGGCTGGACCGGCCGACCGACTTCGTGGTGGGTTCACCCATCCAGGTGGTCGATCACGTGCAGTGGTTCGAGGTTCGCGAAGGTGACCGGGCCACCTGGTATGTGGTGGACCGGAGTACCTATCTGGCGCTCACCCTGCCGCCGGGTTCGGGGCCCACGCCTATCCAGGAGATTTCGGATCTGATTGCCGAGAAGTGGGCGCCGGTGGCGATCCGGCCGGGCCCGCCGCGCTGAGTGGTTTCGCCGAACGTGCATTCACGCCGAGGATCTGCCTGATTTTCCGCCCTGAGTGCACGTTCGGCGCGGCGGCGGGCGTCGAGCGCGTCAGCGCAGGCCCACCCCGCGAGCCAGCGCGGTGTCGACCATGGTCCCCAGCAGCGTGGAATAGTCCATGCCGCTGGCCGACCACATCCGTGGGTACATCGAGATCGTCGTGAAGCCCGGCATGGTGTTGATCTCGTTGATCACCGGACCGCTGTCGGTCAAGAAGAAGTCCACCCGGGCCAGGCCCTGGCAGTCCAGCGCGGCGAACGCCCGGATGGCCAGCTGCTGCACCGCGGCGGCGACATCGTCGTCGACCTTGGCCGGCACGTCGAGTTCGGCGGCGTCATCGAGGTACTTGGTGGCGAAGTCGTAGAACGCGTCGTCGGGGTCGCGGGTGCCGGCCACCCGGATCTCGCCCAGCGTGCTGGCGGCCACCGTGCCGTCGGGGAACTCGAGCACCCCGCATTCGATCTCGCGGCCGACGATCGCGCCCTCGACAATGACCTTCGGGTCGTGCCGGCGAGCCTCGGCGATCGCGGCGGGAAGCTCGTCATACGACGTCACCCGGCTCACGCCGATCGATGATCCGCCGCGCGCCGGTTTGACGAACAGCGGAAGCCCCAGGCGCTGCCGCTCGTCGTCGGACAGCGTCTCCTGAGCGGCCCGCAACACCGCGTACGGCCCGATCGGCAGGCCGTCGGCGGCCAGCAGCTTCTTGGTGAACTCCTTGTCCATGCCCGCCGCGCTGGCCAACACCCCGGCACCCACGTAGGGCACCCCGGCCAACTCCAGCAGCCCCTGTACGGTGCCGTCCTCGCCGTAGGGTCCGTGCAGCACCGGAAACACCACGTCGACCGACGCCAGCACCTCTGCGGGCCCCGCAGCGGAGAACGCGACCAACTGACCGGCCCGCTGGGGGTCGGCTGCCAGCGCCAGCTCAGCACCCGAGTCCGTGCTGACCGACGGCAGTTGCCGGTCGGTGATCGCCAGGGCGTCCGGGTTGCCGTCGGTGAGTACCCACGCCCCCTGCGGGGTGATCCCTACCGCGACGACCTCGAAGCGTTGCGGGTCAAGGTTGCGCAGGATGCTGCCCGCTGAGACACAGGAGATGGCGTGCTCACTGCTGCGGCCGCCGAAGACGACGGCCACGCGGGTCCGTTCGTGGGAATTCACACGCCAGAGGGTACCGGGGGCGGCTCACTCCGGTTTGGTGTGACGTCCCAGCAGCAGTGCCACCGCCTCGGTGACCGACAGCCCCTGGTGGCACACCCGGTGCACGGCGTCGGTCAAGGGCATCTCCACGTCGTAGCTCGACGCCAGTGCCAGCACCGACTGACACGAGGTCACCCCTTCGACGACATGGCCGTCGGTGGTGCTCGCCAAACCCGCCGATCCGGGGGACGGCGGCAACGCCTCGCCCCGGCCGAGCCGCTCCCCGAACGAACGGTTGCGCGAATGCGGCGACGTGCAGGTCGCCACCAGGTCGCCTACTCCGGCCAGGCCCGCCAGGGTGGTGTCCTTGGCGCCCAGCGCCACACCCAGCCGAATGATCTCGGCGAGGCCGCGGGTGATGATCGCGGCCGCGGTGTTCTCCCCCAGACCCACCCCCGCTGCCATCCCACAGGCCAACGCGATGATGTTCTTGCAGGCGCCGCCGATCTCGGCACCGATGACATCGGCGTTGGTGTAAGGCCGGAAATAACCGGTGTTGAGCATCCGTTGCAGCGCCACCGCACGACCGGAGTCCGTGCAGGCGACCACCGTGGCCGCGGGCTGGCCCGCGGCGATCTCGGCCGCCAGGTTGGGACCCGACACCACCGCGACCTGGCCGGGATCGAATCCCGTTACCGCCACGATCACCTGGCTCATCCGCATCAGCGTGCCCAGCTCGATGCCCTTGGCGACGCTGACCAGCGTGGCACTGCTGGTGAGGTACGGCGTCCAGCTCTGCAGATTGGCCCGCATGGTCTGCGCCGGTACAGCCAGCACGACGGTCGTCGCGCCGTCCAGCGCCTCCGCGGGATCGCAGGTGGCCCGCACCGCGTCGGGCACGGTGAAGCCCGGCAGATAGTCGGGGTTGAGCCGGGACTCGTTGATCTGGGTGGCGATGTCGGGCCGGCGTGCCCAGAGTTTGACCGCACTGCCGGCGTCGGCGAGCACCTTCGCCAGCGCGGTGCCCCACGCACCCGCCCCCATCACCGCGACCGTGCCGTCGGTGCCGACCATCGAACACCACCTCCCTTAAGCGCATCACCCTATCGGGGACCGCGAGCGCGGCGGAGCCGGGCGAGGCGGGGTCACCGCCACCGGAACCGGGGACCGCGAGCCGTCGAACCCCACGCTGGCAGGATGGGTCGGGTGAACTCCGCACAGGCCGAGGAATCCGGTATCGGGGTGATCATTGCCGTCAAGCGGCTCAGCGTGGCCAAGACGAGGCTGGCGCCGGCATTTCCGGCACCGGTGCGGGAGGCCGTGGCGCTGGCCATGCTGGCCGACACCATCACCGCCGCGCTGGACGCCCGGGGGCTCGACCACATCACCGTGGTCACCCCGGACGAGGCCGCCGCCGCGACGGCCACCGAGCTCGGCGCGGAGGTGCTGCAGGATCCGACACCGGAGGGTCACGGCGACCCGCTGAACAACGCGCTCGCCGCAGCCGCGGCCAAGGTGGCCGCTTCTGTGCCGAACATCGTTGTTTTACAAGGGGATTTACCGGCGCTGCAATCGTACGAACTCGACGAGGCGATCACCGCCGCGCGGGCACATCAGCGCAGCTTTGTCGCCGACCGCCAAGGGATGGGCACTGTGGCGCTGTTCGCATTCGGCGCCCCCCTCGAACCACGGTTCGGCCGGGATTCCTCGAAACGGCACCGGCAATCCGGTGCCCTGGAACTGACCGGCGCCTGGCCCGGCCTGCGCTGCGACATCGACACGCCCGAGGATCTGGCAGTGGCGCGCCGGCTCGGAGTCGGTACGGCGACGGCCCGCGCGCTCGCACACGCCAAGACCGGTGGCAGCAACATGCGCTATGAGCAATGATTTATCAGTGGACGAAATTGAGGGCGGCGAGCTCACCGAGACGCGTATCGATACCAACTGGCGTCCGAAAGACTCCACTCCGACGGCGCCGCCTGCGGCCACGGCGGGTCTCCCGGTCGGCGGCGATAACGACGAACTACCTGCCGATCGCTATCTCAACCGCGAACTGAGTTGGCTGGACTTCAATGCCCGGGTGTTGGCGCTGGCCGCCGACACCTCGCTACCCCTGCTGGAGCGCGCCAAGTTTCTGGCCATCTTCGCCTCCAACCTCGATGAGTTCTACATGGTGCGGGTCGCCGGCCTCAAACGCCGTGACGAGATGGGCCTGTCGGTCCGTTCCGCCGACGGCCTGACCCCGCGTGAGCAACTGCGCCGGATCGGCGAGCAGACCCAGCTGATCGCCACCAACCACGCGCGGGTGTTCCTCGACTCGGTCCGCCCGGCGCTGGCCGCCGAAGGCATCCACGTGGTGACGTGGGCCGACCTGTCGCCCGCCGAACGAGACCAGTTGTCGGTGTACTTCCACGAGCAGGTGTTCCCGGTGCTGACGCCGCTGGCCGTCGACCCGGCACACCCGTTCCCGTTCGTCAGCGGCCTCAGTTTGAACCTGGCGGTGACAGTCAAGCGCCCCGAGGACGGCGGAAGTCACTTCGCGCGGGTGAAGGTTCCCGACAACGTCGACCGTTTCGTCGAACTCGATGCCGGTGCCGACGGCGGCGACAGCCGGGGCGGGGTCCGATTCCTGCCGATGGAGGAGCTGATCGCGGCGTTTTTGCCGGTGCTGTTCCCCGGTATGGAGATCGTCGAACATCATGCGTTCCGCATCACGCGCAACGCCGATTTCGAGGTCGAAGAGGACCGCGACGAGGACCTGTTGCAGGCCCTGGAGCGGGAGCTGGCGCGTCGCAGGTTCGGATCGCCGGTCCGCCTCGAAGTCGCCGACGACATGACCGAGCACATGCTGGAGTTACTCCTGCGCGAACTCGACGTGAATCCGGGCGACGTCATCGAGGTGCCCGGCCTGCTGGATCTTTCGTCGCTGTGGCAGGTCTACGGCCAGGACCGGCCCGACCTCAAAGACCGCACCTTCGTGCCGGCGACGCACCCGGCGTTCGCCGAACGGGAGACCCCCAAAAGCATTTTCGCGACCCTGCGCGAGGGCGATGTGCTGGTGCACCACCCCTATGACTCATTCGCCACCAGTGTGCAACGGTTCGTCGAGCAGGCCGCCGCCGACCCGGGCGTGCTGGCTATCAAGCAGACGCTCTACCGCACCTCGGGTGATTCACCGATCGTCACCGCGCTGATCGACGCCGCCGAGGCGGGCAAGCAGGTGGTGGCCCTGGTTGAGATCAAGGCCCGCTTCGACGAGCAGGCCAATATCAAGTGGGCGCGCAAGCTGGAACAGGCCGGTGTGCACGTGGTGTACGGGCTGATCGGGTTGAAAACCCACTGCAAGGTCGCGCTTGTGGTGCGCCGCGAAGGGTCCGCGATCCGGCGGTACTGCCACATCGGCACCGGCAACTACAACTCCAAAACCGCACGGCTTTACGAGGATGTGGGTCTGCTCACCGCCGATCCGGACATCGGCGCCGACCTGACGGACCTGTTCAACTCCTTGACGGGGTATTCACGCAAAGTCGCCTACCGAAACCTGTTGGTGGCGCCCTACGGCGTGCGGACCGGCATCATCGAACGCATTGAACGTGAGGTTGCCGCGCACCGCGACACCGGCCTCGGCCGAATCCGGCTCAAGCTCAACTCGCTGGTCGACGAGCAGGTGATCGACGCGCTCTACCGCGCCTCGCGGGCCGGGGTGCGTGTCGAGCTGGTGGTACGCGGGATCTGCGCACTGCGGCCCGGGGTCGAGGGATTCTCCGAAAACATCATCGTCCGGTCGATTCTCGGCCGATTCCTGGAACACTCTCGCATCATCCACTTCCGCGCCATCGATGAGTTCTGGATCGGCAGCGCCGACATGATGCACCGCAATCTGGACCGCCGTGTCGAGGTGATGGTGCAGGTGAAAAACCCCCGGCTCACTGCACAACTCGGCGATGTGTTCGATTCCGCGATGGACCCGGCCACCCGTTGCTGGGAGCTCGGTCCAGACGGTCAGTGGACCGCGGAGCCGCACGACGGGGCCACCGTCCGCGATCACCAGGTATCGCTGATGGAACGCCACCGCAATCCCTGACCGACCGCCCATCCACCGCCCAGCCCGAACTGACCTAGCAGGAGTGCAAGGTGCTCGAAACGACGGTGTCGAAGGGCTCTTCGCCGGCCGACAAGGTGATCCGCGCCGCCGGCGCCGTGCTGTGGCGGATGCGGCACGGCGGCGTCGAAGTTGCCGTCATTCACCGCCCCCGTTATGACGACTGGTCCCTGCCGAAGGGCAAGGTCGATCCCGGGGAGAACGAGCCGGTGACTGCCGTGCGGGAGATCCTGGAGGAGACCGGCCAGCACGCGCACCTGGGCCGCCGACTGGGGGCGGTCAGCTACCCGGTGGCGCAGGGCACCAAAAAGGTGCGGTACTGGGCCGCCCGGGCCCTGGGCGGAGACTTCACGCCCAATGACGAGGTAGACGAACTGGCATGGCTGCCGGTCGACGCGGCGATGCAGGAACTGCAGTACCCCCACGACCGGAAGATATTGCGGCGGTTCACCAAGGCGCCCGCCGATACCGAGACGGTGTTGATCGTGCGGCACGGCACCGCCGGGCGCCGATCACGCTTCTCCGGAGATGACCGCGAGCGGCCGTTGGACAAGATGGGCCGCGCCCAGGCCGAGGCGCTCACCGGCCTGCTACTGGCTTTCGGCGCCACCGATGTGTACGCGGCCGACCGGGTGCGCTGTGAGCAGACGGTGGAGCCCCTGGCCGCCGAACTCGGGGTTGAGGTGCGTGCCGAGCCGACGCTGACCGAAGAGGCCTACTCCCACAACCCCAAGCGTGCCCGCCGCAGGGTGATGGAGATCGCCCAGCTCGGCGGCACGCCGGTTATCTGCACCCAGGGCAAGGTGATTCCCGACCTGATCGCCTGGTGGTGTGCGCGCGACGGCATCAAGCCCGACAAGTCGCGCAATCGCAAAGGCAGTACCTGGGTGCTGTCGCGGTCGGGTGGCCGGCTGGTCGCCGCCGATCATCTCGGCAGCCCGCTGGCCGGCCACAAGTCGACATAAACGACCGAGCGCCGCGGGGATAGCCCCGCGGCGCTCGGCTGTTCGTGGTTACTTGCGGCCCTTGCGAGCCGGGGCCTTGGTCGCGGCCTTCTTGGCCGGAGCCTTCTTGGCCGGAGCCGCCTTGGTCGCGGCCTTCTTCGCGACGACCTTCTTGGCCGGAGCCGCCTTGGTCGCGGCCTTCTTCGCGACGACCTTCTTGGCCGGAGCCGCCTTGGTCGCGGCCTTCTTCGCGACGACCTTCTTGGCCGGGGCCTTGGTCACCGCCTTCTTGGCCGGAGCCTTGGTCACCGCCTTCTTGGCCGGAGCCGCCTTGGTCACGGCCTTCTTGGCCGGAACCTTCTTGGCCGGGGCCTTCGCTGCTGCCTTGGTGGTGGCCTTGGCGGCGGTCTTCTTCGCCGCAGCCTTGGCGGCCTTCTTAGCCGGCGACTTCTTCGCAGCCTTGGCCGCGGTGGTGCTGGTACCAGCGCCACGCTTGACGGCGAGTCCCTCAGCCGGGACGCGCTGCGCGCCAGAAACAATCGCCTTGAACTGCGCACCGGGGCGGAATGCGGGAACTGACGTCGGCTTCACCTTGACCGTTTCACCGGTGCGGGGATTGCGGGCGACGCGCGCGGCGCGACGACGACGCTCGAAGACGCCGAACCCGGTGATGGTGACGCTCTCACCCTTGTGGACGGCGCGCACAATGGCATTGACGAAATGCTCGACGGCTTCGGTCGCCGACCGACGGTCGGTGTCCAATTCCTTTGTGAGCACGTCGATGAGCTCTGCTTTGTTCATCCAATCCCTCCGAGACCAGTGGCCCTACTTGAGCCGACTAGTGCACACGGTAATCCCTGATACCACAAATATCCAAGAGCCACGCGCAATTTCAGACGAGATTATAGGCGAATTCGGTAATCCGGTTACCGCCCTTGAACGCCGGTCACAGCACTGCGCCCACCGGAAATTAAGGTCGGCTGCGCCACCTCACGAAGCAGGCAGGGTGCGCGGCTTCCAGCTCGGCCGAGCGGCCTCAAATGCGTCGATGTCTTCGAGTTTCCGCAGCGTAAGACCTATATCGTCGAGCCCTTCGGACAATCGCCAGGCGGTGTAGTCATCAATCGTGAACGGCACCACCACCGTTCCGGCGGTGATATTCCGATCTTGAAGATTGACAGTGATTTCCAGACCCGGGCTCTGCTCGATGAGCTTCCACAGCAGTTCCACATCATCCTGGGCCACCTGGGCGGCAAGCAGGCCTGCCTTGCCGGCATTGCCCCGGAAGATGTCGGCGAATCGAGACGAGATCACCACCCGGAACCCGTAGTCGAGCAGCGCCCACACCGCGTGTTCCCGCGACGACCCGGTGCCGAAGTCCGGCCCCGCCACCAGCACCGAACCTTTGTCGAACGGGCTGAGATTCAGCACGAAGGAGGGGTCGGTGCGCCACGTGGCGAACAGACCGTCCTCGAAGCCGGTCCGGGTGATGCGCTTCAAATAGACCGCGGGAATAATCTGGTCGGTGTCGACATTGGACTGGCGCAGCGGGACGCCGATTCCGGTGTGGGTGTGGAAAGCTTTCATGACTAGGCTCCTTTAAAAGGCCGTGGCGGTCAGTTCAAGTCGGCGGGGGCCGACAGCCTGCCGCGGACAGCGGTGGCGGCGGCTACAGCCGGGGAAACCAGATGGGTGCGTCCACCCTTGCCCTGCCGGCCCTCGAAATTGCGGTTGGACGTCGACGCCGAGCGCTGACCGGGTGACAGCTGATCCGGGTTCATCCCCAGACACATCGAACATCCGGGTTGGCGCCACTCGGCACCCGCCGCGGTGAAAACCTCGGCCAGGCCTTCTGCTTCGGCTTGATTGCGCACGCGCATCGAGCCCGGCACCACGAGCATGCGCACCCCGTCGGCGACCTGGCGTCCTCGCAGCACATCGGCAACCGCACGCAGGTCCTCGATACGGCCGTTGGTGCACGATCCGACGAAGACGGTGTCGACCGGGATGTCGCGCATCGGCGTGCCCGGTGCAAGATCCATGTAGGCCAACGCCTTCTCGGCGGCGCGCCGCTCCGCCTCGTCGGTGATCGACTCGGGGTCGGGTACTTCGGCGCCCAGTGGGACGCCCTGGCCGGGGTTGGTGCCCCACGTGACGAACGGTGTCAGCGCAGCGGCGTCCAGGTGGACCTCAGCGTCGAACGTGGCACCGGGGTCGGTGCGCAGGCTGCTCCAGTAGGCCACCGCGGCGTCCCAATCCGCACCGGTGGGCGCGTGCGGCTTGCCTCGCAGATACTCGTAAGTGGTCTCGTCGGGAGCGACCATTCCGGCCCGAGCGCCGGCCTCAATGCTCATGTTGCAGATCGTCATCCGGGCCTCCATCGACAGTGCTTCGATGGCGCTGCCGCGGTACTCGATGACGTAGCCCTGGCCGCCGCCGGTGCCGATCTGGGCGATCACCGCCAAGATGATGTCCTTGGCCGTCACACCGTCGGCGAGCTGCCCGTCGACGTTGACCGCCATCGTCTTGAACGGACGCAGCGGCAGCGTCTGGGTAGCCAGCACGTGTTCAACCTCGGACGTGCCGATGCCCATCGCCAGCGCCCCGAATGCGCCGTGCGTGGAGGTGTGACTGTCGCCGCAGACCACCGTCGTGCCCGGCTGGGTGAGCCCCAGTTGCGGGCCGATGATGTGCACGATCCCCTGATCGATATCGCCCATGGGGTGCAAACGGATGCCGAACTCAGCACAGTTGCTCCGCAGCGTCTCGACCTGGGTCCGCGACACCGGGTCGGCGATCGGCTTGTCGATGTCCACCGTGGGCACGTTGTGGTCCTCGGTGGCGATGGTCAGATCCGGGCGCCGGACCGGCCGGCCGGCCAGCCGCAGCCCCTCGAAGGCCTGCGGGCTGGTCACTTCGTGCACCAGGTGCAGATCGATGTAGATCAGGTCGGGTTCAGTCCCACCACCGGATACCACGACGTGGTCTGCCCAGACCTTTTCGGCCAGGGTGCGAGGCTGCTCGGTCTTGAACATCACTGCCATCCCTCAATCTGTCCATCTCATATTTTGAGACGCTAGTATCTCTATATGGGACAGCATAGCGGCATCGGCGTTCTGGACAAAGCACTGGCGGTACTGCACTCGATCGCCGAATCGCCATGCGGACTGGCCGAACTGTGCGACCGCACCGGCCTGCCCCGCGCCACCGCGCACCGGCTGGCCGCAGGGCTGGAAACCCACCGACTGCTCGGGCGCGACACCGAGGGGCGCTGGCAGATCGGTCCCGCCGTCAGCGAACTGGCGGTCCACGCCGACGATCCGCTCCGAACGGCCGGCGCGGCGGTCCTGCCCCGGCTGCGGGAGATCACCGGGGAGAGCGTGCAGTTGTACCGCCGAGAGGGCGCCGAACGGGTCTGCGTCGCGGCGCTGGAACCGCCTGCCGGGCTGCGCGACACCGTTCCGATCGGTTCCCGGCTGCCGATGACCGCCGGTTCGGGGGCCAAAGTGCTGTTGGCCTATGCCGAGCCCACGATGCAGCAGGACATGCTGTCGAAGGCGGCGTTCACCAGTCGCACCCTGGCGGAGATCCGCCGGCGGGGCTGGGCGCAGAGCGTCGCCGAACGAGAGCCGGGGGTGGCCAGTGTGTCGGCGCCGGTACGCGATCGCCGCGGCGCGGTGGTGGCTGCCGTCTCGGTCTCGGGCCCGATCGACCGGATGGGCCGACGCCCGGGGGCACGCTGGGCCGCCGACCTGCTCGCTGCCGCCGACGCGCTCACCGAGCGACTGTAGATCGCGGCGCGGGCGCCGGACTGCCCGCACACCGGCGGCACGCCGGTTGACTCGCGTCTGCGCGCCGGGGCATCCGGTCTGCCTGACAGACTGCAGACATGGGAACCAAACAGCGCGCACAGATCGTCATGACCGACACCGAGGTCGCCGACTTCGTCACCAACCACCGCACCGGCACACTGGCCACCATCGGCCCCGACGGTCGGCCTCACCTGACGGCGATGTGGTACGCCGTGCTCGACGGCGAGATCTGGCTCGAAACCAAGGCGAAGTCGCAGAAGGCGGTGAACATGCGCCGCGATCCGCGGGTCACCTTCCTGCTGGAGGCCGGCGAGACGTACGACACGCTGCGCGGGGTGGCCTTCGACGGCGTGGCGGAGATCGTCGACGACCCGGAAATCCTGTTCCGGGTGGGCGTCAGCGTCTGGGAGCGCTACACCGGGCCCTACTCCGAGGAGATGAAGCCGGCCGTCGAGGCCATGATGAACAACCGGGTGGCTGTGCGCATCGTCACTTCGCGCACCCGCTCTTGGGATCACCGCAAGCTCGGCCTGCCGGCGATGCCGCTGGGTGGAACCACTGCAGCCACCGACGACTGACGACAACTCGCCAGACACGGGAAAAGGGCCCGCACCTTCGAGAAGGTGCGGGCCCTTTGCGATGTACCCCCGATGGGATTCGAACCCACGCTACCGCCGTGAGAGGGCGGCGTCCTAGGCCGCTAGACGACGGGGGCTAGAACATTTCCGGGTTGCCAGCATAGCTCAACCCCAACGGCCCGCCTAATCGCTTGCAGCGGACCGCTTTTGCTGGGGTACCAGGACTCGAACCTAGAATGGCTGAACCAGAATCAGCTGTGTTGCCAATTACACCATACCCCATTGGCCGGCCATCACCGCTGGTCAGCGTGCCTGGCGGGCACTGCTGGCCTGACGTTCTTGGGCCGACGAGCAGACTACCAAACTTCTACGCCGAAGTTGTCATCGCGCTTCCCCTACCCCCGCCCGGGCGGTTCGCAACCGCTCCAAGCTGCGTCGCGAGCCCAGCAATTCCAGCGACTCGAACAGCGGCGGGCTGACCAGACCACCGGAGACGGCGACCCGGACCGGACCGAACGCCTTGCGCGGTTTGAGGCCCAGTCCGTCCAGCAGCGCCGCCTTCAGCGATTCCTCGATGGAGGCGGTGGTCCAGTCCTGCACGGCCTCCAGAGCGGCGATGGCAGCGTCGAGCACCGGGGCCGATTCCGGGCCCAGCTCCTTGGCGGCGGCACGCGGCTCCAGCTCGTAGTGCTCGTCGTTGAAGAACTTCAACAGCGGCCAGGCGTCGCCGAGCACCACGATGCGGGTCTGCACCAAGCCGGCGGCCACCGCAAAGCCGGCGTCGTCCAGGCCGCTGTCGTGCCCGTGGGCATCCAGATATCCGCGCAGCCGGGCTGTGAAGTCGTCCAGGTCGAGCAGCCGGATGTGCTCGGCGTTGATCGCATCGGCCTTCTTCTGGTCGAACCGGGCCGGGTTGGAGTTGACGTTCACCACGTCGAACGCGGCCACCATCTCCTCCATGCTGAACACATCACGGTCATCGGCGATGGACCAGCCCAGCAGCGCCAGGTAGTTCAACAGACCCTCGGGGATGAACCCCCGGTCCCGGTGCGCGAAGAGATTCGACTGCGGGTCACGTTTGGACAGCTTCTTGGTGCCCTCGCCTAAAACGGTTGGCAGGTGCCCGAATTCCGGAATCCCCTCAGCCACACCGATACGCATCAACGCCTGATACAGCGCGATCTGCCGCGGGGTGGACGGCAACAGGTCCTCGCCGCGCAGCACGTGGGTGATCTTCATCATGGCGTCGTCGACCGGGTTGACCAACGTGTACAGCGGGTCGCCGTTGGCCCGGGTCAGCGCGAAGTCGGGCACGGTGCCGGCCGGAAAGACCGTCGGCCCGCGCACCAGGTCCGTCCAGCCCAGCTCGGTGTCGGGCATCCGCAGTCGCACCACGGGCTTGCGACCCTCGGCGACGTACGCCGCCCGCTGGTCGGCGGTCAGGTCCCGGTCGAAGTTGTCGTAACCCAGCTTGGGGTTGCGCCCGGCGGCGCGGTGACGGGCCTCGACCTCCTCCGGCGTGGAGAACGCCTCGTAGGCCTCCCCCGCCGCCAGCAACCGCGCCACCACGTCACGGTGGATATCGGTGCGCTCGGACTGCCGGTACGGCCCGTAGGGTCCGCCCACCTCGGGGCCCTCGTCCCAGTCGAGGTGCAGCCAGCGCAGTGCGTCGAGCAACGCCAGGTAGCTCTCCTCGCTGTCGCGCTCGGCGTCGGTGTCCTCCACCCGGAACACCATGGTGCCGCCGGTATGGCGGGCGTAGGCCCAGTTGAACAGGGCGGTACGGATCAGCCCGACGTGCGGAGTGCCGGTCGGCGAGGGGCAGAACCGGACACGAACACCAGATGTGGTCACTACTTTCCTTTGCGGATAACCGGATTGGACAGGGTGCCGATGCCTTCAACGGCGATGGACACGGTGTCACCGTGCTCGATGGGGCCGACACCTTCGGGGGTGCCGGTAAGGATGATGTCGCCGGGCAGCAGCGTCATCACCGCGGAGACCCATTCCACGATGGCGCCCACGTCGTGCATCATCAGCGATGTCCGGCTGTCCTGCTTGACCACCCCGTTGACCTCGGTGCGAATGGCCAGGTCAGCCGGGTCGAGGTCGGTGACGATCCACGGCCCGATCGGGCAGAAGGTGTCGTGGCCTTTGGCCCGGGTCCATTGCCCGTCAGACTGCTGCTGGTCACGCGCCGACACGTCGTTGCCGATGGTGTAGCCCAAGATGTTGTCGCGGGCTCGCGCGGCCGGAACGTCCTTGCAGGGACGTGAGATGACCACGGCCAGCTCACCTTCGTAGTGGACCGGGGAAGCGTTGGCGGGCAGCTGAATCGGCACGTTGGGTCCGATGATCGCGGTGTTGGGCTTGAGGAACATCACCGGGTTGGCCGGTGGGGCACCACCCATTTCGGTGATGTGGGCGGCGTAGTTCTTGCCGATGCAGACCACCTTGCTGGCCAGAATCGGCGCCAGCAGCCGCACGTCCGCCAGCGGCCAGGAGCGGCCGGTGAACTCCGGTGTGCCGAAGGGGTGCTCGGCGATCTCGCGGGCGGTCATCTCGTGTGGCCGGTCGGGGTCCCCTTCAAGGCTGACGAAGGCGACGCCGTCCGGGCTGGCAATTCGGCCTAGGCGCATTCCAGCAAGCCTAATGGCGACCGCAAGCGCGGCGGAGCCGGGCGAAGCGGGTCGCCATCAACCCAGCCCAAGCCGACCGCAAGCGCGGCGGAGCCGGGCGAAGCGAGCCGCCATCAACCCGCCCAGCTTTGCCCGTCCTGTCGGGCGGGCCTGTGGAAGCATGGTCGGATGTCCACCGAGTCGATCGGCACAGCCGCTCGCTGGTCGGTGATGGTCGTCGCCCTGCTGGCGACGTTGTGCTCGTTCGTCTTCATCAACGGCATCGCCTTCGTCATCCCGATGCTGGAGACCAAGGGCGAGACCAACCTGGCGATGGCCGGCCTGCTGGCGTCGATGCCCAGTTTCGGCATGGTCTTGACGCTGTTCGCGTGGGGCGCTCTGCTGGACCGAGTCGGCGAGCGCATCGTGTTGAGTGTCGGTTCGGCCCTGACGGCTCTGGCCGCGTTCGCGGCCGCCTCGACGCACTCGCTGATCGGTGTCGGCGCCTTCCTCTTTCTGGGTGGTATGGCCGCCGCCAGCGCCAACAGCGCCAGCGGCCGGTTGGTGACGGGCTGGTTTCCGCCGCACCAGCGCGGACTGGTGATGGGCATCCGCCAGACCGCACAGCCCCTGGGAATCGCGCTGGGGGCCGAGGTGATCCCCGAGTTGGCTGAGCACGGGCTGGCGCGGGCACTGATGTTCCCGGCGACGTTGACCGCGGTGGCAGCGGTGGCGTGTGTGATCGGCGTGGTCGATCCGCCGCGCAGGCCGCGGTCGGCGGCCTCCGGCGCGGAACTCGCCAGCCCATACCGCAATTCGAAGGTGTTGTGGCGCATCCACTTGTCCTCAGCGCTGCTGATGGTGCCGCAGTGTGTGCTCGCCACTTTCATGTTGGTGTGGCTGATAGTGGACACCCACTGGTCGATCGCCGCCGCGGCTGGGCTGGTGACGGTGTCGCAGCTGCTCGGCGCGGCAGGCCGGGTGGCTGCCGGCCGGTGGTCAGACCGCGTGGGGTCGCGGTTGCGCCCGATCCGCGGCCTCGCCGTCGCCGGAGCGGTCGCGATGCTGGCTCTGGGGGCCACCGATCACCTGCACTCCCGGCTTGCCGAAGCCGCGATGGTGGTCGCGGCGGTGATCACCGTGCTGGACAACGGATTGGCCTCTACCGCGGTGGCCGAGATGGCGGGACCGTACTGGAGCGGGCGCGCGCTGGGCATCCAGAACACCACCCAGCGGCTGACCGCCGGGATCGCTCCCCCGATTTTCGGCGCATTGATCGGCGCCGTCGGCTACCCGCTGTCGTTCGCTCTGTGCGGACTGTTTCCGCTGGCCGCACTGCGGTTGGTCCCGGTGAAAGCCGAACCCGAAGGTCGCTCACCGCTGGAGGCGCTGCGCACCCTGCGGATGCCGCCGGCGCCACCGCCCAGCCCGCCTGCCGCGCCCTGAGGCCGGCCGCCCAGTACCGTCGAAACGATGACCGATACGGATCGTGTCCGGCTTCGGACACCGACCGTGGCCGACGGCCCGAGCCTATGGCGGATGGCCGTCGACAGCGCGACTCTCGACGTCAATGCCCCCTACGCCTACCTGCTGTGGTGCCGCGATTTCGCGGCCACGTCGGTGATCGCCGAGGTCGAGGGGCACCCGGGCGGTTTCGTAACCGGGTATCGGCGCCCCACGCATCCGGAGGTCCTGATGATCTGGCAGGTGGCGGTCGACGCCGCGCACCGCGGAGTCGGACTGGCCGGCCTGATGCTCGATCACCTCGCTTCCAGGCACGTCGCCGCGGGCGTTACGCATGTTGAGACCTCGATCACACCCGATAACGCCGCCAGCCGGCGGCTGTTCGCGGCCTTCGCGCGCCGGTGGGACGCGCCGCTGGCGTGTTCCGAGCTGTTCGAAGCGGGTTTGTTCGCCGAATCCCATCTGGCAGAAGAACTGTTTCGCATCGGACCGCTTCGGGTACAACCACGACGCCTGTGAGGCGCGACCGGGGTTGAGATAACAAATTGGTCTCGGTAAGGTCACGAACACATAACCGTGGGCCCCGGGAGAGGCAGGCGGGGGGATCCGAACGGGGTGGTGGGTCGAGCCGAGAATCACCCACGGCACGAGTGTGATGGCGACCTGTCGTTCCGTTCCGTTGTCAGCGACCGACGGACGGGGGAACTATGACGATTTTTGATGCGCTCGAGTCCGAGGTGCGCAGTTACTGCCGGTCATGGCCGGTGACGTTCGACCGCGCCAGCGGCTCTCGGATGTGGGATGCCGAGGGCAGGCAGTACCTGGATTTCTTCGCCGGCGCCGGTGCGCTCAACTACGGCCACAACCACCCCGATCTGCGGGCTCCACTGCTGGAATACCTGAGTTCGGATCGGGTGGTGCACAGCCTGGACATGAACACCACGGCCAAGGCCGAATTCCTCAGGCGCTTCGACGAGGTGATCCTCAAGCCACGCGAGCTGGACTACAAAGTCCAGTTTCCCGGGCCGACCGGAACCAACGCGGTGGAGTCGGCTCTGAAACTGGTGCGCAAGGTCACCGGCCGGGAGAGCATTATCAGCTTCACCAACGCCTTCCACGGCATGACCCTGGGCTCGCTGAGCGTCACCGGCAATTCGATGAAGCGCGGCGGGGCGGGCATTCCGCTGGTGCACGCCACCCCGATGCCCTACGACAACTATCTCGACGGCGTGGTCCCCGACTTCTTGTGGTTCGAGCGCCTACTCGAGGACAGCGGCAGCGGTCTCAACGAGCCCGCGGGGGTGATCGTCGAGACGGTCCAGGGCGAGGGCGGAATCAACGTGGCGCGCCTGGAATGGCTGCGCGGCCTTTCCGAATTGTGCCGGCGCCATGACCTGTTGCTGATCGTCGACGACGTCCAGATGGGTTGCGGGCGCACCGGACCGTTCTTCAGTTTCGAGGCGGCCGGGATCGTCCCCGACATCGTCTGCCTCTCGAAATCCATCAGCGGCTACGGGCTGCCCATGGCGCTGACGCTGCTGAAGCCGGAACTGGACGTCTGGGAGCCCGGCGAGCACAACGGCACCTTCCGCGGCCAGAACCCGTCGTTCGTCACGGCCGCAGTGGCGCTGAACTTCTGGACGGACGATCGTTTGGAGAAATCCGTGCTGCACAAGGGCGAACTGGTCGAGCAGGCATTGCGCGACGTGGTGGATCCGATCCCCGGGGCAACCGTCCGGGGCCGCGGCCTGATCCGCGGGGTGGCCTTCGAACGCCCGGAGCTGGCCGGCGCGGTGTGCCGCGAGGCGTTCGGACGCGGCCTGCTGCTGGAGACCTCCGGCCCGGACGGCGAAGTCGTAAAACTCATGCCGC
This sequence comes from Mycolicibacter hiberniae, assembly GCF_010729485.1. NCBI lineage: Bacteria > Bacillati > Actinomycetota > Actinomycetes > Mycobacteriales > Mycobacteriaceae > Mycobacterium > Mycobacterium hiberniae. Next base: position 2,253,228 of record NZ_AP022609.1, read on the forward strand.
CGTTGGTCATCAATGACGACGACCTGGCCGAAGGACTGCTGATCACCGCTGCGTCGATCGAAACCGTCGCCGCCCGTGAACTCACCGCCACCACGTCAGGAGCCAGCCGATGATCGTCCGTACCCTCGCCGAGATCAAGGGCACCGACCGGGATGTCGCGTCCAAGACCTGGAACAGCCAGCGACTGCTGCTGGCGCGTGACGGCCAGCGGTTCTCCCTGCACGAGACCTGTCTCTACGCCGGTACCGAAACCTCGATGTGGTACGCCAACCATGTCGAGGCGGTGTACTGCGTCGGCGGGGAAGGCGAGCTGCTCAACGACGAGACCGGCGAGGTGCACCCGTTGAGCGACGGCACCCTGTATCTGCTCGACGGCCACGAGCGCCACCGGGTGACGGCCCACACCGACCTGCGCATGGTGTGCGTTTTCGACCCGCCGGTGACCGGCCAGGAGGTGCACGACGCGAACGGCGCCTACCCCCTGCTCGCCGAACAGCCCCACGAGACTGCGTCGTGACGACCGCCGTCACCGACCGCTATCCCACCCGCAACAACGTCGCGATCGGCATCGAGCCCCGCCGCGACCCGGTGGTATGGGCACCCGGTACCAACGGCGGTCCGCTGAGCCCGGCCGCGGTCGAGCAGTTCGACACTGACGGGTTCTTGACCGTCACCCCCCTGCTGAGCCCCGAGATCGTGACCGACCTGCGCGACGAACTGGACCGCCTGCGCGCCGACCCCGCCCTGGCCGCCGACGAGCGTTCGATCTGCGAACGCGACAGCGCCCAGATCCGGTCGATCTTCGAGGTGCACCGGATCAGCCCGGCCTTCGCGGCGCTGGTCGCCGATCCGCGCCTGGTGGGTCCGGCCCGCCAGCTGCTCGGCTCCGATGTCTACGTGCACCAGAGCCGAGTCAACTTCAAGCCGGGCTTCAACGGCCGAGAGTTCTATTGGCACTCTGACTTTGAGACCTGGCACGCCGAAGACGGTATGCCGGCTCCCCGCGCCGTCAGCGTCTCGGTGGCCCTCACCGAGAACCGGGACACCAATGGGTCGCTGATGATCATGCCCGGCTCACACCGCTGGTTCGTCTCCTGCCCGGGTCGCACGCCACCGGACCACTACCGCTCGTCTCTCACCGAGCAACAGATCGGCACGCCCGACGACGCGAGCCTGAGCTGGTTGGCCGATCGGTGCGGCATCCGGCAGATCACCGGCCCTGCCGGCTCTGCGGTGTTCTTCGACAGCAACTGCATGCACGGGTCGAGCAGCAACATCACCCCGTATGCACGCTCGAACGTGTTCATCGTCTACAACAGCGTGGACAACGCCCTCGTGGGGCCGTTCGGCGCCACCGTTGCTCGACCGACCTTCATCGCCAGCCGCGTGTTTCACCCGGTTTAGCGCAGCCAATCCCCGACGGCCGCGCCGACGCTCGGTCAACCGATCCGGGCACCGATCTCGGTGGCCGCCTCGATCAGCACATCGGCCACCCCGTCGTACTGCGCAGCGCTCAGTCGGTGAATGGGCGCAGCGGCGTTCAGCGCCAGGAGCACACCGGGCGCCCTGGCCGCGATCCCCACCGCCACGGAGGCGACACCGTCCTCGCTGCCCTCGCGGTTCACCGCGTATCCCTGCTGTCGTACCCGGTCGAGCTCGCGCTGCAGCTCGGTGCGGGTGCCCACGGAATGGGCCGTGAGGCGCGGGAGCTGCTCATCGGGGTACAGCCGGAGGAAGTCGGCGTCGGACAGCCGCGCCAGCAGGGCCTTACCCGTCGAGGTGCAATGCGCCGGCATCGCGCGGCCGTGTCGTGATGCCACCCGAACCGCAGTCGGCCCCTCGGCCGCGGCGATGAACCGCACGTTGGCACCCTCGAGCATGCCCAGATGGACCGATTCCCTCAGGCGTTCGCTGAGGCGCGCCAGCACCGGCTTTGCCGCACCCTCGATGTCGATCCGGTTGAACACCGAAAACGCAACGCTCATCAGTGCGGGCCCGGGGTGATAGGCCTTGGACACCGGATCCTGGCGGACGAACCCCCGGTACTGCAGCATGGCCAGCAACCGGTGAGCCGTCGAGGATGCGACGTCCAGGTGCCTCGCCGCGTCGGTCAGCCGGATCTGCGGCTGCTCGCCCAGCAGCAGGATGAGCTTCAGCGCCCGGTCCACCGATCCGATGGGATATTGCGGCACTTCCCCTTCGGCGCCCACCCGGCCGGCCGCTGACTCGGCGGGAAACGAGGACTTGCTCTGCATACCAGAAACCCTACGCCACCATCGCGACGCATGGGCGCAGCTGACGCGGGTCAGCCGCACCCGGCGCGCAGGCTGGTCGCAGCCGCCCGCTGCCCGCCATCAAAACCAGTTCAGAGCGTTATACCGGTCGTTGTTGCAGTGCTGTTGACCTGCACTGGGCCTGCCTGGCAAGGTTGGTCCACACCGAGGCATCGTTTTCTGCAGAACAGACACCGTGGGCCCTGAAAGACTGGAGTCGCAATCGATGAGTGATCACCGGCACGTCCTCGACGAGGTCAGGCGGGGAATGATCCCGGCACATATCTACAACGACGCCGAGATCTTCGAACTCGAAAAGGAGCGGCTCTTTCGCCGGGCCTGGATGTTCGTGGCGCATGAATCGGAGATCCCGCAGAACGGCGACTACGTGGTGCGCCGCCTGCTCAACGACTCGTTCATCATCGCGCGGGACGCGAAAGGCGACGTGCGGGCCATGTTCAACATGTGCCTGCACCGCGGGATGCAGATCTGCCGCGCAGAGATGGGCAACGCCTCGAACTTCCGGTGCCCCTACCACGGGTGGTCGTACCGCAACGACGGCCGAATCACCGGCCTGCCCTTCCATCAGGAGGCCTACGGCGGCGAGGCGGGCTTTTCGAAAAGGGGTCAAACCCTCTTGCCGGCACCGAATCTGGCCAGCTACAACGGTCTGATCTTCATCAGCCTGGACCCGCAGGCCCCTCCCCTTACGGAGTTCCTCGGCGACTTCGCCTTCTATCTGGACTTCTACACCCGGCAAAGCCGAGCCGGCTTGCAGGTGCACGGCCCGCAACGGTGGCGCATCAAGGCGAACTGGAAGATCGGCGTGGAGAATTTCGCCGGGGACATGTATCACACACCGCACACCCACGCCTCAGTGGTCGACATCGGATTGTTCCGGGAACCCAAGGCGCAGAAGCGCAAAGACGGAGCCACGTACTGGGCTACCTGCGGCGGCGGAACGACCTACAAGCTGCCGCCGGGCACCTTTGAGGAGCGGATGCGCTACGTCGGCTACCCCGACGAGATGGTGGAGCGGATCAAGGACGTGTGGTCGCCCGACCACCAGCGCCTGGTCAGCGACGACGGTTTCATGATCTCGGCGGCCTCGTGCTTTCCCAACATGAGCCTGGTGCACAACTGGCCCAAGATTCAAGACAGCGAAGACGTCTTGCCATTCATTTCGATTCGCACCTGGCAGCCGGTCAGCGAGAACGAAACCGAGGTGTACTCGTGGTTCGCCGTGGACGCGGCAGCCCCCGAGCAGTTCAAGAAGGACTCCTACAAGGCCTATCTGATGTGCTTCGGCTCCACAGGCATGTTCGAGCAGGACGATGTGGAGAACTGGGTCTCGCTGACCAATACCGCCGGCGGATCGATGGCCCGTCAACTGCTGCTCAACGGCCGGATGGGTCTGCTCGCCGACGACACCCCGGTCGTGGATGCGTTGCCGCCGGAGCGATTCCACGGTCCCGGCACCGCTCAGGTCGGCTACAACGAGAACAACCAGCGGGCGATCCTTCGGATGTGGGCCGATCACCTTGAGCTGCCCCCGGTGGCGACGACTCCGGCAGCCATGGGCACGCACCGCGAGTCGATTACCCCCCTGGTACAGACCAACGGCACACCGCGATGCGAGGCGAGCGTGAAGGAGGCCCAGCTATGACGGCCACTGAGCAAGACCGGGGCGGCCGGCTCCCCCGGCCGGATGCCAGCGCACCCTGGGAGTTGGCGGTACTGGGAGATCATGCGCCGACGAACGTTCGCGTGGGAAGGCCCTTGCCGTTCAACGATTCCCGGCACCTGCAGGCGCATCAGTTCCTGATCGACGAGGCCTACCTGCTGGATGCACAGCAGTACTCCGAATGGCTCGACACCCTCACCGAGGACATCCACTACTTCATGCCCGTCCGGGTGACCACGGCCGCGGGTGCGGGTTTCGACACCTCCCCCGGCATGGCCCATTTCGACGAGAACAAATACTCGTTGAGCAGGCGCGTCGCGCGCTTTGCCACCGAGCACGCGTGGACCGAAGACCCTCCGTCACGGCTGCGCCACCACATCACCAACGTCCGGACGTTCGCCTGCGACGACGACGCACATCTGATCGTCGAGTCCGCCGAGCTGCTCTTCCGCAGCCGCGGCGATGTGAACGAAGCCGCGCTGGTGTCCTGCGGAAGGGAAGACCTGCTGCGCCTGACCGATCAGGGCTGGAAGTTGGCGCGTCGCACCATCTATGTCGATGAGTCCGTCCTGCGCATGCAGAACCTGGCGGTGTTCCTGTGAGCGCACTCGACGACCTACTGGCCGGTGCGGTGGGTGAGCCCATAAGCATCGCCAACGAATTCACCGAAGTGACGCTGCGCCGGGTCGACACCCGCAACGGTTCCAGGCTGCTCATCACCGCTGCCAAGTCGGGACGCTGGATCAGTCTCGACGCTCTGGAAGTCGAGGCATTGACCTGGCAGAACGACTACACACTGGCCGCGATGGTCGGCAACCTGCAACAACCACTGCTCACCGACGACAGCGACCTGCCGTGACGCGTTGGCTGGAGGGCAAACGGGCGCTTGTCGTCGGCGCCGGCTCAGGTATCGGCCGTGCGGTTGTCGACGCCTATCTCGAAGAAGGAGCCCGGGTCGCGGTATTGGAGCGCGACCCGGCCAAATGCGCGGCGCTGGAGAACCAACTGCCGCAAGTCACCGTGACGCAGGGCGACGCGGCGACGGCACAGGCCAATGAACGGGCCGTCGCAGCCGCCGTGGCGGCCTTCGGCGGCCTGGACACTCTGGTGAACTGCGTGGGGATCTTCGACTTCTACAAGGGCATCACCGACATCGCGCCCCAGGAACTGGCGCCGGCGTTCGAGGAGATGTTCACCACAAACGTGCTGAGCCACCTGCAGTCGGTGAAGGCCGCCGTTCCGGCGCTACAAGCCCAGGAGGGTTCGTCCATCCTGCTGACCGAGTCCGCGTCGTCGTACTACGCGGGACGCGGCGGCGTCCTCTACGTCGCATCGAAGTTCGCCGTCCGCGGCTTGGTCACAAGCCTCGCCTACGAACTCGCCCCGCATATCCGTGTCAACGGTGTCGCCCCTGGAGGGACTCTGAACACCGACTTGCGCGGTCTGCACAACCTGTCGCTGGATCATGTCCGCTTGGACGACACCCCGGATCGGGCGCGTGATCTGGCGGCTCGCACCCCGCTGCACGTCGCCCTCACGCCGCAGGACCATGCCTGGAGCTTCGTCTTCCTGGCATCCGAGAGATCCCGCGGCATAACCTCCGGAAGCATCCACCCCGACGGCGGGTTCGGCATGGGTGGCGCACAACCGTCCCCGAGAGGCTGACCCATGAGCGCAGATCTGGCAGCAGCGCGAGCGGAGATCGCCCAGGCCTGCCGAGTGGCCGCGTCGCGCGGCCTGGTCGACGGAATTCTCGGGCACATCAGTGCCCGGGTCGATGACGATCACCTCCTGATCCGGTGCCGCAGCGATTCCGACCGGGGTGTGGCGTTCACCCGTCCCGACGACATTCGGCTCATCCGTTTCGACGGAACGCCGGGCGCCGCCGGGGAATTGGACGGGTATCGGCCACCCAACGAGTTGCCGATCCACGTCGAGACGCTGCGGGCACATCCCGAACACCACGCCGTGGCGCATCTGCACCCGCCGGCCGTGGTGGCCGTCGACCTCGCCGGTATCACGATCGAGCCCATCTACGGCGCCTACGACATCCCCGGCGCGTGGCTCGCGCGCCGGGGCGTCCCGGTATACCCCAGGGCCGTACTGATCCACACCGCGGCACTGGGCAAGGAGATGGTGGCCGCCATGGCGGGGAAGCCGGTGGTGATCTGCCGCGGTCATGGCATCACCAGTGCCGCCGCCACCGTGGCACAGGCCGTTCTGCAGGCGATAAGCCTCGACCAGTTGGCGTCCATGGCGCTGCGGATACGTTCGGCCGGCGGCACGTGTACGCCGATCGACGAATCGGACTGGGCGCACCTGCCCGACCTCGGACCGTCGTTCACAACCGACGCTGCCTGGCGCCATGAAGTCGCCCGGCTGGAAGCCGGCTGAGCGCACAGCCATGGGTATTCCTCGTCGATCCTTCATTCCGCGCGCCGCTGCCGATAGCGTGTGGCTATGACCGGTCAGGCGCAGATCAGCGCGGAGATTGCGGCGATCCAGGCCGAGTACTCGCGCGCCGGCGTTGCCGAAAGCCAGCCGAGACTGGACTATCCGCCTTACCGAAGCAGCATGCTGCGCCACCCCAAAAACGCTCTGCACCTGGCGGATCCAGATGCCGTCGAACTACAGGCTCCGTGCTTCGGCGATACTGAGGTGGATCCGCTGGACGCCGACCTGACGGCCCAGCATGCCGGCGACCCGATCGGTGAGCGAACGGTGGTGACCGGACGGATCCTCGACGGCGACGGCAGGCCGGTGCGCCGGCAACTCGTCGAGATATGGCAGGCCAACGCCAGTGGCCGCTACATCCACCAGGGCGATCAGCATCCCGCACCGCTGGATCCCCATTTCACCGGGGCCGGGCGGTGCCTCACCGACGACGCCGGGTTCTACCGGTTCACCACGATCAAGCCCGGTCCGTATCCCTGGCGCAACCACCACAACGCGTGGCGTCCTGCCCATATCCATTTCTCGCTGTTCGGCAGCGATTTCACCCAACGGATGATCACCCAGATGTACTTCCCCGGCGACCCCCTGCTGGCGCTGGATCCGATCTATCAGTCGATCACCGACCCGAGGGCCCGCGACCGGCTGGTCGCGGCTTACGACCATGAGGTCTCCAGTCCCGAATGGGCCACCGGCTACCGCTGGGACATCGTGCTCACCGGCCCGGTCACAACACCTTTCGAGGAACCGCGATGAGCAGGCTGACGGCCACCCCGGGGCAGACCATCGGTCCCTTCTTCGGCTTCGCGCTGCCCTTCGACCGCGGCCACGAACTGGTGGCACCGGGCTCGCCGGGTGCCATCACGCTGCACGGCACCGTCACCGACGGCGCCGGAGCTCCGGTTCCCGATGCGCTGCTGGAGATCTGGCAGGCCGACGCAGACGGCACCGTGTCGAGGTCGTGCGGTTCGCTTCACCGTGGCGGCCCGAGCTTCACCGGTTGGGGACGCACCGAGACCGATGCCGACGGTCATTACCGCTTCACCACCGTCGCCCCTGGAGCGGCCCACGGCTGCGCCCCGTTCATCGCCGTCACGCTGTTCGCGCGCGGACTGTTGAACCGGCTGTTCACCCGGGCCTATCTGCCCGGCGATCGGCTCGAGGCCGATCCGCTGCTGAATTCGCTACCGGCCGAACGACGGCGGACACTGGTCGCGGTGCCCGACGAACACGGCTTCCGGTTCGACATCAGGATGCAAGGCGCCGACGAGACGGTGTTCCTGGCCTACCGGGGGCAGCCGTGACCGACTTGTTGTGGCCCGGCGACCACCGGGCAGGGCAGACCTTCAGTGACGCGGCGTTTCTGGCGGCAATGGTCCGGGTCGAGAATGCTTGGCTGAGCGTGCTTGTCGAGGCCGGCATCGCACCGGCCTCGGCACGGGCCGACCTGACCACGGCGATCTCGCCCGCCGACGCCGAGGGCCTCGCCGTCGCCGCCGAAGCGACCGGCAACCCGGTTCCCCCGCTCGTCGACCTGCTGCGGCGCAGCTGCGGCGGCGAACCGGGCCGCTGGCTGCACCGCGGGTTGACCAGCCAGGACGTCCTCGACACCGCGCTGATGCTCTGCCTGCGCGACGCACTGGACCGTGTCGGCGGCGAACTCACCGCACAGGTACGCCTCCTGGCCGAACTGGCCGAAGCCCATCGCGACCGCCCGATGCTCGCCCGGACCCTGACGCAGGCGGCCCTGCCCAGCACCGCCGGCGTGAAGTTCGCCCACTGGCTTACCGGTGTTCTGGACGGCGCCGACTGCCTGGCCGCCCTGCCGGCACTTGCGGTGCAGGCCGGCGGCGCCGCGGGAACGATGGCCGCCGCCACCGAGCTGGCCGGCTCACCCGCCGGGGCACTGGCCCTGTCCGGGCGACTGGCCGCAGCCCTGGGGCTCGCCGACAGTCCGCCCTGGCACACCACCCGGTCGGTCATCACCCGGGTGGGCGATGCACTGGTGACCTGTTGCGATGCGTGGTCACACATCGCCAACGACGCTGCCACCGGCAGCAGACCCGAGATCGGCGAACTGGCCGAGGGCCGCGGCGGCGGCTCGTCGACGATGCCACACAAGAGCAATCCAGTGCTGTCCATCCTGATCCGCCGCACCGGATTGACCGCCCCAGCACTGGCCGCCGGGCTGCACGCCGCCTCAGCAGCCAGTATCGACGAGCGCTCCGACGGCGGCTGGCATGCCGAGTGGGCGCTGCTGCGGACCTTGTCGCGCCGCACCGTCGCCGCGGCACTCCAGACAACCGAACTGCTCACCGGGCTGGTCATAGACACCGATCGCGCCGCGACGAACCTGGCCGCTGCCGGTGACCTGTTCGGGGAGCAGCGGACGATGACCGACTTGACCGGGCGTACCTCCGGCGACGACTACACCGGAGCCGCAAACCATCTCATCGATACCGCACTACGACGCGCACGCCAGCACCTTGGGGAGGCAACATGACCGCGCCGCGCTTGGCCGCCACCGACTTCGGCGGACCCCGCGACGCAGAACTGCTCCTGCTCGGGCCGTCGCTTGGCACCTCGGCGGCCGCGCTGTGGAGCTCGGCCGCTGAACGGCTCACCGAGAACCTGCGCGTCGTCGGCTGGGACCTGCCCGGCCACGGGCGCAGCCCGGCCGCACCGTTCCGGATGCCGGACCTGGCGGCAGGCGTGCTCGCCCTCGCCGATGAGATCGCGCCCCGGGCCGCGTTTCACTATGCGGGTAACTCCATCGGCGGCGCGGTCGGTCTGCAGCTGGCACTCGACGCCCCCGAGCGACTGTCGAGCGCGACACTGCTGTGCACCGGGGCCGCCATCGGGCGACCGGAAGACTGGGCCGTGCGCGCGGCCACGGTCCGCGCATCGGGCACCACCGCAGTCGTCGACGCGTGCGTGCAACGCTGGTTCGCCCCCGGGTTCATCGATCGGCAACCCGAACTGGTCGCCGCGTTGGTGGATGCGCTGCTTGTCACCGACAACGAATCGTATGCCCAGGCATGTGAGGCGCTGGCCGAATTCGACGTCACCGCACTACTCGACCGCATTGCTACGCCGGTGCTGGCCGTCGCCGGCTCCGCCGATGCTGCCACTCCCCCGGAATCGCTGCGCCGCATCGCCTCCGGAGTCAGCCACGGTCGCCTGGTGGTGCTCGACGACGTCGGCCACCTGGCACCCGCCGAAGCCCCCGACGCGACGGCGAACCTGATTCGCGAGCATCTGACGGTGCGGGACCCGGTGTACGCCGCCGGCATGTCGGTGCGCCGAAGCGTGCTCGGCGACGAGCACGTCGACCGCGCCATCGCGGGCAGCACCGGCCTCACCGCCGATTTTCAGGAGCTGATCACCCGTTACGCGTGGGGCAGCATCTGGACCCGTGACGGCCTCGACCGGCGCAGCCGCTCGATCGTCACCCTGACGGCCCTGGTGGCTCGCGGCCACCACGAGGAGCTGGCGATGCATCTGCGTGCGGCACGGCGCAACGGTCTGAGCAACGACGAGATCAAGGAGGTGTTGTTGCAGACCGCCGTCTACTGCGGCGTGCCCGATGCCAACACCGCCTTCCGCATCGCCGCGCAGGTACTCGCCGACCACGACGACCCGGAGGATCCCCGGTGAGCCGCACCGTGATCTGCCAGTCCGCAGCCGAGGCGCTGTCTGGAATCGCCGACGGCGCAACCATCCTGGTGGGTGGTTTCGGGATGGCGGGCATGCCCACCGTCCTGATCGACGCCCTGATCGCCCAGGGCGCCGGCGATCTGACCATCGTCAGCAACAACGCGGGCAACGGCGACGCCGGGCTGGCGGCGCTGCTGGCCGCCGGCCGCGTCCGCAAAGTCATCTGTTCGTTTCCGCGCCAATCTGATTCCTATGTGTTCGATCGCTTGTATCGGGCCGGCAAGATCGCCCTGGAGCTGGTACCGCAGGGCAACCTGGCCGAACGTGTACGCGCCGCCGGTGCGGGCATCGGGGCGTTCTACTGCCCCACCGGTGTCGGCACGCTGCTCACCGAGGGCAAGGAGATCCGGACCATCAACGGCCGCGATTACGCGCTGGAATACCCCATCCACGGCGATGTCGCACTGATCCGTGCCCATATCGCCGATCGCGCCGGAAATCTGGTCTACCGCAAGACCGCCCGCAACTTCGGACCGGTGATGGCCACCGCCGCCACGCTGACGGTCGCCGAGGTGTCCCGCGTCGTCGACACCGGGCAGCTGGATCCTGAAAAGGTTGTGACGCCGGGGATCTACGTCGACCGGATCGTGGAGACGCGATAGTGACGCCAAAACAGGCTCAGCCGATCGAGCACCTGAGCCGCGGTCCCCTGACCCGCGACGAACTCGCCGCCGTCATCGCCCGGGACATCCCCGCCGGCTCCTACGTCAATCTGGGTATCGGTCAACCGACGCTGGTGGCCGATCACCTGTCACCCGAGGACGCGGTCATCCTGCACACCGAGAACGGGATGCTGGGCATGGGGCCCGCGGCGCGGGATGGCGACATCGATGCCGACCTGACCAATGCCGGCAAGATCCCGGTCACCGAGTTGCCCGGTGCCGCTTACTTCCATCACGCCGACTCCTTCGCGATGATGCGCGGCGGCCACCTCGACGTGTGCGTACTGGGCGCGTTACAGGTCAGTCGATGCGGCGACTTGGCCAACTGGCACACCGGGGAGCCGGGCGCGATTCCCGCCGTCGGCGGCGCCATGGACCTGGCGATCGGAGCCAAGAACGTGTTCGTGATGATGGACCTGTTCACCAAGGACGGTGCCGCCAAACTGGTCGAGTCGTGCACCTACCCGCTGACCGGCCTGCGCTGCGTCAGCAGGGTTTACACCGAGTACGCCGTCATCGACATCGACACTGCCGCAGGCAGGCTGCGGGTACGGGAGACCTTCGGCACCACGGTCGCCGAGCTCGCGGCGCGCCTGCCCGTCGACCTCTGAGGCCCGGCACAGATGCGCCGGTGCCCTAGAGCAGGCCCAGAATCCGCTCTCCGGTGGCCGCGGTGGACAGCTTCTGCCCGCCGCGGGTGGCCAGGTGCTTCGCGACGGCGGCGTCGACCCGAGCGGCGGCATCGTTCTCGCCGATGTGGCCCAGCAGCATGGCCACCGACATGACCGCCGCGGTCGGGTCGGCGATGCCCTGGCCGGCGATGTCGGGCGCGCTGCCGTGCACCGGCTCGAACATCGACGGGTTGACGCCGGTGGCGTCGATGTTGCCGCTGGCCGCCAGACCGATTCCCCCGCACACGGCACCCGCGAGGTCGGTGATGATGTCACCGAACAGGTTGTCGCTGACGATCACGTCGAACCTGCCCGGGTCGGTGACCATATAGATCGTGGCCGCGTCGACGTGGGTGTAGGCGGTCTCGACGTCGGGGTATTCCTTACCGATCTCGGCCACCGTCCGGGTCCACAGCGACCCCGCGTAGGCCAGCACGTTGTTCTTGTGCACCAAGGTCAGATGCCTGCGCCGGGCGCGGGCCTTCTCGAAGGCGAAGCGGACCACCCGGGCCACCCCGAACGCGGTGTTGACACTGACCTCGGTGGCGACCTCGTGCGCGGTGCCTACCCGCAGCGCCCCGCCGTTGCCGGTATAGGGCCCCTCGGTGCCTTCGCGCACCACCAGGAAGTCGATCTCCGGCGGGTCGGCCAGGGGGCTGTCGACGCCGGGGTACAGCCGGCTGGGACGCAGGTTGACGTGGTGATCCAGTGCGAAGCGCGCGTGCAGCAGCAGGCCGCGCTCCAGGACCCCCGACGGCACCGACGGGTCACCGATCGCGCCGAGCAGGATCACGTCGTGGCCGCGGATCTCCTCGAGTACGGAATCCGGGAGAATCTCCCCGGTGGCGTGGTAACGCCGGGCACCCAAGTCGTATTCGGTCTTCTCGGTACCGGGCAGCACGGCGTCGAGCACCTTGACCGCCTCGGCGATCACCTCCGGGCCGATTCCGTCGCCGGGAATGACGGCAAGTTTGAGGCTCATGACAGGTCTACCTCTTCAATCTTGTTGGCGCCGACTGCTGCACTGATCGCCGACTGCACCTCGGCGGGGACCTGGCGGTCCACCCGCAAGAGCACCGTCGCCGCAGGGCCCTCGGCGTCTTCGGACAGCTGGGCGGCGTGAATGTTGATGCCGGCCGATCCCAGCAGCGTCCCGATCTTGCCCAGTGCGCCGGGCTGGTCGGTGTAGTTGATGATCAGGTTGACACCCTGGGCCCGCAGGTCGAAGTGCCGGCCGTTGATCTCGACGATCTTCTCCACCTGCTGGGTGCCCGACAACGTGCCGGCGACGGTGACCGCCGATCCGTCGGCGGTGACCGCCCGGAGCTCTACGACGCTGCGGTGGTTGGGACTTTCGGTGGCGGTACCGATCTCGGCGTCCACACCGCGCTCGGCGGCCAGCGCCGGCGCGTTGACGAACGTCACCGGGTCTTCGATGACGGCCGAGAACAGTCCGCGCAGAGCCGACAGTCGCAGCACACCGACGTCGTCGGCGGCCAGCTCGCCGCGCACCTGTACCGACAGCGAGACCGGAAGCCCGTCGGAGAGCGCCCCGGCGAGCAGGCCCAGCTTGCGAACCAGGTCCAGCCAGGGTGCGACTTCCTCACTGACCGCGCCGCCGCCGACGTTGACCGCGTCGGGAACGAATTCGCCCGCCAGCGCCAGCTTCACGCTCTTGGCGACGTCGGTGCCGGCCCGGTCCTGCGCCTCGACGGTCGAGGCGCCCAGGTGCGGAGTCACCACCACCTGAGACAGGTCAAACAGCGGCGAATCGGTGCAGGGTTCGGTGGCGAACACGTCCAGCCCGGCGGCCCGGACATGGCCGCTGGTGATCGAATCGGCCAGTGCCTGTTCGTCGATCAGCCCGCCGCGGGCGGCGTTGACGATGATCACCCCCGGCTTGGTCTTGGCGAGGGCTTCCTTGCCGATCAGGCCCGCCGTCTCAGGGGTTTTCGGCAGGTGCACCGAGATGAAGTCTGCCCGGGCGAGCAGTTCGTCGAGGCTGAGCAGTTCGATGCCGAGCTGGGCGGCGCGGGCCGCCGACACGTACGGGTCATAGGCCACGATGTGGGCGCCGAACGCGGCCAGCCGCTGGGCGACCAACTGCCCGATGCGCCCCAGGCCCACCACGCCGACGGTGTGATCGAAGATCTCGGTGCCGGAGAACGACGACCGCTTCCACTGCTTGGCGTGCAACGAGGCGTCGGCGGCCGGGATCTCGCGGGCAGCGGCGAGCATCAGCGCGATCGCATGCTCGGCGGCGCTGTGGATGTTCGACGTCGGCGCGTTGACCACCAAAACCCCGCGAGCGGTGGCGGCCTCGACATCGACGTTGTCCAGGCCGACCCCGGCGCGCGCCACGATCTTGAGCTTCGTGCCGGCCGCCAGGACCTCGGCATCCACAGTGGTGGCCGAGCGCACCAGCAGCGCATCCGCTTCCGGGACCGCGGCCAGCAGCTTTTCCCGGTCCGGGCCGTCCACCCAGCGAACCTCGACCTGGTCGCCGAGGGCGGCGACGGTGGATTGGGCGAGTTTGTCAGCGATCAAAACCACAGGCAGAGTCACCCGGACAGCCTAATGTGCTGCGCTCGGCGTCTTCGTCCGGGTTTGTGCGGAAGGCCCAGCAGTGGTTGAGGTGCGCCAGTTCGCGGGATCGGCTCGTCACCGAGCGGTCCTTGATCACGCCGATATAGGAGCAACGAGGCCGGCGGACAAACTTCCGTCGGGAAAAACTCGAAGCCGACTTCTCTCGGACCGCGTCCGATTACAGCCCGAGGCCTTCGGCCTCACGTCGCCCCCATAGCGCCGAGAAGCCCCGCCTCAGATGAAAGATTAGGCTGAGAAACCGAACTTGGCTCACATACCATTACTAACTATCAATGCCGCCCGCCCGGCTCACCCTGTAAGGACCGTTCCCCTACAGAGACAGGCCTCGTTGCGACCCCTTCTAACCATCCCGGCATCGACCGCCCGTCAGACACCCGAACGGGCAATCCCACTGCCCCCGAACCAGCGTCAAGCTGCATTTATTAACCTTTCTGGCAACCAAACCGCAACCGCGAGTCAGTTCACCAGAATTGGGCGGCTCACAATTCGGGCCGCAACGCCTCAGCGGCAGACGCACCCCAAATCTACGCGCCCGCTCATCCGGAAGCCCGCCTCGAACGGCGCATCACTTGACAGGGTCGAAAATTGTGCGACCATGCTTTAACCAAGGATTTTATTAGAATGGACTGAAAGGAAATTACGTGCAGACAGCCCTTCGCCCTCACATGAGCGTGGGCATCGCTATGCTCGCTGCCGGCGCCATCGCTGCAGCGCCAGCTTCTCACGCAGCCGCTCCGCAGTTGCCCGAAATCGCGCTGAGCGCCAGTGCCAGCACCATCGCGGACGTCTTCCAGGCCGTCACATTCCTTGGCGATCTGAACTTCGATGTAGTCCAGCCGGCGGCGTTTAGGACCACCGACTTGAACCACGGTTATCTCTGGAGCGTCTTCAACGGAATTCCGCCGTACGGTGATGGAACTCCCGCGCTCGATGAGCCGATGCTCTCGGTGATCAACTTCATCACCTCACCCCTCAGCGGAGTGTTGCTCGGAACGCTGGGTCCGGCGCTCGGCCCATGGGTGGAACTGGCCAACAGTCTCCAGATCGCCTTCGCCAGCCTGTCTGACGGCGACTTCGCTCAGGCGTTCCAAGACTTGCTGGCGGTACCCGGAAACGTCTTCGATGCGTTTCTTAACGGCACCACGTTGGACCTCTCCGCGATCTTGCCCCTCGTGGACGAGAGTGGACTCTTCCCGCCCGGCGCTCTTAGCGGACTTGGTCTCGAGCTGGGCGGCCTACTGACTGAGGGTGTCACGATCGGCGACCCCGCAGATTTTGATCCGGGGAACCCTGAGAATCTGGGTATTGGCGGTTCAATCTGGAATGCGATCAGCCTTCATTTCCCCGGCGACGGTTCTGGCGACATCGTTGGCGAAGCGGTCGGTCCCGTGGCGGCCTTCACGAACCTGTGGGACGTCATCATCGCGACACTCGATCTGGGTGGTGCCGAGTAGTTCAGCGGTTCGCTTCGGCGGGTGCCTGCGCAGATCACGATCTTCGTGGGCGCCCGCCGAGGACCAACGCGGGCACACGGCCGGAGGCCGCGTACCCCGGCCGGGCAACCAACCCTCCGCAGTTCCCTACCATCGACGAATGGACGTCACCGTCGTCGGTAGTGGACCCAACGGCCTGGCCGCCGCCGTCATCTGTGCCCGGGCAGGCCTGTCGGTCCAGGTTCTGGAAGCCCAACCCACCTTCGGCGGCGGCGCTCGCACCGCCGCCGATCCGGAGTTCGGCGACGTGTCCCACGACATCTGCTCGGCGGTGCACCCACTCGGGTTGGCGTCGCCGTTCTTCGCCGAGTTCGATCTGGCGGCCCGCGGTGTGCAGCTGACCTCGCCCGAGATCTCCTATGGCAATCCGCTCGATGACCGGCCCGCGGCGATCGCCTACCGCGACCTCGACCGGACCTGCGCGGAGCTGGAGCACGGCTCGTCCTGGCGCCGGCTGTTGGGCCCGCTGGTCGCCGACAGCCGGTCCGTCGTCGAATTTCTGTTGGGCGACAAGCGGTCGGTGCCGTCCGGTATCGCGACGGTCGCTCGGCTGGGCTTGCGCATGGCCGCACAGGCGGGCCCGGCCTGGAACGCGACGCTGCCCGGCGAGGACGCCCGCGCCCTCTACACCGGGGTGGCGGCGCACACGATCTCGCGGCTGCCGTCGGTGACCTCCGCCGGTGCGGGCATGATGCTGGCGACCCTGGGCCATACGGTCGGCTGGCCTATCCCCGTCGGCGGCAGCCAAGCCATCACCGACGCGCTGATCGCCGACCTGACCGCCCACGGCGGCCAGTTGACCGCCGGAGCGCCGGTGACCACGCCGCCGGGTGGCGTCGTGCTGTTCGACACCGCGCCGACCGAACTGCTGAAGGTCTACGGCGACGCCCTGCCGGCCCGGTACGCCAAGGCGCTGCGCCGCTATCGCTTCGGGTCGGCGGCCGCCAAGGTCGACTTCGTCCTCTCCGGCGAGGTGCCGTGGAGCGATCCGCGGCTGGCGCAGGCGCCCACGCTGCACCTGGGAGGCGACCGCCGACAGATGGCCCGCGCCGAGGCGGAGGTCGCCGCCGGCCGGCACGCGCAGCAGCCGATGATCCTGGCCGCCTTGCCCCATCTGGTGGACCCGTCCCGCGTCGACGCCGCCGGGCGCCGGCCGATGTGGGCGTATGCCCACGTCCCGGCCGGTTCGACCCTCGACCAGACCGAAACCGTCACGGCCGGCATCGAGCGGTTCGCCCCAGGCTTCCGCGACATCGTGGTTGCCGCACGGTCGGTACCGGCAGCCCGGCTGGCGCACCACAACGCCAACTATGTCGGCGGCGACATCGCCGCCGGAGGCAACAACGCGGTGCGCGCCCTGGCCGGCCCGACGCCGCGACTGAACCCATGGACCACTCCGGTTCCCGGCGTCTACCTGTGCTCGGCGGCCACCCCTCCCGGCGCGGGGGTGCACGGCATGGCCGGCTTCTATGCCGCGCGGACGCTGCTGCGCCGCGAGTTCGGGATCAGCCGGATGCCGAGCCTGGCACCCTGACCGCGCTGGCTACCACGCCCTTGTCAGCTCGGCTAACTAATAAAGCCACCGGCAAGACGCAGCGTTTACATAGTTTTTCCCCAGATAAATAGGGACAATCTGCCAGCTTTGGGGTAGCCTCAGCTAACTTGTGCTGGGCGCGACAGCAACGCCCCAAAGTGACACAAGTCACGAGCTATGAGGAGCAAGCCATGAACATCACCCTTCGACCCCTGGCCCTGGCGGGAGCCGCAGTCATCAGCGCCGGTGCGATCGCCGCCACTCCCGTGGTCATCGCACCGGCCCACGTGCACATGCCGGCCATCGAACTCACCGCCGACGCCGGCCCGCTCGACGGCATCGGCGACTTTCTGAACGGCATCGATTTCGAGGGCCTGTTCAATGGCTTCAGCAACCTGCTGGCCAACATCGACCTGGGCGGTATCTTCGCCGGCTTCGGCGACTTTCTGACCAACATCGACCTGGCCGGGATCTTCGCGGGCTTCGGCGACTTCTTGACCAACATCGACCTGTCCGGCATCTTCACCGGCTTCGGCGACTTCTTGACCAACATCGACCTGACCGGCATCTTCACCGGCCTGGGCGACCTGCTGACCAACATCGACCTGACCGGCATCTTCGCCGGCCTGGGCGACCTGCTGGTCAACATCGACTTCTCGGACCTGTTCGCCAACATCGACCTGTCCGGACTGTTCGACAACATCGACCTGTCCGGACTGTTCGCCAACATCGACCTGTCGGGCATCTTCGCCAACATCGACTTCTCGGGGATCTTCGACGGTCTGCTCGACGGCTTGGGCGGCGGCGTGTAACCACCGCACAAAGCGAGTGGCCCCTTCCTTTCGGAAGGGGCCACTCGTCTTTTCGCCTCGGGTAGCGGCTAGCGCACCGCTGTGCTCAGGCGGTTTCGGTGATGGGCCGGTCCACCCAGCTCATCAGGTCGCGCAGCTTCTTGCCGGTGACCTCGATGGGGTGCTCGGCGTTCTGCTTGCGCAGCCCTTCGAGCTCCTTGTTGCCGCCCTCGACGTTGGCCACCAGGCGCTTGACGAAGGTCCCGTCCTGGATGTCGGCGAGGATTTCGCGCATCCGCTGCTTGGTGCCGGCGTCGATCACCCGCGGCCCGGACAGGTAGCCACCGAACTCCGCGGTGTCGCTCACCGAGTAGTTCATCCGCGCGATGCCGCCCTCATACATCAGGTCGACGATCAGCTTGAGCTCGTGCAGCACCTCGAAGTAGGCCATCTCCGGGGCATAGCCCGCCTCGACCATGACCTCGAAACCGGTCTTGACCAGTTCTTCGGTGCCACCGCACAACACCGCCTGCTCACCGAACAGGTCCGTCTCGGTCTCTTCCTTGAAGGTCGTCTTGATGACGCCGGCCCGGGTACCGCCGATGCCCTTGGCATACGACAGCGCCAACGCCTCGCCCTCGCCGGTGGGGTCCTGTGCGACCGCGATCAGGGAGGGCACCCCCTTGCCGTCGACGAACTGCCGGCGAACCAGGTGCCCCGGCCCCTTCGGTGCGACCATCCCGACGGTGATGTCGGCGGCGGGCTTGATCAGGCCGAAGTGGATGTTCAGGCCGTGGCCGAAGAACAGCGCGTTGCCGGCCACCAGGTTGGGCTCGATGTCGTTGGCGAAGATCTCTGCCTGAGCGGTGTCGGGAGCCAGCAGCATGATCACGTCTGCCCACTTGGCCACCTCGGCGGGGGTGTCAACCTCGAGGCCCTGCTCGGTGGCCTTCTCGCGCGACTTCGACCCCTCCTTGAGGCCCACCTTCACCTGCACACCGGAGTCGCGCAGGCTCAGCGAGTGCGCGTGCCCCTGACTGCCATAGCCGATCACGCCGACCTTGCGGCCCTGGATGATCGACAGGTCGGCGTCGTCGTCGTAGAACATCTCAACTGCCACTGTGTTGCTTCCTTACTATCTCTTCGTTGGGGAACTATGTCTTCGCTGGGACTATTTGGCCGCGCCGATGCCACGCGGACCGCGAGACAACGATACGAGACCTGACTGGACGATCTCCCTGATGCCATAGGGCTCGAGCACCCGCAGCAGCGCATCGAACTTCGCCGGTGTACCGGTGGCCTCGATGATCAACGACTCCGGCGAGACATCGATCACCCTGGCCCGGAACAGGTTCACCGCCTCGACGATCTGTCCGCGAGTGCTGGCATCGGCACGGACTTTGATCAAGGCGATCTCGCGGGAGACGGAGTTGTCCTCCTCCTGCTCAACGATCTTGATGACGTTGATCAGTTTGTTGAGCTGCTTGGTGATCTGCTCCAGCGGAGTGTCCTCCACCGAGACGACGATCGTCATCCGCGACATGTTCTTGGTCTCGGTCGCGCCGACGGCCAGCGACTCGATGTTGAAGCCGCGCCGGGAGAACAGCGCCGCCACCCGCGCCAGGACGCCGGGCTTGTCCTCGACGAGCACCGAGAGCGTGTGGGTCTTCCAGCCTGTTGCCATCACGCGTGCCCCTCGTTGTTCTCGTCGTCGAACAGCGGCCGGATGCCGCGTGCGGCCTGGATCTCGTCGTTGCTGGTGCCGGCCGCCACCATGGGCCACACCTGGGCGTCTGCTCCGACGATGAAGTCGATCACCACCGGGCGGTCGGTGACCGCCCGGGCCGCCTTGATGACGTCTTCGACGTCTTCCTCGCGCTCGCAGCGCAACCCGACGCAGCCGAGCGCTTCGGCCAGCAGCACGAAGTCGGGAATGCGGCGTGAGTGGGTGGCCAGGTCGGTCTGCGAGTAGCGCTCCCCGTAGAACAGCGTCTGCCACTGTCGCACCATGCCGAGATTGCCGTTGTTGATCAGCGCCACCTTGATCGGCATACCTTCGATGGCACAGGTGGCGAGTTCCTGATTGGTCATCTGGAAGCAGCCGTCGCCGTCGATGGCCCAGACCTCGGCGTCCGGGCGGCCCATCTGGGCGCCCATCGCCGCGGGAATGGCAAAGCCCATGGTGCCCAGGCCACCGGAGTTCAGCCAGGTGCGCGGCTTCTCGTACTGCACGAACTGCGCGGCCCACATCTGGTGCTGGCCGACTCCGGCGACGTAGAGCGCGTCGGGGCCGGCGATGCGGCCCAGCGTCTCGATCACGTATTCCGGCGACAGGCTGCCGTCGCTCTGCGGCCCGTAGCTCAGCGGGTACGTCGAGCGCACCTCGTCGAGGTAGCTCCACCAGTCCGACAGATCCAGTGCGAGCTTCTCACGGCGAAGCACCTCGAGCAGTTCGGTGATGACGGCCTTGACGTCACCGACGATCGGGACGTCGGCGTGGCGGTTCTTGCCGATCTCGGCGGGGTCGATGTCGGCGTGAATCACCTTGGCGTCCGGGGCGAACGAGTCCAGCTGGCCGGTGACCCGGTCGTCGAAACGGGCTCCCAGTGTGATCAGCAGATCCGAGCGCTGCAGCCCGGCCACCGCCGCCACCGTGCCGTGCATGCCGGGCATGCCCAGGTGCTGGCGGTGACTGTCCGGGAAAGCGCCGCGCGCCATCAGGGTGGTGACCACGGGGACGCCGGTCAACTCGGCCAGTTCGGCCAGCTCCTGGCAGGCGTCACCACGGATGACCCCGCCGCCGACGTAGAGCACCGGCCGGCGTGCTGCGGCGATCAGCTTGGCGGCTTCCCGGACCTGCCGGCTGTGCGGCTTGGTGGTGGGCTTGTAACCGGGCAGATCCAGCCGGGGCGGCCAGGCGAAGCTGCATTGGCCCTGCAGCACATCCTTGGGGATATCAACGAGAACTGCTCCGGGCCGTCCGCTTGCCGCGATGTGGAATGCCTCGGCGAGCGCACGCGGGATGTCGTCACCGTTGCGGACCAGGAAGTTGTGCTTGGTGATCGGCATCGTGATGCCGGAGATGTCGGCCTCCTGGAAGGCATCGGTGCCGATCAGCTGGCGGCCGACCTGACCGGTGATCGCGACCACCGGGATGGAGTCCATCTGGGCGTCGGCCAGCGGGGTGACCAGGTTGGTGGCCCCCGGCCCCGAGGTGGCCATCATGACGCCGACCCGCCCGGTGGCGTGCGCGTAGCCGCTGGCGGCGTGCCCGGCGCCCTGCTCATGGCGGACCAGCACGTGGCGCAGCTTCTTCGAGTCGAACAGCGGGTCATAGACCGGCAGGACCGCGCCACCGGGGATGCCGAAGATGACGTCCACGTCGAGTTCTTCCAGCGATCGGATGACCGACTGGGCACCGGTCATCTGCTCGGGCGCGACGCGCCTACCGGGCGATTTGGCCTTGTCTGAAGCTGCGTCCGGAGCCGAAGCCCCGTTTGCGGCGGGCGGCGGCGCCGACCGCTCCGACGACCGGCTGGTGGGTGCGCTCACGGTTTCCTCTTCAATTCCTCGGGTGCAGAACTGGTGGCAACAAAAAACCCCCGCCAGCTCAGCTGCTGCACGAGGGTTGCGCGTCGGTGGTTGGAAGTCAGGCAACAACCAACGCGCAGTGGGCTACTACGAGCATGCCGTTGTCCATAGCAGACGACGGTAGCCGCTGAACCGAGCGTGCGTCAAATGAGCAGCCGCTTAGCTGAGGTGGTCGACCAGCGATCCCTGCTCGCCGAAGAGCTCTGCCTCCCAGTGTTCGAGCAGCGCGGTGTTGTCGTGGTCGTCGGGATGAAAGCCGGGGCGCAGGTATTCACCCAGCCGGCCAACGACGGTGCGGGTCAGAAACGGCGAATGCCGCAGGGCGGCGAAGCTGCGGACAAGCCGGACCGGGTTGTAAGCGGCCCGGTCGCCGAAGAGCGAGATCAGCGTGTTCGCCAAGACGGCGAGGGGGAAACTGAAGCGGATGATCCGCATCGTCCGGATGCGCCGGGTCTCATCGCCCCCGACCGCGCGATAGACGTCGAAGGCCACCGAGCGGTGCTCGGATTCCTCGATGGCGTGCCACAGCAGCATGGACCGCACTTCGCTCGTGCCCAGCCCAGCCTGCGCCCTCTCGTCCGAGAGCAGGGTCTCGGCGAACACGGCGGTGAAATGCTCAAGCGCGGCGGTGATGGCCAGGCAGGTCAGCGGAGAGAAGCGTCGTTCGATGACCTTCTGACGGCGGTTCACCAGCCGGTCGACCTTGCTGGTCGGATAACCCATCTCCTGCAGGCGTTCATTGAGTGCGCGGTGCTCGCGACCGTGGGTCACCTCCTGACCGATGAATCCCTTGACCTGTTCTTTGAGGTCGGGGTCGGTGATCTGGTCGGCGTAGCGACGCACCGAACGAATGAAGAAGTCCTCACCCTCGGGGAACACCGCCGACAGGTGCGCGATCACGTGGCTCATCACCAGGTCGCCCTGAACGAAGTGGCGGTCCAGGGCCGCCACCGGGTAGTTGAACCGGATGCGACGCGGCTGTACCGCCGGGTGGCGGTTGTCGTTGGGGCTCATGGCTCTCTCTCGGGTTGAGGGTCTGCAAGGCCGGTCGCCAGAGGACGAACCAGCCGTTTGAAGGCGTCGAGGATGTCGGCGGCGGGCAGCGCCTCGTAGCCGGCGATCGACCGGGACATCGCCAGGCCGTTCATCAGCGCGAACGTCATCTGCGGCCCGACCCGCGACTGCGCGGTGTCGGCGGTGTCGGCCGCGGCGAGCAGTTCGGTGTAGATCCGGTCGCACGCGTCGGCGAACTGCCGGTCGGTCTCAATCACCGCGGGCGCCAGGTCGGGGTCGGTTCGGGCCGCCACCCACAGTTCGTGGGTCGCGGTGAACGTCGGACCGCAATACATCGACCACAGCAGATCGACGGCTTCGTCGAGCTTGTCCGCAGCAGAATCCAGCCCCGCCATCAACACCTCGAACTCTTGAATACGGCGATTCAGAGCGAAGTCGACGGCAGCGCTCAGCAGCCCCACCTTGGTGGGGAAATGCCCCTGCAGGGCCCCTACCGAGACCCCGGCACGGCGGGCAACCTCGGTGGTGGTGGTCCCTTTGAAACCGACGTCCACCAGCGCCTCGAGCGTCGCATCCAGCAGCGCGCGCCGGGTCTCGGCAGTACGCTCCGCCTGGGTTCGGCGGGGCTTGGTCGGTGGCACGCGACCATGATGCGACAGATAAAATAAGTAGTCAATATTTTTTTGTCGCAGCGTCCGCCGCCCACCCCGCCGCGCCCGCGTTACCGACGGTGACATCATGCGGTGGTGGCCTCTGCAGCACCCGACCCGCAGCCCGTGGTGATCCGCGTTTCGCCGATGGCGCATTTCGCCGTCGGCTTCCTGACGCTGGGGCTGCTGATCCCCGTGTTGACCTGGCCCGTCACCGCCCCGCTGTTGACGCTGCCCGTGGTGGCGTCGGCGCTGATCGTCCGGTGGCGAACCGTGGCTGACTCCCGCCGGCTCACCGTGCGAACCCTGCTCGGCAGCCGCTCGGTGGACTGGGACGCCGTCGACGGCCTGGGCTTCACCCGGGGATCGTGGGCGCGGGCGCGTCTGCGCGACGGCGAGTCGTTGCGGTTGCCCGCGGTCAGTTTTGCCACCCTGCCGTTACTGAGCCAAGCCAGCGGCGGCCGGGTGCCGAACCCGTATCGCTGAGCAGCCGGTTCGGTCAGCCCAGCGGGTTGGCCCCGTTGAGGAACACCCACATCGCGACGCCTCCGGCGATCCCCAGCACGAGCGCCACCACGGATCCGATGAAGGGCCGTCGCGCCCAGCCGCGGTCGCCGTCGAGTCCGTACCGGCCCGGGCCGGCCAGCACGATCGCCACCGCCACCACGATCAGCAGCAGGTGGAATTCGTGCCCGTCGGGCAGAAAGAGACCGAACCGGCCCTCGCCGTTGGAGGAGACACCCACGAGAACGGCGTTGATGAAGTAGGCCAGCGCCCCGGCCGCCGCAACGGGGGTGAACAGACCGAGCGCCAGCAGCAGGCCCGCGGCAATCTGACCGCCGCCCGCCGCATAGGTCAGGATGTCGGCGTGCTGGTAGCCGGCTTCGGCGATGGAATTCTTGAACCCGCTCAGGCCCTGGCCACCCCACCAGCCGAACAGCTTGCGCAGCCCGTGGGCCACCAGCAGCACGCCCAGGCCCAGCCGCAGCACCAACAGGCCCAGATCCTGGGTACCGCGCCGGTCCACCGCCCGGAACGGTTCGTCGGCGTCGGCGTCCGGGCCGACGGAGACTCCGACGCGGCCGGGGCCGGCGGGCGGCGCCGCATAGGGCAGCGGGTGGTAGCCCCCCGCCAGGGGACGTACGCCGGAGGGGTCATAGGCCGGGATGGCGGTGGTCTCGAAGTCACCGGTATAGGTCGGCGATGGCATGTCGTCCTCCGGATCTACCAGACGTGCCGACTTGGGACGTCCATTGCCTGCGTCGGCAGTCTCACCCGGCCGACGCCAGTGTGAGCCCTCACCATGACTGGTCACCCTGCAAGAGTAAGGGCAAGCTCGGCGGGATTGGGGATTTGACCGGGTTCGTTAGCGAATCGAATCCGGCCCGACCGCCGCCCTGCGGTGGGCATCGTGGCGAGATCGGGGCGGGTGTCCGTAACCTGACGGGCATGCAGATGCGCGGGGCAGTTCGCCGAGTGCCTGTCGTACTGGGCGCGGCATTGCTGGTGCTGACCGGTTGTGCACACTTCGACGACGCCCAGTCACAGCCGTTCACCACTGTGCCGCGGCGCGGCATGGCGCCGTCCACGACTCCCCCGCCGCCGCCACCGCTGCCCGCCAACCCGTTCCCCAAGCAGTGCCCGGCTCCCGGGGTGATGCAAGGCTGCCTGGAGAGCACCAGCGGCCTGATCATGCACGGCGACAGCAAGTCGGCACTGGTCGCCGAACGGACCACCGGCGCCGTCAAGGAAGTGTCGCTGACCGCCGAACCCAAGGTGAAGACCGTGATCGGCGTCGACCCTGCCGGGGACGGCGGCTTGATGGACATCGTGTTGTCACCGACCTACACCCAGGACCGGCTGATGTACGCCTACATCAGCACGCCCACCGACAACCGGGTGATCCGGATCGCCGACGGCGACGTCCCGAAGGACATCTTGACCGGAATCCCCAAAGGCCCGACCGGCAACACCGGGGCCCTGATCTTCACCAGCCCCACCACCCTGGTGGTGCTGACCGGCGATGCGGGCAATCCGGCTGCGGCCGCCGATCCCGGCTCCACCGCGGGCAAGGTCCTGCGCATCGAGCAGCCCACGACCATCGATCAGGCTGCGCCGACCACCGCCCTGAGCGGCATGGGCGCCGGCGGCGGACTGTGCACCGATCCCGTCGACGGCTCGCTCTACGTGACCGACCGGTCACCCAGTGGCGACCGCCTGCAGCGCATCACCAAAGACTCGCGGGTGTCGACGGTGTGGACGTGGCCCGACAAGCCCGGCGTCGCGGGGTGTGCAGCCATGGACGGCGTGGTGCTGGTCAACCTGGTCAACACCAAACAGACGGTGGCGGTCCGACTGGCCGCCGGCACCGGGTCGGTCACCAGCGAACCGGAGGTCATGCGCCAGGACACCCACGGGCACGTCTGGGCCGTCAAGATGTCACCGGACGGCAACGTCTGGGGCGCGACGGTGAACAAGACCGCCGGAGATGCCGAGAAACTCGACGACGTGGTCTTCCCGCTGTTCCCGTCCGGTGGCGGGTTCCCCCGCGCCAACGACGACAAAGACTAGCGACCACCGCCCGCCAACCGCGTGAGTTAGCCGCCGAATTTCGGCACCCCACCTGCGACGATGTTAAGGGCGCTTCAGCCCACTTCGATTGCCTATGAAGCCTCAGCTTAGCCTTAGCTTTGTTGGCCAGCCGAGATCGCAGGATGCCCCGGCCCACCTTTTCCATGGACACCTCGGTCATGGCCGCGCCCCTGGGGCACCCGGCCGTTTCCGCCGCAGGCTAAGGCGTACTCGCCGGTAACCGCGATTTCCCCACTCACGGCGCCGGAGCCCGTGCCGTGAGTCCGCATGCGCGTGGACCCCCGAGGACTCGCCACAAAAAATATTTACAAAAGTAAAGACTTCTCAGCATTAGCTAAGTTATGGTAGCTTCCTCGCAGCGGTATCGAGAGCCAACTAAAAGGAGAATCGCACTGTGCAGTCGCTAACCACCCGTCCCTGGATCACCTCCGGGATTGCCGTAGTCGGCGCGGGCTTGATCGCCGTCGCCCCGGTGGCACCCCACAGCACCACCGACCTGCACCTGCCGGACGTGCAACTCACCGCGTTCGACCCGTTCGGCGCCTGGATCGACCTGTTCAACACCTCGTCCGCCAACGCCGAGACCCTGGCGGACACCTACTTCCTGGCTCCGGGCGCCGTCCTGCAGCAGATCCTGGTCAACCAGTTCGGCTACCTCGGTGACATCCTCAACAACCCGGCCAGCATCTTCGACGTGTTCTCCAACATCGGCGACAACATCGGAAATGTGTTCGGCGATCTCACCCTGCTCGGGGCGGAATTCGACCTCGAGGACTGGAGCACCCTGGCGCCGCTGGCACAGGCCAACGACACCATGCACAGCCTCATGACCCTGGCATTCCCGGACATCATGGGCGCTGACATGGACCCGGAGACCCTCGCGATCGTCACCGAGGTCCTGAACTTCCTCGCCTCGCCGCTGACCGGCGCCCTGATCGGCGCGCTCGGTCCGGTGCTGAGCCCGCTGGTGGAGTTCGGCAACGTCGTCGGTGACATCGTCGCCGACCTGGGCGAAGACCCGTCCGCGGCGCTGCAGGACCTCTTCGACCTGCCGGCCCGGGTGATCGGTTCGTTCTTCAACGGCAGCGATCTCGACCTCAGCTTCCTGATCCCGCTCATCGCCGACGCGGGCATTCTGCCCGAGGGCATCACGATCGACGCGCTGGGCCTGTCGCTGGGCGGGCTGCTGACCCCCGGCCAGACCATCTTGCCGATCGGCGCCGACGTCACGGAGACTGTCGAGTCGGGCGAGAACCTCTTCATCGGTGGCTCGCTGTGGAACGCCCTGAGCCTCAACGTCATCGGGATCGACATCGTGGGCAATGCCGTCGGCCCGATCGGTTCGATGGTGGCGCTGTCGCAGATCATCGCCGGAGCAATCGGCTGGGAGGGTGGAACCAACCCGCTCGCCGACCTGAGCTTCCCGATCCTGGACTGGTTCGACGGCGGCGAAGCCGTGCCGGCATAGCCACGCCCTACCGGGCAACACGATGGCCCCCTTCCCGACGGGAAGGGGGCCATCGGGCTTTCTGACAGCAGATTCGGCGACGTCGACGTGGCGCGCTTTCACGCGGATGCAAGGCCCCCGCAGGTCGCACCGCGCAGACCGCTGCTGCATCCCAGCCGAATGAGCTCGCCACTCAGCGAGCCGGGCGCACCCCCTTGACCAAACCACATAAAGTGAATTAGGTTTCTCTATGTTACTTTCAGGTAAGTTCCTCGGAACGGTCCTGACCACTGCAAATACGTACTTAGGAGACCAATGCAGCACGCTGCCGCCCGCCCCTGGACCGTCACCGGCGTCGCCCTCCTCAGCGCCGGAGCCATCGCCTCGGGCCCCGTCACCGCGCCCGTGCCCGCGCTGACTGGCCCGCAATCACTGGCTGTGCAGCTGACAGCTGGGTGGGATGACGTGTGGCAGACCGCGGGCGCCAACGCCACGGCGATCTGGAACCACTTCTCTGCCGTTCCGTTCCCGGCCCTGCAGCAGGTTGTGGCCAACCAGATCGGCTATGTCCACGGCGTCTTCGACGGTTCGAAGAGCTTCGGGGACATCGCGCAGGAGGCCCACACCCACCTGGGGGCTCTGTTCGGCACACCCGCCGACGGCGACACGCCCGCCTCCCCCGGCGCACTGTTCGGCCCGTTCCTGCCCGCGGGCGGCGCCACCGACACCCTGTACCAGTCGCTCGACGACGTGGTCACCGGGCCCGGGATGATCGGATCGGTCATGACCCACGCGACCCTCTTCACGCTCCTCACCGACCCGGCCATCCTTCCCGACATCGCCACCTCCCTCGGCTTCGACGAGAGCATGGTGCCCGTGTTGGGTTCGGTGCTGGAGTTCGCGGCGTCCCCGTTGAGCGGCATCCTGATCGGCCAGGTCTCCACCATGCTCAGTCCGATGCTGCAGTTCAACGAGGACCTCGGCAACATCTGGGAATCGTTGTCCTCCGGCAGCCCCGACTGGAGTGCGGCGTTCGACTCTCTGATCGGTATGCCTGCCAATCTCGCCGATGCCTACCTCAACGGCTACGGCGAGGTCGACCTGATGCCCATCCTGGATCAGCTGGGGATCACGTTGCCCGCCTTGACCCTTCTGGACCTGCCCACCGAAATCACCGCCCTGAGCGTGAACCTGGGCGGCCTGCTCAGCCCGGCCGGCTCGATCTTCGACGCCATCGGCATGGGCACCAGCACCGACGCACTGGGCGACACGGAACTCCTGTTCGACCTGCCCGGCCTCGGAGTGGGTCCGATCGCCTCCATGGTCGCCATGAGCCAGGCCATCGCCGAAGCCTTCGGCTGGGACGGAAGCAGCGACATCCTGGCAAGCCTGTTCTAGATCGCAGCGCCCCGCACCACCAAGTGGCCCCCTCCCCGGAGGGGGCCACTTTGGCGCGCGCCGGTTCTCACAGAAGTATTACTGACTCCGCCCGAGCTCCTTAAAAGTCCGGTCTAGGTTGGAAGTCGGGTCGAGAGGCCCCAGCAGGACCGTCGAACGAAGGGATGGCAGGCGATGTTGATTGATGTTCGATGGCTGAAGTTCGTGTTGGGCCGCTGGGCCAGTCGGCCCGTTCACGCCCTGCCGTAGATTCGCGGCGGCGCCGCTAACGCAGGGATGCAGCGGGGTCTACCCGCAGGCAGCCAGAACCAGTTCGCGCACCCGGGCCGCATCGGCCTGGCCTTTGGTGGCCTTCATCACCGCGCCGACGATGGCGCCGGCGGCCTGCACCTTGCCGGCCCGGATCTTCTCGGCCACATCGGGATTGGCCGCCAGAGCCTCGTCAATGGCGGCCTGGATCACCGAGTCGTCACGCACCACGACCAGGCCCCGGTCAGCCATCACCTGAGCGGGCTCGCCCTCACCGGCGAGCACCCCCTCCACCACCTGCCGGGCCAGCTTGTTCGACAGCTCACCCGAATCCACCAGTGCCACTACTTCGGCGACCTGTTTGGGCGTGATGCCCAGGGCGTCGAGCTCGACTCCGGCTTCGTTGGCCTTCTGCACCAGGAAGTTTCCCCACCAGGCCCGGGCCGCCTCACTGGATGCCCCGGCCGCAACGGTGGCTGCCACCAACTCCACCGCACCGGCGTTGACCAGGTCGCGCATCACCTCATCGGAGACGCCCCACCGCTCCTGGATTCGCCGGCGCGACAGCCACGGCAACTCAGGGATGGTGTCGCGCAGTTGCGCGACCAGCTCCGCCGACGGCGCGACCGGTTCCAGGTCCGGCTCGGGGAAGTACCGGTAGTCCTCCGCGGTCTCCTTGGCCCGGCCCGGACTGGTGTAGCCGGCTTCGTGGAAATGCCGAGTTTCCTGAACCACAGTGCCACCAGCGGAGAGCACCGCACCCTGGCGCCGCATCTCGTAGCTCACCGCCACCTCGACGCTCTTGAGCGAGTTGACGTTCTTGGTCTCGGTGCGGGTCCCGAATTCGGCTGCGCCGCTGGGCTTGAGAGACACGTTCGCGTCGCAGCGCATCGAACCCTGGTCCATCCGCACGTCGGAGACATCCAACGCGCGCAGCAGATCCCGCAGCGCGGTCACATAGGCCCGGGCGATCTGCGGGGCACGCTCTCCGGCGCCGACTATCGGCTTGGTGACGATCTCGATCAGCGGCACTCCGGCCCGGTTGTAGTCGACCAGCGATTCGCTGGCGCCCTCGATGCGTCCGGTGTCGCTGCCCACGTGGGTGAGCTTGCCGGTGTCTTCCTCCATGTGGGCGCGCTCGATGTCCACCCGCCACACCGAGCCGTCCTCGAGCGGCACGTCGAGGTAGCCGTTGAAGGCGATCGGCTCGTCGTACTGGGAGATCTGGTAGTTCTTCGGCTGGTCGGGATAGAAGTAGTTCTTCCGGGCGAACCGGCACCACGAGGCGATTTCGCAGTTGAGCGCCAGCCCGATCCGAATCGCCGATTCGACGGCGGCGCCGTTGAGCACCGGCAGCGAACCGGGCAACCCCAGACACACCGGACACACCTGGGTGTTCGGTTCGGCACCGAACGCTGTCGCGCATCCGCAGAACATCTTGGTGGCCGTGGACAGCTCGACGTGCACTTCCAGGCCAAGAACCGGGTCGAAGCGGGAAATGACGTCGGCGTAGTCGAGCAGTTCGGCGACAGCAGCGGTCATGGCGCAAAGTCTAGGTGACCCGGCCTGGCCCGCCTCGTCACACCGGCCAGTCCTCCAAGCGGTAGGCGGCGTCGAAGAACATCCATTCATAGCGCGCGGCGGTCCGCAGATGCCGGCACATCAGATTCCACTCCGGACCCTGCGCTTGGGCGCCGATCCGTTCGGCAACGGCCAGCACCGCTTCGACCACCGCCGCGAAGTCCTGGCCCGCGTAGGTATCGATCCAGCGCTGGAACAGCGGCTCCGGTGACCCGTGACGCTGTAGGTGCTCACCCACCCGGGCGTAGATCCAGTAGCAGGGCAGCACGGCGGCGACGGCTTCGGCATAGGAGCCCGCCGCGGTGACGGCCAACAGGTAGCTGGCGTAGGCCTGCGTGGTGGGAGTGACCGGCAGCGCGGCAGCGGTCTCGATGTCGAGTCCAAGCTCCGCCAGCAGTCCCGCATGCAGCTCGGCTTCGGCCAACGCCGCGCCGGCGTGCTCGGCGAACATCGCCAGCTCCGCTTCGATCGGTGCCTTGGCCGCGCAGGCCGCCAAAGCCCGCGCATAGCTATGCAGGTAGTGCGCGTCCTGGACGAGGTAGTGGCGAAACCGGCTCGGCTCCAAGGAACCTTCGGTCAACCCGGTGACGAAGGGATGCTCGCAGATCCGCCGGTAGATGCCGTCGATATTGGCCCACAACCGCTCCCGGTTCCGCTCGGTCATACCTCACGGTAGGCGACGCCGCCCTAGACTGTCCCCCATGCCCGACCGCAACGTACTCGGCGGCCCGCTGGAGCCGTGCGGCAGCGACCCGATCACCGGCTTCTACCGCGACGGCTGTTGTTCCTCGGGCCCGGAGGACATTGGGCTGCACACGATTTGCGCCGTCGTCACCGGCGAGTTCCTGGACCACCAGCGCTCGATCGGCAACGATCTGACCACTCCGATTCCGGCTTACCGGTTTCCGGGCCTGACGCCCGGCGATCGCTGGTGTGTGACCGCGCCGAACTGGCTACGGGCCCACCGCGACGGCTGTGCCGCTCCGGTGGTGCTCGCCGCCACCGATGAACGCACCCTGGAAGTGGTCAGCCTGGAGATACTGGCCGACTACGCCGTCGACGTACCCGATGATCCGGGTGACCTGTGACCGCTGGCGGCGCCGACCGCGTGAATCAGGATCCGATCGCCCCGACACCGCCGCTGCTGTGCTGCCGGCGCTTCTCGTAATAGACGAATTCCTGGACCAGCAGCCCGTCTTCGGGGCAGTCCGCCATCACCGACCCGGCGAGCAGCCGACCGGTCTGGTCGGCGGGCAGGCCGCTGGTGGCCAGAATGTGCCCCACCGCGTTGCGGACACCGACCAGACTCGGCTGGTCCTGGATGAGCGCGCAGACATCGTGGCCGTGATCGGTGACGTAATCGCTGATCAGATCACCGGTAGCGTAGGCCGGAGCGGACAAGACCAGCCCCATCGGCAGTCCACACAGCACTGCGGCAGACACCGCTAACTTCCCCATACCCCACCCCCAGCCATAGACCGTCCGGTAACACAAGCCGCAACCTCACCATTGTGCGGCAACACACCTGCTGCTGTCACCTCAGCCCGGAGTAGCCCGGAGTTACCCGAAGAACGCCGCCGCGTCGTCGTAGCGGCTCTGCGGCACCACTTTGAGCTGTCGCACCGCGTCGGCCAAGGCCACCCGGCCGATCTCCTGACCCCGCAGCGACACCATCATGCCGTATTCGCCGGCGTGGGCCGCGTCGGCGGCATTGACGCCGAACCGGGTCGCGAGCACCCGGTCATAGGCGGTCGGGGTGCCGCCGCGCTGCACATGGCCCAACACGGTGGTCCGGACTTCCTTTTTGACGCGCCTTTCGATTTCCACGGCCAGCTGGGCGGCGACGCCGGTGAATCTCTCGTGGCCGAACTCGTCGACGCCGCCCGCCCGCAACTCCATCGAACCGGCCGCGGGCTTGGCCCCTTCGGCGACCACACAGATGAAATGCGAGGAACCATGCTGGAAGCGCTGCTTGACCAACCGGCACACCTCTTCGACGTCGAAGGGCTGCTCGGGGATCAGCGTCATGTGCGCCCCGGTGGCCAAGCCCGCGTTGAGCGCGATCCAGCCGGCGTGGCGGCCCATCACCTCCACCAGCATCACTCGCTGGTGAGATTCCGCGGTGGAGTGCAGCCGATCGATCGCGTCGGTGGCGACCTGCAAGGCGGTGTCGTGGCCGAAGGTGACATCCGTGCAGTCGATGTCGTTGTCGATGGTCTTGGGCACCCCGACCACCGGAACGTTCTCCTGCGACAGCCAGTGCGCCGCAGTCAAAGTGCCCTCCCCGCCGATGGGAATGAGCACGTCGATGCCGTTGTCGTCGAGAGTCTGCTTCACCTGATCCAGGCCGGCGCGCAGCTTGTCCGGATTCACCCGGGCGGTGCCGAGCATGGTTCCGCCCTTGCCGAGCAGGCGGTCGTTGCGGTCGTCGTTGGCCAACTGGACGCGCCGGTTCTCCAGCAGCCCCCGCCAGCCGTCCTGAAACCCGACCACCGTCGAGCCGTAGCGCGAGTCGCAGGTGCGCACCACCGCCCTGATCACCGCGTTCAATCCGGGGCAGTCACCGCCACCGGTCAGGAGTCCGATCCGCATGCGTCCATCTTGCCGGGTGCCGCGGGCCGTGGGGGCGCGGACGCCGAATCATGGCCGCCCGCCGGCTCGGCGCCGGCTAGATCGCGCTGGCCAGTTTCCCGCGGGCGGCTTCGTAGGCGGCACCCACCCGGTAGAGCCGGTCATCGGCCAGCGCGGGAGCCATGATCTGCAGGCCCACCGGCAGCCCGTCGTCGCCGGAAAGCCCGCAGGGCACCGACATGCCGCAGTGCCCGGCCAGGTTCAGCGGCAGCGTGCACAAGTCGAACAGATACATCGCCAGCGGGTCATCGACCTTCTCCCCCAACCGGAACGCCGTGGTGGGTGTCGTCGGCGAGATCAGTACGTCGACGGAGGTGTATGCCTCGTCCAGGTCGCGGGCGATCAGCGTGCGGACCTTCTGCGCCTGGTTGTAGTAGGCGTCGTAGTAGCCCGCCGACAGCGCGTAGGTGCCGAGCATGATGCGCCGCTTGACCTCCGGACCGAACCCGGCAGCGCGGCTGAGCGCCATCACCTCTTCGGCACTGTGGGTGCCGTCGTCGCCGACCCGCAATCCGAACCGCATCGCATCGAAGCGGGCCAGGTTGGACGAGACCTCGGACGGCAGAATCAGGTAGTAGGCGCTCAGCGAGTAGTCGAAGTGTGGACAGTCCACCTCGGAGATCTGCGCGCCCAGAGATTTCAACTGTTCGACCGCGGCGTTGAACGACGCCAGCACACCGGCCTGGTAGCCCTCCCCGCTGTGCAGCTGGCGCACCACGCCGATGCGCACGCCCGACAGGTCGCCGTCGTCGCCGGCGCGTGCGGCGCCGACCACGTCCGGCACCGGCACATCCAGCGAGGTGGAGTCGCGCGGGTCATGCCCGGCGATCACCGAGTGCAGCAGCGCGGTGTCGAGCACCGTGCGGGCGCACGGCCCGCCCTGGTCCAGCGACGACGCGCAGGCGACCAGCCCGTAGCGGCTCACCGTGCCGTAGGTGGGCTTGACGCCGACCGTGGCGGTCAGCGCGGCCGGCTGACGGATCGAGCCGCCGGTGTCGGTACCGATGGCCAGGGGCGCCTGGAACGCCGCCAGGGCTGCGGCGCTCCCCCCGCCGGAGCCGCCCGGAACCCGCTCGACATCCCAGGGATTGCGGGTCGGCCCGAAGGCGGAATTCTCCGTCGACGAGCCCATCGCGAACTCGTCCATGTTGGTCTTGCCCAGGATCGGGATGCCCGCCGCGCGGAGCCGTGCGGTGACCGTCGCATCGTAGGGCGCCCGCCACCCTTCCAGGATCTTGGATCCGCAGGTGGTGGGCGCATCGACGGTGGTGAACACGTCCTTGAGCGCCAGCGGCACACCGGCCAGGGCCGAGGGTGCGTCGCCGGCGGCGATGGCCTTGTCGGCGGCCTCCGCCGCGGCCAGCGCCGCGTCGGCGCCCACGTGCAGGAACGCCCCGTACCGGTCGTCGGTCGCCGCGATCTGCTCGAGGTGGGCACGGGTGACCTCGACCGAGGACACCTCGCGCGCGGCGATCTGGGCCGCCAGTGTGGCCGCGTCGGACCGGATGAGCTCGCTCACTGGCTCTCCCCCAGGATCTGCGGGACCGCGAAGCGGTTCTCGGCGGCGCGTGGGGCGGCGGCCAGGGCCTCGCCCTGGGACAGCCCGGCGACCACCGTGTCGGACCGCGTGACGTTGACGTCCTTGAGCGGGTTGTCGGTCGCCTCGACTCCGGTGACGTCAACCGCCTGAATCGCGCTGACATGGCTGAGGATCGCGTCGAGCTGGCCTGCGAAGCCGTCCAGTTCGGCGTCGGTGAGCGCCAACCGGGCCAGCCGCGCCAGGTGGGCTACGTCGTCACGGGAGATCTGGGACACGACTCGAAAGCCTAGTCGGCCCCTCGCGCCGACGGTAAAGGCAGCATCGCCTGCGGCAGCCCGGCAGGCACTGTGGGAAAGTTGCCCATGCCTTCCTATCTGCTGCGCGTCGAACTCGACGACCGCCCCGGCAGCCTGGGTTCGCTGGCCGTGGGTCTGGGCTCGGTGGGTGCTGACATCTTGTCGCTGGACGTCGTGGAACGCGGCAGCGGCTCGGCGATCGACGACTTGGTGGTCGAGCTGCCGCAGGGTTCGATGCCCGACGTGCTGATCACCGCCGCCGAGCGGCTACCCGGGGTGCGGGTGCACAGCGTCCGTCCGCACACCGGACTGCTGGACGCGCACCGCGAACTCGAACTCATCGATCACGTCGCAGCAGCCGGGGACCGCAGCGCCAAGTTGCAGAAGCTGGCCGACGAAGCGCCGCGGGTGCTTCGGGTGAGCTGGTGCACCGTGCTGCGCAGCGAGGGGTCCGATGGGGCGTTCCGCCGGCTCGCGGGCAGCCGTGGAACCCCGGAGACCGAGGTCGGGACGGTGCCGTGGTTGCCGATCGAGCGGGCCACCGCGTTGGACAACACCGCCGCCTGGGTGCCCGCGGTGTGGCGGGAGATGGACGTCGCGTTGGCGGCGGCACCGCTGGGCAGCCCGGACACCGCGGTTGTCCTGGGCCGGACCGGGGGTCCGGCGTTCCTGCCCGCCGAGGTGGTCCGGCTGGGTTATCTGGCCGGCATCGTGGCGACCCTGCTGCGTTGATCCATTAGCCGGGGGTGGCGACGTTCACCGCCACCGGCACGCCCGGCTCCATTCAATCGTTGGTCTCCGGCGCGGCCGTCAGCGCTTTGCGCAAGACGAGCCTGGTCTGCGCAATGGCGTCGGCAGGCGCGACACCGCCGCGGGCGATCAAGGTGGCAGCGGCAAGAATCTGGCTGCCGAAGGTGGTTGCCGCGACGATCGGCGATATCCGCCGGTCGACTTCGCCGGCCCGCTGCGCCCGGTGCACCGCCGCGGCGAGCACCTCCATCGACTGCGCCTCGGCGACCAACCGGCTGGGATCGGCGATCGGAGCCAAAATCAGCACCCGGTAGCGACTGGCGACTTCGACGGCGGGACCGACCAGTTCTATGAGGCTCGGCAACACCGGACCGGACTTCGGCAGTGATAGGTAGAGCTCGCGCATATTCGCCACCGCTGCCGCGTGAATGGCGACCACCAGTTGCTCCCGGTTCGGGAAGTGCCGGTAGAGGGTGCCTCGGTTGAGCGCCGCGGCGTCGGCGATCTCCTGCATCGAGGCGTTCGGGTCTCCTGCGAGGACGTCGGTTGCCGCCTCCAGGATTCGTTGCCGGTTCTCGATCACGTCGGATCGCATCCGGCTCGTGTCGACCGACGAAGTCCCACGCGCCATGGTTGACAGCGTAATCGACGCGTGCCAGACTTCGAGCACCTAAATGCGACATACTGTTGCACTTCAGCGTTCCCGGGGCCGCACGTCGGTCGTGCGTCATTCCCGAGCCGACACAGCGAGGAACTCATGGCCACAAGCGATCACGCCTTGTCAGCGCCGGGCAACGAGGCCGACGGCGCCGGGCCGGAGCAGCGCGGGATCCCCGACCACGAGATCGTGATCGTCGGCGCGGGCTTCTCGGGAATCGGCTCGGCGATCAAGCTCGTCGAGGCGGGGTTCAACGATTTCGTGATCCTCGACGATGGGGATGGCGTGGGCGGCACCTGGCATTGGAACCGCTACCCCGGGGTGGCGGTCGACATCCCGTCGTACAGCTATCAGTTCTCATTCGAGAAGCGGGCCACCTGGTCGCGCACCTACGCCAACGGTGCGGAACTGGCGGACTACGCCAGTCACTGCGTGGACAAGTACGGCCTTCGCGGCCGGCTGCGGCTGAACACGAACGTGCAGTCGGCCCGGTTCGACGAAGCCCATGCGCTGTGGCGCCTGAGCACCCAACAGGGCGACATCAGCGCCCGCTTTGTCATCAACGCGTCCGGGGCGCTGACAACACCCAAGATGCCCGACATCGAGGGCATCGAACTCTTCGCCGGATCGGTCATGCACAGCGCCCGCTGGGATGACTCGGTCGACTTCTCCGACGCCCGGGTCGGGATCATCGGAACGGGGGCCTCCGCCGTCCAAATCATTCCGGCCATTGCCCCGCGAACCCGGCACCTGACGGTATTCCAGCGCACCCCGATCTGGTGCATGCCGAAACTCGACCTCAAGATTCCCGGTGCCGTGCAGACCCTGATCGGCAGAATTCCCGCCCTGGAACTTGCGCTACGGGTCGCCAGTGAGGCGTTTGTCGAGATCACCTTCCCCATCGTGGCCCACTATCACAAGTTTTTCCCGGTCGGAAAGCTCGCGCAGCAGCAGGCGAAGCTCTATCTGTACAGCCAGGTGAAGGATCCCGCGCTGCGCGAAAAGCTGCTGCCCACCTACACGCTGGGCTGCAAACGCCCGAGTTTCCACAACAGCTACTACGCGGCCTACAACAGAGCGAACGTGCACCTGGAGACCAACGCCATCTCCCGCATCGATGAGCGCGGTGTCGTCACGGCCGACGGTGCGACCCACGAACTGGATGTCCTCATCCTGGCCACCGGTTTCAAAATCGCGGACCCCGATGCGAATCCGACCTACGAGCTGATCGGCAACTCCGGACAACGGTTGGCCGACTGGTGGGATGCGAACAGGCTGCAGGCCTACGAGGGAGTCAGCGTTCCCGGTTTCCCCAACCACTTCTCCGTATACGGGCCCTACGGCTATAACGGCTCCTCGTATTTCAACCTCATCGAAACGCAGGCCGGGCATATCGTGCGCTGCTTGAACCACGCGCGAGCCACCGCCAGCACGCTCGTCGAGATCAAACCCGAGGCCAATTCCCGCTTTTTCGAAGCCATGCTGTCTCGCCGTTACCGTCAGATCTTTTGGCAGAAGGGCTGCTGCTCCTCGAACAGCTACTACTTCGACAAGCACGGCGATGTCCCCATCCGGCCCACCACGACGTGGAATACCGCCCGCCGCGCCAAGCGTTTCCCGCTGGACGACTACCGGTTCACCACCGCTCACGCGTCCGGCAATGACCGGGCGGCCAGCCCGGACACCGCCGCTGCCGGGTCCGCCCGGCAAGGCTGACCGCCCTAGACTCTCCGACATCGACAAACCCGAGACAGGCTGGATACACCGTGAGAGCAGTTGTTTGCCACGACGGCACTTTGTCGGTTTCCGAACTTCCCACACCGCGTCCAGGCCGCGGTCAAGTCCGCCTGAAGGTGCTTCGGTGCGGCATCTGCGGTTCTGACCTGCACGCACGCCACCACAGCGACGATCTGGCCGACGTGGCCGCCGACATGGGATACCTGGAGGCGATGCGATCGACCGACTGCACCGTGTTCGGGCACGAGTTCTGCGGCGAGATCCTCGAATACGGTCCACGGTGCAAGAAGCGGGCTCCGATCGGAAGCCGCGTCGTGGCTTTTCCGTTGCGGCGCGCGGGCGAGGGCATACATCCGATCGGGCTTTCGGCGTCTGCGCCGGGCGGCTACGCCGAGGAACTGCTCGTCGAAGAATCCTTGATGGTGCCCGTCCCCGACGAACTCAGCACCGACATCGCCGCGCTGACCGAGCCCATGGCGGTCGGACTGCACACCGTGCGGCGGTCAAAGATCCGGCGAGGCCAGATCGCCGTCGTCATCGGCGCGGGCCCCATCGGGCTCGCGGTCGTGCTCATGCTCAAGGCGCGGGGTGTTCGCACGGTGATCGCCAGCGACTACAGCGCGGCACGACGCGCGTTGGCCAAGAAATGCGGGGCCGACATCGTCGTCGATCCGGCGACCGAATCTCCCATCGACTACGTCGAGAAACGGCCCGGGTACTTCACCAGCTCAGTAGCCGCGATGCGCCTGCTGCTACGCGCCACCGAAGCGGCGAACACCCTGCCGATCCCGCTGTGGCAGACCTGGAGGGCGCTCGAATCTGTGGGGGTTGGCCCCAAAGCCCCGGTGATCTTCGAATGCGTCGGCGTCCCTGGAGTCCTGAATTCGGTGATCACCTCCGCGCCGATCATGTCGCGCATCATCGTCGCCGGGGTGTGCATGGGCGAGGACCGGCTGCGGCTCGCGATGGCGATCAACAAAGAACTCGACATCCGTTTCGTCCTGGGATACACCCCGATTGAGTTCCGCCAGACCGTCAGAATGCTCGCCAAGAAGAAGATAGACCCGACACCGCTGATCACCGCCACCGTCTCACTGGCCGGGGTCGACGGGGCGTTCGAGGCGCTGGCCAGTCCCGACGACCACGCGAAGATTCTCATCGACCCTACTGTGTAGCGAGGCCCCCGGGTCGGGATCGGGCGCAGCGGTTATGCCCCGACTCGGGTGACCGTGACGTTGATGGTGGTGGCTCCGGGGTCGGAGGCGATGACCAGCACGGTGGCGTTGGGCGCCGAGATCACGTGGCCGCCGGTGACACTCACGTCGTAGCCGTTCGGGTAGATGACGGCCGGCACAGCGATGTTGGTCTGCGCACCGGCGGCGAAGACGCCCTGGCCGTCGGCCATCTGCGTGGAGTAGCTGAGCTGGAACGTGCCGTTGTCGAACGACCAGTTGTTCGGAATACCCGCGACCGCCTGCGGGTAGGGCTCGGCGAGCACCTCCAGCTTCGCGGCGTCGATATTGTCGCCGGTCGGCGGCAGGCTGGTGTTGTACACCAACGACGCCGCACGGGCTGGGACGGGGATGTCCATATTGTTGTTCTGGCCGGTGTAGGTCCACGTCGCCCAGCCGTACCGGTGCCCGACGGCGGCATCTGTAAATGCGGTGTGTACGCCAGGAATGTTGCTGTTGCCGAACCCACCGATGTGGGCCGGGATGTCGTGCTCGTCGGCGTACCGCGCGGCGGTGGCGAGTGCCATATCGGCGAAGACGTCGCAGAACAGGTTGATACCCAACAGGTCTGAAGTCGGGCAGAAGTTCTGGAACGAGTAGATGGCCTTGTCGTCGTCGATCGCGCCCAGCTGGGTGGGGACGCCCAGATTGAACAGCACGTTGGGCTGCACGAACACCGGGGTGTCCGGATCCACCGAGCGGATCGCCGCGATCGCTTGGTTGTAGAACGGAGTCAGTTGCTGCGAGTCGAAGTAGGGGTTGCCCAACAGAGTCGAGAGCCAGTGCGATCCTGAGTGCGGTTCGGCGATCACCCCGAAGGCGGCCACGCCCGGGTTGTCTTTGAAGTAGTGCGCCACCACCTGCAGCATCTGCGCGTAGTGATTCTCCAGCCCGATACCGTCCGGCGCCTTGGCGTTGTTCCAGAACGCATCCCAGGCGTGGTTCCCAGCGGGGTTGACGAAGTAGTTCCAGGGGAAGCCGAAGTCGGGGTTGGGCAGCCCGCCGGTCTGCACCGCCCACTCCGGCGCCCCCACCCCGCCGAACGCGGTGCCGTAGAGGTCCTGGTGCATGTAGATGTTGCTGGTGACGCCGTGATTGGCCAGCGTCTGCACGGTCTGGGCAACCGAGGCCAGATAGTCATAGTCGTAGACCCCGGGCTGCGGCTCGACCGCAGACCAGATCAGGCCCAGCTGAATATTGTTGAAGCCGTTGGTGGCCAGGAACGCCGCATCGTCGTCGCCGAATCCGTCGGCTGACAACTCGTAGGGCGCCACCTTGTTCACGTGGTCGAAGCCGTGCAGGATCACCACGCGACCGTCACTGTCGATCAGCCAGGAACCGGCCGTCGAGTACCCACCGGTCCCGCCCCCGCTCAGCGCAACACCGGTACCGAACTGGCCGACGTCACCATGGGATCCGAACATGAACAGGCTGCCGTCGCCGCCGGTACCGCCCAGTGCAGGCAACCGGGTGGCAACCCCACCCACACCACTGTTACCGGCATCGCCACCGTCACCACCGCTGCCGAACAGGCCGATAGCACTACCGCCGTCACCACCGTGCCCGCCGTCGACGCCATCACCACCGGCACCGCCGGCACCACCGATGCCGAACACCCAGCCACCGGCACCACCGGAGCCACCGATCCCGCCGATCTCTCCATCACCACCGGCACCACCGGCACCACCGATGCCCAGCAACCAACCACCGGCGCCACCAGCGCCTCCGGCGGCGCCCTCGCCCCCGGCCCCGCCGGCACCACCGTTGCCGAACCACCCCGCCGCGCCACCGGCGCCACCGGCCACACTGTCGACAGTGCTGGAATAACCGGCACCACCATCACCGAACAACCACCCACCGGCACCACCATCAGGATTCTCCGCAGTGCCGTCCGCGCCGTCGCCAATCGCATACGAACCCAACAGCTGGTTGACCCAACCGCCGACCTGAAGACCCAGATCGCTGTTGATGAAGTTGTCGACGCCGGTGTGGATCGGGGTGTAGAACCACTCATCGAACAACGCGGTCAAACCCACCGGCGACGCCAACGCCGCCAGCGGCTCGCCCACGCCGTCCAAATTGGCCCACGCGGCATCCCAATGCGCCGGGTCCAAAAACGTCTCCCACGCCGCCGAATCCAACAACGCACCCCAGTCGACGCCGCTGGTCGCCGCGTCCACAAACGGCGAGAACAACTCATCGAACACATCATCAAGATCCGCCCGCGCCGGCACCGCGGGAAGCAGCACCGCAATACCCACTCCGGTGCAGGCCGCGGCGGCGAGCCGCGCCTGGCCGTTGGTCCTCGTGCCGGGCCGCGCGCCCATGAAACCTCCTGCGAAAACAGCGAATCGGGTCTGGCGCAGCGGTTATGCCCCGACCCGGGTGACCGTGACGTTGATGGTGGTGGCTCCGGGGTCGGAGGCGATGACCAGCACGGTGGCGTTGGGCGCCGAGACCACTTGGCCGCCGGTGACATTGACCTCATAGCCGTTCGGGTAGATGACCGGCGGCACCGAGATGTTGGTCTGCGCACCGGCGGCGAAGACGCCCTGACCGTCGGCCATCTGCGTGGAGTAGCTGAGCTGGAACGTGCCGTTGTCGAACGACCACGCGTTGGGAATGCCCGACACCGCCTGCGGATACGGCTCGGCGAGCACCTCCAGCTTCGCGGCATCGACATTGTCGCCTGTCGGCGGCAGGTTGGTGTCATAGACCAGCGACTCGGCCTCGCGAGACGTGGCGGTGGTGGTGATGTCGTTCATACCGGTGTAGACCCACGTCGCCCAGCCGTATTGGTGCCGGGCGGCCGCATCCACTACCGCGGTGTGGGCGCCGAGAACGTTGCTGGCCCCGAAGCCGCCGATGTGTGCCGGGATGTTGTGCGCGTCTGGGTAAGTCGCCGCGTTATCGATCGCGATATCGGCGAACAGGTTGCAGAAGAAGTCGACGCCGAACAGGTCGACCGACGGGCAGAAGTGCTGGAACGAGTAGATGACCTTCTCGTCGTTCACCGTGCCCAATTGGGTCTGGACGCCCAAATTGAAGAGCACATTCGGCTGTACGAACACCGGTGTGTAAGGGTCGACCGACCGGATCGCCGCGACCGATTGGTTGTAGAAGGGGGTTAGCTGCTGAGAGTCGAAGTACGGGCTGCCCAACAGGCTGGAGAGCCATTGCGATCCGGAGTGCGGTTCGGCCACGATACCGAAGGCGGCCACGCCGGGGTTGTCCTTGAAGTAGTTGGCCACGACCTGCAGCATCTGCGCGTGGTGGGTCTCCAGTCCGACCCCGTCGGGCGCCTTGGCGTTGCCCCAGAACGCATCCCATGCGTGGTTCTGCGCCGGGTTGACGAAGTAACTCCAGGGGAAGCCGATGTCGATGTTAGGCAGTCCGCCGGTCTGTACCGCCCACTCCGGCGCCCCTTCGCCCCCGAACGGGGTGCTGTAGAGGTCCTGGTGCATGTAGATGTTGCTGGAAATGCCGTGCGCGGACAGCGTCTGTACCGTCTGGGCGACCGAGGCCAGATAGTCATAATCGAAGACCCCGGGCTCGGGTTCCACCGCGGCCCAGATCAGGCCCAGCTGAACGTTGTTGAAGCCGTTGGCGGCCAGGAATTCCGCGTCGTCGGCGCCGAACCCGTCGACCGACAGCTCATAGGGCGCCACCTTGTTCACGTGGTCCAAACCGTGCAGGATCACCACGCGACCGTCGGCGTCGATCAGCCAGGAACCCGCTGTCGAGAATCCGCCGGTGCCACCGCTCAGTGGAACACCGGTACCGAACTGGCCGACATCGCCGTGGGTTCCGAGCAACAGCAGGCTACCGTTGCCGCCGGTGCCGCCCAGGGCGGGCAACCGGGTGGCAACGCCACCGACGCCGCTGTTGCCGGCATCACCACCATCACCACCACTGCCGAACAGGCCGATAGCACTACCGCCGTCACCACCGTGCCCACCGTCGACGCCATCACCACCGGAACCACCGGCACCACCGATGCCGAACAGCCAACCCCCGGCACCACCTTCACCGCCGACGCCACCCAGCTCGCCATCACCGCCGGCACCACCGGCACCACCGACACCCAGCAGCCAGCCACCGGCGCCACCCGCGCCACCGGCGCCACCCGCGCCTCCGGCCCCACCGGCGCCACCGTCGCCGAACCACCCCGCCGCACCGCCGGCACCGCCGGCCACACCCTCGGCAGTGCTGGAATAACCGGCACCACCATCACCGAACAACCACCCACCTGCACCGCCGTCAGGGTTGTCGACGGTACCGTCCGCGCCGTCCCCGATCGCATATGAACCCAACAGCTGGTTGACCAGCCCACCGACCTGCAGACCCAGATCGCTGTTGATGAAGTTGTCGACGCCGGTGTGGATCGGGGTGTAGAACCACTCATCGAACAACGTGGTCAAACCGACCGGCGACGCCAACGCCGCCAACGGCTCACCCACACCATCCAGATTGGCCCACGCGGCTTCCCAATGCGCCGAATCGAAGAACGTCTCCCACGCCGCCGAATCCGACAACGCATCCCAGTCAACGGTGCTCGACGCCGCATCCACAAACGGCGAGAACAGCTGATCGAACACGTCCTCGAGGTCTGCGTGCGCTGCAGGCGCGGTGGCCAGCGGGAGCATACCGAAGCTCAGGAACGCCCCAATCGCGACATTGGCACCGAGCACCCGCTTGCGGGTGTCTCGCGCGATTCCGCGCGAACGGTGCGTGACGGAGGGCTGCGTGTCGGCGCTGCTTCCGGCGCCCCAGAAGGCGTTCTCACCAGTGGTCATCGTGTCCCCGCTCTTCCCGATCCGAGAAAGCTGACGGGTTCGCGTCAGCAGGCCCTCACCCA
Organism: Mycolicibacter hiberniae; assembly: GCF_010729485.1. Classification (NCBI taxonomy): domain Bacteria; kingdom Bacillati; phylum Actinomycetota; class Actinomycetes; order Mycobacteriales; family Mycobacteriaceae; genus Mycobacterium; species Mycobacterium hiberniae. Next base: position 2,297,335 of record NZ_AP022609.1, read on the forward strand.
ACCAACGAACTGCAACATCATGTCGCACTTCGATTTGGAGGCTGCCACACTTCGATGACGCTGTCAATAAGCTGAGAGTAGGCTAATTCGATCCGGGTGGCGGGCCCTCAGCCAGCAAGTTGACGAAACCGGCCTCGTCCAAGACCGGCACCCCGAGTTCGACGGCCTTGTCGTACTTCGAGCCCGGTGCATCACCCGCCACCAGGTAAGCGGTCTTCTTCGACACCGAACCGGCCGCGCGGCCCCCGCGGGCGATGATCGCCTCCTTGGCCTGGTCACGGGAGAACCCGGCCAGCGAGCCCGTCACCACGATGCTCACACCCTCCAGGGTGCGCGCAATGCTCTCGTCGCGTTCGTCGGCCATCCGCACCCCGGCCGCCCGCCACTTGTCGACGATCGCGCGATGCCAGTCGACGTCGAACCATTCCGTGACGGCGGCTGCGATGGTGGGTCCCACTCCCTCGACGGCGGCCAACTGATCGGTAGAGGCCGCGGTGATCGCGTCCAGGCTGCCGAACTCGGTGGCCAGGGCCCGGGCCGCGGTCGGCCCGACGTGCCGAATCGACAACGCCACCAACACCCGCCACAGGGGCTGGGATTTGGCCTTGTCCAGGTTGGCCAGCAGCTGCCGGCCGTTCTTGGACAGTGCCCCCCCTTTGGTGGTGAACAATGCGGTACGCAGCAGGTCGTCTTCGGTGAGGGTGAACAGATCGCCCTCGTCGGTGATGACACCGGCGCTCAACAACGCGGTCGCCGCTTCATACCCCAAGGCCTCGATGTCAAAAGCTCCGCGGCCGGCAACGTGGAAGACCCGCTCGCGCAACTGCGCCGGGCAGGACCGGGCATTGGGACAGCGGATGTCGACGTCGGCTTCCTTCGCCGGCGCCAGCAGCGTTCCGCATTCTGGGCAGTGGGTCGGCATCACGAACTCCCGCTCGGCGCCGTCGCGCAGCTCGACCACGGGTCCCAGCACCTCGGGAATCACGTCACCGGCCTTGCGGATCACCACCGTGTCGCCGATCAGCACACCCTTGCGCTTGACTTCCGAGGCGTTGTGCAAGGTGGCAAGGCTGACGGTGGAGCCGGCGACCTTGACCGGGGTCATGTAGGCGAACGGGGTGACCCGCCCGGTGCGCCCGACACTCACCCGAATGTCGACCAGCGTGGTCTGCGCCTCCTCGGGCGGGTATTTGTAGGCGACCGCCCAGCGCGGCACCCGGGAGGTGGCGCCGAGACGGCGCTGCAGTGCCCGGTCGTCCACTTTGACCACCACACCGTCGATTTCGTGTTCGACGTCGTGACGATGTTCGCCCCAGTAGCCGATGCGCTCGGCCACCGCATCCATACCCTCGACGCGGGCGGTGTGCGGGGAGACCGGCAGACCCCAGGCCCGCATCGCGGTGTAGGCGGCGTGCAGGGTCTCGGGGTTGAACCCCTCCGCGTAGCCGAGGCCGTGGCAGACCATCCGCAGGTTGCGCCGGGCGGTGACCGCCGGGTTCTTCTGCCGCAGTGATCCGGCCGCGCTGTTACGTGGGTTGGCGAACGGCGCCTTGCCCTCGGCGACGAGCCCGGCGTTGAGAGTCTCGAAGTCCTCGAGCCGGAAGTACACCTCGCCCCGTACCTCCAGCACGGCCGGAATGGGGAATTCCGGACTGTCGGTGAGGAATTCGGGGATGTCGGCGATGGTGCGCGCGTTCAGCGTCACGTCCTCACCGACCCTGCCGTCGCCACGGGTGGCCCCGCTGCTCAACCGACCGTTGCGGTAGACCAACCCGAGGGCCACGCCGTCGACCTTGAGCTCGCACAGATACGTGGTGTCGCCGCCGATCTCGGCGGTGACCCGTGCCGCCCAGGCGGTCAGCTCGTCGGGCGAGAACACGTCCTCCAGGGACAGCATCCGCTCCAAGTGCTCGGCGGGCGCAAAATCCGTGGTGAAACCCGCGCCGCCGACCAGCTGGGTCGGCGAGTCGGCGGTGCGCAGCTCCGGGTAGGCATCCTCCAGCGCGAGCAGTCGGTTGAACAGCTCGTCGAAGGCCGCGTCGGTGATGATCGGCGCGTCCTTGACGTAGTAGCGGAACTGGTGTTCGCGCACCTCTTCAGCCAGGTCGTGCCACTGCCGCCGGAGTTCCGGGGTCACGCTGTCGGCCTGTGGACTCACCACCGCAGGTTATCTGCTGGCTACCCTGGCGGCATGCCACACCCGATCATGTTCGCCGACGATGACCCCGGCCTGGCAGAGCTGCGCGGCATCGCGCTGGGCTTTCCCGAAGCGTTCGAGAAGGTCTCCTGGGGCCGCCCGGTGTTCTGCGCGCCCAAGATGTTCGCGATCTACGGGGGCTCCAGCAAGACCACCGGCACGGTCCTGGCTTATCCGCACGCGCTGCTGGTCAAGATCGACGAGTCGGAGCGGCGGGCGCTGGAGCAGGACGGGCGGTTCTTCTTTCCGATGTACCTGGGTCCGTTCGGCTGGCTGGGACTGGATCTCGACGCCGCCGCGGTGGATTGGGACGAAGTCCGCGAACTGGTCGACGCCTCGTTTCGGCTGACCGCGCCGCAACGATTGATCCGGTGTCTGGACGTGCCCTGACCGCGGCATGCGCCCAGCCGTTCGGGCCGGACGTTGCTACAGAGCCTCCGGGTCGTCGTGCAGCGCCTCGCCCGCCTTGCGCACCAGCCCGACCGCGGTGCGCGCCCACGCCGCGCTGGCGCCGGCCAGACCGCAGACCGGGCTGATCCCGACCCGCTCGGCCAGTATCGAGCGGCCGAATCCGACCCGGTCGGTGATCGCGGCCACCGCCGACGCCAGTTCCTCCACGGCGGGCAGTCGCGCCGGGGCGAGCCCGGGCACCATCCCCATGACCACCGTGCGGCCGGAGTCGATGAATGCGCCGATCTGGTCGTAGTCACCGGATTCCAGTGCTGTGCAGTCCAGCGCCAGCGCCGTAATCGCGCTGCGCTGCAACACATTCCATGCAAGATCGGATGCGCAACTGTGCACCAGCACCTCCGCTTTCAGGGCTTCTGCGCAGCCGTCGAGCAGCGCGGTGGCCACCGCTTCCTCGATGGCGGGCACCGAGCTCAGCGCGGTGACCCCGGCCAGCCGGCCGGCGACCGCTGCGGACAGGGAAGGCTCATCGAGCTGGACGAATACCTCGGTGTCGAGCCGGCGGACCAGCTCTGCCCGGTGCACCGCCAGACCCTCGGCCAGCGATGCGGCCAAGTCCCGCACCGCGCCGGGATCGGTGACCGCGCGGTGCCCGTTGGCCAGCTCCAGCTGCGCCGCCAGGGTCAGGGGACCCGCTGCCTGGACCTTGACGGGGTGCCCGCTGCCGCGCAGCCCGGCGAGCTCCCAGGCCTCTTCGAGGGCGTCGATGTCCTCTCCCAGCAGGCTCACCGCACGCCGGCTCGCCGCGCCGGGGCGCGCCACCAGCCGATAGCCGCGGGGCGCGGTGTCCAAAGCGATGTCGATCAGCAGCGCGCCGGTCCGGCCGATCAAATCGGCACCGACGCCGCGTTCCGGCAGCTCGACCAGGTGGGCCAGGCCGCCGCCCAACTCCCCGACCACCACCTCGGCCGCAGCGCGCGCCGAGGTGCCCGGCCACGACCCCAGTCCGGTACCGGTGGCGAAAGCACTCACTGGGCCACCGTATTGAAGTGCCGTGGCCCGGTCCACGGCGGGCTAGCCTTGACGGGGTGAAGACCTCGCGGTGGTTGCCGTTGTGCGCCGTTGCCGCCGTGCTGGTCGGCTGTACCCGGCTGGTGACCGGGACGGCGCTACCCCCGCTGGCCTTGCCGACGGTCGACGGCTCGGTGGACCTGAACCGGATCCTGCTCGACACGCCCCGGATCAGAGCACTCGTCGGCGTCGACGAGCAACTGACGGTCATCCCCACCATGGATTCGCGCACCCCGACCGACCTCGAGGGATTCGCCGAGTCCCTGCCTCCGCCGTGCCGGTTCATCTTCAACGAGACCAAGGTGTTCGGGCCCGCGCCGACCCGCTTCCACAAGACCACCTACCAATATCCGCCCCGGGCCGCGCTGCTCTCCGAGGGCGCGGCCGTCTACCCCGACGCCGAATCGGCCCGTCACGCTCTCGACGATCTGGTCGCCACGGTCGCCGAGTGCGCCGACAGTTCGGCCGGGCCGGGTTTGGTCAGAAACTGGGAAACCGACGGGCAGACCCTGCGAACCGGCGCCGGAGACTGCGGTCGGACTTACCGGATCAAGTCGGTGGTCTTGTTGGAGGTCACCTACTGCGGCTTTACGGAGTCCGACGCCGAACTGGTGGTGACGAACATGGCCTCCGGCATCCCGGGCTGACCGCGCCGGCGTGCGCCACGCCGGACCCCTGGTGCTATCCGCTGGTATCGGTGATGGTGGCGCTGGCGATCACCTCGTCGCCCGCGGGGTCTGGGCGATAGCAGGCCAGCGTCTGGCCGCGCGCGACACCACGTAGCGGCTCGCGCAGCCGCACCCGCAGGTCGTCGCCGACCAGTTCGGCGACCGCGCCGACGGCGGCGCCGTGGGAGCGCACCTGTACCTCGCATTCGACGGGGCCGTGCCACGGCTTGCCCGCGGTGAACACCGGCGCCCGGCCGGTCAACTCCACCACGTCCAGATCTGCGGCAGACCCCACGGTGACGGTTCCGGTCGCGGCGTCGATGCCGGTCACGTAGCGCGGCAGGCCGTCCGGCCCCGGCCCGGCGATGCCCAGGCCCTTGCGCTGGCCGATGGTGAAGCCGTGCACGCCGTCGTGTTCGGCCAGCACCGATCCCCGGGTGTCCACCACCGCGCCGGGCCGCACGCCGATGTGGCCGCCCAGGAAGGTGCGGGTGTCGCCGGTCGGAATGAAGCAGATGTCATGGCTGTCGGGCTTGCTCGCCACCGCCAGTCCGCGTTCGGCGGCTTCGGCCCGAATCTGCGGCTTGGGAGTGTCCCCGATGGGAAAGGCCGCGTGCCGGAGTTGTTCGGCGCTCAGCACCGCCAGCACATAAGACTGGTCCTTGTCGGGGTCCACCGCGCGCCGCAGCCGACCGTTGTCCAGCCGGGCGTAGTGACCGGTGGCCACCATGTCGAAACCGAGCGCGAGCGCTCGGGCGGCCACCGCGGAGAACTTGATCTTCTCGTTGCATCGCACGCAGGGGTTGGGGGTCTCGCCGCGGGCGTAGGAGTCGACGAAGTCGTCGATCACCTCGTCTTGGAACTGTTCGGAGAAATCCCATACATAGAACGGGATTCCCAGGACGTCGGCGACCCTGCGGGCGTCGTCGGAGTCTTCGCGCGAGCAGCAGCCTCGGGAACCTGTGCGCAGGGTGCCGGGGTTGCGCGACAGGGCCAGATGCACGCCGACCACCTCATGCCCGGCATCGACCATGCGCGCCGCCGCCACCGAGGAGTCCACGCCGCCGCTCATCGCGGCGACCACTTTCATCGTGGCGCTCCGCTGGCCGCGAGCATCGCCTGGCGGGCCCGCTCCACCGCGCCCGGCAGCACCTGCAGCACGGCGTCCACATCGCCGTCGACGCTGGTGTGCCCCAGCGACAGTCGCAGCGATCCGCGGGCGGCCACCGGGTCGGCGCCCATAGCGGTCAGCACGTGCGACGGCTGCGGGACTCCCGCGGTGCACGCCGATCCGGTGGAGCATTCGATGCCGTTGGCGTCCAGCAACATCAGCAGGGAGTCTCCTTCGCAGCCGGCGAAGGTGAAGTGCGCGTTGCCGGGCAGTCGCTGGGTCCGGGACCCGTTGAGGCGGGTGTTGTCGATGCGGGCGAGCACCCCGTCGATGAGCCGATCACGCAACGCGGCAAGCCGCACCGCGGTGGTCTCCAGCGAGCCGACGGCCACCTCGAGCGCCGCCGTCATGCCTACCGCTCCGGCGACATCGGGCGTGCCGGAACGGATGTCGCGTTCCTGTCCCCCGCCGTGTGTCAACGGGACGCAGCTCACGTCACGACGGATCAGCAATGCGCCGGTCCCACACGGTCCGCCGAACTTGTGGGCCGTCAGGCTCAGGGCGGCCAAGCCGCTGGCACCGAAATCGACCGGAAGCTGCCCGACGGCCTGCACCGCGTCGGAGTGCATCGGCACTCCGAACTCGCCTGCGACCGATGCCAGTTCGGCGATCGGCAGCACCGTTCCGACTTCGTTGTTGGCCCACATCACCGATACCAGGGCGACGTCGTCGGCCCCACCGGCGGCCAGTTCGGCGCGCAGCGCATCCGGCGACACCGACCCGTCGGGCTCAGTGGGCAAGCAGGTGATCTCGGCGCCTTCGTGCTCGGCGAGCCACCCGACCGAATCCAGCACCGCGTGATGCTCCACCTCGGTGGTGATGATGCGGCGCCGACGGGCGTCGGCATCGCGTCGGGCCCAGTAGATGCCCTTGACGGCCAGGTTGTCGCCGTCGGTGCCGCCGCCGGTGAACACCACCTCCGACGGGCGTGCGCCCAGCCGTGCGGCGACCGATTCGCGGGACTCCTCCATCCGGCGTCGCGCTGCGCGGCCCGCCGCGTGCAGCGAGGAGGCGTTGCCCACCGTTGCCAGCGCAGCCGTCATCGCCTCGATGGCTTGCGGATGCATCGGGGTGGTGGCGGCGTGATCCAGATAGACCATGACCTGGCCAGGATACCGGGCACCAGCAGCCGGCCCGGCGCTGCGGCGGGCGGCTGTGCCGTTCAGCACACGATGCGGGTTCGCCGGGGTTGCCGCACCGGCCAGTCCACCGCCGCCTGGCAACGGCCGGCCAGCTCACGCCGGTCGGTGCCCGGCAGTTGCAGGGCGGCCACGTGCACGCGGGCGACGGTGCGTCGTGCGGTGATCAACCGGCGCATCGAGGCCAGCAGGGTGTCGTCGCCGACGAAGGCCGGCACACTCGACGGCGAGCCGTCGCGATGGTGGTAGCTCAGCTGCAGGGGCTGTACGGGCCGGGCCGCGTCCACGGCGGCCTGGAACATCGCCGGATAGAACCGGCCGTGGGAGCGCCCACACCAGGTGGTGCCCTCGGGGAAGGCCACCACCGTGCGCCCGGCGCGCAGCCGGGCCGCCACCGCGGCGACCGCCACCGGTAACCGGCGCAGGTTGTCGCGCTCGATGGGGATGATTCGCATCAGCTGTGCCAGCGTCCCGATTCCGAGCCAGCCGATCAGGTCGGCGCGCGCGACGAAGTTCCCCGGCGACACCGCACCGATCACGAACACGTCCAGCCAGGACACGTGCGGGCTGACCACCAATATCCCGCGCAGGTTGCGTACCGGCCCACCGGTCGTGGTCACCCGCACCCCGAAGCAGCGCAACATCAACCGGCAGCAGCCCCGCTGCAGCCGGGCGCGCCCGGGGACCGGCAGCGCGGCCAGCGGCAGCAGTGGCACCAGCAGCACCGCCAGCACCAGCCGCAGGGCCACCACCGCCCGTGCTCGCCGCTCGCCCCCGCGGATGCAGCGCGGCGTGCAGACCGCCTGGGGAGCCCAGGCGTTTCCGGCCGGCCCGTTCACGCCGGGACGGCCGTGTCGGCCCCGGCCGGCGTCCCGGACATCACCGCTGCGGCGGACACCGACCTCAGCCGCCGCAGGTAGCGGATGTCGGCGTCGGTGCGGCGCAGCAGGGCCGGGAAGTCACCGACCCCGAAGGCCGGGTCGTGGGCCGGCTCACCGCAGATGCGCGCCCCCAGGCGCAGGTAGCCGCGCAGCAGCGGGGGCAGGGTCGGGCGCGCCGGCGGCGCGATCTCGTCGAGGCTGTTGCCGTCGACCGTCACCGGCCGATACGGGGTGAGCTGGTAGGGACAGGCGCGCCGCCGCCGGACGACGTCGCGCACACCGCGTATCTGAGATCCGGGGGCACCCTCGCCGCGCACCGGAACCGAGACGCAGCCGGTGATGTAGTCGTACTGGTAGCGGTCCAGGTAGGCCAGGATCCCGGCCCACATCAGCAGCACCACCGCGCCGCTGCGATGGCCCGGCCGGACTACGGCGCGCCCCATCTCGACCAGACCGGGACGTAGCGGATCCAGCGCTGAAATGTCGAATTCCATTGCGCTGTACAGGCCTCCAGCGGCGATTGCCCGGGTGGGCGGAAGCATCCGATAGCAGCCCACGAGCTCACCGGAATCATCGTCGCGTACCAGCAGGTGGTCGCAGTGCTCATCGAAGCGGTCGGCGTCGCGGCCGGGGTGGGGCTGCCCGGAATCGCTCAGACAGAAGCCGGGCTCGGTGCTGAACACCTCGTAGCGCAGCCGCTGCGCGGCGTCGATCATGTCGGGATCGGTGGACACCAGCAGCGAGTAACGCGGGCTTTTGGTACCAGAGGAAGGGGAATCGGTTGCGGGTTGGGGGGCGATGAGAACAGAACCAGTGCTCACACCGAGCACGGTCGCCTAGCCAAGCTGCGACCAGGCAATCACCGCATGACATCTCGGTGCACCCTTGGTGACGAATTGTGCGTCAGGCGGCGACTCCGCCGCCGTCGGCGTGAAGTGTCGATCCGGTGATGAAGCTGGACCGCGGCGAGGCGAGGAACAGCACGGCTTCGGCGATCTCCGCAGCGCGTGCGGTGCGCCCCAGGGGCAGCGCCCGACCCAGTTGGTCGTTGACGTCGCCCCACTGCGCGGCGACCCCCTCGGTGGCGGTGGGCCCCGGCGCAACGCTGTTGACCCGTACGCCGTGCGGGCCGAATTCGGCGGCCCAGGTGCGGGTCAGGGACTCCAACGCGGCTTTGGACGCGCTGTAGCTCGACGCACCGGGCACGCCCTTGTGGGCGACCATGCTGGTGACGTTGACGATGCTGCCGCGTCCGCGGCGCAACATGCCCGGCACCAGGGCGGCGACCAGAAAGTAGGCGCCGCGCACGTTGGTGTCGAACGTCGCGGTGAACGACGCCACGTCCTGCTGCACGGTCAGCGCACCGGGGAAGCTGGCGGCGTTGTTCACCACGATGTCGATGACATCGCCGCATTCCCGCACCAGGGAGGCCACCGAGTCGAGGTCAGAGAGATCGGCGGCCACGAATCGCACCGCGCCGGCGAGTTCTTCCACCGCGGCGGCACCACGAGCAGCCGAACGGCCGGTGATGATCACCTCGGCGCCGTGGCGCGCCAGCAGCCGCGCGGACTCCAGGCCGATGCCCGAGGTACCGCCGGTCACCAGCGCCGTCTGCCCCGCCAGTTCGCTCACTGGGACGCCTGCCATTCGACCAGCCGGGTGGGGGCCAGGGTGGCGCCGTCGCCGGTGACCAGGCCGGTGTCACCGACCTTGGTGCCGAAGTAGACCGCGGACGAGTCGACCACGATCGGGCGCTTTTCGCCGCGATGGTCCAGGACGAGGGCGGCCAGCTCGGCGAAGCTGAATTTCTCGGGACCGCCGATGTTGACGATCCCGTCCGTGGGCGCGGCTTGAGCGGCCCGGGCCACTTCGGCAGCCACGTCGGCACCGGCGATCGGCTGGATCAGGCCTTCGGGCGCCCGGATCTCGCCGTCCACCGTGATCGAGGCGACGATGCCGTCGGCGAACTCGTGGAACTGGGTGGCGCGAACAATGGTGTAGGGCAAGCCGGACTCGGCGACGATGCGTTCCTGGGCGACCTTGGCGCGCATGTAGCCGCTGCCGGGGAGGCCGTCGCAGTTGACGATCGACAGCACAACGTAGTGGCCGACGTCGGCCGCGGTGGCTGCACCGACCAGGTTGGTGGTGGAGGTGGTGAAGAACTCCAGCACCGGGCCGTCGGCGTAGTCCGGCGAGTTCAGCACGTCCACCAGCACGTCGGCGCCCGACAAGGCCTCGGCGAGGCCGTCTCCGGTGACGACGTCGACCCCGCCGCTGCGGGCCGCGGCCACCGTCTCGTGGCCGGCGGCGCGCAGCAGTTCGACGACTTTGGTGCCGATCTGCCCGCTGGCGCCCATCACAGTGATCTTCATCCCGACCACACCCCTTCCCGTACGGTTCGATACCTCGACCCTGACACCGCGGGGCGGGTGGGGGAACCCCGGAAAGTCCGTAGTCTTCCGCTCAGCCGTGCGTGGCGGTGTCTCGCAGTTCCCGGCGTGAGCGGATGCCCAGCTTCGCGAAGACCTTGCGCAGGTGCCATTCGACGGTGTGCGCACTGATGAACAACTGCGCGGCGATCTCGACGTTGGTCAGGCCCGCAGCCGCCAGGTCTGCAATCTGACGTTCCTGCGGCGTCAGGACCTCTCCGGCGGCCGCAGTCCGGGGGCCGGCTTTGTCCCCCAGCGCAAGCAGTTCGCGCCGGCTGCGCTGCGCGAAGGCCTGGGCACCGAACCCGCTGAACATATCGTGGGCGATCCGCAGCTGAGCGCGAGCGTCGGTGCGCCGCTTCTCCCGGCGAAGCCATTCCCCGTACAGCAGGTGCGCACGAGCCAGGTCCACGGCGATCCGGGTGCGCCCCAGCCGCTCGACGGCCTCGCGGTAATGCTCCTCGGCGGTCGGCCCGTCACGCATCAGCGCGCACGAGCGGGCCAGCACGCCCAGCCCCCAGTCCGTTCCGCTGACCGTGGCGCGGTCAGCCAACTGCGCCAGAGCCTGGGCCGCCAGCTCCGGCTCGCCCGCCCGGACTCCCGCCTCCACCAGCTCGGCCAGGTTCATCCCGTAAAGCCCCAGATCTTCGTATTCCAGGGCATGACGCAGCTTCTCGCACGCCGGCCGATAGCGGCCCAGCCCGTTGTAGAGCACCGCGGAGGCGTAGCCGATCAGCGCGATGATCCGGCCCTCCCCGCGCGCCGCCCCGCTGCGCGCCGCAGCCTCGATCAGCGCGGTGGCCTCCGCCTCGACACCCGTCCAGGCCGCCAGCACCAGCGCGTGATAGCGCACCGGCGTTTGGCCGGCGGCCGCCGAAAGTGCCTCGGCGTCGGCGATCAGTGCCCCCGCGGCAGCGAACTCACCGGCCAGCACATGCACTCCGGCCCGGGTGGCCAACGCGGTGGGCAGCATCGCCAGCGCGCCGGTGTCGGTGGCCACGCGCACGGCGTCGGTGGCGATCCGATACCAGGACTCGTCATCCCACAAGTCATGCACCGCGGCTTCGTAGCCGACCGGAAACGCCTGCCAGGACCAGGTTTGCGGGGTGAGCGCAGCGACCGCCGCATGCAGCGGCGCACGGCCTGCCTGGACACCCGCACTGATTCTGGTGGTCAGGGCCCGCAGCAACAGATCGGCAGGCCGGTGCGGGAGATTCTGCGATCCGGCGGCCAGCGCCGCCGCGGTGTGCCCGCGTACGTGGTCGCCAAAGGCCCGGCCGGCGTACATCGCCGCGCTGACCGCCTCCAGGAGGGCCTGCTGGGCCATCTCCGCGTCCAATGACTCCAAATGACTTGCCGCCCTGAAGAATTGATGCACAGAGTCCAAAATGGTGGGAGCGTGCCCGCTGCCCCGGCCCCGGGTGAACGCCAGTTGCGCGCGCATCCGCGCCAGCCGTGCACTGTGCAACTCGTCCAGCGGCGCCAGCTCGGCGACGGCCAGCAGTTCGCCGGCGACATCGAACTCGGCCACCGCGATCTTGGCTTCGGCGGCATCGAGTGCGCGGGAGCCGCGCCGGAGCGGGTCCGGGGTGAGTTCGGCGGCGCGGGCCAGGAAGGCCGCCGCGGCGGCCGCGCCGCCGCGCAGCGCGGCACGGTCGGCAGAGCGGCCCAGCTCCACGGCGACCGCTTCGTCGGGGCCGGCTGCCGCAAGGGCGCGATGCCAGGCCCGCCGGTCGGGGTCGTGCTCGGGGTCGGTGGCCTGCGCCAACGCGCGGTGGGCGTCTCGGCGGTCCTGCAGGCCTGCCGCACGGTAGATCGCCGAGCGCACCAAGGGATGCCGGAACCGCACCCGCGCACCCACCTCGATCAGGCCGGCTTCCTCGGCCGGGGCCATGGCCGTGGCAGCCAGGCCCAGCGCCCGGGCGGCCGCCGAAAGCAGGGTGGCGTCCCCCAGCGGTTCGGCGGCGGCGATCAACATCAGCCGTTGGGTGTCGTGGGGCAGCGCGCGAATCCGCGCCAGATAGTGGCTTTCGATCTGCCCGGCCACCGGCACCACGTCCGGGCGGTAGTACCCGCCGGCCAGCTCGGCGGCGGACAGTCCCCGTGGCAGTTCCACCAACGCCAGCGGGTTGCCGTGCGTCTCGGCGACCATGCGGTCGGCGACCCGGGCGTCGATCCGGCCCGGCAGTGCTGATTCCAGCAACGCACGGGCGTCGGAGTCGGCCAGGCCGCGCAACACCAGCTTGGGCAGCCCGGTCAGACCCTCGACGGGCTCCCGCAACGCGCACACCAGCACCACGGGTTCGGCCAACAGCCGGCGCGCCACGAAGCCCAGCGCCTGCACCGAGACGCGGTCGAGCCACTGGGCGTCGTCGACCAGGCACAGCAGCGGCTTGCTGCCGGCGACTCCGGCGAGCAGCCCCAGCACCGCGAGCCCTACCAGGAACCGGTCCGGTGCGGACCCACTGCTGGTGCCGAAGGCGACGGCCAGCGCCTCGCGCTGCGGTTCGGGCAGTAGGCCGGCCTGGTCGATCAGCGGGGCACACAGCTGCTGCAGCCCGGCGAACGCCAGCTCCATGTCGGACTCCACCCCGGCGGCGCGGATCACCTGGAAATCCGTCGCGGCGCCGGCCAGGTGGTCCATCAGGGCGGTCTTGCCGATCCCGGCCTCGCCCCGCAGGACCAGCACCTGGCTACGGCCGGCGCGCGCGGCACCGAGCATCTCGCGCAGCTGCCGGCACTGGGCGTCGCGCCCTCGCAGAAACGGCAAAGCCCCCGACACGCCAGGCGTGCGGGGGCTTTGCCGACTGCTCACACAGAGGAAATCTAACCCTTTCGGGCCTTGACCGCCTCGGTCAGCTGCGGAGCGACCTTGAACAGGTCGCCGACGATGCCGAAGTCGGCGATCTCGAAGATCGGCGCTTCCTCGTCCTTGTTGACCACGACAATGGTCTTGGACGTCTGCATACCGGCCCGGTGCTGGATGGCACCGGAGATACCCAGGGCGATGTAGAGCTGCGGCGAAACCGTCTTACCGGTCTGACCGATCTGGAACTGACCCGGGTAGTAGCCCGAGTCGACCGCGGCACGCGAGGCGCCGACGGCGGCCCCGAGCGAGTCGGCCAGCTCCTCGACCACCGAGAAGCTCTCCGCGCTGCCAACACCGCGACCACCGGCGACCACGAAGGGAGCCTCGGTGAGCTCCGGCCGGTCACCGGCCACGGCGGGCTCCCGCGAGGTGATCTTGGTGGCGTTCTCGGCCGGCGCGGGAACCTCGACATTGACCTGCTCGCCCGCGCCGTCGGCCGGCACCGGCTCGACGGCACCCGCCCGCACGGTGATGACCGGCAGTTCGCCGGTGGGCTCGGCGTCGACGGTGTAGGCACCACCGAAGATCGAGTGCACCACCTTGGCGCCGGGCTTGACGTCAACCACGTCGACCAGCAGAGCCGAACCGATCCGGGCCGCCAGCCGTCCGCCGACCTCCTTGCCCTCGGCGTTGGCGGCGATCAGCACCGCCGCGGGGGCGGCCGACTCCGCCAGCCCGGCGAGCACGTCGACGATCGGGGTGACCAGGTAGCCGGCCACCACGTCAGACTCGGCGACGTAGATCTTGGCGGCGCCCGCCGCCTTCAGGCCGTCCACCAGCGGGGCGGCAGTGCCGGGGGCACCGACGACGACGGCAGACGGTTCGCCGAGCTCACGCGCGGCGGTGATCAGTTCGGAGCTGACCTTCTTCAGCGCTCCATCAGCGTGCTCGACGAGCACAAGTACTTCAGCCATGTCTATTTCTTCCGTCTTCTTCCAGGTCCGGGGAGCGCTTAGATAATCTTCTGGCCGACCAGGTACTCGGCGATCTTGCTGCCGCCGTCGCCCTCGTCGGTCACCTTCTCGCCGGCGGTCTTCGGCGGCTTCGGGGTCGAAGCGGTCACCTTGCAACCGGCGTTGGCGAGACCGACCTCGTCGGCTTCGACGCCGATCTCGGCCAGGGTGAGCACGGTGACTTCCTTCTTCTTGGCGGCCATGATGCCCTTGAAGGAGGGGAAGCGCGGCTCGTTGATCTTCTCGTTGACGCTCACCACGGCCGGCAACGAGGCCTCCAGGGTGAACACGCCGTCGTCGGTCTCCCGCTCGCCGGTGATCTTGCCGCCCTCGACGGTCAGCTTGCGCAGGTGGGTCAGCTGGGGCAGGCCCAGGTACTCGGCGATGATCGCCGGAACCGCGCCACCGGCGCCGTCGGTCGACTCGTTACCGGCGATGACCAGCTCCGTGCCCTCGATGGCACCCAGGGCACGCGCCAGCGCCCAGCCGGTCTGGATGACGTCGGAACCCTTCATACCGTCGTCGAGGATGTGCACAGCCTTGTCGGCACCCATCGAGAGCGCCTTACGGATCGCCTCGGTCGCCCGCTCGGGGCCGGCCGTCAGGACCGTGACCGTGCCTTCGGCGCCTTCGGCCTCCCGGATCTGCAGCGCCTCTTCGACGGCGCGCTCGTTGATCTCGTCGAGTACGGCGTCGGCAGCCTCACGGTCCAGCGTGAAGTCACCGTCGCTGAGTTTGCGCTCCGACCAGGTGTCTGGGACCTGTTTGATCAGGACCACGATGTTCGTCATGAGTGTGGTTCGTCCTCCTCGAAGGGGTCCTGCGGCGGGCCACAAGACTTCGGTAGCGATTCACGCAGCCGCACGAGAAATGTTACTCACCGGTAACTTAATGCGGTTCGCGTGTACAGCGTAGCGGGTCGTGATAATGCCAGTGCGGGGTAGCCGGTTCGCGGACCGCGCCCTTCGCGTTAGCCTGCCTGTGCGATGAAATCTACGAATCCCCCCGGGGACCCCACCGAGACGCCGCCCGGCGCCGCCACGCTGACGCTGACCGGGGAGCGCACCATCCCCGGACTCGACGTCGAGAACTACTGGTTCCGGCGACACGAGGTGGTCTACCGGCAGCTCGCACCTCGCTGCAGCGGTCGCGACGTCCTCGAGGCCGGCTGCGGCGAAGGTTACGGCGCCGACCTGATCGCCGATGTCGCACGACGGGTGATCGGCCTCGACTACGACGACGCTGCGGTGGCCCACGTACAGGCGCGCTACCCGCGGGTGGAGGCCGTCCAGGGGAATCTGGCCGAGTTGCCGCTGCCTGATGCCGCCGTGGATGTCGTGGTCAACTTCCAGGTCATCGAGCACCTGTGGGATCAGGCGCAGTTCATCGCCGAATGCGCCCGGGTGCTGCGGCCCGGCGGCCTGCTGATGATCTCCACCCCCAACCGGATCACCTTCTCTCCCGGCCGCGACACCCCGATCAACCCCTTCCACACCCGCGAACTCAACGCCGGCGAGCTGACCGAGCTGCTGCGCGAGGGCGGCTTCGACATGGCGGGCATGTTCGGCGTCTTCCATGGTCCGGCGCTGCAGCGCATGGATGCCCGGCACGGCGGGTCGATCATCGACGCCCAGATCGCCCGGGCGGTCGCCGACGCGCCGTGGCCGCCGGAGTTGCTGGCCGATGTCGCCGCGGTCACCAGCGACGACTTCGACATCCTGGAAGCCGCCGAACGCAACATCGACGACAGCCTGGATCTGGTGGCGATCGCGGTGCGCCCGTGAGCGAGGAATCCGGCGGCTCGGTACCGGGCATGTTCACCCTGGTGCTGCACACCCATCTGCCTTGGCTGGCACACCACGGCCGCTGGCCGGTCGGCGAAGAATGGCTCTACCAGTCCTGGTCGGCGGCGTACCTGCCGTTGATCCGGGTACTGCGGAGCCTGGCCGCCGAAGGCCGGCGCAACCTCCTCACGCTCGGCGTGACACCGGTGGTCGCGGCCCAACTCGACGATCCCTACTGCCTGGACGGAATGCACCACTGGCTGGCGAATTGGCAGCTGCGCGCCACCCAGGCCACGACACTGCCCGACATCCGCCCGTTCGGGCTGCGGGAATGCGCCGTCGCCGAGCAGGCCCTCGAGGAGTTCGGGTTGCTGTGGCGCCACGGCGCCAGCCCGCTGTTGCGCGAACTGGCGCAGGCCGAAACGGTGGAATTGCTCGGCGGTCCGCTCGCCCACCCGTTCCAGCCGCTGCTGGCGCCCCGGCTGCGCCAGTTCGCACTGCGGGAGGGCCTGGCCGACGCCCAGGCGCGGCTGGCCAATACGCCCACCGGCATCTGGGCTCCGGAGTGCGCCTACACCCCCGGCTTGGAGACCGAGTACGCGGCTGCCGGCGTCACGCACTTCATGGTCGACGGACCGTCGCTGCACGGCGACACCACGCTGGGCCGGCCGGTGGGCGACTCCGGCGTGATCGCGTTCGGCCGTGACCTGTCGGTCAGCTACCGGGTGTGGTCGCCGAAGTCCGGTTATCCCGGGCATGAGGCCTACCGCGATTTCCACACCTATGACCACCGCACCGGGCTGAAGCCGTCACGCGTGACGGGCCGCAACGTCGCGCCCGAGCAGAAGGCACCGTATGACCCGCAGCGCGCCGACGCCGCGATCGACGCCCACGTCGCCGACTTCGTCTCGGTGGTCCGCAAGCGGCTGCAGGCGGAGTCGCAACGGATCGGGCGCCCGGCGCATGTGGTCGCGGCCTTCGACACCGAGCTGTTCGGCCACTGGTGGTATGAGGGACCGACCTGGCTGGGCCGGGTGCTGCGGGCCCTGCCGGAAGCGGGGATCCGCGTCGGCACCCTCTCGGACGCGATCAGCGCCGGCTTCGTCGGTCAGCCGGTGGAACTGCCGCCCAGTTCGTGGGGCTCGGGCAAGGATTGGCGGGTGTGGGCCGGCGAGAAGGTCGCCGACTTGGTGCAGCTCAACGCCGAGGTGACCGAGACGGCCCTGGGCGCCGTCGACAAGGCCCTGGCACAGTCGGCGACGCCGTCTGGTCCCACTCCGCGCGACCGGGTCGCCGATCAGATCCTGCGTGAGGCCCTGCTGACGGTGTCCAGCGACTGGCCGTTCATGGTCAGCAAGGACTCCGCGGCCGACTACGCCCGCTACCGCGCGCAGTTGCATGCGCACGCCACCCGGGAGATCGCCGACGCCCTGGCCGGCGGGCACCGGGACACCGCCGCACGCCTGGCCGACGGCTGGAATCGGGCCGACGGCCTGTTCGGCGCCCTCGATGCCCGTAGGCTGCCACGGTGAACCCCCGCGCCACCTACGGCGCGCGCATCTGCGCGCGCCCGAAACGCCGGGGCTACGACCGCCGCTGCCTCCGCCCGACCCATAAGAACGGACCCGCCACGTGAAGATCCTGATGGTGTCGTGGGAATACCCGCCGGTGGTGATCGGCGGACTGGGTCGCCATGTTCATCACCTGTCGACCGCGCTGGCCGCAGCCGGACACGACGTGGTCGTACTGTGCCGGCGCCCCGACGGCACCGACCCGAGCACGCACCCGTCCTCTGATGAGATCAGCGAGGGTGTGCGGGTGGTTGCCGCCGCGCAGGACCCCCACGAGTTCTCCTTCGGTACCGACATGATGGCCTGGACGCTGGCGATGGGCCATTCGATGGTCCGCCCCGGACTGGCGCTGAAGATCGATGGCGGCCAAAGCGTGTGGCGTCCCGATCTGGTGCACGCCCACGACTGGCTGGTGGCACATCCGGCGATCACCCTCGCCGAGTTCTATGACGTGCCGCTGGTTTCCACCATCCATGCCACGGAGGCCGGACGGCACTCCGGCTGGGTGTCGGGAGCGTTGAGCCGCCAGGTGCACGCGGTGGAGTCGTGGCTGGTCCGCGAATCCGATTCACTGATCACCTGTTCGGCGTCGATGCGTGATGAGATTACCGACCTGTTCGGTCCCGGGCTCGCCGAGACCACCGTGATCCGTAATGGAATCGACGCCGCGCGTTGGCCTTTCGCCCAACGACAGCCGCGCAGCGACCCCCCCGAGCTGTTGTTCGTCGGGCGTCTCGAATACGAGAAGGGCGTCCACGACATCATCGCGGCCCTGCCCCGGATCCGGCGCGCTCACCCGGGCACCACGTTGACCGTCGCGGGCGACGGTACCCAGCAGGACTGGCTGGTCGAGTGCGCCCGAAAGAACCGGGTGCTCAAGGCAACCCGGTTCATCGGCCGGGTCGACCATGACGAGTTGCTGAAACTGCTGCATCGGGCCGATGTGGCCGCGCTGCCCAGCCACTACGAGCCGTTCGGCCTGGCGGCACTCGAGGCCGCCGCCGCCGGCACTCCGCTGGTGGTGGCCGACGTCGGCGGACTGGGCGAGGCGGTCATCGACGGCGAGACCGGCGTGTCCTGCCCGCCGCGCGACGTGCCGGCCCTGGCCGCCGCGGTGTGCCGCGTGCTCGATGACCCCGCGGCGGCTCAACGTCGCGCCGTGGCGGCCAGGGAACGGCTCAGCTCCGACTTCGACTGGCACACCGTCGCCGAGGAGACGGCCCAGGTGTACCTGGCGGCCAAGCGCCGCGAGCGCGACCCGCAGCCCCGCCGGCCGATCATCGAACACGCGCTGCCCGACCGGTAGACCCACCAGCGCCGCAGCGTCGGCGTCACGGGCGGCGTCCCGCGACTACAGCGAACCCAGATACCTCAGCCGATGCGCGACAACGCGTTTCGACACGTCGGCATCGGGCGCCAGCAGGTCGAACGCGTGGGGGCAGCCGGGGTGGACATGCAATTCGACTCCGACGCCCGCGGCCAGCAGCCGGTGGGCGAAGGCGATGTCCTCGGCGGCGAAGATGTCCAGCCCGCCGACATCGATGTAGGTCGGCGGTAGGCCGCCCAGCTCGTCCGCACGGGCCGGTGCGGCATAGCCGTCGGCGGCGCGCTCGCCCAGCAGCGCCGCCCAGCCCGTGGCGTTGTCCTGGTAGCTCCAGGTGCACAGGGCTGGGCCCGGCGCGCCGCCATCACGGGTCCGGTCGTCGAGCATCGGGTAGATCAACAGCTGGGCGGCGATCGCCGGCCCGCCCCGGTCCCGGGCCAGCATGCTCACACCCGCGGCCAGTCCGCCGCCCGCGCTGTCACCCATCACCGCCAGCCGGGCCGGGTCGACGCCCAGCTCGCGGGCGTGTTCGCGCAGCCAGCACAGTGCCGCGTAGCAGTCCTGCAGCGGAGTCGGATGCGGGAATTCCGGGGCGACGCGGTAAGCCACCGCCAGCATCGGCACTCCGGAGGCAGCGACATAGCCGCGCACCGCCGCGTCGTACAACGCACCCACATGCGCCCAGTCCAGGATCATCCCGCCGCCGTGCAGGTACAGCACCGCGCTGCCGGGTCCGGCCGTACCGGCCCTGCGATACCAGCGCAAGGCAAGCCTGTCGGCGCCGTTGCCGCACGAGAACTCGTCGACCTCAACGCCGGTCACCGGCGGCCGCGTGGCCAGCACCTGCCGGAACGTGTGGCCCGCGTTTGCCCGGCGTGTCACGACGTCGCCCACCGCGGGCTGCGGCGCGCCGGCGGCGCCGTCTCGCGTCGCCAGCAGTGCGGCGGCCACCTGGGGGTCGGCTGCGCCGTGCAAAACCGTTCTGCTCGGCGGCGGTTCAGCTGCCCACGTCGCACCTGCCGCCAGCGCGCCGACGCCTCGGGGCTGCCTCACCGGACCGGTCACAGGCCCTAGGCTAACCGCGGGGCACCGCGTTGATCCCCGATTGATCGTTTCGTTGTGCCCGCACCCGAGGAGGTGACCGATCAGCCCATGCCGCTACTGAGTGCACTGCGCCTGAACATGACCAACGTTCCCGGTGCCGGCAATGCCGAACGCTACCGGGCGGCGCTGGACATGGCCGCCTACGCCGACGCCAACGGGGTGACCGCGATCGGTTGCGAAGAACATCATCTGGCCGCCACCGGCTGGCTGCCCGCGCCGCTGATGATGGCCGCCGCCGTCGCCGGGGCCACCCGCAACATCCGCATCAGCGTCAACGCGCTGTTGGTGCCGCTCTACCATCCGGTCCGCCTTGCCGAAGACATTGCGGTACTGGATCACCTGTCCGCGGGCCGGGTCAGCTACGTCGCCGGTATCGGTTACCGCCGGGTGGAGTACCACGCCGTCGGCAGAGACTTCCGGCGACGCGGCCGGGTGATGGACGAATGCCTCGAAGTGCTGCTCAAGGCTTGGGGCGACCAGCCGTTCGACTACCAGGGCCACCTGGTGGACGTGACGCCCAAGCCGTACACCAAACCCCATCCCGTGTTGTTTCTCGGTGGGATGAGCGCCGCGGCCGCCCGCCGCGCCGCCCGGTTCGGCTTGCCGTTCTCCCCGCCCATGCCGATGCCCCAGATCGAAGCGGTGTATCGGGATGAACTGGCACGCTTGGGCAAACAGGGGTTTGTGTTCAGTCCCGAGAACGGCAACACCGTGACGCATCTGACCACCGACCCGGAGTCGGCGTGGGCCCGGTGCGGCAGATACTTCCTGCACGAGGCGACCGAGTACAGCTCCTGGGCGGTGCCAGACGTGCCGCGTCCCAACGAGAGCCCGGCCGCCACCCTCGATGAGCTGCGCGCGTCGGCCAAGGTGGAGGTGCTGACCCCCGAACAGCTCATCGCGCAGTGTCGCGCCGGCCGGACCGGGGTGACCGTGCATCCGCTGATCGGCGGGCTGCCCCTGGATGAGGGCTGGGAGAGCCTGCGACTGCTGGCCGAACGGGTGCTGCCGGCACTGCAGCCTTAGATCGCCGCAGGCCGGCCCCACCGTTTCTCCGATACCATGGGCGCGGTGGACCGCCCAGAATCCAGAGTCGACGCCAGCGCGCTGAACGGGGTTTCCGAGACCGCCCTGATGACGCTCAGCGGGCGCGCCTATCAGGCCGCGCACGCCGAGGCCATCATCGACGACCCGGAGGCGATTCGACTCGTCGAGTCGATCGCATTCGACTTCGACAAATTCGGCCGTCGCGGCCAGGAGATGGCGTTGCGGTCGCTGGCCGTCGACCGATGCGCGACCACATACCTGCACCAACACCCCGACGCGACGGTTGTCGCGCTTGCCGAAGGCTTCCAAACCAGCTTCTGGCGGTTGAACGCTGCCCTACCCGATGCGGGATTCAAGTGGGTGTCAGTGGATCTGGAGCCGGTGATGCGGCTACGCGAACAGTTGCTGCCGCCGTCGCCGCGCATCACCAACCTGGCGCAGTCGGCACTGGACTACAGCTGGATGGACCAGGTCGACTCCAGCGCCGGTGTCTTCATCACCGCCGAAGGTCTGCTGATGTATCTGCAGCCGAGTCAGGCCATCGACCTGATCTCCGCGTGCGCCGCTCGCTTCCCCGGCGGTCAGATGTTCTTCGATCTGCCCCCGACCCTGGTCAAGCGACTCGCTCCGCGCGGGATGCGTTCATCACGGCACTATCGCGTGCCCCCGATGCCCTTCAGCCTGTCGGCGCGTCAGCTCGCCGGGCTGACCCGCACGGTGCCGGGCATCAGCGCCGTGCACGATGTGCCGATGCCGAAAGGCCGGGGCCTGTTCTTCGCCACCGTGTTTCCGGCGTTGTGGCAGTGGGGGCCCATGAAGAACCTGCGGGGCGCCTACACACTGCTGGAGTTCGGCTGAGAACTCCGGGCGACCTCAGCTGCTCGCGGGTGCCGGAGTGATTTCCAGCCCGATGTGCACCTTGTCGATCCCACCGCGCACCAGCGAGTGCGGGACGAACCACCAGGCGTGCCACCAGTACCGTTTGACGACGGCGTCATAGACCCGCCGGGTCTCGGACTTGGGCAGCACCCGGGCGACCGCCTCCACGGGTTCGCCCTTGGGTTTGCCCAGGGCCCCGCACTTTTGGATGGTGACCCGCGGCGTGTTGTTGATCCGCTTGGTTTTCCACGACCCGTCGTCGGTGATGACCCAGAGCCGGTCCCCGACGGGCGCGCCCCACACCGGGGTCGGTTTGGGCTTGCCGTCCTTGGTGAACGTCGTGAGCAGCAGGTACTTCTCTCGGTACACATCGGAGAATGCCGGTGTCGTCATGCCCGGATTCTCGCAGCTTTCCCCGGTCACGCCGCGCAGGCGGCGGGCAGGTTCAGCTCTGGGAGGCCTTCTTGCGTTCGATGTCGGCCAGCGCGGCGGCCAACTCGGCCCGCTCGGCCGCCGAGGTCTCCCAGGCCAGTTTGCGGTTCTTGACCACCTTCGCCGGTGCCCCCACTGCGATCGAGAAGTCGGGGATGACGCCTTTGACCACGGCATGGGCGCCCAGGACGCAACCACGGCCGACGCTGGTGTCACGCAGAATGGTGACCTTGGCGGCGATCCAGGTGTCCGGCCCTATTCGCACCGGACTCTTGATGATGCCCTGGTCCTTGATCGGTACGGTGATGTCGTCCATCTTGTGGTCGAAGTCGCAGACGTAGCACCAGTCGGCCATCAGCACCGAATCCCCGAGTTCGATGTCGAGGTAGGTGTTGATGACGTTGTCGCGGCCCAGCACCACCTTGTCGCCGAGCCGCAGCGACCCCTCGTGCGCCCGGATGGTGTTCTTGTCGCCGATGTGCACCCAGCGGCCGATCTCCATGTATGACATCTCCGGGGTGGCCTGGATCTCCACGCCCTTGCCCAGGAACACCATGCCGCGGGTGATGATGTGCGGGTTGGCCAGCTTGAACTTCAGCAGCCGCCAGTACCGCACCAGATACCACGGCGTGTAAGCCCGGTTGGCCAGTACCCAGCGCAGCGAGGCCAGGGTGAGGAATTTGGCCTGGCGCGGGTCCCGAAGCCGCGAACCCCGCCAGCGTTTGTGGATTGGAGCACCCCACATCGTCGTCATGGCCGGAAAGCCTACGCGAGCGAGTTCTCGCCACGCGCTACCCTCACCTGGACTCGTTCACTGACCGGCCGGGGATTGGGGTTTGCCACTGTGTTGCGGCGACGTGGTGTCCTGGCCGGAATCGCACTGCTGACGGTGGCGGCCGTGCTGGGGGGCTGCGCCAATACCGATTCCTGGGTACAGGCCGAGCCCGCACCGGGCTGGCCGGCTCAGTACGCCGACGCCGCCAACAGCAGCCATACCGCTGCCGCAGGAGCCGGTGACCTGCAGTTGGACTGGATCCGCTCGGTCAAGGGCGAGCTGGGTGCGCAGCCCGCACTGGGCGCGCACGGCTGGATGATGCTCAACGCTCAGACCGAGGCCGGGTGCTCGCTGATGCAGTGGGAGAACGCCGACCGCGGGCGGCAACGCTGGTGCACCCGGCTGCATCAGGGCGGCGGCTTCTTCGGCCCGCTCATCGACGGCTTCGACAACGTCTACGTCGGCCAGCCGGGTGCCATGCTGTCGTTCCCGCCGACGCAGTGGATTCGCTGGCGGGCACCGGTGATCGGCATGCCCTCGACACCGCGGATCCTCGGCGACGGCCTGTTGCTGGTGGTGACCCACCTGGGCCAGGTGCTGATTTTCGACGCGCACAGCGGCAACGTCGTGGGAACACCGCTGGACCTGGTGGACGGCATCGACCCCACCGATTTCCGGCGCGGTCTGTCCGACTGCGCGGGCGCGCGGCCGGACTGTCCGGTCGCGGCGGCGCCGGCCTTCTCGCCGGTGAGCAACATGGCGGTGGTGAGCGTGTGGCAGCCCGACGCCAGGGAGTCCGGGCTGGTCGGGCTGCGGTACCACCCCGGCGGCAGCCCGCTGCTCACGCAGGAGTGGAGCAGCGACGCCGTGGCGGCCGGGGTGCTGGCCAGCCCCGTCCTGTCCGCCGACGGTGCGACGGTGTACGTCAACGGGCGCGACCAGCGCCTGTGGGCGATCAACGCCGAGGACGGCAAGGCGAAATGGTCCGTCCCGCTGAAGTTCCTGGCCCAAACCCCGCCGGCGGTGACGCCCGGTGGGCTGATCGTCTCCGGCGGCGGGCCCGATACCCAGCTGGTCGCCTTCGCCGACCGCGGCGACTACGCCGAGCAGGTGTGGCGCCGCGAGGACACCGTGCCACTGTCCTCGTCGAGCCTGGCCACCGACGTGGCCTACACCGTGACCGCCGGTACCAGCCTCGGCCCGGCGGGGTTGTCGCTGCTGGTGTTCGCCCCGACCGACGGCCACACGATCAACAGTTACCCGCTTCCGGAAGCACGCGGCTTTCCGGTGGGCGTGGCGGTCGGCAATGACCGGCGGGTTGCGGTGGCCACCAGCGCCGGGCAGGTGTTCAGCTTCGCCCCCGCCTAGACGGCCAGTGGCGGGATGGCCGTGCGCGGCACCTTGACCGAGGTCGCGCCGGCGCTCATCGGCAACAGTTCGCCGGGCGAGAAGTAGAAGATCACCTCGTCGTTGGTGATGGCGAAATTCTGGTAGTGCGCCGGGTCCAGTCCCGATCCCGACGAGATCAGGATCGCCGGCACGCCGGTCTGGCGTTCGAGGTCGCGCTGCACGATGGGAAAGATCGTGTCCAGCGGCTTGCTGTTGGGCGCAAACAGGGTCTCGAAGGTGATCGGCCTGCGGGTCGTCAAATCGTAGTTGAAGGCCTGATACCAGGTCGATGCCTGCGGGCCGCCGAGGTCCTGGAAGATCTTCAGCACGACACTCTGGGTGCCTTTGGCACCTTGGCCCGAGCGGTGCTGTTCGGACGTGGCGTCCATCTCGTAGGGCATGTCCCGCGAGCCGGCCGACTTTGCCACGGTCAAGAACCCGTCGCGGTTCTGAACCAGGTAATCGGTCAGGGTCTGCTGGTCGGGATAGTCGACCGGGAACCGCATGTCCAGGGTGTAGCTGGCGGTGGAGGCGTGCACGTGGCACTGCCCGGAGTCCAGCGTGCCGCCCAGCTCGGCGCAGGGCGACACCGCTGCCGCCGAGGGAAAGTTCGTCATACCCAGCCAGCCGCCTACTGCACCGCCCGCCACCAGGGCGGCCACCAGAATGCGCATTGTCGGTTTGTCTCGCTTTGTCTCGCCTTGCCGCAGCAAGCTGGAATGGCCCCGAAGCCGTCAGCCTACCGGTCCGGTCACCTCGATGGGCGGCAGACGAACGCAATCGCCCGGGCGGCCGGCCCGGTCCCGATCCGGGTGATCACCACCGACAGCGGCACATCCCCGCGCAACTTCAAGCGGCGCCGCAGACCGTCCGGATCGGCTTGCACGTCACGCACACCGCGCACCAGGATCTCCAGCGCGCCGCAGCCGCGTGCGCCGAGCGCCTGCCGCAGCCGCTTCTCGCTGTAGGGCAACTCCTCGAGGACCTCGAATCCGCGCATGCCGTCCGGCAATTCGGCACCGGAGAGATAGGCGATGTCGGGGTCGAGCTGCCACAGCCGGTGGCGGGCGGCGTACTGGCGGACCAGGCCGGCCCGCACGACCGCGCCGTCGGGGTCGATGATCCAGCGTCCCGCCGGCCGCACGTCGCAGTCGGCTGCCTCGGCGTCGGTGATCTGCTCGCCCCGGTCGAGGAGCACGGCGCGGCGGCGAACGCCGGGTTCGGCCAGGCCGGGCGACCACAGGCAGGCTTCGCGTACCGACGCCCGCCACGAGGTGACTTCGATCTCGCCGTCGAATCCGAGTTGGTGGACCTGCGTGAAATCGATTCCGGGAGCAACCTTTACCACCAGGTGGCGCTCGCGGTAAACCTCGAGCAACCGGTCCAGCGCGGGCTGGTAGTCGGCCGGGTCGAAGCGGCGTCGCCCGCCGCCACGCCGGCCCGGGTCGGCCAGCACCACCGTGGCGCGGCTGACCGGCCGCAGTGCGTCGGCGCGCACCAGCCCGACCCCGCCCACGTTGTGACGCGCCATCGCCAGCCGTACCGGATCGAGGTCGCTGCCCAGTACCCGATCGGTGGCCTCGGCCAACGCTGCCAGTTCGGTGCCGACCGAACAGGTGACGTCGTGCACGAGGGCCCCTGGCGCCGCGGCGCCGATCCGTTGCGCGCGGTGCCGTGCGACCGGGGCGGCGCTGGCCTGCTGCAGCGCCTCGTCGGTGAACAGCCAGCGGGCGGTCTGCGGCAGCTCTGCCAGCTTGGCGGCGGCCCGGCGGCGCAGCAGGATGGTCTCGACCAGCGCGGGTGTCCGGTCGCCGTAGCGGCGGCGCAATGCGGTGATGTCGGCGATCCGGGTGGCGTCGCTGAGCTCGAGGCCCGCGATCTCGGCCTGGGCGGCGCTACCGGCCTCCGAGCACAGGTACCGGACGTCTTCCGGCGTAAAGCCGAAGCCGCCTGTCAGGACGGTTTGACCCCGGTGACCAGCAGGTTGTAGAACCAGCCCTTGGGCACCACCCGGCTGAGCACGTTGGCGTCCACCCAGCTCAGGGTGGTCCAACTGCCGAACGCGAACTTCGCCCACTTCCAGCCCAGCTTGCCCGGTGGGACGGTCGACTCGAAGGTGCGGACCGGCCACCCGAGCATGGCGGCGGTGAATTCCTCGCTCGCGGTGCGGACTTCGACGGCGCCGGCGTTGGTCGCCATGCGCTCGAGGTCACTCGGCTTGAAGGTGTGCAGGTCGACGATCCACTCCAGGGCAGCGGCCCGCGAGTTCTCGTCGAGCTCGGCCTGCGGCCGGCGCCACGAACCCATCCCGGGCAGCTTCATCGCCGCGACCGTGGTCTTCCATGTCAGGTCGGCGAGCCGGCGAGCGTATAAATTGCCGACCGTCGTGGGCTCGCCGGCGAATACGAAGCGCCCGCCGGGCTTGAGCACCCGCAGCACCTCGCGCAGCGACAACTCGACGTCGGGGATGTGGTGCAACACCGCATGGCCCACGACCAGGTCGAAGGTGTTGTCCTCGTAGGGGATGCCTTCGGCATCGGCGACCCGGCCGTCGACGTCCAGGCCCAGGTTCTTGCCGTTGCGGGTGGCGACCTTGACCATGCCGGGCGACAGGTCGGTGACCGAACCCTTGCGGGCCACCCCGGACTGCATGAGGTTGAGCAGGAAGAAACCCGTGCCGCAGCCCAGCTCCAGCGCCCGGTCGTAAGGCAGGGCCGCCCGCTCGGCTTCGGGCACGATCACATCGAAGCGGCCCCGCGCATAGTCGATGCAGCGTTCGTCGTAGGAGATCGACCACTTCTCGTCGTACTGCTCGGCTTCCCAGTCGTGGTAGAGCACCTGCGCGAGCTTGCTGTCGTGCCGAGCCGCCTCCACCTGTTCGGCGGTCGCGTGCGGGTTCGGCGTCGGGTCCGTACTCGTCATGGTCAGTCAGCCTAACGGCTGGCCGCTCCCCCGCTCAGATCGCTCCCATGAAGCTCGCGGAAAGCGCGTCGAGGGAGTCGCCGGCGACGCCGGTGTCGCCGCCCAGCGCGCCGGCGATGGTGTCGAGCACCGCCTGGGGGAACGCTTCGAACGCGGCGAGTACATCGGTGAAGCCGGTCTGTAGCGCCGCGGTGATGTCGGCGGGGTCGCCACCGTCGATGGCCTCCCAGATGTGCCAGGCGGCCACCTGCGGCGCGACGATCAGCTCACGGAAGTCGACAAACAGTCCGGTGAGCAGGTCGGGGGTGGCCGGTACGGGCGTCCCGTTCCAGCTGACCATCGTCCAGCCGTCGGCGGGGCTGCCCTGCAGGATGGCCTGGCCGGCGTTCGGGGGCGGCCCGAGTGTTTCGAGCAGCTGCTGAATCAACAGCAGAAATGGCGGGTTCTCGACGTTCATCAGTGCCCAGATCGCGATCGGGCCGCCGCTGGAGTAGGCCACGCTGGTCGGGGGGCCGTCGCCGGCGATGGTGTTCTGGTAGATGGTGTCGATGGCGCCGGTGACCCGCTCGTCGAACACCACCCCGTTCGGAGTGGCCGCAGAGCCCAGCTGTGGCACCAGCACCAACCCGAGCACCCACGCGGCCATGGGCGCGAAATAGCCGATCTGGGTCAGCAGATCGCGCGGCTGGCCTTCCCAGATGCCGGCGTCGATCTCGTTGAGCCCGCTGAGCACCTGCATCTGTATGCCCAGCGCCTCGGCCAGCGGCTCGGCGGTCTGCTGGGTACGCAGGAGCTCCGAGGCGTAGACCCCGCTGATGCCGTCGGGAAACCTCGCCAGGATGGCCTGGGCGACGGCGTCGGCCTGTTGTACGCCGGTCTCGGTGAGCCCGGCGCCGGGCGGCAGCGTGCCGAGAATGCCGTTGAGGTCGTCGGTGGACTGGCCGTGGCGCACCAGGTCCAGGGTGATCTGTTCGGCGGCCGCGGCGAGCGCGATACCGGTGGGGACGGCGGCGGCGGCCGGCGGCGGTGCCGTCGCCGGTGCGCATCCGACCAGCACAGCCCCGGCCAGCGCACCGGCTGACCACCGACGGGTTCCCCCTCGCCGCATGTCCGTCCTCCCCCAGTCAGGACGCCCGCTGTGTGACCCACCTCACACAGTGAATGCACACGCTATACATCGCCGGCCGGACCGGCAAGACCCCCGCGCCGGCCGGTCCGGGACGCAATCCGCCGGGTTAGCCGCCCAGCGCACCGGTGAGGGTGTCGAAGACATCCTGCGGGAACGCAATGAATGCGTTGACGACCTGATCGAACCCGGTCTGCAGGGCAGCAAGGATCTCAGCCTGATCCCCGCCCTGGAACGCCTCGATGATGTGCCAGGTCGCGATCTGACCGGCCGTGGTGAAATCGCGCCAGTCGACGAAGAGGCCGGTGAACAGATCCGGCGTGGCATCCACCTCGATCCCGTTCCAGCTGACCAGGGTCCAACCATCGGTCGGGTTACCGTCGATGACGACCTGACCGGTGTTGACCAACGGACTACGGGTGTCGAGCAGTTCGTCCAGTACCAGGCCGAAGTCGGGGTTCTGCACGTTCATCAACGTCCAGATGGCGATCGTTCCGGCGTGCGCGAAGGCGACATTGCTGCCCGAGCTTTCCGGATCGGAGATGGTGTCGTCGTAGATGGCCTGGAGAGCATCAGTCACACGGTCGTTGAACGCCACACCGTTGGGGTCGATCGTCGATCCCAACATAGGCACCCAGAAGCTGCCCATGGTCCACATCAGCGGCGCGAAGGCGTAGCCGACCTGGACGAGCAAGTTGCTGAGGTCGCCTCCCTCGAACCAGCCGGCGTTGATCTCGTTGAGGCCACCCAGGATCGTCACCGGGGTCTCCGGCGCACCCGCGGCCGTCAGCCAGTCCGCCGCGGTCTGCTGAGTACGCAAGAACTCCGAGGCATAGATGCCCGCGTAGAAGTCCGGGTCGGCGAGGTGCTGCGGGTTCGCGGGGTCGGCGAGATAGGCCGCCTCCTGCGCCCCGATTGCGGTGATCGGCGCCCCCGGCGGCAGGGTGCCCAGGACGTGCCCTGCGTTGTCCTCGGATTCGGCGTGCCGGATGAGGTCGATGGTGATGTCTTGGGCAGCCAGCAGAATGTCGACGGCGACGGCACTGGCCAGTGGCGTGGCCACCGGGCCCGCCGCGATCGCGCCGGCACCGATCAGTGCGACGGTGGCGGTGGTCCAGGATCGAAAAACAGTTCGCTGCATGGCCTATTCCTCACGGGGTCACACTGGTGCCGACGATGGCTTCGCCGCGTAACTGTACGTTAGCTGATAAGAGTATGAAAATCGGCCGTAATGGGCCTTATGGCTCCGGTGTCGGCCGCTGATCTTCGTCCGGCGAGCTGCCGGCGGCGGCGCCGAACACCTCGGCATACCGGCGCTGGTCCGCCAACGCCCGCTCCATCGGGGCTCCCAGCGCGTCGACCGAGGCCTTGACCGCGGCCAGCGCGAGTGCCGGAGCGCCCACGAACTGGCGCGCCCAGGCCATCGCCGCCTCGTAGACCCCGTCCGGGGCGACCATCTGCTCCACCAGCCCCAGGGCCAGCGCCTCTTCGGCGTCGAAGAACCGCCCGCTGTACGCCAGCTCCTTGGCACGGCTCGCCCCGATGGTGCCGGCCAGGCGCGCCAGGCCGCCACCGTCGGGCACCAGGCCGGCCAGAATCTCGGTCGCCCCGAACTTGACGTTGTCGCCACAGACGCGCCAATCCGCGGCCAGCGCCAGCGCCAGACCACTTCCCAGCGCATAGCCGGTGACGGCCGCCACCGTCGGCTTACCGATGGCCGCCACGGCCTGCACCGCATCGTGGCGCACCCGGGCGAACACCTCGGCCTCAGCGGCGACCAGCGTGCGCAGCTCCGGGACATCGTCGCCGGCGCAGAAGATCTCGTGGCCGCCGTAGAGCACCACCGCGGCAATGTCGTCGCGGTCGGACACCTCGGCTGCGGCCGCGGCGATCTCCCGGTAGACCTGCCGGGTCATGGCGTTGGTCGGCGCCCGGGAGACCAGCAGGGTGGCTACCCCGGGTTCGTCGGCGTCGCTGTGCACCGTGACGAATTCGCTCACCCGGTCCACCTCTTCCCACGTGCCGCGTTGTACCGCTCGGAATTGAAGAATTCGATCTCCCAGTTATCGCCGCGGCGAGCCAGGGCCGGCTGCACCACCACGATCTGACGCTCCACCGTCATCACCGCTTCGACGCTGCGGCCCACCAGCGAATCCAGCTGCGTCCAGGTCGGCGGCAGCAAAAAGCTGTTTCCCGCCGCGAAGTCTTCGATCGCCGCCTCCGGGGTGAGCCAGCCCGCCCGGTCGGCCTCGGTGTTCTCCCCGTCCGCGCGCTGACCCATTGGCAGCGCGCCCACGAAAAAGTACGTGTCGTAGCGGCGGGTGCGTTCCGCCTCCGGAGTCACCCAGTTCGCCCAGGGCCGCAGCAACTCGGCATGCAGGATCAGCTTCTCGGCGTTGAGGAAATCGGCGAACGAGAGCTCCCCGGCGGTCAGCGCTCGACGGGCGTCGGCGTAGACCGAAGCGTCGGAGACAACTCGCCCGGAATCATCGGCGGGACCGGCGAACAGCACCCCGGATTCCTCGAAGGTCTCGCGCGCGGCAGCACAGACCAGGGCGGCCGCCAGATCGGTGTCCACCCCGAAACGCTGCGCCCACCAGGTCGGATCCGGTCCGTGCCAGGCGGTCTCCGTACTGCGGTCGCGGTCGTCGACTCCCCCGCCGGGAAACACCATCACCCCGGCGGCAAACTGCATCGCGGCATGGCGACGCATCAGGAACACGTCGAGAGCGCTCCCGCCGGCGGCCGCCGCGCCCTCACGCACCAACATCACCGTCGCGGCAGGCCGCGCGGGTAACGGTGGTGGCGGATGTTGGGTCATGCGCGCCTCCGGTGGGCGGCTCGGGTACGGGTCCGGCGCGCGAAGTAACGCCCGTCGATGACGTCCAGCGAGATCGACTGCCCGTAAGTGGCCGACAGGTTTTCGGCGGTGAGCACCTCGTCGAGCAGACCGGATGCCACGGCGCGGCCCTCGGCCAGCAGCAGGCAGTGGGTGAAGCCGACCGGGATCTCCTCGACGTGGTGGGTTACCAGCACGATCGCGGGCGCATCGGGATCAGCGGCCAGATCCGCCAAGCGGGCGACCAGCTCTTCGCGACCACCCAGGTCCAGGCCCGCCGCGGGCTCGTCGAGCAGCAGCAGCTCCGGGTCGGTCATCAGCGCCCGGGCGATCAGCACCCGCTTGCGTTCGCCTTCGGACAGCGTGCCGTACGTGCGATCGGCCAGGTGCTCGGCGCCCAGGCTCTCCAGCATGTCGACCGCCCGCTCATGATCGACGGCGTCGTAGCGCTCCCGCCACCGCCCGAGCACCGCGTAGCCGGCCGAGATGACCAAGTCGCTGACCGTTTCCCCACCCGGTATCCGCTGTGCCAGGGCTGCCGAGCTCAGACCGACCCGGGCCCGCAGCTCGGTGGTGTCGACCCGGCCGAGCCGCTCACCCAACACGTAAGCCACACCCGCGGAGGGGTGCTCGCTGGCGGCGGCGATCCGCAGCAACGAGGTCTTGCCCGCCCCGTTGGGGCCGATGATCACCCAGCGCTCGTCGAGCTCGACCGACCAGTCCAGCGGGCCCACCAGGGTCCGTCCATCACGGCACAGCGATACGCCCTCGAACTGGATCAACAGATCCTGGTCGGCCCCGGCTGCGGGAGCGGAACATCCGGTATCGGGCACGGCCCTATCGTGCCGTATGCCGGCTGCGTGCCGACCGACCGGGGTACGACAGCCAGGGCGCATTTTCGATCGATCTTCTTGCCAGTAATCCGCGTGGCCCTGTTGTAACGTTTTGCACGGTTCGCACTCATCAATGCTTAGGGTTTATTCCGGGGGGCTTCGATGGTCCGTATTTCCAGTGCTGTCGCGGTCGGGCTTATCAGTGCCGGTTTCATCGTCTGCCCCTCCCCTGCGGACGCCGCGGCGCCGGCTGTCCAGCTCACCGGCGCCGGCTCGCCCCTGGGCGGCGGGACCGCGCTGATCATGGGCGGCAGCGGCATGCCCACGCCCGGCCCCGGCTACGCGGACCTGGTCAACGAGCTCTACCTGGCGCCCCTCGGCTTCACCGGCACCACCCAGATCCTGACCACCCCCGAAACGCTGTACCCGTTCCTGGGTGCGTTCACCGGGACTTTCGACAGTTCGGTGGAAGTAGGCAGCCAGATCCTGGAGGCCGCGATCCTCGACCAGATCGCCGGCGGTCAGGTCGACGCCGACAACCCCGTCGTGGTGTTCGGGTGGTCGCAAAGCGCGGTGATCTCGTCGCTGCTGATGGAACAACTCGCCGACCAGGGTGTGCCCAGCGACTACGTGCACTTCGTGCTGATCGGCAACGAGAGCCTTCCCAACGGCGGCATGCTGTCCCGCTTCGACATTCCGACCGGGACGTATCCGGTAATACCCAGCCTCGGAATGACATTCAGTGGCGCAGCGCCCGCCAATCTCTTCCCCACCACCGTCTACACCAACGAGTACGACGGTTTCGCCAATTTTCCGCAGTATACGATCAACTTCTTGTCCACGATCAACGCCGTGATGGGCATCATCTTCGCGCACACGACCTATCTGGGGCTCAGTCCCGAGGACATCGCAAACGCGGTACCGCTTCCGACGTCGGACCCGGATCTCTTGACCGACTACTACATAATCCCCTCCAGCACGTTGCCGCTGCTGGCTCCGCTGCAGCTGCTGCCCTACATCGGCAACCCGCTGGTCGATCTACTTGATCCGGCACTGCGAGTGCTGGTGAACCTGGGATACGGCAACATCGAGCACGGCTGGAGCCCGGAATTCGCCGACACCCCCACCGGCATCGGAGTCCTGCCCGACTTCAGTGTCCTGCAGCAGGTTCCGCAAGCACTGTTCGACGGCGTGCAAAAGGGCATCACCGACGCCTTCAACACCTTGATGGATCCCGCCAACTACGTCTATTCACTGCCGGAGTGGGCCGAACAGTTGACGAGCCTGGGCGTCATCATGGACGGCGGAGAGACCTCTTTCGGAGTTCCGGTGCCCACCACGTGGGACGACCTCTTCGGATCGTTCCCGCCGCATACGGGCTACCCGCCGCTGGACGTGCTCAGCGCCTTGGTGTTCACGCTGCCCGAGTACAGCTACAACGTCTTCATGTCCGAGCTCGCCGACGGCGACCTCCTCGACGCCATCGGGTTACCGCTGGCCGCCACCGCCGGGCTCCTGCCGCTGGCGTTGATCGGGGCGCTGCTGTAACGCGCTAAGCCGGCGGAATCTCGACTCGGCGCAGCAAGCCGTCGTGGGCGTCGGCGGCTTCGATCTCTGCCCGGGTGACCCCGAGCAGGAACAGCACGGTGTCCAGGTACGGGTAACTCAGGGAGGCGTCGGCGATCTCACGCAACGCCGGCTTGGCGTTGAAGGCCACGCCCAGCCCCGCCGTGGACAGCATGTCGATGTCATTGGCGCCGTCGCCGACGGCCACGGTCTGTTCCAGCGGCACGCCCATCTGGGCGGCGAACTCGCGCAGCGCCTCGGCTTTGCCGGCCCGGTCCACCACGGCACCGGTGACCCGTCCGGTGAGTTTGCCGTCCACGATCTCCAGCTCGTTGGCCGCCACAAAGTCCAGCTGCAGGTCGGCGGCCAGCGGCTCGATCACCTGGCGGAAACCACCGGAGACCACCCCGCATTTGAAGCCGAGCCGGCGCAGGGTGCGCACGGTTGTCCGCGCCCCGGGGGTCAGCTCGATCTGCTCGGCCACCTCGTCGACGACACTGGCGGGCAGGCCGGCCAGCGTGGACACCCGGTGGTGCAGCGACTCGGCGAAGTCGAGCTCGCCGCGCATGGCGGCCTCGGTGATCGCGGCCACCGCGTCCCCGGCGCCGGCCCGCTCGGCCAGCATCTCGATGACCTCGCCCTGGATCAGGGTGGAGTCGACGTCGAACACGATCAGCCGCTTGGTCCGGCGCGACAGGCTGGCGTCTTGGAACGCCACGTCGACCTGCTGTTGGGCGGCGACTTTGCTCAGCGCGGTCTGCAACCGCCCGGCGCTGCCGTCGGGAACCGAGATCCGCAGTTCCAGCCCGGTCACCGGGTAGTCGGAAACGCCCCGGATCATGTCGATGTTCGCATCGACCTCGGCGATCTCGTGGGCCAGCGCCCCCAGCGCGGTGGCAGCCACCGGCCGCCCCAGCACGACGATGCGATGGGTGGACGGCGCGGCGATGATCGGCGCGTCGTCGCCGCGCTGGATCGTGACGTCGAGGCCGACGCCGTGAATCGCGGCGGTGACCTCGTCGGCCAGGGCCGTCCCGTCCGCCACTTCCGGCGTCACCGAGACCAGCACGCCCAGGGTCAGCCGACCGCGGACCACCACTTGCTCGACGTTGAGCAACTCCACCTGGTAACGCGACAGCACCTCGAAGAGGGCCGATGTCACGCCAGGTTGATCGACACCGGTGACGGTGATCAGCACCGGCACCTTGGGCGCGCTCACCCCTGGCGGGCGCCCGGCTGGGCCGGGCGCCGCCTCTGCCCGAGGATCATCAAGCGTTCGCGGGTTCGTACACTTCGTCGCCGGGGTGACGGCCGACGTGTGCCTCGGCCCGCAGCCGATCGATCATGTGCGGGTAGTGCAGCTCGAAAGCGGGACGCTCCGAACGGATCCGGGGCAGCTCGGTGAAGTTGTGCCGAGGCGGCGGGCAACTGGTCGCCCACTCCAGGGAGTTGCCGTAGCCCCACGGGTCGTCGACGGTGACAACCTCACCGTAACGCCAGCTCTTGAACACGTTCCAGGTGAAGGCGATCATCGACGAGCCCAGGATGAACGCGCCGACGGTCGACACGATGTTCAGCGAGGTGAAGCCGTCGGTGGGCAGGTAGTCCGCGTAGCGGCGCGGCATGCCCATGTTGCCCAGCCAGTGCTGGATCAGGAACGTGGTGTGGAAGCCGATGAAGGTCAGCCAGAAGTGCAGCTTCCCGAGCCGTTCGTCGAGCAGCCGGCCGGTCATCTTCGGGAACCAGAAGTAGATACCGGAGAAGGTCGCGAACACGATGGTGCCGAACAGCACGTAGTGGAAGTGCGCGATCAGGAAGTAGCTGTCGCTGACGTGGAAGTCCAGCGGCGGGCTGGCGAGCATCACGCCGGTCAGACCACCGGCCATGAACGTGATGATGAAGCCCAGCGCGAACAGCATCGGCGTCTCGAAGGTCAACTGGCCCCGCCACATGGTGCCGATCCAGTTGAAGAACTTCAGGCCGGTCGGGATGGCGATCATCAGGGTCAGCAGCGAGAAGAACGGCAGCAGCACCGCGCCGGTGGCGTACATGTGGTGCGCCCACACCGCGGTCGACAGCCCGGCGATGGCCAGCGTCGCGTACACCAGGGTGACGTAACCGAAGATCGGCTTGCGGGAGAAGACCGGGAACACTTCACTGACGATGCCGAAGAACGGCAGCGCGATGATGTACACCTCGGGGTGGCCGAAGAACCAGAACAGGTGCTGCCACAACAGCACACCGCCGTTCGCGGAGTCATAGACGTGCCCGCCCAGGTGACGGTCCACCGCCAGGCCCAGCAGCGCGGCGGTCAGCAGCGGGAACACGATCAGCACCAGGATCGAGGTGACCAGGATGTTCCAGGTGAAGATCGGCAGCCGGAACATCGTCATGCCCGGGGCGCGCATGCACGCCACCGTGGTGATCATGTTCACCGCACCCAGGATGGTGCCCAGACCACCGACGGCCAGGCCCATGATCCACAGGTCGCCGCCGGCGCCCGGCGAGTGCACCGCGTCGCTCAGCGGGGTGTAGGCCGTCCAGCCGAAGTCAGCGGCACCGCCCGGGGTGATGAAGCCGGCCAGGGCGATGGTGGCGCCGAACAGGAACAGCCAGAACGAGAACGCGTTCAACCGCGGGAAGGCCACGTCCGGGGCACCGATCTGCAGCGGCAGGACCAGGTTGGCGAACCCGAACACGATCGGGGTGGCGTAGAACAGCAGCATCACCGTGCCGTGCATGGTGAACAGCTGGTTGAACTGCTCGTTGGACAGGAACTGCAGGCCCGGCACCGCCAACTCGGTACGCATCAGCAACGCGAGCAGGCCGCCGATGAAGAAGAAGGCCATACAGGCGACGACATACATGATGCCGATCAGCTTGTGATCGGTGGTGGTGATCAGCTTGTAGATCAGACTGCCCTTGGGGCCCATCCGCGCAGGGAAGGGCCGACTGGCCTCGAGTTCTGCGCGTGGGGGTGCTTCGGCGGTCAAGATTCCTCCAAACATGGGCAACCCGGGAAACTTGTTCGAATCCTAACCCCGGTCGCCTTCGGGCCGGTATAGGCCTCCTACAAACTGTCGTATTCGTCTGCCCTGGGGGAGCCGCGCCCTGGGTGTTAACGTCACCGCGTGACCAGGGTGGACCGGCGGGCGACGTCCGCATCAGCACTCATCGTGACCTTGCTCACGGCCTCCGGCTGCGGAGGCGACGGGGCGCAAACCGCACCGAGCTCGACGGCGACCACCACCACGATGGTCGCCGGGGCCGGCGTGCTCGGCAACGATCGCCGTCCCGACGAGGCCTGCGCGCCAGATCCGGCCCGCCCCGACCCCGGGCCGTCGATGCGCTGGGTCCACAACGCGGCCGGGGTGGAACGGTCCAACGTCGAAGTTCCCGAGGACGCGGAGCGCATCGTGGTGCTCGCCGGGGGCCAGCTCGACACGCTGTGCGCGCTGGGTCTGCAGTCCCGGGTCGTCGGCGCAGCCGTGGCGGACGGCGCGGACGGCCAGCCCTCCTATTTGGGTGCACTGCTGCACGCCGTGCCGGCGGTGGGCTCGGACAGCAAGCCCGACACCGATGCGATCGCCGCTCTGCGCCCGGATCTGATCCTGGGCGCCGATGGCCGCACGCCCGGCTACGCCGAACTCGCCGCCATCGCCCCCACTGTGTTCACCGCGGCGCCGGGCGCGGCCTGGGAGGACGATGTCCGCGGTGTCGGCGCTGCGACCGCGCGCGCCGGCGCCGCCGAGGACGTGCTCGAGCGGTTTGGCGCGGACGCCGCCGAGACCCGCGAGGTCAGCGACGCGAACCACTTCCAGGTCTCGGTGGTTGCGCTCACCGACGACAGCGTGCGGGTCTACGGGGCGTCGGGTTTCGCCGCCAGCGTGCTCAAGGCCGTCGGAGTGGATCGGCCGCCGCTGCAGCGGTTCACCGACCGTCCCTACCTCGACCTCTCCGCCGGCGAGGGCGATCTGGCCGGCCGGGCAGACTTCTCCGCGGCAGACGGCGACATCGTCTACGTGTCGTTCACCTCACCGGCCGCCAAGGCCCGCGCCGCCACGGTCTTCGAAAGTGTCGCCTGGCGGCGGCTGGGCGCCACCCGCGACAGCCGGGTGTTCGTGGTCAACAACGAGGTGTGGCAGACCGGGCAGGGACCGATCGCCGCGCGTGGCGTGGTCGAGGACCTGCGTTGGGTGAACGCGCCGATCAACTAGAAGCCGCTGCGGCGGCGGGCACGCGGATGACCCCCGCGGCCCGGGCGGGCGGTGACCGGACTCACCCCGGCGCGCCCAGAAAACTTTGTTAGACTATCTTTTTCGATACCCGCACAGATGTGAGAGAGTTTTTCGGCCATGTCCACCGTTTCCGCCTACGCCGCCACCGCGCCGGATGCACCGCTGACCAGGACCACCATCACCCGCCGGGATCCCGGACCGCACGACGTGGTGTTCGACATCGCCTTCGCCGGCATCTGCCACTCCGACATCCACACCGTCAAAGCCGAGTGGGGCCTCCCGCAATATCCGGTGGTTCCGGGCCACGAGATCGCCGGGATCGTCACCGCCGTCGGGCCGGAAGTCACGAAGTTCCGGGTGGGCGACCGCGTCGGCGTCGGCTGCTTCGTCGACTCCTGCCGCGAGTGCGCCAACTGCCAAGCCGGACTTGAGCAATACTGCACCGGCGGGGGGATGATCGGCACCTATGCCGGCGTCGGCCGCGATGGTCAGCCCACGCAGGGCGGCTACAGCGGCGCGATCGTCGTCGACGAGAACTACGTGTTGAGCATCCCCGACGAGATTCCGCTGGATGCCGCCGCCCCGCTGCTTTGCGCGGGAGTGACCACGTATTCGCCGCTGCGGCACTGGAATGTGGGGCCCGGCAAGCGAATCGCGGTCATCGGACTCGGCGGGCTCGGGCACATGGCCGTCAAACTCGGCGCCGCGATGGGAGCCGAGGTCACCGTGCTGTCGCAGTCGCTGAAGAAGATGGAGGACGGCCTGAGATTGGGCGCGCGGCACTACCACGCCACGAGCGACCGGCAGACGTTCAAGGACCTGCGCAACCGGTTCGACGTCATCTTGAACACCGTCTCGGCCAGCCTCGACCTGGGCGCCTACCTGAATCTGCTGACCCTGGACGGCACCCTGGTCGAACTGGGCATGCCCGAGCAGGCGCTGACGGTGCCGCCCAGTCCGCTGGTCAGAATGCGGCGCAGCGTGACGGGGTCGTTGATCGGCGGCATTGCCGAGACCCAGGAAATGCTGAACTTCTGCGCCCAGCACGGCGTGCAACCCGAGATCGAGGTCATCGAACCGGACTACATCAACACCGCTTACGAGCGGGTGCTGGCGTCCGACGTGCGCTACCGCTTCGTCATCGACACGGCGTCGTTACGGCAGTCCTGAGCGCATCCAACGTTTCGCCGAGCGTGTACTCAGACCGAAAAGTTCGCAGAATCCTCAGGCTCAGTGCACGTTCGGCGGGGGCTGCTCAGACATAGCGATTGCGGCCGGACAGCGCGCCCGCCACGGTCTGCACCAGGTAGACAGCCAGCATCATCAGCCACGGCACGGTCCAGCCGCCGCTCACCTGGTGCAGCAGCCCGAACAGAAACGGGCCGGCGCCGGCGAGCAGGTAGCCGAAACCCTGGGCCATGCCCGACAGGCGCACCGTGTCGGCGGCGTTGCGGGCGCGCAGCGCGATCACCGTGAGCGCCAGCGAGAACACGCTCATCCCCAGGCCCACCAACACGCACCACAGCACGGGCACCGCTGCCGGCGCGACTAACAGGCCGAGCATTCCTGCGATACCGAGCGCACCGAGTCCGACGATCCATCCGCTCTGGCTGGCCTGACGAGCCGCGAGCGGAGTGACGACCAGGCTGATCGGCACGGCGATCAACGAGATCATGCCGAGCAGGAGGCCCGCACTCGCCTCTCCCATTCCGTTGTCGATCAGCACCTCGGGCAACCAACCCATCACCACGTAGGCGAGAAACGCCTGAGTGCCAAAGAACAGGGTGACGGTCCAGGCCAGCTTGCTGCGATACAGCGACCGGCCGGGGGGCACCGCCGCCGGCGCGGCCGAATCAGCCCGGTCGAAGCCACGGGCGCCCAGCACCCAGGCCGCCAGCGCCAGCAGCGCCAGCGCGCTCCACGCCCCCAGCGCGCCACGCCAGCCGCCCAGCGCGTCGTCGAGCACCGGGGTGACCGCGGAGCCCAGCGCTCCCCCACCCTGCAGCGCGGCGGTGTATATCCCGGTCATCAACCCAATCCGCGCCGGGAACGACCCTGTGATGACCACCGGGATCAGCACGTTGATCAAGGCGATTCCGGCGGTGGCCACCAGCGTGCCGCCCAGCACGACGGAGGACCCGTCGCACACCCGGATCAGCAGTCCCGCAACGAGGGTCAGCAGGGCCACCGAGATCGTGCGCCCCAATCCGATTCGCCGCGACAACCACGGCGCGGCCAGTCCGGCCCCGGCGAAGCACAAGCCCGGCAGGGTGGTCAGGACGCCGGCCCAGGTGTCGGAGGCCCCGAGGGCTCCGCGCATCTCCGGCAGCAACGGCCCCACGCTGGTGATCGCCGGGCGCAGGTTCAGCGCCGTCAGCACCACCGCCACGGTGAGCAATACCCCGCCGGCGGCCATGGCCGTCGGGCGCAGGCCGGCGGCGCCCTCGAGCTCGGGCTCTCGATCGGGCTCGTGCCGGCCGCGTGTCGTGGTGCGGACTTCGGGGTTCACCTGTCGTAGGATTCCATACATCCGATGATTGGATGACAGGAGGAAGCTGTGCCGTTGATCACCGCGCGCCGCACAGGCCTGGTGGATCAGGTGATCGAGCAGATTCGCGCCTCGGTGGCCGGCGGGGAATGGCCGGTCGATTCGCGGATTCCCCCAGAACCGGAGCTGGCCGAGGCGCTCGGCGTGGGCCGCAATACGGTGCGGGAGGCGGTCCGGGCGCTCGCCCACAGCGGCATCCTGGAGGTCCGCCAGGGCGACGGAACCTATGTGCGCGCCACCAGCGAGGTGTCCGGTGCGCTGCGCCGGCTGTGCGGGTCCGAGCTGCGCGACGTACTGCAGGTGCGGCGGTGCCTGGAGGTCGAAGGGGCACGGCTGGCAGCGGCCGCCCGGACCGAGGAGGATGTCGCCGAACTGCGCACCCTGCTGGATCGCCGCGACAGCCTCCAAGAACAGGGCCGCGATGACGATTTCGTGCGGGCCGACACCGATTTCCACCTCGCGGTGGTCCGTTGCTCACACAACCCGGTGTTGACCGAGCTGTACTGCGGGCTGACCGAAGTGGTGATGGCCAGCGTGGCGACGACGAGCACCAAACCGGTGCAGGCAGACCAGATCCGGCACCGCGGCCTCCTGGAGGCAATTGCCGCCGCCGACGTCGAAGGTGCCGCACGCGAGGCCGGCGGATTCCTCGACGAGCTGCTGGATGGGCTGTCGGCCCGATAAGCCGATCAGGCGCGCCGAATCCCCAGCACCCGCAACAGTTCCGGTCGGCGCGCAATGAGCCCGATCCACATCAGCACCCCGACATACACCCCGGACAACACGAACCCGGCCAGCGGCTTGTCGGCATGCAGGTTCACCGTGACTGCCCCACCCAGGT
Organism: Mycolicibacter hiberniae; assembly: GCF_010729485.1. Taxonomy (NCBI): domain Bacteria; kingdom Bacillati; phylum Actinomycetota; class Actinomycetes; order Mycobacteriales; family Mycobacteriaceae; genus Mycobacterium; species Mycobacterium hiberniae. The sequence continues at coordinate 2,338,339 of NZ_AP022609.1, forward strand.
ATGCGGTCAGCCCGAGTGCGCCCAGCACCGCGGTGCGCGGGATCAGGAAGACGACCAGGCATACCAACAGGACCCAGCCGATCACGGCGGTCTTGTCCGGGGAGAACCCGAGGGCCTCGGTGCCTTCGCGGGCAAACGACATTCCGAGGATCTTCGGGATGGCGTCAAAGGCGAAGAACACCCCCAGCAGGGCCGTGATGGCGGCACCGAGGTACCACGCCCGAGAGCGTGCAGTGCGGTCGGTGTCTGTGGTCATCGGTCACTCCCTCGGCTGGACGGTACGGCTACAGCGATCACGCTCCTCACGGGTTCATGCAAACATCCGCGCGGGCGATCGGCTCGTCATTGGCCGAATAGGGTCCCGGCGGACCGATCGTGTCTCGATCTGAGGTTTCGACGGCGCAAATGCCATACGCCGAAGGGCAGCGCCGGGCGCAGGATGGTCACCAGTCGAGCAGCCAAGGAGCCAGCCATGGCCATTCAGGGGATCGAGAGAATCGCAGACGTCGTTGTGCCTGACACGCCGTTGGCGCGCGAGGCGACCGAGTTGATCCGCAGCGCCGAAGACGCCGTGCTGTTTCACCACTCCCGGCGCGTGTTCCTCTTCGGCGCGCTGCACGGTCGCCGGCTGGGGACTCACGTCGACCTGGAGCTGCTCTACGTGGCGGCGATGTTCCACGATCTCGGTCTGACGGCGCACTACCGGAGTTCGGCGCAGCGCTTCGAATTGGACGGCGCCGACGCGGCGCGAGAGTTCCTGGTGAGCCGCGGTGTCGATCCGTCCGACGCCGACAAGGTCTGGCTGGGCATCGCTTTGCATACGACGCCGGAGATCACCGCACGGCTCGACACCGAAACCGCTGTGCTCGCAGCCGGTGTGCAGACCGACGTGGTGGGTGTCGGTCGAGCCGACCTGGCCGCGGCCGACATTGACGCGGTGGTCGCCGCCCATCCGCGCCCGGACTTCAAGAATCGCATTCTGGCCGCCTTCTACCACGGCATGCAGCATCGTCCGGAAACGACGTTCGGAACGATGAACGCCGATGTGTTGGCTCACTTCGACCCGACCTTCACCCGCGGCGACCTCGTCGACGCCGTCATCAACAGCCCATGGCCGGACTAGCAGGAAGGAGCAGGCACATGGATATCCACGAGGCGCTGTACACCACCAGAATGATGCGGCGGTTGCGGCCCGATCCGATCCCGCTGGCCACGCAGGCCCGCATCCTCGATGCCGCCGTGCGCGCGCCCAACGGCGGCAACACGCAACGCTGGCATTTCCTGGCCGTCGACGATCCGGAACTCAAGGGCGAACTGGCGCAGCTCTTCCGCCGAGCCCGCGCCCTGGAATACCAGAAGTTCACGGCCGGGACTGGGCCGATGGCGGCGCCCGCACCGGGCGCCGATTCGACCCAGCACGCCGAGACGATGCGCCGAACGCGGAGCTCCGGCGACTATCTGGCCGACCATTTCGAAGAAGTACCGCTGCTGCTGTTCGTGTTCGCCGTCGACGACCTCGGCGGCGCGAACATCTACCCGGCGATCTGGAGCGCCCTGCTGGCCGCCCGTGCCGAAGGGGTCGGCGGCGTGATGACCCTGGTCCTCCGCAATTTCCAAGACCGCGTCAACGAGCTGCTGGGCGTACCCGTGGCGGAAGGGTGGACCATGTCGGCCATGCTGGCACTGGGCTATCCCCGCGGTAAGTGGGGTATCGCCGCCAATCGCCGCCCGGTGCAGGATGTTTCGTCCCGCAACCGATGGGGGGAACCGCTGGGCATCGATGTCGTTGAGCCACTGTGGCCGCATGACTACCTCGTTCCGGGCCTGGCCACGGTGGGCTGAGGACTCGCGTGGAGGCGATTGTTGCGACGGAACGCGCAGCGGGGCCGCAGCGGCTTGTGCTCGCCGACGTCCCCTACCCACACGCCGCCGAGAACGACGTCGTCGTCGAAGTCCATGCCGCCTGCTTCACCCCCGGCGAGCTGGACTGGCCGGCGACGTGGACCGACCGCGCGGGGCGCGATCGCTCCCCCACCATCCCCGGACACGCCGTCTCCGGCGTGGTCGCCCAGTTGGGTTATGGCACCACGGGATTGACTCTGGGTCAGCGGGTCTTCGGCATCACCGACTGGGCCCGCAACGGCACGCTGGCCGAGTATGTCGCCGTGGAGGCCCGCAACCTTGCGCCGTTATCGGCCGCAATAGGCCACACGGCCGCAGCTGGCGTGCCGATATCGGGCCTGACCGCGCTCCAGGGGCTGTTCACGCATGCGCATCTGGTCGCCGGTCAGTCGGTACTGATTCACGGCGCAGCGGGCGCGGTCGGCTCCCTGGCCGTACAGCTGGCCCACGAGGCCGGCGCCTACGTGATCGGCACCGGCCGCACTGAACATCGGGACACCATCGTGGGCCTCGGTGCCCATAGATTTGTGGATCTGCAACACGATCATCTCTCCAATGTCGGACAGGTGGACGTGGTCTTCGACGTGATCGGAGGTGAAATACTCGACCGCTCAGTATCTTTGGTGCGTCCCGGCGGGACCCTGGTCTCGGTCTCGGAACCGCCGCGCGTTCAACCCGACCAAGCACGCGCCGTCTTCTTCGTCGTGGAGCCCGACCGGTCAGGACTGGTCGACCTTGAAAGCCGACTACGCGACGGTCGGCTGCGTCCAGTGCCCGGGTCGACGTGTTCCCTGGCCGAAGCCCCCTCGGCCTTCGGGGCCGGCCGCGGAAAGACCGTCGTCACGATAACCGGCGCGGAGTAGCGAGCCCCGCAGCCCTGTCACCGTCTCGAGAGAGCCGGGCCTGCCGCGCCCGGCCACTGGACGCCTCAGAAGTCCCAGTCGTCGTCTTCGGTGATGACGGCCTTGCCGATCACATACGACGAACCCGACCCGGAGAAGAAGTCGTGGTTCTCGTCGCCGTTGGGGCTCAGCGCCGACAGGATGGCGGGATTGACATCGGTCTCGTCGCGCGGGAACAACGCCTCGTAACCGAGGTTCATCAGCGCCTTGTTGGCGTTGTAGCGCAAGAACTTCTTGACGTCCTCACTCAGGCCCACCCCGTCGTAGAGATCCTGGGTGTACTCGACCTCGTTGTCGTAGAGCTCGAAGAGCAGCTCGTAGGTGTAGTCCTTGAGCTCTTGGCGCTTCGCCTCGTCGACCAGGGCCAGACCGCGCTGGTACTTGTACCCGATGAAGTAGCCGTGCACGGCCTCATCGCGGATGATCAGCCGGATCACGTCGGCGGTGTTGGTCAGCTTGCCCCGGCTCGACCAGTACATCGGCAGGTAGAAGCCGGAGTAGAACAAGAAGCTCTCCAGCAGGGTGGAGGCCACCTTGCGCTTGAGCGGCTCGTCACCGCGGTAGTACTGCATCACGATGGAGGCTTTGCGCTGCAGGTTGACGTTCTCCTCCGACCAGCGGAACGCCTCGTCGATCTCGCTGGTCGAGCACAGCGTGGAGAAGATCTGGCTGTAGCTCTTGGCGTGCACCGACTCCATGAACGCGATGTTGGTGTAGACCGCTTGCTCGTGCGGGGTCAGCGCGTCGGGGATCAGGCTGACCGCGCCGACGGTGCCCTGGATGGTGTCCAGCAGCGTCAGGCCGGTGAAGACCCGCATCGTGAGCTGCTTCTCCTCATCGGTGAGAGTCCCCCACGACGGCAGGTCATTGGAGACCGGCACCTTTTCCGGCAACCAGAAGTTGCCGGTCAGACGGTCCCAGACCTCGAGGTCCTTCTCGTCTTGCACACGGTTCCAGTTGATCGCCGAAGTGCGGTCGATCAGCTTCACTTGTTCGCCCACCAGAACCCCATTTCACCTACGCCAAAGCTAGACCTTCGACACTACCCCTGGGGGCCGACAACCCACGGCAACACAAGAAGTTGTGTTCGTCGTGTCGTATCGGCCGCCCCGGAAAGCCGAATACTGCCAGGCGATCCCGCACTGGGCGGCACCGGCCGGCTTCAGGCGGGTTGCTCCTTTGCGGCCACCGCGCGAATGGGCTGATCCGGGTCCATCTCGATACCCAGGTTCTGGGCGGTGCCGCTGACGACACTGATCATGATCGTCGTCAGGTAGTCCACGAACGTGTCGCGGGGCATCCGCCGCGGGCTGTCCAGCTCCGGCCCCAGCCACCAGTCGGTGGCCGAGGTCGCCGTGCCGAAGGCCGCAAACGCGGCCAGTTCCATGGCGCCCCGGTTGAGGTCCAGGTCCTGCAGTTCGTTACTGAACATGTCGGCCATCGCCAAGGTGATGGTCCGCCCTTCGTTGAGGGCCCGAACCCGTGACTCGGACTGTGCGCGCGCCCGGCCCTGGATGAAGAACCGCAGCACATTGGGATGCTCATCGACCAAGGTCACGTACTCTTCGACGCTGCGCCGGACGACGTCACGCAACGAATTGGTGGCGACATCGATGGAGGCGAAAATCGCCGCCCACAGGTCATCGCGCAGCCGCGCGCCGACCGCCTCGAACAGATCGTCCTTGTCGGCGAAATGCCGGTAGATCTTGGGCTTGGCGGTACCGGCTTCCGCGGCGATCTCCCGCACACTCACCTCGGGCCCGAGCCGGTCGATGGAGCGGAAGGCGGCGTCGACGATCTCTCTGCGCACCTTCTTGCGGTGTTCGCGCCAACGCTCACTGCGCGCGTCCACCTTCGGCCCGCCATTTTCGGCAGCCGTGGTTTTAGTCGTTCCGCGCACGTCAAGCACCTTACAGCGTCGCCGCCGTGACCTGGGGAGACCGGCCGTCGGCTACCATCGCCGCTGTGGTGCAGCGATTCGACCTTGCAGTTGTCGGCGGAGGTCCAGCAGGGTCAGCGGCGGCCTGGCAGGCAAGGCAGGCCGGCGCGAGTGTCGTCGTCGTGGACAAGGCCGAGTTCCCGCGGGACAAGCCGTGCGGCGACGGCCTGACCGCGCGGGCGGTCAGCTACCTGCAGAAAATGGGGCTGGCCGAGCAGGTGGCGAAATTTCACCGCGTCAACCGGGTGAAGGTCTTCAGCCCCAGCGAATGGGAGCTGTCGTTTCCGCGCCGGCCCGGGATGCCCGACCACGGCCATGTCGCGCGCCGCCCGGAACTGGACACGTTGCTGCTCAAGCACGCCGAGTCCGCCGGCGCGGTGGTACGGCAGTCCGCGGAGGCCACCGGCCCGGTCCTCGACGACACGGGCCGCGTGACCGGCGTGCTGCTCAAGGGCGGCGAGAAGATCCTGGCGGATGCGGTGATCGCCGCCGACGGTGCCTACTCTCCGATCAAGCGGGCACTCAAGCTGGACTCGGCCTACAACGGCTACTCCGCGATCGCGATCCGGGCGGAGATGCCCGCCGTGCGACCGGACGTCGATTCCCTGGACATCTATTTGAAGCTGCTGTTCCAGGGCGACCAGCTGCCCGGTTACGGCTGGGTGTTCCCGCTGGGCGGCGGCCGGGTCAACATCGGTTTGGGCTATGTCAACAGCTACAAGAATTGGCAGGCCATCAACGCCACCAATTTCCTGGGCGATTTCCTTGAGACGCTGCCCCGGGAATGGGAATTGCCGTCGATCACCGAACTCAAGCAGTCGAAGACCGTCCGGGCCTGGCGCCTGCCGATGGGCTTCACGGCGTGGCCGCCGTGGCGGCCCGGAGTGCTGTTCGCCGGGGACTCGCTGGGCGCGGGCCGACCGACCTCGGGGGCCGGCATCTCCAAGGCGCTGGAATCGGGGCTGGCCGCCGGCGAGTGCGCAGTCGCTGCGCTGACCAACGGCGGACCCGACGACTTCACCAACTACGGCCAGCGGATGGAAGCCGCCTGGGGCCGCGAGTACCGGCGCGGCCGGTTCTTTCACAAGCTGGCCGGCAGGCCCCGGGTGGCCGAAGCCGGGCTCAAAATGCTCGACAACGCGCGATTCCGCAACATGCTGCTCACGCGGCTCTACAAGGGACAGGAGGGGCCGGCGCACAGCTACTGAAAGCGCCGATCCCCCGCCGTTGAGCTCAGCGTCGGCCGCGCTGGGCTCGGCCCGGCTTGCGTGCGACCTTGCCGGCGGCGGCTCGGGCGGCCTGCTTGGCAAGGGCCTTCTCCCGCGCGGTTCGCTTCGGCGCGGGCTCGGACTGGCCACGCGACGAACCGGGTCTGCGGCCGCGCACAATGCCGACGAACTCTTCCACCAGCTCCGACTGCAGGCCTTCGGCGAAGGCGAGCGACACCGGGCAGGTGGGCGCATCGCTGATCCGGCGGTACGTCAGGTCTTTGCGGTGATACAGCCGCGCCAATGACTGCGGAACGATCAGCCCACCCAGCCCGGCGGCGACGAGTTCTATTGCGTCCTTTGTGGTTTCCGGGCGATGGTCGATCGGGTTGCCCGGCGCATCTGCCCAGGCGACGACGTCGTCGAGTGGGAGCAGTAACGGCTCGCCGACGAAGTCCGCCGAGGTGATCTCATCAACGGCGCTGAAGACGTGGTCTTTGGGCACCACGACCACCGTCGTCTCCTCGTAGAGCGGGATAACAGCCAGCCCCTCGGTGTCGGGCCACGGCCGCAGCAGCGCCACATCGACGACGCCCTCCCGCACCGCGGCGGCCGCGTCGGCGGCTTCCACAGTGTGCAGCAGCAACGGAACGTCCGGACGGCGCTCCGCCCAGACTCGTACCCACTTCGCGGGCGTCCCGCCGGGGACGTACCCGAGGGTGAGGGAAGTCGGGTTCACCGCCTCAGGCTACCGAGGGGCTGACGCTATGAGCAGGCCCGAACGCACAGTCCACGAAACCCGCCACGGCGGCCAAGAAGCTGGACGTGTACCTGCTCGCGACACCCGCGGAGTTCCAGGAGAAATCGATCACCCGCACCGAGCTCGCCGCCTTGCAGGCCGAACCGCCGCAGTGGCTCAAGGACCTGCGCAAGAACGGGCCGCACCCGAAGAATCTGGTGGCGCCCAAGCTGGGCATCTCGATCTCCGGTCTCACCCGCAGCGCCGTGGACAATGCGCTGACCACCGAGCAGATCGTCGCGCTGCTCGAGGAGAAGCCGGAGTGGCTGGTCGCCGAACGTGAGAGCCACCAGGAAGTCCTGCGCGAGCAGCGGCGTATCAAGGCGCTGCATGCCGACCAAGCTCGCGAGGACTGATCCAGCACTTCGACGCAGTCAGCAGCAGATACTCCCAATCCATCGAGTTTCGAGACACGTTGTGGCGCCGCGGCCTTCCGCGCATAGGCGAGGAGAACAGTGATTGGACATCACTGAGACCAAGCAAACCGATCCCGCCGGTAGCATCATCGGCGTGAATTTGGCTGTCCTCGGCCCGATCCGCGTCCTGCGGGACGACGCGCCGGTTGACCTGGGGACGCCCCGGCAGCATGCCGTGATCGGAGCGCTCGCCCTGGCACAGGGCAAGCGGGTCTCGGTCGAGACACTCGCCAATCGGGTGTGGGGCGAGTCACCGCCCGCCTCTGCGACGGCCACCCTGCACAGCTACATCGGCAAGTTGCGCCGCATCCTGGAACCCGGGCGCGGTCCTCGCCAGACGGCGACGGTACTGGTTCGGGAGCACGCCGGCTACGCGCTGCGCATCCCGGCGAACGAACGTGACGATGTCGCCCTGCAGCAGACGGTGACCGATGCGCGCGCCACGTTGACCCAACTCATCGACTTCGATCGTCCGGCCGCGGCTGGGCATGCCGTCGACCGGATCGCACGGGTTGCGATGGCGCTCGACGACAGACTGTCGTGCTGGCGCGGCGAACCTTATCCGGAACTCGGCGACGACCCGGACGCGGTCGCAGAGCGGGTGCGGCTCGCCGACTTACGGGCCGCCGCCCGGGAACTGCGGATCGTCGCCGGTCTGGCGATCGGCGAACACGACGAGGTGGTGGGTGAACTCGCTGCCCTGTGCGCCGAGAATCCGCTGCACGAACGTTGGTGGTCGCTTTGGGCGGTCGCCCTCTTCCGCTGCGGGCGACTGCCCGACTCGCTCGCCGCACTGCAAACCCTGCGGGCCGAACTGGCCGATGAGCTGGGACTCGATCCCAGCGAGGCGGTCCGTACGTTACAGAGCGCGATCCTGCGCCGTGATCCTGCACTCGGGTGGCCGGCGCCGTCGACCGGCTCGCCGGCTTCCGTCATCACAACGCTCAGCGCCGAGGACACACCACTCCCGGCCCCCTTCGCACGACCACGCTGGCCGCTGGTGGGACGCGACCCGGAACGGCGCCGACTCCAGGCCGAGGCAGAAGCCGCCGCGGCGGGCGCGCCCGGCGTCACCGTCGTGGTGGGCGAAGCCGGCGCGGGCAAGACGCGACTGCTGGCCGCGTTCGCACAGGACGCGGCCGCGCTCGGCTTCCGGATCGGAGTAGGGCGTTGCCGGGACACCGACCAACCGGAACTGTGGCCGCTGGCGGAGGCGCTGGCCGGGATTTCGGGCCGCCCGACCACGATGCTCTACGAGGAGCTGACGTCCGGTTCCGAATTCGCGCTGCGCGATGTGGTCGTGCAACTGGCCGCGGAATCCGCATCGACGGTGGCGACGGCCCTGGTCGTGGAGGATCTGCACTGGGCCGGTCCGGTGGTGATCCGGGCGCTGACGGCGCTGATCGAGCGGCTCACCGATCAACGGGTCCTGGTGATCACCACCACCCGGCCGGACCCTCCGGAAGGCTCCGAACTGCAACGATTCCTGCGCGCCACCGCCCGCGGGGAGGGTAACCGGATCGAGTTGGGCCCGCTTCCGGTCGACGCGGTGGAGCCGCTGGCAGAAGCGGTGGCCGGATCCGCCATCGGCGATGAACGTGCGCACGCTCTGTGGAACCGCACCGGCGGGAACACGCTGTATCTGGTGGAACTGCTGCAGAGTGCGGGCGCGCCCAGCGGCACCCTCGCGGACGTGGTGCTGGAGCGAGTCGGCGCTCTCCCCGCCGAGACGGTCGAGGCGTTGCGCGCGGCCAGCGTGCTCGGAACTTCGTTTCAGATTGCGGATCTCGCCGGGACGACGGACACGGACCCCGGGCGCACGATCGAACTCCTGGAGCCCGCGCGCCGGGCCGGGATCGTGGCCGACACCGGTGCTGGATTCCGGTTCGGTCACGTGATCGTGCAGGAGGTGATCTATCGGTCGTTAGCCGGGGATGTGCGCGCGGACTTGCACCGACGCGCCGCGGAGGTCGCCGCCAGCGGCGACCTGAATCGGGCTGACGTGCGGGCATCGGTGCAGCACCACCTGCGCGGCGCCGCGCCGGCGGACTCCGGTACCGGCTGGCGCATGCTGGTCGAGACCGCGCAGTACGCGCGGGCCGGCGCCCACTACGACGAAGAGGCAGCGCATCTGGTCCTGGCGCTGGACCTGCAACGGAACCACCGCGCCGCGTCGGCCCGGGAACGCTACGAACTGCTCATGCTGGCCACCGACGCGCACCGGTGGTCAGGCGATTGGCAGGGAGTCTCGGACTGCGTGGATGCCGCGACGCTGCTGGTCGGCCGGCTCGGCGATCCGGCCGACCGGAGCGCCACCGCGGAGTTGGCGGCACGAACCCTGTCCGCCAACCTCGACGGTGCGCTGTGGCAGGTCAGGTCCTACGGCGAGGTGCACGCCCCGGTGGTCGACGCCCTCACCGAGATACTGCCGCAGCTGCCGCCCCACCGGACCGCGGTGCGCAGTCGGGCGCTGCTGACGCTGGCTATGGAGCTGTTCTATTCCGGAGACGTGAATCGGATCGACGCGCTGGTCGCCGAGGCCCTGGACGTGGCGCGCCCGATCGACGATCCGCGGGTCCGGGTGTCGGTGCAGCTGGGCGCGTACGTAGCGCGGTTCCGCCCGGATGCGGCGACGCACCGGGCCGAGTACCTGCGGCTCGCCCGGGCCGACGTCGACCTGCTCGGTGATCCGCGATTGGAGATGATGGTCGCGACGCTGGCCACCGGCTTGGCCAACGAGTTCGGCGACGCCGACGCGGTGTGGTCCGGTATCCGGGCGCTCACCAGCCGGCTGCGCTCGGCCGGGCTCGGTACCGCCGAGGTGGTACTGCACACCGTCGCCGCGCCCTGGCACGCGATGGCCGGCGACGACGACGCCGCGGTCGCATCGGTGCTGCGGCTGCACGAGCTGGCGGTCGAAGTGCGGACCCCCAACGTCTTCGAGGCGGCCCAGGTGGCGGCCGCACTGGCGTGCCTGCACGCGGACCGCGCGGCCGAGTTGTTGCCGACCCTGGACGGGTTCCTCCAGGACAGCAGGATTCCGGCCGCGTCGACGGTGGCGTTGCTGCTGCTGCGCGCCGGCGAGCGGGAACGCGCGGCGGCCTTCGTCGAGACTCATCCGCTGCCCGCCGAACGTCACACCTTCCTCGGATCCGTGTTTGCCGCGATGAGTTGCGAGATCGGGTTGGAACTCGACCGCCCGGATCTCGCTGTGGACGCGTTCCGTTACCTGCAGGGCTACTCCGGGCGGATGGCGAGCGCGGGGACCGCAGCGGCGATCGGCCCGGTAGACCTGTTCCTGGCCTACGGGGCCGCGGTCACCGGGGATACCGCGGCGGCCGCCGCGTATGCGAACGCGGCGGCCGACCAGGCCGGCCGCTGGCGGTTGCCGCGCATCGGGGCGCGGATCGCCGAAATGCGGCGCCGGCACGGCTTCTGATCGACGGGGCTTATATGGCGGTCGCAGCCTTGCCTCGCCTACGGCGAGCCTCGCTGAACCGCCGGTTCAGCGCACCAAGCTCGTGCCCACGGTCGTGCCCGCCGGCACCGCGACGAACGCGGCGTCGTCGAGCCGCTGGAAACGACGCCGCCCGATCCGCAGCATCGCCCGGAGCGGGAGCGGAGCCTCGGCGAGCAGCTCGGAGGCCATCGGATCCGGGAGATCCTTGAAGGCCCAGGGCAGCATCTGCGTGAGCTCGCGGGCGCTCATGCCGCCCCGCAACTTCGTCCGCTCGAGATGGTCCCACTCCTCGCCCCCGATCCGTGCCTGCAGCACCACATTCGCATCGCGTTCCTCGTGCGAGAGATGACCGGTGAGGCCGGCGTAGGCCTCGTCGACAGCCAAGGTCAGCGTCTCCCGATCGGGCGTGCCGGCGCCGATCGTCATCGCCTCGAGACCGGCTCGCACCCGGAGCAGCAGCGGGTCGATCTGATCGTGTTCGGTGTCCATGGCGTCCAGGACGGCGAGTGCGTGGGCGTCGCCATCGGCCTCGGCGCGCATCCGCAGCAGCGGCCAGAGCACCACGTCCTCCTTGTGATGGTGATCGTGCAGCACGGTGGACACCAGGTCCCACCGCGCCAACAGGGCGCGCCAGGTGCGTCCGTCGGAGAACGGTGTGCGGCGCACGGCGATGCAGAAGTGCGTGAGGTCACGCCGGAACCCGTGGTGCATCACATACATCATCCGCAGGTCAGCGGGCCCTTCGGGGGCGGCGGCCTGGCCAGGCAACAACACGGTCACAAAGACTCCTCTGCCTCAGGGAAGCCCATTCGGGCGTCCTCGTCGCGAACGATGGCAGAGCGCACTGGTAGTCCACTGGTGGATGACTTGCGCCAGGATGCGCTGACCACCGAGCAGATCGTCCAGCTGCTCGATGGCAAACCGCGGCGCATCAAGGCGCTGCATGCCGACCAAGCTCGCGAGGACTGATACAGGAAGCCGCAGGGTTACCACCGGCAAGAATCAGCATTTCCGCGCAGTCAGCAGCAGATACTCCCACCCCATCGACCCGCTCCGCAGCGCGCGATCGCCCAACGCCGCGATGTCGGCGTCGAGTGCAGCCACGCGATCCGGGTTGCCGGCGATTCCCTGGTAGGCCGCGATGGTCGGTCCGTAGTTCGCCTTGAAATAGTCACGAAAAGCGGCACCGTCGGAGAAGGCGGAGACCGTCAGTTCGCGACGTTGCGTCGCCACATCGGCAACCTGCTCCCCGAGCAGGGCGCGCGCGTAGGGTTCGCTGCCCCACAGCGGCGGCGCAGCGGCCCCCGCCGGGGGCGCAGGCACGTACGGCTTCATGGTGGCGAACAATTGTCCGATGAAACCCTCGGGCGTCCAACTGATCACACCGATGCGGCCACCGGTGCGGCAGACGCGGATCAGCTCGTCGGCAGCCGACTGATGGTGTGGTGCGAACATCACGCCGATACAGGACATCACCACGTCGAACTCATCGTCGTCGAACGGCAGCGCCTCGGCGTTGGCCTCGCGCCAGTCCAGCACGACACCGCGTTCCGCGGCCGTCTCGCGCCCGCGTTGCACCAATTGCGGGCAGAGATCGCTGGCCAGGACGTGGGCGCCGGTGGCCGCGGCGGGGATCGCCGCATTGCCGGTTCCCGCGGCGACGTCGAGCACGCGGTCGCGCGGCCCGATCCCGCAGGCGCTCACCAGTTCCGGACCCAACGGCGCCACAACTTCGGTGGCTATCGCCGCATAGTCGCCTAACGCCCACAGCGCACGGTGCTTGGCCTCAATGTCGTTCACTACAGCTTTCATCGATTCTGCTTCCTCTCGTACCCGGTGAACCCATCGTCGGTCCGCCCGGCGCACGCCTCCAGTTCCAGATCTGTACCGACCGCGCTACAGAATCTGTACTGGGCAGGCCGGCTGCGAGACCATAGATTCGGGTGATTCACGAAAGGTACGCAGATGTCGGGATACAACCAGTTCTGCCCCATGGCCAAGGCCATGGAGCTGCTCGACGAACGCTGGACACTGCTGGTGGTCCGCGAACTGCTGCTCGGCAGCACCCACTTCAACGATCTGCGCCGTGGCGTCCCCAAGATGTCGCCGGCGCTGCTCTCCAAGAGGCTCAAGTCGCTGGTCCGCGCCGGTGTCGTCGAGCGCACCGAAATCGACGGCCGCGCAACGTATTCCCTCACCGCGTGCGGCAAAGATCTGGCGGGCACGGTGGAGGCGCTCACCGCGTGGGGGATACGTTGGATCGGTGACCTCGGCGACGCCGACCTCGACCCGCACCTGCTGTTCTGGGATATCCGCCGCACCATCCCGATCGGTGACTGGCCGCGGTCACGCACCACGCTCGAATTCACGCTCGGCGGGGTGGCGGCCAAGGCGTCGCGATGGTGGCTGGTGGTCGCGAACGGCGAAGCCGAGGTGTGCGACTTCGACCCCGGTTACGAGGTGACCGGCACCGTCGAGACCAGCCTGCCGGTCCTGACCCGGATCTGGCGAGGCGATCTCGGTTGGTCAGATGCCATGCGTGACGGCAGTGTCGCACTGTCGGGATCCACCGATGTGCGTCGAGCCATCCCCACCTGGATCGGGCAGGGCCGAGCTGCCTCGGTGCCCCGGCCGGCCTGAATATCACTCAGGGCAGGTTGAGCTGCCAGGACACTCCGAATCGGTCGTTGATCCAGGCAAACGCGGTGGAGAAGCCGTACTCACCAAGCGGCATCAACGTGGCACCGCCCTCCCCCAGCGCGGCCACCAGCCGTTCCAACTCCGCACGGTCGGCGACGTCCACGAACAGCGAGCTGGACGGGGTGAAGTCGAAGCCATGCGTGACCGCGCTGTCGCTGACCAGCACCCGCAGCCCGGCCAGGTCGAGCTCGGCCAGCATGATGCCGGCGGCTGGGTCTGGGTGCGGCGTCGAGGAGATCACCGTGGCTCCCGGGAACGCGGCCAGGTACAGCTCGATCGCGGCGGTGGCGGTTCCGCCCTGGAACATGAGAAAGGGGCTGATCCGGGTCACGCCGCCACCATATCCACGCCACTACCACGGCGTCTCTGAACAAAGAAGCAGGCCAGGGGCAATAACCCCCGGCCTGCGACTCGTCTCGAACGGCCCTACAGCATGCAGGACACGCAGCCCTCGACCTCGGTGCCTTCCAGCGCCATCTGGCGCAGACGGATGTAGTACAGCGTCTTGATTCCCTTGCGCCAGGCGTAGATCTGCGCCTTGTTCACGTCGCGGGTGGACGCAGTGTCCTTGAAGAACAGCGTCAAGCTCAGCCCCTGGTCCACGTGCTGGGTGGCCGCGGCGTAGGTGTCGATGATCTTCTCGTAGCCGATCTCGTAGGCGTCCTGGTAGTACTCCAGGTTGTCGTTGGTCATATACGGCGCCGGGTAGTAGACGCGGCCGATCTTGCCTTCCTTGCGGATCTCGACGCGGGCCACGATCGGGTGGATCGATGACGTCGAGTGGTTGATGTAGGAGATCGACCCGGTCGGCGGAACGGCCTGCAGGTTCTGGTTGTAGATGCCGTGGGTTTGCACCGACTCTTTGAGCCGGCGCCAATCATCCTGGTTGGGAATCCGGATTCCCGCGTCGGCGAACAGCTCGCGCACCCGCGCCGTCTTGGGCTCCCACACCCCCTCGGTGTACTTGTCGAAGAATTCGCCGGTGGCGTACTTGGACTGCTCAAAGCCGGCAAAAGCCTTACCCCGCTCCAGCGCAAGGCGATTCGACGCGCGCAGAGCGTGATAGAGCACGGTGTAGAAGTAGATGTTGGTGAAGTCGATGCCCTCATCGGACCCGTAGAAGATCCGTTCCCGGGCCAGGTAGCCATGCAGGTTCATCTGGCCCAAACCGATGGCATGCGACTCGTTGTTGCCGTGCTCGATCGAGGGCACCGACCAGATGTGGGTCTGGTCCGACACCGCGGTCAGCGCCCGGATGGCCACCTCGATGGTCTGGCCGAAGTCGGGCGAGTCCATCGCCTTGGCGATGTTGAGCGAGCCCAGGTTGCAGGAGATGTCCTTGCCCACCTTGGCATACGACAGGTCGTCGTTGTACTCCGACGCGGTGGACACCTGCAGGATCTCCGAGCACAGGTTCGAGTGGGTGATCTTGCCGGCGATCGGGTTCGCCCGGTTCACCGTGTCCTCGAACATGATGTAGGGGTAGCCGGACTCGAACTGCAACTCGGCCAGCGTCTGGAAGAACTCGCGGGCCTTGATCTTGGTCTTGCGGATCGCCGAGTTGTCGACCATCTCGTAGTACTTCTCGCTGACGGAGATATCGGCGAAGGGAACGCCGTAGAACTTCTCGACGTCGTAGGGCGAGAACAGGTACATGTCCTCGTTCTTCTTCGCCAGCTCGAAGGTGATGTCGGGGATCACCACGCCCAGGCTCAGCGTCTTGATCCGGATCTTCTCGTCGGCGTTCTCCCGCTTGGTGTCCAGGAAGCGGTAGATGTCGGGGTGGTGGGCGTGCAGGTACACCGCCCCGGCGCCCTGGCGGGCCCCGAGCTGGTTGGCGTAGGAGAACGAGTCCTCCAGCAGCTTCATGATCGGGATGACCCCGGAAGACTGGTTCTCGATGTTTTTGATCGGGGCGCCGTGCTCACGAATGTTGGTCAGCAGCAGCGCCACTCCCCCGCCGCGCTTGGACAGCTGCAGGGCGGAGTTGATCGACCGGCCGATCGATTCCATGTTGTCTTCGATGCGCAGCAGAAAGCAGCTGACCGCCTCGCCACGCTGCTTCTTGCCGGAGTTCAGGAACGTCGGAGTGGCGGGCTGGAAGCGTCCGTCGATGATCTCGTCGACGAGTTGTTCGGCCAGCCTGGTGTCACCGGCGGCCAACGTCAACGCCACCATGCACACGCGGTCCTCGAAGCGCTCCAGGTAGCGCTTGCCGTCGAAGGTCTTCAGCGTGTAGGAGGTGTAGTACTTGAACGCCCCGAGGAACGTCGGGAAGCGAAACTTCTTGGCGTAGGCCCGGTCCAGCAGCGACTTGACGAAGTTGCGGGAGTACTGGTCGAGCACCTCGCGCTCGTAGTACTCCTTCTGGATCAGGTAGTCGAGCTTCTCGTCCTGATTGTGGAAGAACACCGTGTTCTGGTTGACGTGCTCCAGGAAGTACTGACGGGCGGCCAGCACGTCCTTGTCGAACTGGATCTTGCCGTCGCTGTCGTACAGGTTGAGCATCGCGTTGAGCGCGTGGAAGTCCAGCTCGCCCACCGGAGCGCTGCGGGGGGTAGTGGTTACCTGCTCTGCAGTTGCAGCGGTCGGTGACATGCCTCGTCCTTCCAGAAGTCGTCCAAGCCCGCGCGGACGGCTTGGACGTCCTCGTCGGTTCCCATCAATTCGAATCGGTACAGGTACGGCACGCCGCACTTGCGGGAGATCACGTTGCCCGCGTAGCAGAATTCCGCACCGAAGTTGGTGTTGCCGGCCGCGATCACGCCGCGTATCAGCCGCCGGTTGTGTTCGTTGTTCAAAAACGCGATGACCTGCTTGGGTACGTAGCCGCCCTCATTGCCCTCGGGCTGCTGACGTCCGCCGCCGTAGGTCGGCAGGACCAACACATAGGGGTGGTCCACCTCGATGCGTCCGTGCAGCGGGATCCGGATGGCCGGCAGGTGCAGCTTCTGCACAAAGCGGTGGGTGTTCTCCGACACCGAGGAGAAATACACCAGGCTGCATGGTGAATCCGCAGGCATGGCGCCCCCCTTCAGCTCTCAGTCAGACTCCACCCGCACCAGACCCGGCAACCGGGCTACGCGCTGAGCGCGGTCTGGGCCAGCGCCTTGATGCGGTCCGGGCGGAAGCCCGACCAGTGCTCGCCACCGGCCACCACCACCGGGGCCTGCAGGTAGCCCAGCGCCATCACGTAGTCGCGGGCGTCGGAGTCCAGCGAGATGTCGACCTTCTCGTAGGCGAGGCCCTGGTTGTCCAACGCCTTGTACGTCGCGTTGCACTGCACGCAAGCGGGCTTGGTGTAGACGGTGATGCTCATGGGCGACAGGCTCCTCAGCGAATTGTCGACGACAAACGGATGACGGGTCAGGTACTACGCTCGGTAGGCCGCCAAGGCCTTGGACTTTCGGCTTCCGCCGCAGCTCGGGACACCGATTCGGTGCCTGTGGCCGCGGTTCGGACAGCCGTGCGATCCGGGGTCTGTCGGTGCTTGAAACACTACACCTAGTGGCTCCCCATGAGAAGCAATACTAGATGTTCCGAACGACATTCTTGAAATTCGCTGGTTGTAAGCCTGCGACAGGCCGCGCCCCGGCGTGTCGAACATCACAAAACGGTCTTTGATCTCTCATGCCGACAGGTCTATCAGCACCCACCGACAACAACGCCCGGCCGCAGCACCGCCTCCGCCTGCCCAGCAAATGCCGGTAGCCTCCCAGCCATGCTGTCCACCGTCGCGGTCCGCGGTTACCGCTCGCTTCGCGAGGTGGTCCTGCCGCTGCGTCGACTCACCGTCGTCACCGGAGCCAACGGCACCGGCAAATCATCGCTCTACCGCTCGCTGCGGCTACTGGCCGATAGCGGCCGGGGCGAGGTGATCGGCTCCCTGGCCCGCGAGGGCGGCCTGGAGTCGGTGCTGTGGGCCGGCCCGGAGCAACTCGGCGAAACGCGTCGCAGCGGAGTCGAGCAGGGCACCCGTCGAACCCGGCCTGTCTCGTTGGAGCTGGGCTTTGCCTCCGACGACTTCGGCTACCTGCTCGATCTGGGTCTACCGCAGTCCGGTGGCGATTCGGCGTTCGCCCACGATCCGGAGATCAAGCGTGAAGTGGTCTTCGCCGGTCCGGTGCCCCGGCGCGGCGCCACGTTGGTGAACCGTACCCGGGCCTATGCCCACGCCAGCACCGACTCCGGTGACCGGGAACTCTCCCGGACCCTGCCCGCCTATCGCAGCGTGCTCGCCGAATTCGCCCACCCCGCGGCACATCCGGAGCTGGCCGCGGTCCGCGACCGCCTGCGGGATTGGCGCTTTTATGACGGCTTCCGGGTGGACGCCGGCGCACCGGTGCGCCGGCCACAGGTGGGGACCCGCACCCCGGTCCTGGCCGGCGACGGCGTCGACCTGGCCGCGGCGGTGCAGACCATCATCGAATCCGGCGACGACACGTTGGCTCGCGCGGTGGCGGCGGCCTTCGACGGCGCGACGCTCGCGGTGAGCTCGCACGACGGCCTGTTCGACCTGCAGCTGCGGCAACGGGGCATGCTGCGGCCGCTGCGGGCCGCCGAGCTCTCCGACGGCACCCTGCGCTTCCTGTTGTGGGCCGCCGCGCTGCTGAGCCCGCAGCCACCGTCGCTGATGGTGCTCAACGAGCCGGAGACCTCCCTGCATCCCGACCTGGTGGCACCGCTGACCGAGCTCATCCGGGCCGCAGCAGGCCGAACCCAGGTTGTGGTGGTCACCCACGCGCGGACCATGCCCGAACTGCTCGGGGCGGTGCCCGTAGCCGAGGCCGACCGCCACGACACCGCCGAGATCGAGGTGTACAAGGACTTCGGCGAGACGCGGGTCGCCGGGTTGGGCCTGCTCAACACCCCGGCGTGGGACTGGGGCCGCCGCTGAGGTTCCTGGCGCAGGTGCGCGGATCAGGAACCGGGCAGGGCCGACCGCGACGGCCGCAGTGCCCGGCTGAACAGGGCGTTCGCCTGGCGCATGGCCACGCTGTAGGGCAGCCAGGCCAGCCGTTTGAAGGCATACAGCGCCCGGATGTCGCCGGAGGTGTAGACCAGGTAGCGGTTGCGGGCCACGCCGGCCAGGATCTTGTCCGCCGCCTTCTCCGGCGACACGGCGTGACCGGCAAAGCGGCCCACCCATTTCTCCACGTGCGGGTCCTCGCGGTCCACGCCGGCGATCTCGACGGTGTTGACCAGCCCGGTCTTGACCGCGCCCGGAACCACCACCGACACCCCGATCTTGTGACGGGCCAGATCGAAGCGCAGTACCTCCGACACGCCGCGCAGGCCGTACTTGCTGGCGGAATAGGCGGCGTGCCAGGGCAAGGCCACGATTCCGGCCGCCGAGGACACATTGACCAGGTGGCCGCCGCGGCCGCCGGCCACCATCTGCGGCAGGAACGATTCGATGACGTGGATCGGGCCCATCAGGTTGATGTCGACCATCTTTCGCCACTGCTGGTGGGTCAACCGGTCGACGGTCCCCCACGCCGACACCCCGGCGATGTTCATCACGACATCCATGGCGGGGTGCCGCGCATGAATGTCTTCGGCGAAGGCGGCGACAGCGTCGTAGTCGGCGACGTCGATCGCCCGGTGCTCGGGCACCAGCGCGCCCAGAGCGCGTGCGTCGGCGACCGTTTCGGCCAGGCCCTCGGCATTGCGGTCGGTCAGGTACAGCTCGGCACCATACTCAGCCAACCGCAACGCGGTGGCCCGTCCGATCCCGCTCGCCGCTCCGGTGATGAAGCACCGCTTTCCCCGGTAGTACTGCCCTAGGCGTGTCATGGCTGCAGACGATACCGGCGGTATCGCGCACCGATGCCCCGATCCCCCGGGACACGGCGGCACGCGCGGGGCCGCCGCGCCTAATCCACGCGGCCGCCCCACAGGGCGTTGCGCCACAGTGCCTCGAGCACCTCCACCCCACGACCCACATCCCCGGAGGAACCCAGGAACGCGCTGTCGCCGGAGAGCATGTAGGCGGTGGTGGCCGCCAGGGTACGCACCAGCGCCGGAAGGTCCGTACTGATCGGATTCGCCGTCCCGGCGGCCATCTCGTCGGTGATCACAGCGACGACCTGGTCGATCACCGCGTCGATCTGGGCGTCGAGCAACTCGCGGATCTCGGCGTCGCTGTTGCGCGCGATGTTGCACGCCGACATCACCGGGTCGTTGTGGGCGTAGACCGCTGCCGCACTGCCCACCATGCGCCGCGCGAACTCCGCCGGCGACTCGTCAGCGCCCCGCGGCGCGAAGTACTGCGTCAGCTCTTCGAGCTCATGTGTGGCCTCGGCGAGGATCTGCGCCAGTACCGCGTACTTGGAGTCGAAGTAGAAGTAGAACCCCGAGCGGGCCACCCCGGCCCGGTCGCTGATGGTGCTCACAGACAGTTCCGCGAAGGGTTTTTCCTCCAGCAGTTCCCGTACCGCCTGAACTATCGCCTGACGTTGCTTGTCACCCCGCCGCATCGGCTGATCGTCGGAAGACCGCCCGCCCACGTCATCCTCAGTGTTCACCTTTGCACCTTGCATCACGCCGCACCGGATTCAAACTTGACAGGCGTCAATTTTAATCCAAAGATGAGGGCCAAGTGACGGTTGCCACAATTCCGTCCGGGCTGTTAAGGAGCGTTTGTGACCACGATCAGCACGCCGCGTTACCTGCTGGACCAGGCTAAGCGCCGCTTCGTCCCCACAGTCAACACCATCCCCGGGATGGGGTTGCTGGAAAAGCGGCTGATGAGCGTCGACTGGCCGCAGAAGACGTTGGCGGCTCCCCCGGCGGGCAGCGGCCTCAAGCCCATCGTCGGCGACTCCGGTCTGCCGCTGCTGGGGCACATCGTCGAGATGTTCCGCCAGGGCCCGGACTTCCCGCTGCACCTGTACAACACGCGCGGACCGATCACCTTCGCCGACTCGCCCATCCTGCCGTCGATCGTCGCGCTGGGACCGGACGCCACCCAGACGATCTTCACGAACAAGAACAAGGACTTTTCGCAGAAGGGCTGGCTCCCGGTGATCGGGCCGTTCTTCAACCGCGGCCTGATGATGCTGGAGTTCGACGAGCACATGGCGCACCGGCGGATCATGCAGTCCGCCTTCACCCGGCCCCGGCTGGCCAGCTACGTCGAGGACATCGACCGGGTGGCGTCGGCGATCGTGGCCGGCTGGCCCACCGACGACAACCGCTTCCTGGTGTACCCGGCCATGAAGGAACTGACCCTCGACGTCGCATCGGTGGTGTTCATGGGCCACGAGCCGGGCAGCGATCACCAGCTGGTCACCAAGGTCAACCGCGCCTTCGAGCAGACCACCCGGGCCGGCGGCGCGATCATCCGCACCGGGGTGCCGCCGTTCAAATGGTGGCAGGGTCTGCAGGGCCGGAAGCTGCTCGAGGAGTACTTCGTCGAGCGGGTCAAGGAGCGCCGTAACGCCGAGGGCAACGACATGCTGACAGTGCTCTGTCACACCGCGGATGACGACGGCAACAGCTTCTCCGACGAAGACATCGTCAACCACATGATCTTCCTGATGATGGCTGCTCACGACACCACCACCTCGACCGTGACCACCATGATCTACCACCTGGCCGCCCACCAGGACTGGCAGGACCGGGCCCGGGACGAATCGGCCCGGCATGGCGACGCGCCGCTGGACATCGAGGCCCTGGAAAAGCTGGAGACCCTCGACCTGGTGATGGACGAGTCGCTGCGGCTGGTGACCCCGCTGCCGTTCAACATGCGCCAAACCGTGCGCGACACCGACCTGCTGGGCTACTACGTGCCGGCCGGCACCAACGTGGTCACCTGGCCCGGGATGAACCACTGGCTGCCCGAGCTCTACACCAACCCGCGGCAGTTCGACCCCGAGCGGTTCCTCGAGCCGCGCTCGGAGCACAAGAAGCACCGCTACGCCTGGGCCCCGTTCGGCGGCGGTGCCCACAAGTGCATCGGAATGGTGTTCGGCCGCCTCGAGATCAAGACGGTGCTGCACCGGTTGCTGCGCCAGTACCGGATCGAGCTGGCCCACCCGGGCTACCAGCCGCGCTGGGACTACGGCGGCATGCCCATCCCGATGGACGGGATGCCGATCGTGCTGCGCCGGCTCTAGTTCCCGCACCTGGCACATCAGCTCCTGACACGCCCGCGCCACGCGGCTCGGGACTTCGCGCGTCGCCACGCTGCGATCAGCCTTGACAGTCGTCAAGTTTGATCCAAGGATTGGCGATCAAGTGACGGGCGCCACAGCCCGTCGGGCGCGTCAAAGGAGCGTCAGTGACGACGATCAGCACGCCGCAGTATCTGATCGACCAGGCCAAGCGCCGGTTCACGCCGTCGTTCAACAACTTTCCCGGTATGGGGGCGCTGGAAAAGCGGCTGTTGAACATGGAGTTCCCGGAGAAGAAGCTCGCCGAGCCGCCCCCAGGCAGTGGCCTCAAGCCGGTCCTCGGCGACTCCGGGCTGCCCATCCTGGGGCACATGATCGAGTGGCTGCGCGGCGGCCCGGACTACCTGATGCGCCAGTACCACACTCACGGCCCACTGTTGTTCGGTGATTCGCCTGTGTTGCCCACCGTTGCAGCGCTGGGACCCGATGCGACGCAGGCCATCTACTCCAACCGCAACAAGGACTATTCGCAACAGGGATGGGTCCCGGTGATCGGGCCGTTTTTCAACCGGGGGCTGATGCTGCTGGATTTCGAGGAACACCTGTTCCATCGCAGGATCATGCAGGAGGCGTTCGTCCGACCCCGCCTCGTCAGCTACGTCGAACAGATCGACCGGGTCGCCTCCCAGGTGATCGCCGACGACTGGGTCACCGATGACCCCCGCTTCCTGCTCCACCCAGCGATGAAGGAACTCACCCTCGACATCGCCGCGCTGGTGTTCATGGGACATGAGCCCGGCACCGACCATGAGCTGGTCACGAAGGTCAACAAGGCGTTCACCACGACCACCCGCTCCGGCAACGCAGTGATCCGAACCAGCGTGCCGCCCTTCGCATGGTGGCGTGGCCTCAAGGCCCGTGCGCTCCTGGAGGACTACTTCACCGCCCGGGTCCAGGAACACCGCGGCAAAGAGGGCGACGACCTCCTCACGGCGCTGTGCTATGCCGAAGACGAGGACGGCAACCGATTCTCCGACACCGACATCGTCAACCACATGATTTTTCTGATGATGGCAGCCCACGACACGTCGACGTCGGCAGCCACCTCCATGGTCTATAACCTGGCCCGCAACCCGGAATGGCAGCAACGCTGCCGTGACGAATCGGATCGCCTGGGCGATGGACCGCTCGACATCGAGTCCCTGGAGAAGCTGGAATCGCTGGATTTGGTGATGGACGAATCAATCCGCCTGGTAACGCCGGTGCAGTGGGCGATGCGCCAGACCGTCCGCGACACCGAACTCCTGGGCTACTTCCTGCCTGAGGGCACCAATGTCATCGCCTACCCGGGAGTGAACCACCGTCTTCCTGAGTTGTGGACGGAACCAATGAAATTCGACCCAGACAGGTTCACCGAACCGCGTAGCGAGCACAAGCGGCACCGCTACGCGTTCAGTCCGTTCGGCGGCGGTGCGCACAAGTGCATCGGCATGACCTTCGGTCGGCTTGAGGTCAAGGCGATCGTGCACCGGTTGCTACGACGGTACCGGCTGGAGTTGCCGCGTCCCGACTATCAGACACGCTGGGACTACGGCGGCATGCCCATTCCGGCGGACGGGATGCCGATCGTCTTGCGCCGGCTTTAGTTTCCGCCGCCGCTCGCCACGCTGACGTCGCTCACCCTGCCGTCAACAGCCGATTGACGCACGTGACGACGGCATCCACAGCCGATGCCCCGGCGTCGGGCGCGAAGCCCACCGCCCAGGCCGCCGTCCGGCCATTGGACCCGTGGATGAAGGTTGCTATCTCGTTGCCGCAACCAAGCTGATGAAACCCCAGAATTTCCACTGTGATTCCGCGCTCGTACAGCATCTCGGTGAGCGCTGCCAGCGGGCCGTGCGCCGCCGCGGTGCAGGTGCCGGTTCGGTCTCCCAGGGCGATCGTCGCCTGGTAGGTGCGGCCCCGTAGCCCCAGCCGTGCCGCGGGCCGGTCGGCGTCCAGGCAGCGCCACCGGCCCAGCCGCAGGGGCCCGGCGCAGCGGCCATAGGCCGCCACGAAACCGTCCCAGCTGAGCTGGGCGGCCGGATCCTGCAGTTCGCGCGGGAGCCGGGTCTGGAATTGGTCCGCAAAGGATGTGCTGCTCATGGTGCGGTCTTTTCTTCTCGGGAGAGCGACCGACGGGTAGTAGCTTCCGACCCACAGCGGGGGTCGGTCTTGGATCAGACCCCGCTGCGGGTGCCGGCTACTACGAGAAGATGACGCATGATCACACCAGGCTAGTGGCCGCTGCGACCGGTGTGCAAGAGATTTATGGCCGACGCCCGTATCGGCTCAACTCAAGATGCGACGCGCCACGTTGGTGCTCACCAAATCCAGCAGTTCGTCGCCGCGACCGGCCAGGACGGTGCGGATCGCGTAGAGCGAGAACCCTTTGGCCTGTTCGGCGGTGATGGCCGGGGGGATCGTCAGTTCCTGGCGGGCGGTCACCACGTCAACGACAGCCGGACCGTCGTAGGCGAAGGCCTCGGTCAGTGCCGCCTCGAGGTGCCCCGGCTGCTCCACCCGCCGCCCGAACATGCCCAGGGCCGCGGCGACGGCGCTGAAATCCGGATTGGTCAACTCGGTGCCGAAGGTGACGATGCCGGCGGCCTTCATCTCCAGCTCGACGAAGTTCAGCGACGAGTTGTTGAACACGATCACCTTGACCGGCAAGCGATTCTGCATCAGCGTGAGCAGCTCACCGAACCCCATGGCCAGTCCCCCATCGCCGGCCAACGCGACAACCTGACGCTGTTTGTCCACCGACTGGGCGCCGATCGCATGCGGTAGCGCGCACGCCATGGTGCCGTGGTTGAACGACCCGATAAGCCGTCGTGGCCCGTTCATGGTGAGGTAGCGCGCCGCCCACACCACCGGCGAGCCGACGTCGACGGTGAACACCGCGTCGTCGGCGGCAAGCCGATCAGCCACCGCGGCAACGTATTCCGGACGTATCGGGGTGCGGTCCCGATCGTTGGACGCCAGCGCGTCGAGTCCCCGGCGGGTCTTGCGGTAGTGCTTGAGCGATTTCTCCAGGTGAGCGGAGTCGGTCTTGTCCACCAGCAGCGGCCGTAACGCGCCCACGGTGTCGGCGACCCGACCGCGTAACCCGAGGTCGATCGGAGTGCGCCGGCCGAGGTTGCGGCCACGGATATCGACTTGGATGATCTGCGCACGGTCGGGATAGAACTGCTGGTAGGGGAAGTCGGTGCCGAGCATCAGCAGCACATCGGCTTCCCGGATCGCCTTGTAGCCGGAGGCGAATCCGAGCAGCCCGGTCATGCCGACGTCGTAGGGATTGTCGTATTCGATGTACTCCTTGCCCCGCAGGGCGTGCACTATCGGGGCCTGCAGGGTGCGCGCCAGCTCGATCACCTGGTCGTGGGCGCCGGCTACCCCGGCGCCGGCCAGGATGGTCACGTTGCCGGCCGCGTTGAGCATCGCAGCGGCTGCGCGCAGCGCGTGCGCGTCGGGGTGGCACACCGATGCGGTGGGCAGCACCGGGCGCACTCCCCAGGCGGTCTGGTCGAGCCGGTGGCCGAGGATCTCACCCGGTACCACCACGACGGCGACGTCGTTCTCCTCGACCGCCGCCCGCATCGCCAGGTCCAGGATGCGCGGCGCCTGCTGGGGCCCGCCGATCAGCTCGCAGTAGACGCTGCATTCCCGGAACAGGTCCTGCGGGTGGGTTTCCTGGAAGTAGTCGGAGCCGATCTCGGCCAGCGGAATGTGGGCGGCGATCGCCAGCACCGGCACCCTGCTGCGATGCGCGTCGAACAGGCCGTTGATCAGGTGCAGGTTGCCCGGTCCGCAACTGCCGGCGCATACCGACAGCCGACCGCGAAGCGCCGCCTCCGCGGCTGCGGCGAAAGCAGCGGACTCCTCGTGGCGCACCTGTTCCCAGGCGACGTCGCCGGCCCGGCGGATCGCGTCGGTGAGCCCGTTGAGGCTGTCGCCGGGAATCCCGAAGATGCGCTGCACCCCGCTGCGGTGGAGGGTGGCGACGACATGATCTGCGACGGTAGCCATGTCCGTCCTCCTCAAGCGAGGCTGCAACGGTGTGCGTGCCGAAGGGTGATACCCCCGGCACGCACACCGGCAAACGCTACTTGATCAGCGGATCGCGGGGCATGCCCAGAATTCGCTCCGCGATCTGGTTGCGCGTCACCTCCGAGGTGCCGCCGGCGATCGCGATACCGCGCGCTCCCATCACCATCCGGCCGGCCAGCGCACCCGGGCCGTCGTCCAGGGCCACATCGGGACCGAGCAACGCCGCTCCGATCGCCGCCCCGTCCCCCATGTGCTCGGCCAGCTTCAGCTTGGTCACGTTGCCCTCCGGGCCCGGCCCTGCGCCGGCGATGCTGCGCGCCACCCGGCGCAGGTTCAGCAACCGCAGCGCGTGCTCGTCGGCGACGAACCGGCCGATCCGCACTTCCGCGTCGGCCACTGCGTGGCGGTGTTGCTGGGCCAGGGCGATCAGCTGCTGGTCGATCCCCGCGGTGAAGCCGCCGCCCCCACCGATGCTCACCCGCTCGTTGCCCAACGTGGCCCGGGCCACCTTCCAGCCTTCATTGACCTGTCCCACGACGTCCTCATCGGGAACGAAGACGTCGTTGAAGAACACCTCGTTGAACTCTGAGCCGCCGGTGATCTGACGCAGCGGCCGCACCTCGACACCGGGGGCGTGCATGTCGACGATCACCATGGTGATTCCGGCGTGCTTGGGCACCTCGAAGTCGGTACGCACGGTGGCCAGGCCGCGCCGGCACAGGTGCGCCCCGGAGGTCCACACCTTCTGGCCGGTGATCTTCCAGCCGCCCTCGACCCGGGTTGCCTTGGCCTTGACCGCGGCGGCATCCGAGCCGGCGCCGGGCTCGGAGAACAGCTGGCACCAGATCTCCTCCTGGCGCAGCGCCTTCTCCACGAATCGCTCGATCTGCCAGTCGGTGCCCTGCTGGATCAGGGTCAGGATCACCCAACCGGTGATCGAGTAGTCAGGCCGCGTGATACCGGCGGCGCTGAACTCCTGCTCGATCACCAGCTGCTCGATGGCGTCCGCTGCCCTGCCCCACGGCTTGGGCCAGTGCGGCATCACGTAGCCGGTCGCGATCAGCCGATCCAGCTGTTCGTCGGCGCTCAGCGCTGCGATCTCGGCGGCGTCGGCCTGGATGCGGGTGCGCAGCTCCTCTGCCTCGGGCGGCAGGTCCAGGCTGTTGGACCGGGTGATGCCGGCTGCGGCGCTGTCGAAGACCGCCTGGGCCGGGGCATCGCCGCCGAACAGCGCCTGCACCGTCAGGGCGCGGCGCAGCTGCAGGTGGGCGTCGTGCTCCCAGGTGTATCCGATACCGCCGTGCACCTGGATGTTGAGTTCGGCGTTGCGCACGTAGGCGGGGAACGCCAGCGTGGCGGCGACCGCGGCGGCCAACCGGAAAGCGAACTCGTCCTCGCCGTCGGCGCGTGCGGCGTCCCAGACCGCGGCGGTCGCAGACTCTGCGGCGACCAGCATGTTGGCGCAATGGTGCTTGATCGCCTGGAAGGTGGCGATGGTGCGACCGAACTGCTCGCGCACCTTGGCGTACTCGACGGCCGAGTCGGTGCAGTCGCCGGCGCCGCCGACCGCCTCAGCCGCCAACACCAGCCGGGCGCGCGCGAGCGCAGACTCGCGCCCGCCGGAGAGCGTGTCATCGGCACTGACCCCCACACCGGTCAGCGTCACCCGCCCGGACCGGCGGGTCGGGTCCAGGTTGCCCGGCACGTCGACGTTGACTCCCGCCCGATCCCGCTCGAGCACCAGCACGTCCTCGCCGGCGGCGACCAGCAACAGGTCGGCCAGGCCCGCGCCCAGCACCAACCCCGCGTCACCGGAGGCCACCCCGCCGTCCAGGACGACGTCACCGGCCAGCCCCACCCCGGCGGTGACGGAGCCGTCGATCAGCCCCGGGAGCAGACGCGCCTGCTGCTCGGGGGTGCCGGCCGCGGCGATCACCGCCGACGCGATGACGGTCGGGACGAATGGTCCCGGGGCCACCGCGCGGCCGAGCTCCTCGATCACCACCACCAATTCGGGCAGCCCGAAGCCCGAGCCGCCGTACTCCTCACCGATGTGCAGGCCCAGCCAGCCCAGCGCGGCAAGTTCGCTCCAGAACGACGGCAGTGCCTCGTCGTCGGCGTCCAGCAGCGCACGCGCGGCCGCGCGGGCCTTCTGCGCGGTCAAGAAACCGCGGGCCACGTCGGCCAGTTCGCGGTGGTCGTCGGTTATTCCAATTCCCATGGGAAATCTCCTGGTCTTCGTTTACTTGGGGGCGAAGCGCTGGCCGGCGTCCAGGCGCAGGCACTGGCCGTTGAGCATCGGGTTGTCGACGACAGCGGCAACCAGCTTCGCGAACTCCTCCGGCCGGCCCAGGCGCTTGGGGAACGCCGCGTCCTTGGTCAGGGCCGTGGCGAACTCCTCCGGGATGCCCTTGGTCAGGCCGGTGGCGAACAGGCTCGGCGCGATCGCGAGTGCCCGAATGCCCACCGAACCGAGGTCACGTGCCATGGTCAGGGCCATACCGGCGACGCCCGCCTTGGCGGCGGTGTAGGCGACCTGGCCGATCTGCCCCTCGAAGGCGGCGATGGAGGCCGTGTTGATGATGACGCCGCGCTCGTCGTCTTCGGGTTCGTTGGTACTCATGTGTGCCGCGGCCAGCCGGTTGATGTTGAAGGTGGCGATCAAGTTCAGGTCGATCACCGCGCGGAAGGACTCCAGGTCGTGCGGGCCGGACTTGGACAAGGTGCGCTTGGCGATACCGCCGCCGGCGGTGGTGACGATGACGTGCAGCCCGCCCAGGCCCTCGACCGCCGCGGCCAGGGTCTGCTCGGTGCCGTCGAAGTCGGTGATGTCCACCGGGTAGAAGGTCCCGCCGAACCCGTCCGCGACCTGTTTACCCTCCGAGCCCTCGCGGTCGAGGATCGCCACGTCGGCTCCCCGGGAGGCCAACAGCTCCGCGGAGGCACGCCCCATGCCGGAGGCGCCGCCGACGATGATGACCTTCTTGCCGTTGATGTCCATGTACACCCCTTCGCCACCGTTACGGAAAATCTAGTAGTTGAGAATCTAGGACAAGCTATCGTTCCGCTCGGAAACCGCTGCCCCTCGGGCATCGCTAGAAGGCCCCCAGGAGGTACACGTGGCCGCACCGACCGCGCCGGAGATTGTGGAACGACGCGACGGGTCGGTCACCTATGTGCATACCGACCCGGAGCTGCCCCCGGTAGCGGTCATCGACCGCTCACCGATCTCCGCACGCCACAAACTGGTGTTCGGCGGGCTCGCCGTCGCAGGAGCCGTGGCGTGGGCATCGATAGCGTTCGCCCGGGGCGAGCAGGTGAACGCCGTGTGGTTCGTGGTCGCCGCGGTGTGCACCTATATCATCGGATTCCGTTTCTACGCAAGGCTTATCGAACATCGCATCGTGCGCCCGCGCGATGACCACGCCACCCCCGCAGAGATCTTCGAGGACGGCACCGACTATCTGCCGACCGACCGCCGGGTGCTCTTCGGCCACCATTTCGCCGCAATCGCCGGTGCGGGCCCACTGGTGGGCCCGGTGCTGGCCACCCAGATGGGCTACCTTCCGGGCGCCATCTGGATCGTGATCGGCGCGGTGGTGGCCGGCTGCGTGCAGGACTACCTGGTGTTGTGGTGCTCGGTACGCAGACGGGGCCGGTCGCTGGGCCAGATGGCCCGCGAGGAACTCGGCCCGATCGGCGGTGCCGCCGCAATCATCGGGGTGCTGGTCATCATGGTGATCCTGATCGCGGTGCTGGCCCTGATCGTGGTCCGGGCATTGGCGGTCAGTCCCTGGGGCGTGTTCTCCATCGCGATGACAATTCCCATCGCCCTGTTCATGGGGTTCTACCTGCGGTTCCTGCGGCCAGGCCGGGTTTCCGAGGTCTCCGTGATCGGGGTCGTCGCCCTGCTCGGCGCTGTCGCCGCGGGCAAGTGGGTCGCCGACACCTCCTGGGGCACAGCATGGTTCACGCTGTCTCCGGTGACGTTGTCCTGGTGCATCATCGGCTACGGCTTCGCCGCCTCGGTGCTGCCGGTGTGGCTGCTGCTCGCCCCGCGCGACTACCTGTCGACCTTCATGAAGGTCGGCACGATCGCGCTGCTGGCGGTCGGCATCGTGATCGCCCACCCGGTGATGGCCGCTCCGGCCATCTCCGAGTTCGCCCGCACCGGCGACGGGCCGGTGTTCGCCGGTTCGCTGTTTCCGTTCCTGTTCATCACCATCGCCTGCGGCGCGTTGTCCGGATTCCACTCGCTGATCGCCTCCGGCACCACCCCCAAGCTGCTGGAAAAAGAGAGCCAGATGCGCCTGATCGGCTACGGCGGCATGCTCACCGAGTCTTTCGTGGCGGTGATGGCGCTGATCACCGCGTCGGTTCTGGACCAGCATCTGTTCTTCACGCTCAACGCACCGGTCGCCGCAACCGGCGGTACCGCCTCGAGCGCCGCCGCCTACGTCAACGGGCTGGGTCTCAGCGGTGCGCCGGTGACCGGCGAACAGATCGCCGATGCGGCCGCCGCCGTCGGCGAACAGTCCATCGTCTCGCGCACCGGCGGTGCCCCGACCCTGGCCCTGGGGATGGCCGACGTGCTGGGTCAGGTGTTCGGCGGGCCGGGACTCAAGGCCTTCTGGTACCACTTCGCGATCATGTTCGAGGCCCTGTTCATCCTGACCACCGTCGACGCCGGCACCCGGGTGGCACGGTTCATGCTCGCCGACGCGCTGAGCAACCTGGGCGGCCCCCTGCGCCGGCTGGCGAACCCGAGTTGGCGGGTCGGGGCGTGGGCGTGCAGCCTGGCCGTGGTAGCCGGCTGGGGTTCGATTCTGCTGATGGGCGTTACCGACCCGCTCGGCGGGATCAACACCCTGTTCCCGCTGTTCGGTATCGCCAATCAGTTGCTGGCGGCCATCGCGCTGACCGTGGTCACCGTGATCGTGATCAAGAAGAGCCGGGGCAGCTTTGGTCTGAAATGGGCTCTGGTGCCAGGCATTCCACTGCTGTGGGATCTGACGGTCACCATGACGGCATCGTGGCAGAAGATCTTCTCCGGAGACCCCCGAGTGGGTTACTGGACGCAGCACTTCGCCTACCGGGCCGCCGAGCGGGCCGGCGAGACATCGTTCGGATCGGCGGCCAACGCCGAACAACTGCATGACGTAGTGCGCAACACCTTCGTCCAGGGCACGTTGTCGATTCTGTTCGCCGTCCTGGTGGCAGTGGTGGTGATCGCTGCAATCGTGGTGTCACTGCGGGCGATTCGTGGTGCAGCGTCGACCGCCGAACCGCCACCGGTGCCGTCGCGCCGGTTCGCCCCGGCCGGACTGATCCCCACGGCCGCCGAGCGGGAGGTGCAGGCGCAATGGGACGCCCGTTCCGCGGGTTAGGGCGGGCCGCCCGCCACATCGGCTGGTACTGGTCATCGCTGTTGGGCGACAACCATTACCGTCGTTACCTGGAGTACCGGCACCGCGCGCATCCCGGCGAACCGGTGCTCTCCGAGCGCGACTACTGGCGGCGCCGCCATGACGCCACTCCCGGGGCGCGCTGCTGCTGATCCCACCGTGTCCAAACCTTAATGAAGCCTTGACCGTCTCGTGGGCATGTGCTCACGGACTATCGGCACGAACCTCCCTAGCATCAACGGCGATAACCCAAGTCAGAAGATGGGGAAGGTATGCCGACGATGTGGACATCCGTGCGATCTGCAATGGTGGTGATCGGTGTCGCGGTCACAACGCTCGTGACGCCCGGACTGAGTTCCGCCGCCGCCACGCAGCCCCCAGTGACCGGGATCGCCTCGATCCAGCCGGCGTCGGGCGCTGTCGTCGGCGTCGCGCACCCGGTCGTGGTGACGTTCTCCGCACCGGTGAGCGACCGAAGCGCCGCAGAGCGCAGCATCGCGGTGCGTTCCAACCCGCCGATGACCGGAAGCTTCGACTGGGTCGATGACACCGAGGTGCAGTGGATCCCCGACCGATACTGGCCGGCGCACAGCACCGTGGCACTGTCGGTGGGCAAGCGATCCGTCGACTTCAGCACGCGCGCAAAGGTGGTGGGGGTGGCCAGCATCTCGGCACACACCTTCACCGTGACCGTCGACGGCGAGGACGCCGGCCCGCTGCCCACCCCGCACCACCGCCCGCACTGGGGCGAGGACGGGGTGCTGCCCGCCACCATGGGCAAGACCGAATACGAGACGCCGACCGGCAACTACACCGTGCTGGCCAAGGACCGCAAGGTCGTGATGGACTCCAGCAGCGTCGGCGTCCCGATCGACTCCGCCGAGGGCTACCGCTTCGAGGTCGAGCACGCGGTACGCATCACCCGGCGGGGGCTCTATGTCCACTCCGCGCCCTGGGCACTGCGTTCGTTGGGACTGGAGAACGTCAGCCACGGCTGCATCGGACTGAGCCCCACCGACGCGGAGTGGTACTTCGACCGGGTCAACATCGGCGACCCGGTGATCATCACGGAGTGATTGCGTGTCGCTGCCTCTAGGACGCCGACGCGCCGCCGAATTCCACCGGCATGGCATCGATCCCGTTGATCCACGGCAAAACCGACCGGGACGGGCGACCAAGCCGGCGAATGTCGGGAACGATGTCGGCCAGGGCGCCGAAGATCAGGTCGATCTGCATCCGGGCGAGGTTGGCCCCAATACAGTAGTGCGCGCCCGGTGCCCCAAAACCCAAGTGGGGGTTGGGGCTCCGCAGGATGTCGAACGTGAACGGGTGGTCGAAGACCTCCTCGTCGTAGTTGGCCGAGCCGTAGAACATACCGACCCGCTGGCCCTTGCCGATGAGCACCCCGCCGAGTTCGGCATCGCGCAGGGCGGTGCGTTGAAAGGAGATGACGGGCGTCGCCCAGCGGACCACCTCGTCGGCCATGGTGGCGGGCCGCTGCTCCACGAACAGCCGCCATTGATCCGGGTGGTCGAAGAATGCCAGCATCCCCTGCGAGGTGGCGTTGCGGGTGGTCTCGTTGCCGGCCACCATCAGCATCATCACGTAATAGCCGAATTCCAGCGGGGTCAGCTGTTCACCGTCGATGGTCGCGGTCACCAGGGCGGTCGCGATGTCGTCCCGCGGGCGGGCCTTGCGGTCTTCGGCCATCTGGTAGGCGTATCCCAAAAGTTCGGCGGAGGCCTGGATTCCGTCGGCCCCGGCGTCCGCGTCGCCGTTGCCGCCTCCCACCAGACGATTGCTCCAGTCGAAGACCTGGCGGCGTTCGGCGGCTGGAACGCCGATCAGCTCGCAGATGGTCGCCAGTGGCAGTTGCGAGGCGACGTCGGTGACGAAGTCGCCGGTGTTGCGCTCAGCGGCCGCCGAAACGATTTCGCGGGCTTGCCGGTCCAGTGCGGACCGCATATCGGCGACCACCCGGGGCGTGAATCCGCGTGAGACGATCCTGCGCAGCTTGGCGTGCTTGGGGCCGTCCAGGAACAACATGATGTTGTCGCGGCTGGCGTCGTGGAGTTCTTGATTGGTGGTGGTGTTGGTGCGGATCAGGGAGCTGTTCTCGTGCGAGGAGAAGACCTCGTCCTGCAGCGATACCGCCCGAACATCGGCGTGCCTGGTGACCACCCAGTAGCCCTCGTCGGGGTAGCCGGAGACGCCGAACGGCTGCGCGTTCCACCAGATCGGTTCGCAACGGCGCAGCAGCGCGAACTCCTCATGCGGAACCCGCTCGCCGATGAGGCCGGGATCGGTGAAGTCGAACCCCTCCGGTAACAGGCGCTGGGTCTCGGTCATCGCGCTCCCTTTCGCTCTCGCCTACCGGCGTCTGCCGGCCCGAACGTTCACCGCCGATGACGCAGACCGGTGCGGGGACACCGAAAAAGGCCGGCGCACAGTGCCCGTCGCTCGGGCCGGATCCGGTGGCAGCCGCCGCTCAGCGGCGCGCGCGCACAGAAGCGTGGCGCACAGACGCGCTCACGCGACAGCCCGGTGGGCGGGACCGGGATGACGCCCTGCAGCGCAATGCCAACGCCGCCGACGGTCGGGTGCTGCACGCCATGGCCCCCTTCTCGCAGAGGCGATCGTATGCCACCGATCCTGGGGACGTAGCTGATTCAGGCAAGCCGTGGCATGGCTGCTCTGGCACACTCAAGGCGATGCGTTCTGACTTGCCCGCCGGGACACCGCGGCTGCGCATCGCGGTGCTCGATGACTACCAGGGCATCGCCGAAACGGTGGACTGGTCGACCATCCCGCGTCCCGTCACGCTGCTGGCGATCCGGGAGCACATCAGCTCCGATGCCGAACTCGCCGTCCGCCTGGCCGACTGCGAAGTGGTGGTGGCGATGCGAGAACGAACGCCGATCGGAGCCGGGCTGCTGGCCCGGCTGCCCGCGTTGAAATTGCTGATGACCACTGGCGCGTTCAACGCCGCCATCGACGTGGCCGCCGCCCACCGCCTGGGGGTCACCGTGTGCGGAACCGACGGCACCATCGCGCCGACAGTCGAACTCACCTGGGCCTTGATCCACGCCCTGCAGCGTCATCTGATCGTCGAGGACACGGCGCTGCGGGCCGGGCGGTGGCAGCAGACCGTCGGCGCCGATCTCGCCGGCGCGACGCTGGGGCTGGTGGGACTGGGCCGTATCGGCCGGCGGGTCGCGGCGGTGGGCCGCGCCTACGGCATGCGCGTGATCGCGTGGAGCCCGCACCTGACCCCCGAGCGCGCCGCCGCGGCCCAGGTGGAGCTGGTCAGCCGGCGCACGCTGTTCGAGACCGCCGATGTGGTGTCGCTGCACCTGGTGCTCTCCGATTCGACCCGCCGGCTGGTCGGCCGGATGGAGCTGGCCGCGATGAAACCCAGCGCAATCCTGATCAACACGTCACGGGGCGGGTTGGTCGATGAGGATGCGCTGATCGACGCGCTGCGCACGGCCGGCATTCGCGGTGCGGGGCTCGACGTCTACGACCGGGAGCCGCTGCCGGCCGATCACCCGCTGACCGCGCTGCGCAACACCGTGCTGACCCCGCATCTGGGTTACGTGACCGAGAACTGCATGAACATCTTCTATCGCGATATCGTCGACGGAATCGCCGGTTATTGCCTAGGCGAACCGCGGCGGCTGATAAATCCGTGACGTCCGCCCGCGCCAAATTCAATTAAGACATTCTGTAACAATTCAGCGGCACTCAGATAACTTTTGCACAAAGAGCGGCGCCGCGTCCGCTTCGACCTTTTTCGCTAAATGAAAAAAGGTCCGCGAGCAGTTGCTCGCGGACCTTTATCCAGCCGTGCTATTTCGTGCCGCCCGCCAAACCGATGGGAGCGCTGATGGCGTCCGTCATCAGACCCGCGATGGGACTGGCCGCGGCCGCTCCAACGGGCCCCGGCGCCACCAGCGGCACGGGCGCAGGCAATCCGGGCACCACCGGTATCGGGGCGATCGGAATGGGAGCGACCGGCCCGGGCAGACCCATCGGCACAGGCCCGGCCAGATGGGCCAGGTCGGCCGCAGCCGGCCCACAGGGAGCCTCCGTGCCAGACACCAGCGTCGCATCCGCGGGCCCGGGCGCCGCGCCGACCGGGCCGGCGATGGGAACCGCGCCCGCGACCGGGGCCGCAACGGGGGCCGCGCCGTCAGCCGAAGACAGAGCGACGACACCGCCCGCACACACCGGTCCCCCCAGAGGCAGGGACCTGACGGGAACAGCCCCCGCCTGACCACTGACAATTACTGCGCCCGCATAAAAGCCAATTCCGGCGAATATCGCCTTACTAAGTCTCCCGAGGCTCTTCACGCAAAACTCCGATGATTAGTATCCAGCCCCCCCGGACACGCAATCTGATGACTGCAAAAAGAACCGTATCACACGCGTGTAAGTAGCCGGCCCGGCCAATGAATTCGTTACCGATCCGATGCGGAGCGACCACCGGGACTCTCGTTTGCCGGATATGGCGTCGCAATTTCTGTGCGATCGGCGCACAGCGGCCGGAAAAACCCTCAAAATGAGTGGAGCTAAGGGGACTCGAACCCCTGACCCCCACACTGCCAGTGTGGTGCGCTACCAGCTGCGCCATAGCCCCGCGTTGTCGTGCTCATCGAAGCTACACCACAGCCGCACCAAGGTTCAAAACGCCCACCCTTCCGGCCTGATTTCAGGCCGGATGCTGGGTCTGATGCAGCCCGTAGGGCACCGCGTCGAGCAGCGTCACCGTCACGCTGGCGCCGCTGGGCACCTGATAGGTGCGCTGCTCCCCCGGCCGGGCGCCGGTGATCGCCATGCCCAGCGGCGACTGCGGCGAATAGACCTCAAGCCCACCCTGGTCGTCGTCGCGCACCCCCAGCAGGAAAGTCTCGGTTTCGCCGTCGCTGTAGCGGACCGTGAGCACCATGCCCGGCTCGGCGACCCCGTCGTCGGGCGGGTCCTCACCGACCACCGCCACCGCCAGCAGGTCGTGGATCTGATGAATCCGGGCCTGGCGGGCCTGCTGTTCGTCGATGTCGACGTTGCCCGAATCCCCTTGTGGGGCGGACAGTTCCGCCAACTCGGCCAGCAGCCTTTCCTTGGTCTGCGGTGTCATCCAGACACCGTTCGAATCAGTCATCGACAGTTCTCCTTTGCCACAGCATTTGATTACCCAGCCCGCCAACCCCGGCCGGGTCAGCGCAACGGATCCAGGTCACGCAACACGGCGGACTGTTTGCCGGTTGTGATCTGCTCGGCCAACAGCCGGCCCGTCACCGGGCCGTGCGTCATGCCCCACATACCGTGCCCGCCGGCGACGTAGACGCTGCGCGGGCACACCTCCCCGACCAGTGGCCGCCCGTCCGGGCTGACGGGCCGTGGCCCCACCCACACGTCGGTGCGTTCGTCCCAGCGGACACCGTCGAGCAGAGGTCTGGCGGCAGCGACGATCGCTTCGACGCGGACCGGCACGACCGGGGAGTCGGGATCGCCGAACTCCATGGTGCCGGCGACCCGAAGACGGGCGTTCAACGGCGTGCAGGCCACCCGGGCCTCGGGCAGATAGATCGGCCCGGTGACCGGCTTGTCCACGGGCACGGAAAACGAGTAGCCGCGTCCAGCCCGCACCGGCACCCGGACCCAGCGCGCCGCCAGCCGTGACAGCCACGCGCCGCTGGCAATCACCGCGGCCGCCGCCGTCAGGGTCGTCCCGTCACGGGCGGTCACGGTCACGGCGTCACCGCTGGGCGACACATCGGTGACGTCGAGCACGTGCAGGGCAGCGCCGCGTTCGACCACCGCGCGGCCCAGAGCGGACACGAATCGCCCCGGGTCGAGGAAGCGCTGACCGTCGATCTGCACCCCGGCGGCGACCGCCGCGGAGGCCAGCGGCACCCGTTCAGCCAGTGCCGCACCGGTCAGTTCGGTGCTGAACACCGGCTGACCGGCCTCGGAGAACCGGCGCAGTCCCTCCAGCCACCGCTCGGCATCTGCCGAGGTACGGAATATCGCGGTGAACGGCGCATTGGTGACCGGCGCGTCGACCCCGTTGGCCAGCAGGACGTCGTAGGCCTCGATGCACTCCGCGCTCAGCGGCGCGTTCGCCCGCACCGCTCGGCGCCACGCCGCCGGGCGGCTGTTCGTGGCGAAGCGCGCCAAAAACGCCCACAGTGCCGGTCCGGATTTCAGCGGTACCTGCAGCGCCGCGGTCCGGCTGAACAGCGACCGCAGCCCGAAGCGCAGGTTGGCCGGTTCGTTGAGCGGAATGGCCAGTGCCGGGGAGATCCAGCCGGCGTTGCCCCACGAGGAGCCGGCCGCAACGCCGACCCGGTCCACCAGGGTGACCTCGACGCCGCGCTCCTGCAGAAACCAGGCGACGGACAACCCGACGATGCCGGCACCCACCACGATCACCGACCGTGGCGCACCGTCGATCCGGTTGGCCGCATCCATTACTCCATGATGCGACGGCCATCACCCGCACGGTTTGACCGATTCGCACAACAGCGGTCTTAGAGTTTGTCGAGTTCCGACATGCCACCGGCTGCGAGCTCGATCATCGCCGCGAACCGGGTGCGGGGATCCTCCAGACCCAGCGGCGTGACTTCCGCCATCTTCCGCAGCCGGTAGCGCACCGTGTTTTCGTGCACGCCGAGCTGGTCAGCGGCCCGCGTCGAATCACCCTGGGCATCCAGCCAGGCCCGCAGCGTTGCCACGTACGGCGTGTTGTGGGTGGCGTCGTGCTGACCCAGCGCCGCGACCGGCCCGCGGGTCGGCACCCGCCCGGCCCGTGCCGCGGTATGCAGGCGGCGCAGCACGATCTCGTCCCAGGATTCGTCGTAGGCCGGCGGCACGCCCTGCGGCGGCCCCGCTTCGTGCAGCGCCAGGCACTCCTGCGCCTCGCGGCGCGCAGCGGCCAGCTCGGCGGCCGTGGCGACCGCACTGATCCCGGCCAGCACCCTGGCATTGGGCGGCAGCACCCCGGCCAGGCCACGCACCCACTGCCGGGCCACCTCGGCGTCTGCGGCCGGCAACAGCGTGTAGACGGTGTCGGCGGCCAGTGCGCTGCGCCCGGGACGCGACCAGCCGAATCCGGTGGTGACCGCCTCGAACGCCAAGAGCAGCCCGGCGTGGGGTTGCGTGGCGAGGCGCGTGTGCACGGCGATCACCCGCAGCGGCGCCTGCGGCAGCCCCAGTCTGGCCACCAGGGCAACTGCATCGGCGGGGTCGGTCCCGCCGTCGAGGAGCCGGGACACCCAGTCCGATTCGACCTGCCGTTCCAGATCCGCGCTGGCGCGCGACCGCAGCAGGTGCAGGGCGACGGTGCGGGCGCCGTCGGACAGGGCGATCAGGCGCTCACCGCACAAGGCAGCCGGAGTGGCCACCCAGACCGCACCCAGCAGTTCCCGGCCGGCGCGCACCGCCACCACCATCCGGCCGGTCAAGCCGTGCGAGGAATCGGCAGCGACGAACAGTGGGTCGTCGTGCAGTTCCAGATGCGTCAGGACGCCGCGCTGCGCGAACAACGCGCGCACCGCCTCGGACTCCTGGCGATTCAGGATGGTCGCCGAGCGCGCGGGGTCGGCATGCCGCTGGCCGCTGGAGTACGCCAGCAGCCGGCCCGATTCGTCCTCGATGGTGACGGCACCAGCCACCGCTTCGGCGAGGCTGTCGGCCACGGCGAACAGGTCGGTGGGGCCGCGACCCGATTCGGTCTCCCGGCCTTCGAGCACCAGCCCATAGACCACCGCGGCCAGCTCGCTCCAGGACACCGCCGCGTCGACCACCAGCACCGCCAGCGCCTCGCCCTCCGCGACGAAGGCGGTCTTGTCGTCGTCGTCGCGCACCAGCACCGCGGAGGATTTCGCCGCCACCGCCCAGCGCACCGCCTCTTTTACCGAGCGGGCACCGACCGCCAGCAGGACGTCGCCGACAACGACCCGCTCACCGCTCACCTCGTGCATCACCACACTGCTCAGCGATGTCGTCCTCGGAATGGAGCAGAACCTCAGCCGAACCCCGTAGCTGCCCACCACGTTGACCAGCCGGTCCAGTGTCACCATCATCCGAGCCTAGCCACGCCGCGTCCGCGACCCCGCCGATCGGCTCGCTGTCCCGGGTCTCGGGCGCCCACACCCACGTGACCGCCGCCACCAGCAGCACCCCACCGCTGATTGCGAAACCCCATTCGAAGGACAGCCGCTCGGCGATCTGGCCGACCGCGACCGAACCCACGATCGAGCCGAAGTCGGCCATCATCTGATAGGTCGCCACCGCGGTGCCCGCCCGGGCCTGGTTGCCGACGAGGTCGGAGATGACCGCCTGCTGCGGGGAGCCGTAGATGCCCGACGCCACCCCGGTCAGGTATGCCACCACCAGGAACACCGCCAGCGACGTGCTGGCGCCCAGCAGGACGGTCGTCACGCCACACGCCGCCAGCCCGACCATGAGCAGGCCCCGGCGCCCGATCCGGTCGGAGAGCTGACCGCTGGGAAGCACCGCACAAACGTTGCCGACTCCCACCGTGGCCAGCGCCAAACCTGCAAAGGCCGGTCCCCGGTCCAAGACCTCGGTGATGAACAACGGCAGCAGGGCGACCCGTAAGCCGAACACCGACCAGCCGGTGGCGAAGTTCGACAACAGCGCGGAACGGTAGGCACGATTGCCCAACGCCTCCCGCACCGACACCGTGGGCCCGCTGGACTCCGCCGGTGCGGCCAGATGCGAGTGACGCAGGCTGACGAACACGCCGGTGGCCGTCACCAGCAGCACCGACCCGTAGAACAGGAACGGGGCGTTGAGGCCGAATCCCGCGGTCAGGCTCCCCAGAATCGGCCCGCCCACGGTGCCGAGCAGAAACGCCGTGGCGAACATGCCCGCGACCCGGCCGCGCGCGTCCTCGGGACTGATCCGGATCATCAGACCCACCGCCGCGATGAAGAACATGGTCGATCCGACACCGCCGAGCGCGCGGAAGAAGAGCAGCTGCCAGTAGGTCTGGACGAAGGCGCAGGCCATGGTGGACACCGAGACGATCAGCAGGCCGGCGACGTAGACCTCGCGCTCGCCGCGGCGTTGCACCAAGAGACCGCTGACCGGGGCGAACAGCAGGCGCGTCAGCGCGAAGGCCGTGATGAGGAAGGTCGTCGCGGAGATGCTCACCCCGAAATGACGCGCGTAGACCGGCAATACCGGCGACACCACCCCGTAGCCCAGCGCGATCAGCACGTTGGCGCCGAGCAGCACCCAGATCTCCCGCTGCAGCCGCGCAGGGGCGGCCGGAGAGTCGGAAGTCACCCGATAACTTTAGACAGCCTCGGTAATCTCTGCCTCGGGAGGCTTGATGATCGACAACGGCCGCAAGAGCGAGCCCCCTGGTCGTTGGGCCGGCATCACTGCCGCGACAACATCTTGGCCAGCACGGCGGCCTGACTGCCGTCGAGGTCTCGGGTAGCCGTCACCAGGGTCGCGGTCTTGTGCCCGCGGGCCAGCACGCGCAGGCCGGCCAGCGCGGTGGCGCCGGCCTCGGTCTGCAGTTCGGCCTCATAACGGGTGACGAACTCATCGAAGCGCTCGGGCCGGTGGTCGTACCACTTGCGCAACGCGGTTGACGGCGCGACGTCTTTGAACCAGTGCCCCACCCGCGGATCGTCCCTGCGCAGCCCGCGGGGCCACACCCGGTCCACGAGAATCCGTTGACCGTCCTGCGCGCGGACGTCGTCGTAGACGCGGGCCACCCGGAATGTGGTTGCAGGGCTCATGCCCCAGGCTATCGCCGCCCCGGCCGGCGCTGACCGACCCTAGCCGTTGCGCGGCCGCATTCCGAACCGCCGCCGCCCACGCGCCGAGAACGCACGCATGACGGCCAGCGCAATCCCCATCCGGCGCTTGGAAGCCGGGTACCACAACAGTTCGGACTTCTGAGTGGGAACCCGTGGCGCCGTAATCGCCTGCTGCCGGCAGTATTTGATGATCCCGGCTGCGCCTCCAGCCCGGTAGCCGATACCGGACTGTTTCCAGCCGCCCATCGGCAGCCCGGGGCAGAACACATTGACCAAGGCATCGTTGATGTTGACCGCGCCCACTTCCAGCCGGCGCGCCAACCGCTGCCCGCGGCGTTTGTCTGCCGTCCACACCGTGGCCGACAGTCCGTACGGCGAGTCATTGGCCAACCGGACGGCCTCGTTCTCGTCGGCGACCTTGATCACCGGCAGGGTCGGGCCGAACGTCTCCTCGGCCATGCACGACATCTCCGGCTCCACGTCGGCGAGCACGGTCGGGGCGAAGTAGGTGCCCACTCCGGTGGGCTTGCCGCCGGCGAGCACCCGCGCGCCGGCCGCGGTCGCCTCCTCGACGTGGCGCGACACGATGTCGCGCTGCGCCGCGGTGGCCATGGCACCGGTGTCGCCGTCGTGGCCCTGCTGCATCCCGCCGACCCGGGCGGCCAGCTTCGCGACGAACTCGTCATAGACGGGTGCTTCGACGTACACCCGCTCCACCGATACGCACACCTGTCCGGAGTTGAACATGCCGCCCCAGGCAATGCCGTTGGCAGCGCGTTCGAGATCGGCGTCGGCCAGCACGATCGCCGGATCCTTGCCGCCGAGCTCGAGGCCGTAGGGAATCAGCCGCTCGGCGCATGCCACCGCTACCTTGCGACCGGTGGCCGTCGACCCGGTGAACTGCAGGAAGTCGGCATGCTCGATCAGCGCCTGGCCGGTCTCCCCGTAACCGGTGGCCAGGCCCAGCACCGGCGGGGCACCGATCTCGGTCCAGCCGCGCACGAACTCGACTGCCGACAGCGGTGTCACCTCGGACGGCTTGAGCAGCACCGCCGCGCCGGCGGCAAGCGCAGGCGGTACGTCAAGGCCGGGCATGGCGAACGGGAAGTTCCACGGCGTGATGACGCCGACCAACGGATACGGGCGGTAGGCGGTGGTGAAGCGCTTCACCTGATAGACCGGGCTGTGCGCCTTGGGATGCCGGTCGGCGAGAAACTCCTTGGCGTGGGTGGCCCAGTAGTTGATGGCGTCGCTGGTGGCCACCGCCTCCAGACTGGCGTCGACGTACGACTTTCCGGTCTCCGAAATCAACACCTCGGTGATGTGGTCGGCGTGGTCGAGGATCCATTCCTGCCACGCCAGCATCCAGCGCTTGCGGCCCGCCGGACCGAGCTCCTCCCATTCCGGTTGCGCGGAAACGAGTTGGGCGGCCTTGGCCGCCACCATCTCGGAGCCATCGACAGGCACCGTGCCCGCTACCGCGCCGGTGGCGGGGTTGTGCACGGTGATCAGCGACTCAGTCCTGGGCTGCACAGCGGTCATATGGGGCTCCCGGTCTCGGTCCTGCGAGGAAGCTGTGACCTCGCCGTAGGTGATGGTCAGATGCTGCCTGGGAATTGTCAAGGTCAACCAGGGGCGGACATTGCCCGAGGGCCGGCGGGCATTGTCGCTATTGCGCGAGGTATCCCCCGTCGACGGGCAGCACGGCGCCGGTGATGAAGGAGGCGTCGTCGGAAGCGAGGAAGACGATGGCACTGGCAACTTCGGCCGGTTCGCCGATACGGCCCATCGGGTGCATGCGTTCGACGGCCGCCAAATAGGCTGAGCCACCCGGCTCCTCCGGGAAGCGCCTGACCCGTTCGGTGCGAATCGTCCCGGGGGCAACGGCGTTGACTCTGATCCCCCGGTCGGCCCACTCGACCGCCAAGTGCTTGGTCAACCCGCTGGCGATGAACTTGGCGGGTCCGTAGGCCGCCTGCCGCTTCTGCCCGGCGAGCCCCGAGATCGACGAGAGACAGACGATCGCGCCACCGCCGGTTGGCAGCATCGCCTCGATTGCGAATTTGCACGTGAGGAACATGCCGCGGCCATCGATGGCCATGACACTGTCCCAGTCAGCGGCGGTCACCTCTTGCGCATCGCCGAGCGGGATGATGCCGGCGTTGGCGACCAGCACGTCGAGCCGTCCGAAGCGGTCGACCGCCGCCCTGATCATTGCCTCCGCGTCGGTCTGGACCGAGACGTCGCCGATGACTGTCTCAACCTCCGCGCCGGATTGCCGCAGTTCATCGGCGAGCGCCAGCAGCGGCTCGGCTTGAATGTCAGTCAGGACCAGACGCGCACCTTCACGGGCGAAGAGCACAGCGGTGGCCCGGCCGATACCAAAGGCTGCCCCGGTGATCACAGCCGACTTTCCGGGGAGACGTCCTTGGGATCCTTGTGGTCCTTGGGCTCCGCATTTCGTCATCTGCGCATCATCTGCGGTCGCCCCTACCCCTACTTGTCTGTGCGCCGCGCATGTCAACGCGACAGCTCGCGATCGAGGTCTCGCCACCGGGCGGGACGCGAACAGGATATGTCCGAGCGGGTGATTTCCCGACGCATTCGCCACCGTGGCGCAGGAAGCAAGGGCCCGGTTCCCCAGGTTGCGGTCCAGCTGAAACGGCAGCGGGCCAGGACTTGTCGTCCTGGCCCGTTCCGTTTCAGTTGTGGAGCTGCCGGGAATCGAACCCGGGTCCTACGGCATTCCCTCAAGACTTCTCCGTGCGCAGTTCGCTATGTCTCTACTTGGATCTCCCGGTCACGCGAACAAGCCGAGATGACGATCCCAGTCGCTGTTGGTGTCCCGATACATCCCGCGACCGGACGTATCGGTGGATCCCTCTAGTCGATGCCAGGGTCCGGGCCGAGGGAGGTCCCGGTCTGACAGGCCCGCCTCGCTTAGGCAGCGAGGGCGAAGTCGCTCTGAAGAGCGACCTTAGCCGGCGTAAGTGCCTTGGCGCTTACTTGTTTACAGCGACGCTTACGGTGGTCTCCTGCCTGCACCGGCACGCTTCCCTTGATTCGACACACGCAGTCGAAACCTTTCAGCCCCCTGTCCTTATTCTCTGTCGCCCCACCACTTCAGTGGGACAACCCATCGTACCGGCCTACAACGACACGACACGACCATTTCTTCCCGTCCGCCGGGGGTGGTGCCGCGACGCAGGCCCC
This sequence comes from Mycolicibacter hiberniae, assembly GCF_010729485.1. Lineage (NCBI taxonomy): Bacteria > Bacillati > Actinomycetota > Actinomycetes > Mycobacteriales > Mycobacteriaceae > Mycobacterium > Mycobacterium hiberniae. Next base: position 2,382,292 of record NZ_AP022609.1, read on the forward strand.
TTGGGAGCGGCCGACCACCTGGGGCCGAACGGGCCCATGGGTCCATCGGACGAGGGCTCGCCGGCAGTGGGTGGCACTACCGGAACCCTCGCCGACCCCGTACAACGGTGCACGCCGGTAGACAACATTTGAACTTTTGACCTGGATCGTCAAAACTTGTCAACCAGAAAGTTGATGACTATTCTCGGAGCGGCGACGCGTGAAGCGGATGCGCGTCCACTGAAGTGTTCATCAGCTCGCCCGGTGGGCCAGCTCGGAGATACCAGGGGGGCCAGGCAGGCTTGACCGGGGAACTCGAGGCCAACGCAACCGATTCCTGCGTCGGCTCATCCGCTATCACGGTCGCCGTCATCGATAGCCACGATGTCGTCCACGCCGGCATCGGTGCGTGGTGCGCACAGGCCGATCCGGCGATCGACATCCTGGGTAGTTTTCACAGCACCACGGAGATGCTCGCGCGCTACCCCAACATTCCCAACGAGATCGCCGTCGTGATTTTCGACGTGTTCATCGACGGCGATCGGCCGGCCTTCGATGCCCTGCGCGCCATGTGCCAGGCGGGACAGCGGGTCATCGTCTACTCCCAGCTGTCGACCGATGAAGTGATCCTGACCTGCCTGGAGGTCGGCGCGGTCACTTATCTGGTGAAGACCGAGGGGCAGCGGCACCTCATCGACGCCATCCAGGCGGCGCACACTTCCGAGCCCTACGTCGGGCCGCAGATGGCCAAGGCGCTGGCGAGCGACCAGACGTCGGGACGCGCCAACCTCTCCGACCGCGAGAAGGAGGTGCTGATCACCTGGTTCCAGACCGAGAGCAAGGAACTGGTCGCCGGCCGGCTGCACATCGCTCCGACCACGGTCCGCACCCACCTCCAGCGGGCCCGGGCCAAGTACGCGGCGGTGGGCAGGCCCGCGCCCACCAAAGCGGCGTTGCTCGCCCGAGCCATCGAAGACGGCGTCTTGAGCCTGGGCGACTTGTGATCCGGCCGGCTCAGGCGCCCGCGGCGGCCAGCGCCCGGGTCAGCGGGCCGCGGTCCCACGATTCGCGATCGGTGCTGTTCGCCAGCACCACGGTTTGCTGATCCGTCCCGTCTCCGTAGACGATCACGCATGCATACGACGATGGGTCGTCGATGCCGGACAGCAGGCGCCCGTCACACGTCTGTTCGGCGAGCTCGGTGATGGTCCCGAGCACATCGTCGCCCTCAGCCTGCCGGAATCCGTGCACGCCATCGGCTGTCGCCGAGTCGATCCACCAGATCCCCGCCACCGGCACCGCCGTGATCGACGCCCCGGCCATGGTCTGGACCGCCTCAACCGGGGCCAGATAGGCGCCGATCCGGCGAGGTGCACGCAGAAACGTCTGGATGACGGCGGCCACGCCCGGATGGGCCCGGTAACCCCCCTCGGGGTCTGCGGCAATGATTCCGCGGGCGGCCAGCGACCGAAGCCCCCGTACCGCGGCCTTGGTGAGTTCGTCGGACGTCGCGGCCACGGTGGCCAGTCCAGTCGGCCAGGCCCGCCCCAGCATGGCGGCCAGCGCGACTACCTCGTCGTCAGTGAGCATCATTGCCTGCGCGGCCAGCATCAGCTGCCCGTCGCGGGGAAACAGAATTTCGAGATCAATTTGGGCAGGTAGCGCCGCCGGCTCCCATCGCCGGAGACCGGGAACGCGGCGTCGGTCGCGGCGGCGGCAAGAATGAAGTCGGCTTTGGCGAAATCGCTGACAACGCCGCCCCACCGAGTGGCCGCCTCACGGTCGAGGTAGTTGCTCGTGGTACCGAATGCCGCCGTACCGATCGCCGTACCGATGCCGATCGGCCACAGCGACGTCTGCCCACCGGGATCCTGATACGCATCAAACGGGCTCGGGAACTCCCCGGGCGCTGGGGCACCGCCGCGGCCACTACACAGTGTCGGCGCCCCGCCGGACTTAGGGCCCGGGGCGCGCTGGCCAAGGATCGGCGGAGCGCCCGGCGTCGTGATTCGGCGCCGCAACGCACGCAGCTGATCGACGCCTGCGCCGACGGGCCCGAGCATACGTCTCCTCCGGTCATCCGCTCCATGCTCGCCGCAGTTGGCGATCACGTCTGACGCTAACAACCCAAGCCGATCTGGCCCGTCACCCGAACGTATGAATCTGCGCGCGCTTTCGCTATCGGGCCGTGATCATCGCTATCGAAACCACTGCTGCTGCCATGCCCAGCAGCTGGCCGTAGTGCACCCGCTCGCGCAGCACCACAATGGCCAGCACCACAGTCACGGCCGGGAACAGCGCTATCAGCACGCTGACCGACGACAGCTCCGATCCCCGCAGCGCCAGCAGCATCGCGATATTGGCCGCCGCGTCCGACAGACCCGCCAGCAGCGCCAGCCGCAGCGGCCTGCCGGTGGGCAATCCCCGTTCGCCCGCTCCGCCCGCCGCGGTGAGCACCAGCACCGCGGCCGCCACCCGCGCAAACGCCAGCGGCCACAGGCCGGAATCCGCTGGAGCCTGGTGGATGAACACGAAGTCCAGTCCGAACATCACGCCGGCGCCAACGGTCAGCCACGCCACCTTGCGGGTGAACCGGTGCAGCCGGATGTCCTCATCGGTGGCCTGCCGGCTCACCAGGGCCACCGCCACCAGCGCCAGCGCGATACCGCCGTAGGCCACCGGCCCGGGCCGCTCCCCCAGCGTCAAGCCGACCACGACCGGAACCGCGGCGGTGAGCACCGCCGAGATCGGCGACACCACTGAGATGGGCCCCGCGCCCAAAGCGGCGTAGAACCACCATCCGCCCAGCCCCAGCGCGATGCCCGAAGCCGTGCCCCAGCCGACCGCGCCCGGGGGAATCGGGCCGCCCACCGCGACGGCGAGCGTGCCCAGGACCACCAGCGCCACCGGGTAGGACACCAGGACCACCCGCAGGGCGGGGACGCGACGTGCGGCGAGGCCGCCGGCGAAATCGCTGACCCCGAAACCGGCCGCTGACATCAGCGCCAGGACGGCGCCGGTCACATGCCCTTGGCCCGCCGGCCCAGCGCCCGGGTGACCTCGCGTTGCGCATCACGACGGGCGAGGTCCTGGCGCTTGTCGTGGGCCTGCTTACCGCGGGCCAGCGCCAGTTCGACCTTGACCTTGCCCTCGTTGAAGTACACCGACAAGGGCACCAGGGTGAGATTGCCGTCGCGGATCTTGCCGATCAGCATGTCGATCTGACGCCGGTGCAGCAGCAGTTTGCGGGTGCGGCGCGGATCGTGGTTGGTCCAGGTGCCGTGCTGGTACTCGGGAATGTGCATATTGCGCAGCCACACCTCGCCGTCGTCGACGGTGGCGAACGCGTCGACCAGGGAGGCCTGACCGGCCCGTAGGCTCTTCACCTCCGTGCCGACCAGCGCTACTCCGGCCTCGTACACGTCGAGGATCGCGTAGTTGTGCCGCGCCTTGCGATTCGACGCGACAATCTGCTTCCCCGACTGCTTCTTGCGGCCCTTGTCCGCCGACTTCTTCGCCACCGCTACCGCCGGACGTACAGTCGAAGCGTCACGTATGCCGTCGCTCCGGCCATCGCCGCGCCCAGTAACAACAGAATCGGCGAGATGTAAAGGATGTCGGCGTAGTCGATACGCGCGATCAGATGCGCTTGATAGAACTGGCTCAGCGCGTTGTCGAGGAACAGTGCGCGCACCACGATCAGGCCCCCGATCGCAATGATAACGCCCACCGTGGCAGCCAATACCGCCTCGACAAGGAACGGCAGCTGGGTGTACCAGCGGCTGGCACCGACCAGGCGCATGATGGAAACCTCGGTGCGGCGGGTGTAGGCGGCCACTTGAACCATGTTGGCGATCAACAACACGGCCCCGACCGCCTGCACCAGGGCAACCGCAAACGCGACACTGCTCAGGCCGTCGAGCACGGCAAACAGTCGATCGATCAGTTTCTTCTGGTTCAGGACGCTGAGCACACCCGGCTGGCCCAGCATCGCGGCGTCGAAATCCTTGCTCTGCTCCGGGTTTTCGAGCTTGACGATGAACGAGGCCGGGAAGGAGTCCTTGCTGGCCACGTCCTTGAATTCGGGAAACTTGCGGATCGCGTCGGCGTAGGCGTCGTCGGAGTTCAGATACCGCACCGACTTCACGTCGTCGCGTTGCTCGATCTGCTCCCGCAGCGCCTTGCATGCCTGGCCGTCGCAATTGGGGTCGTCGGCAGCGACGTCGGGGTCGAGGAACACCTGCGATTCCACCCGGTCGAGGTAGATGGCGCGCGACTGGTCGGCCAGGCGCACCACCAGCAGACCGCCCCCGAACAGGCCGATCGAGATCGCGGTGGTGAGGATCATCGCCGCCGTCATGGTGATATTGCGGCGCAGGCCGGTGACGACCTCGTTGAACAGAAAGCCGAAGCGCACGTCAGCGGTCCATCCCGTAGACGCCGCGCTGTTCGTCGCGCACCAGACGCCCCAGCGACAGCTCGACCACCCGCTGGCGCATCGAGTCGACGATGTGGTGGTCGTGAGTCGCCATCAGCACCGTCGTTCCCGTGCGGTTGATCCGCTCCAGCAGGTCCATGATGTCCTCACTTGTCTCCGGGTCCAGGTTCCCCGTCGGCTCGTCGGCCAGCAGCACCAGTGGCCGGTTGACGAAGGCCCGCGCGATCGCGACGCGCTGCTGCTCGCCGCCGGACAACTCGCCGGGCAACCGGTTGGCCTTTCCGGACAGCCCGACCATCTCCAAGACCTCCGGGACGACCCGATTGATCGTCTCCGGCTTCTTGCCGATGACCTCCAGCGCGAACGCGACGTTTTCGAAGACCGTCTTCTGCTGCAACAACCGGAAGTCCTGGAAAACGCATCCGAGTACCTGGCGCAGGCTGGGGATATGGCGGCCGGCCAGTTTGTTGACGTGAAACTTCGACACCTGAATGTCGCCCGACGTGGGCGTCTCCTCGGCGAGCAGCAGTCGCATGAACGTGGACTTGCCCGAGCCGGACGGGCCGATCAGGAACACGAACTCGCCCTTGTCGATCTTGACGTTGATGTCGTCGAGCGCCGGACGGGCCGACGCTTTGTACTGCTTGGTGACATGGTCGAGCGTGATCATCACGGCACGCAGTTTAGCCCTGCGGGGCGACTGGACCGGGCGGGGACGCGGGTATCGCCGGGCCGGGCGGGGCGGGATTCTCCGGGGCGACGGGCGGCGCGGTGGACGGGGGCACCGGCGGGCCGGGCTCGGCTGGCTCCGGCGCGACCGGGGCCGGCGGGCACAGCGGCGGACAGAACGGGAACCCCGGAACCGGGGTCGGCGCCGGCGGCTCGGTGGGCGGCTGTTCGGCCGGGACCGGCGCCTCGGTGGTGGTGGGCGTGGGTGTCACGGTCTTGGTGATGGTCACCGGCGGCTGCTGGAGCCGGGTGCGCGGCACCCAGGTATAGGCCGGGTCGGGGATGAAGCCCGGCGGCACCACCTGGGGTGCGGGCGGCGGCGCCTGCTCCTCGCGGTAGCCGTCGTAGAGCCACCACACCGCCACGAAGGCGACGACGAGCACCAATGTGGAGGTGCGGACCCGGCCCCCGAACAGGTGCGAGGGCCAGCGCCATCGCCGGCGGTCGGAGGTGTCCGACGGCTGCGGCGCCTCAGCGGGCTGTGCCGCGCTGCTCATCACAGCGCCTCCACCGGCTTGACGTCACCGGCGGTGACGACGCCGGCCGACGCCAGTGCCCGGACCACCTGGATGCGCAACCGCCGGCCCACCTCGAACTGCTTGCCGGGCAGGGTGCGAGCCACCATGCGCAGGTTGACCACACCGAGCTCGATGCTTTCGACCCCCATGATCGACGGTTCGTCCAGCAGCAGGTCCCGCAGCGGGGCGTCGGCCTCGCGGGCGGTCACACACACCTGGTGCAGCACCTCGTTGACCCGGGTCAGGTCGGCGCTGGTGGGCACCGGGATGTCGACGACGGCGCGAGCCCAGTCCTTGGACAGGTTCAGCGACCGGACGATATTGCCGTTGGGAACGGTGAACACCTCCCCGTTGGGGGTGCGCAGCTTGGTCACCCGCAATGTCACGTCCTCGACGGTTCCCAGCGCCTCCACCGATGCCCCGATCATGCTCAGCTGCACCAGATCGCCGAAGCCGTATTGCTTTTCGGTAATGATGAAGAACCCGCTGAGCAGGTCCTGCACCAGTTTCTGGGCGCCGAAGCCGATCGCGCCGCCGATCACCGCGGCCGGTCCCACCAGCGACCCGATCGGGATGTCGAGAATGCTGGTGATCTGGACGGCAACCATCACACACAGCAACACCACCGAGAGCCAGGAGATCACCGAGGCGACTGCCTGGCGGTGTTTGGAGGCCTCCGACCGCACCAGCGCGTCACTGGCCTGGAATCCCAGTTCCAGCCTCCGGGTGACGCGATGCGCCGCCCAGTTGATGAACCTGGATGCCAGCACCGCCGCGATGAGCAGCAGGACGATCTGCAGGCCCTTGGTCATGACCCACTCGCCGATCTGACCGCGCCACAGGTCGTGCCAGCGCAGTCCCGGGGAGAACGCCAAGACCATGCGCTCAGTCTCCCTCGGGCCTGTTGCGCCAGCGGATGCCGGCCTCCAGGAATCCGTCGATGTCCCCATCGAGCACCGCGGCGGGATTGCCGACTTCATACTCGGTGCGCAGGTCTTTGACCATCTGGTACGGGTGCAGCACATAGGAGCGCATCTGGTTGCCCCATGAGCTGCCCCCGTCACCTTTGAGCGCATCCATCTCGGCGCGCTCCTCGGATCGCTTGCGCTCCATGAGCTTGGCCTGCAGCACCCGCATCGCCGAAACCTTGTTCTGCAACTGCGACTTCTCGTTCTGACAGGTGACGACGATCCCGGTGGGGATGTGGGTGAGCCGGACCGCCGAGTCGGTGGTGTTCACCGACTGTCCGCCGGGCCCGCTGGAGCGGTACACATCAACTCGGACATCTCCTTCGGGGATGTCGATGTGATCGGTGGTCTCCACCACCGGCAGCACCTCGACCTCGGCGAACGACGTCTGCCGGCGGCCTTGGTTGTCGAACGGGCTGATCCGCACCAGTCGGTGGGTGCCCTGCTCCACAGACAGGGTTCCGTAGGCGAAGGGCGCGTGCACCGCGAAGGTGGTGCTTTTGATCCCGGCCTCTTCGGCATAGGAGGTGTCGAACACCTCGACGCTGTAGTTGTGCTGCTCGGCCCAGCGGATATACATCCGCATCAACATCTCGGCCCAGTCCGCGGCATCCACACCGCCCGCACCCGAGCGGATCGTGACCAGCGCCTCGCGCTCGTCGTACTCGCCGGACAACAGGGTGCGGACCTCCATGGCCTCGACGTCGGCGCGCAGCGACGCGAGCTCGGCGTCGGCATCGGCCAGCGCCTCGGCGGCGGCCGCGCCCTCCTCCTCGGCCGCCAGCTCGTAGAGCACCGGCAGGTCGTCGAGGCGGCGCCGGAGTTCCTCCACGCGGCGCAGCTCTCCCTGAGCGTGGGACAACTCGCTGGTCACGCGCTGCGCGCGGGCCTGGTCGTCCCACAGGTTCGGATCGGACGCCTCGTGTTCAAGCTTTTCGATGCGGCTACGCAGGCCGTCGACGTCGACCACCCGCTCCACCGTGGTCATGGTGGTGTCGAGGGCGGCAATCTCAGGCTGGCGGTCTGTTTCCACGTTTATCGAGGTTACCGGCGGCCATTGGCACGCGACCTCTAGCATCGGGGTTGCACGGTGCGTGAACGACTTCCGATGAGGAAAGAAGGTTCCATTGATGCGGCCCTACCACGTCGCGATCGTCGGCTCCGGTCCGTCCGGCTACTTCGCCGCGGCGGCCCTGCTCAAGCTGGCCGGGGGCGGCGAGGTTGACGTGCACGTCGACATGCTGGAGATGCTGCCGACACCGTGGGGGCTGGTGCGTTCGGGCGTGGCGCCGGATCACCCGAAGATCAAGTCGATCAGCGCTCAGTTCGAGAAGACCGCCGCCGATCCCCGATTCCGGTTCTTCGGCAACATCACCGTCGGCGAGCACGTGCTGCCCGAGGAACTGGCCGAACGCTACGACGCGGTGATCTACGCGATCGGTGCGCAGTCGAATCGCCAACTGGGCATCCCCGGCGAGGACCTGCCCGGCAGCGTCGCCGCCGTGGATTTCGTCGGCTGGTACAACGCGCATCCGCACTTCACCGACCACGCACCCGACCTGTCGTGCACACGCGCCATCGTGGTCGGCAACGGCAACGTGGCGCTTGACGTGGCCCGCATCCTGGTCAGCCAGCCCGACGAGCTTCGCCACACCGACATCGCCAACCACGCCCTGGATCTGCTCGGTTCGCGCGGCGTGGAAGAGGTGGTGATCGTGGGCCGGCGCGGCCCGCTGCAGGCCACGTTCACCAGCCCGGAACTGCGCGAACTCGGACACCTCAAAGGCCTCGACGACGTCGACGTGGTGATCGACCCCGCCGAATTCGCCGGCATCACCGATGCGGACATCGACGCGGCCGGCAAGCATGCCCGGCAGAACATCAAGGTGCTGCAGACCTATGTCGGGCGCCCGACCCGCCCGGGGCATCGCCGGATCGTGTTCCGGTTCTGCACGTCGCCGATCGAAATCCGCGGCAACGGCCGGGTCGAGGAGATCGTGCTGGGCCGCAATGCGTTGACGACCGACGAGCAGGGCCGGGTCAGCGCGCGCGACACCGGCGAGCGCGAGGTGCTGCCGGCCCAGCTGGTGGTGCGCTCGGTCGGCTATCGCGGCGTGCCGATGCCGGGGCTGCCGTTCGACGAACGCAGTTGCACCATTCCCCACACCGGCGGCCGGATCGAAGGCACCAACGATCAATACGTGGTGGGCTGGATCAAGCGGGGGCCCTCCGGGGTCATCGGCTCCAACAAGAGCGACTCGCAGGCCACCGTCGACACGCTCGCCGCAGACCTGGCCGCCCGCGCGGCAGCGGGTGCTCTGCCCGACCGCGGCGCCGACTACGAGACGACCCTGCAGCAGTGGCTGCTGTCACGACGGCCGGAGCTGGTCACCACCGACCACTGGCAGCTGATCGACGCCCACGAGCGGTCCACCGGTGAGCCGCATGGCCGGCCCCGGGTCAAGCTGGCCAGCGTCGACGAAATGCTGCGGGTCGCGCACGGGTCGGACGCCACCGAGTCCTGCCCGGAGTGCGATTGCGCGGGGCCGACGTCGTTGACGGTGCCATTACCGGAGTCGCAGTCGCCGTAGCCGTAGCCGCGAAGGTCACTCCCCCGGCGGCCCGGTCAGCATCCAGTTGTCCGGATTGCGCGGTGAGTACTTCACCGTCAACAGGTCGCCCACGCTGGGCCAGTTGCTGACGTCGACCGCGTATCTCTGATAGACCTCGTGCTCGGCCACCGTCGGACCGTGCAGGACACCGGTGATGGTGACGTATTGCGCACCGGTGGCTTCGGGCCGCGGGCTGACACCGGTGACCAGCACGGTGCCCTCCTGGGCTTCCCCACGCGGCCCCGATCGGAGGAATCGCGGCGCCAGGAACACCGCCAGAATCGCCACCAGCAACAGCAGTGCCCCGAACTCCCACATGCGGCCATGGTAGGACTTTCGCCATGGCGCAGATCAACGACAATCTCGATGACGACCTCACGCTCGCCCTGGCCCTGGCCGATCGGGCGGATGAAATCACCCTGGCGCGCTTCGGTGCACTCGACCTGCGGGTCGACACCAAACCGGATCTGACCCCGGTGACCGACGCCGACCAGGCCGTCGAAACCGCCCTGCGCGAGGTGCTGGTGGCGCAGCGCCCGCACGACGAGATTCTGGGCGAGGAATTCGGTGGCACCGCCACGTTCACCGGGCGCCAATGGATCATCGACCCCATCGACGGCACCAAGAACTTCGTGCGGGGTGTCCCGGTGTGGGCCACTCTGATCGCCCTGCTGGAGGACGGCGTGCCGATCCTCGGGGTGGTCAGCGCCCCGGCGTTGCACCGGCGCTGGTGGGCAACCCGAGGTCAGGGCGCGTTCGGCTCGGTCGCCGGTGCGCCGGCGCGGCGGTTGTCGGTGTCCTCGGTGGCCGACGTGGGCTCGTCGAGCCTGACCTTCGCCGGGCTGAACTATTGGGGTCCGCGCGGCCTGCGCGAGCAGTTCCTGGGGCTGACCGAGGCGGTGTGGCGAGCCCGTTCCTACGGCGATTTCTGGGCGTACTGCCTGGTCGCCGAGGGCGCGGTGGACGCGGCCATCGAGCCCGCGGTGTCGGTGTGGGATCTGGCCGCCGTCGACATCTTGGTGCGCGAGGCGGGCGGGGTGTTCACCGACCTGTCCGGTAACCCCGGCCCGCACGGCAACTGCGCGGTGGCCGCCAATCCCGCCCTGCACCCGCAGGTGCTGGCGGCGCTCACGCCACGGTAGCCGGCAGCCGGCGCGGGCGGCGGCTGCGGGCTTCGTCACACCTTACTTACGAGTCACCTTACTTCAGAGTAAGGTGACTGCCATCGGCACCTTCCATCGAGTGAGGCTCTGACATGACTGATATCGCCCCCGCCACCAACGGCTCAACGGTCGGGCTGAACAGCCGCGCCAGCGGCGTCGGGTCGGTTCCGCACAAGCGCAGCCCGATCGCGGCAGCATTGGCACTGGTCACCCCGCTGGTCAGCCAGGACTTCCTGGACCGCTACCGCCTGCGCCAGCCACTCAACAAAGGCCTGCACTACGGGGTCAAGACGGTATTCTCCGTCGCCGGCGCCTCCACCCGCCAGTTCAAGAAGGTCCAGGGCCTGGGCAAGGCGCCGACCCGGCTCAGCGCCCCCGGCAAAGGGGGCGAAGGCGCCAAAGGCGCAGACTACTTCGACCTGACCCCCGACGACGACCAGCAGATGATCATCGACACCGTCAAGGAGTTCGCCGCCGAGTTGCTGCGGCCGGCGGCGCACGATGCCGACGAGGCCCTCGACTACCCGCGCGAACTGCTCGGCAAGGCAGCCGAACTGGGCGTCACGGCCATCAACATCCCGGAGGACTTCGACGGAATCGCCGCGCACCGCGCCGCGGTGACCAATGTGCTGGTCGCCGAGGCGCTGGGGTACGGCGACATGGGCCTGGCGCTGCCGATCCTGGCGCCCGGCGGGGTGGCCGCGGCGTTGACCCACTGGGGCAGCGGCGATCAACAGGCCACCTATCTGCCCGAGTTCGCCGGCGAGAGCGTCCCGCAGGCCTGCGTCGCGATCACCGAGCCGCACCCGCTGTTCGACCCGACCAGCCTCAAGACGACCGCGGTGCGCACGCCCAGCGGCTACCGCCTCGACGGCGTGAAGTCGTTGGTGCCGGCCGCCGCCGACGCGGAACTGTTCATCGTGGCGGCCCAGCTGAACGGCAAGCCCGCCCTGTTCCTCGTCGAGTCCTCGACACCGGGCCTGACCGTCAAGGCAGACCCCAGCATGGGCCTGCGGGCGGCCGCCCTGGGGCAGATCGAGCTGGACAAGGTGACGGTTCCGCTGAGCGCCCGCCTGGGCGAGGACGCCGCGACCGATTCCGATTACTCGCAGGCCCTCGCGCTGTCCCGGTTGGGCTGGGCCGCCCTGGCGGTGGGCACCTGCCACGCAGTCCTCGACCACGTCATGCCCTACATCAAGGAGCGCGAGGCGTTCGGCGAGCCGATCGCCCACCGTCAGTCGGTGGCATTCATGTGCGCCAACATCGCCATCGAGCTCGACGGCCTGCGCCTGGTGACCTGGCGCGGCGCGTCGCGGTGCGACCAGGGACTGCCGTTCATCCGGGAAGCCGCTCTGGCCAAGCGGCTGGCGACCGACAAGGGCATGCAGATCGGCCTGGACGGGGTGCAGCTGCTCGGCGGCCACGGCTACACCAAGGAGCACCCGGTGGAGCGCTGGTACCGCGATCTGCGGGCACTCGGCGTCGCCGAGGGCGTTCTGGTCATCTGAGCCGGCCACCACACCAAGCAAACTCCGCTGCGAACACGAAAGTCTGATCATGGCAATCAATCTGGAACTGCCCCGCAAGCTGCAGGAAGTCATCGAGATGACCCATGCCGGGGCGGCCGAGATGCTGCGACCCATCTCGCGCAAGTACGACGCACGTGAGCACGCCTACCCCGTCGAGCTGGACACTTTGGAAACCCTGTTCGAAGGCGTCTCGGGGGCCGGCGGTAACGCGATGGCCGGCGCCGAGGCCTTCCGGTCCTCCGGCGAGCAGACCGGGAACCGCAACGGCGCCAACATGGCGGCGCTGCTGCAGGTGCTCGAGATGAGCTGGGGCGACGTCGCGTTGATGCTGTCGGTGCCCTACCAGGGCCTGGGCAACGCGGCGATCTCCGGCGTGGCGACCGACGAACAGCTCGAGCGGCTGGGCAAGGTGTGGGCCGCGATGGCCATCACCGAGCCCAGCTTCGGCTCCGACTCGGCTGCGGTGAGCACCACGGCGACCCTGGACGGGGACGAATACGTCATCAACGGCGAGAAGATCTTCGTCACCGCCGGCTCGCGGGCCACCCACATCGTGGTGTGGGCGACGCTGGACAAGTCGTTGGGCCGCGCGGCGATCAAGTCATTCATCGTGCCGCGCGAACACCCGGGCGTGATCGTGGAGCGACTGGAGCACAAGCTCGGCATCAAGGGCTCCGACACCGCGGTGATCCGGTTCGACAATGCCCGCATCCCTAAGGGCAACCTGCTGGGCAGCCCGGAGATCAACACCGAGAAGAGCTTCTCGGGGGTGATGGAGACCTTCGACAACACCCGCCCGATCGTGGCGGCCATGGCGGTCGGGGTGGCGCGCGCCGCGCTCGAAGAGCTGCGCACGATGCTCACCGCTGCCGGCATCGAGATCTCCTACGACAAGCCGGCGCACGCCCAAAGCGCCCCGGCCGCGGAATTTTTGCGGATGGAGGCGGACTGGGAGTCGGCCAACCTGCTGACACTGCGCTCGGCGTGGCAGGCCGACAACAGCATCCCCAACTCCAAAGAGGCGTCGATGGGCAAGGCCAAAGCGGGCCGGGTCGCCAGCGACATCACTCTCAAGGCCGTCGAAATGGCCGGCACCCTGGGCTATTCCGAGCAGACCCTGCTGGAGAAGTGGAGCCGCGACTCCAAGATCCTCGACATCTTCGAGGGCACCCAGCAGATCCAACTGCTGGTGGTGGCCCGCCGGCTGCTGGGCCTGTCCTCCGCCGAGCTCAAGTAGGCCCGGCCGGTACTGCCGTACGACCGAATCGCACCCGCGGCCCCGCGGGTGCGATTCGTGCGTAGCGCTGCCCCCGCCCGGTGCGACCCCTTGCCCACGCCCAAAAGAAAAAGTAATGTTGCTTTTACTTATTGAGGCCGATCTCCGGGAGTCGCCCATGGAATCCTTCGTCCACCTGCGCAAAGGCACGACCCCGCGTCGTGTGCACGCCGACCTCGACGGACTCAAAGACGACGAGCTGGGCCGTGGCGGCTTCACCGGCCGCACGGCCAACATGTACCGCCGCAACGACCCCACCGCCTACCGCGCTGAGGGCCCGCTGCGGCCGGTCGACGTGCTGGGCGCACTCCTGCAGCCGACCGACGCCTCCGACGCCGCCGGCGACCCGCTGCTGTTGTTCAGCAATGCCGACTGCCGCATCCGGCTCTCGCGGCGCACCGCCGAGATGCCGTTTCACGTCCGCTATGTCGACGGCGACCTGCTCTGCTTCGTCCATGCCGGGTCGGGCCAGCTGGAGACCGAATTCGGCCCGCTGGACTACCGCGAGGGCGATTGGCTCTACCTGCCCAAGGCGACCACCTGGCGACAGCTGCCCGCGGCCGAGACCACGCTGCTGATGATCGAGGCCACCGACGAGTTCCGGGTCCCGTCACCCGGGCCGCTGGGCCGGCACTTCCCGTTCGACCCCTCCCTGGTGGTCATCCCCGAGCCGGCACCCATCGACGACGACGGCCGCGAGAACTACGAGGTCCGGCTGATCCACGACGGCGGGCCCACGACGCTGCACTACCAGCACCATCCGATCGACGTCGAAGGCTGGCGCGGCGACAACTTCCCGTTCTCGTTCAACATCGCCGACTACAACGTGGTGACCTCCGACAGCGTGCACCTGCCGCCCACGGTGCATCTGTTCATGGAGGCAACCGGGGTCTACGTGATGAACTTCCTGCCCAAACCCGCCGAACAGGTGGCCGGAACCGAACGCACCCCGTGGTATCACCGCAACGTCGACTTCGACGAGATCGCGTTCTTCCACGGCGGTTCGCTCTACGGCGTCCCGATGCCGCCCGGCCTGATCAGCCACGCCCCGCAAGGCGTGCATCACGGCGCCCCGGAGAAGGCCCGGGAGCGGGCACGCCGCAAATTCGACGACTACGACCGGGTGGACTGGCAGGTCATCGCCATCGACACCCGCCGCCGCCTCATCCCCTCCCCCGAAGTACTGGCCGCCGACTTAGGACAACACGCATGACCGCCAAGCACGACTACGAACGAATCCCCTATCTGATCGCCTATCAGAACAATTCGGGCGTTCGCGATGTCTACGGCGGGGTCGCCGAACTCGTGGTGCTGGAGAGCTACCTGCTGCGCCCGGACACCCCGAGCGACACCGTGCTGGTGTTCATGCACCCGATCGGCGGCGGGGCCTACCTGCCGATGGTCAACGCCCTGGCCCGCGCCGGCAACCACGTCATCTACTGCAACAGCCGATTCCGCGGCACCGACTCCGCACTGCTGATGGAGAAGGTGGTCGAGGACCTCGGCGAATGCATCAAAGACGCCAAGAACCGGCTCGGTTACCGCAAGGTGGTGTTGGCCGGCTGGAGCGGCGGTGGATCGCTGTCGATGTTCTACCAACAGCAGGCGCAGCGCCCGACGGTGACGTCGAGCCCGTCGGGCGACGGGCCCGACCTGACCAAGCTGAACCTTATCCCGGCCGACGGCGTGATGCTGCTGGCCGCGCACATCAGCCGCCACGGCACCCTGACCGAGTGGCTGGACGCCTCGATCCTCGACGAGTCCGACCCGACCAAGCGCGATCCCGAACTCGACCTCTACAACCCGGACAACCCCAACCAGCCGCCGTACACCGCGGAGTTCCTGGAGCGTTACCGGGCCGCCCAGATCGACCGCAACCGCCGGATCACCGCCTGGGTCAAGGCGAAGCTGGCCGAGTTCAAACAAGCCGGCCTGCCCGATCAGGAGTTCGGGTTCGTGGTGCACGGCACCATGGCCGACCCGCGCTGGCTTGACCCGACGGTCGATCCCAACGAACGCACCCCCGGCAGCTGCTATCTGGGCGACCCCGCGGTGGTCAACATGAGTCCGGTCGGGTTGGCGCGGTTCTGCACCCTGCGCAGCTGGCTGTCACAGTGGAGCTATGACGACGCGCACGGCGACGGTGTCGACTGCGGACGCGACATCACGGTGCCCGCACTGGTGATCGGGAACATGGCCGACGACGCCTGCACTCCCAGCCACACCCGCCGGCTGTTCGAGGCGATCGGCACCGAGGACAAGGAGATGCACGAAATCCCCGGCGCCAACCACTATTACGCCGGACCGGACCAGCGTGACGCGCTGCGACAGGCCGTGCAGATCGTCAGCGATTGGCTGGGCCGACATGATTTCGTAGGCTCGTCGGCATGACGACCGCCGCCGACGATGCAGAACGGAGCGCAGCGCAGTGATGGGGAGGAGCGGCGGCAATAGCCCCGCCACCGGCGCGCTCGACGGCATCCGGGTGCTGGAACTGGGCACCCTGATCTCCGGGCCCTTTGCCGGACGCCTGCTCGGCGACATGGGCGCCGAGGTCATCAAGATCGAACTGCCCGGCAAACCCGACCCGCTGCGCACCTGGGGACAGGCCGAGCTCGACGGACACCACTTCTTCTGGACCGTGCACGCCCGGAATAAGAAGGCCGTCACGCTGGACCTGCGCACCGACGCGGGCCGCGAGCTGTTCCTGGAACTCATCGACGCATCCGACATCGTGGTAGAGAATTTCCGGCCCGGCACGTTGGAGCGCTGGGGGCTGGGCTTCGACGTCCTGCGCCAACGCAACAAGGGCATCATCTTGGTGCGGGTCTCCGGCTACGGACAGACCGGCCCGGACGCCCACAAGGCCGGATACGCCTCGGTCGCCGAGGCCGCGAGCGGCTTGCGGCACATGAACGGCTTTCCCGGCGGGCCCCCGCCCCGGCTGGCGCTTTCACTCGGCGACAGCCTCGCGGGCATGTTCGCCGCCCAAGGTGCGCTGGCAGCCCTGTACCGGCGCACCGTCACCGGCGAAGGCCAGGTAGTCGACGTCGCCTTGACCGAATCCTGTTTGGCCATTCAGGAATCCACTATCCCCGACTACGACATCGGCGGCGTGGTGCGCGGGCCGTCGGGCACCCGGCTCGAAGGCATCGCCCCGTCGAACATCTACCAGTCGGCCGACGGCAGCTGGGTGGTGATCGCCGCCAACCAGGACAGCGTGTTCGCCAGACTGTGCCAGGCCATGGGCACCCCCGAGCTGGCGACCGACCCGCGGTTCGCCGACCACATCGCGCGGGGCCGCAACCAGGACGAGCTGGACGCCATCATCGCCGCGTGGGCCGCGCAGCGGCAGCCCGACGTCATCATCGCGACGCTGAGCGACGCGGGGGTGATCTCCGGCCCGATCAACACCGTGGCCGAGGTGGTCAAGGACCCCCAGCTGCGGGCGCGCGGCATGCTCGCCGAGCACTGGGACGAAGGCGCCGAGCGCACCGTGTTGGGGCCCGGTGTCATCCCGGTGCTGACGGAGAGCCCGGGCACCATCCGCAACGCCGGTTCGGCACGCCCCGGGCAGCACAACGAGGAGATCTACACCGGTCTGCTCGGCAAAACCACGGCGGAGTTGGACGCCCTGCGCTCCGAGGGGGTGCTGTGAGCACATTGCCCGGCCAGGTCAGCATCCGCGAGGTGGCACTGCGTGACGGCTTGCAGATCGAGGCGCCGATCCCGCTGAGCGCCAAACTCGAACTGCTGGCCGCGATCGCCGCCACCGGAGTGCGCGAGGTCGAGGTGACCTCTTTCGTCTCCCCGACCAAGGTTCCCGCCCTGGCTGATGCCGCCGAGCTCGCCGCCGAACTCTGGCGCTACCCCGAGTTGGAGTTCTCCGCGCTGGTCGCCAGTCCCGGCGGCGCCGCCCGCGCGGTGGCCGCCGGGCTGAAGTCGCTCGAGTACGTGGTCTGCGCCTCGGATACCTTCAGCACCGCCAACGTCGGACGGCCCACCGCACAGGCGGTCGCAGCGATCAGCGACATCGCCGGCATCGCCCACGACGCCGGCGCCTCGGTCGAGGTCATCATCGCCACCGCGTGGGACTGCCCGTTCGACGGCCCGACCGCGCCCGGGCGCGTCACCGACATCGCCGCCACGGCAAGCGCGCTGGGGGTCGACCGACTGGCCATCGCCGACACCATCGGCACCGCCACGCCACGCCGGGTCACCGACCTGATCGCGGCGGTGGTGCCGCTCATCGGCGACATCCCGTTGGGAGCACACTTCCACAACACCCGCGGCGCGGGGCTGGCCTGCGCCTACGCCGCTATTCAGGCCGGAATCACCCGGCTCGACGCCTCCGCCGGCGGGCTGGGCGGCTGTCCCTTCGCTCCCGGCGCCACCGGCAACATCTCCACCGAGGATCTGGTCTACCTGCTGGGTGACTGCGGTATCGAGACCGGCATCGACCTAGACGCCGCCATTGCCGCAGCCGGCGTGGCCAGTTCGGTCGTCGGCCATACGCTGCCCAGCGCCCTGCTGGCCGCCGGCGACCGGAAGCGGGACTGAGCGCCTCGATGTCCACCCAGCGTGAGCTCAGTTCAAAAGGACGCCTGACACGCGGGGCGATCGAGCAAGCCGCCAGGGAGTTGTTTGCCGAGCGCGGTTTTCACGGGACCACGCTGGCCGACATCACGTCATCGGCCGGAAAGTCCACGGCGGTGCTCTACCGCTACTTCAACGACAAGGAAGATCTGCTCGCCGCTTTGGCGGAGTCCTTCCTCACCGAGGTTGTCGAGCCCTCGGGGCTGAACATGCGGCTGCCGAAGTCCCCGGAGGACACTGAGTTCTTCTCGTCGGTGGTCAATGCCTATTGGTCGATGTTCAAGCCGAACATCGGTGTCATGATCGCCGTCGCTCAACTGGCGGGGACCAGCGAGAGATTCGCCGCGCTGCAGAACGAGTTCCGGCGGTTCGGCCGGGACATAGTGGCCGAATCGGTGCGACGCGCCCAGCAGCAGGGCTATGCTCTCGACCTCGACGCCGACCACATCGCGGCCGCCATCGCGCTGCTGTTCGAGAACTTCACCGTCGTGTTCGTCGGACCCTCGGGTCCGGACTGGCGGATCAGCGACAGCGACGCCATCGCAACGCTGTCGACGATCTGGAGAAAGACGCTGTACGGCCGTTGACTGTGCCCGCCCAAAAGACCATCTGAAGGAGAAGCAATGGACTTCACACTGCCGGAACACCTTCCCGGACTGCTCGCCGAGATGGACGAGTTCATCGAGCGCGAGATCGCGCCGCTGCAGTCCGATCACATGCAGTATTTCGACCACCGCCGGGAGTTCGCCCGTACCGATGTGGAGCGCGGCGGAGTCCCCCGGCGCGAGTGGGAGGAGCTGCTCGACGAGATGCGCCGGCGCGCCGACGCCGCCGGCTGGCTGCGCTACGCGTTGCCGTCCTCGCTGGGCGGTCGCGACGGCACCAACGTGGACATGGCGGTGATCCGGGAGCACTTGGCGCACAAAGGCCTGGGCCTGCACAACGACCTGCAGGACGAGTCGTCGATCGTGGGCAACTTCCCCCAGGTCATCATGATGGAGCGGTTCGGCACCGACGAGCAGCGCAAGGAGTTCTCCGAGGCCCTGATCACCGGCGAGCGATCGATGGCCTTCGGCTTGACCGAACCGGACCACGGTTCGGATGCCACCTGGCTGGAGACCCGCGCTGAGCTCGACGGTGACACCTGGGTGATCAACGGCGCCAAGCGTTTCAACACCGGTGTGCATCGTGCCACTCACGACCTGGTCTTCGCCCGAACCTCCGGCGAGGCCGGATCGGCACGCGGCATCACCGCTTTCCTGGTGCCCACCGACACCCCGGGGTTCACCGTCCCGTTCTACTGGTGGACCTTCAACATGCCCTCCGATCACGGCGAGGTCGAGCTACGCGACGTGCGCGTTCCCGCCGGCGCGGTGCTCGGCGAGGTCGACGGCGGTCTCGACGTGGCCCAGACATTCCTGCACGAGAACCGGATCCGGCAGGCCGCCTCGAGTCTGGGCGCCGCGCAATACTGCATCGACCGCGCGGCCGAGTACGCCCGCAAACGCATCGTGTTCGGCAAGCCGCTGTCGGTCAACCAGGCGGTGCAGTGGCCCTTGGCCGAGTTGCAGACCGAGGCGCAGATGGTGCGGCTGCTGGTCAACTACGCGGCCTGGCACCTGGACCGCGACCACCACCTGGAGGTCTCGGACAAGGTGTCGATGGCCAACTACCGGGCCAACCGGCTGGTGTGCGAGGCCGCCGACCGAGCAATGCAGATCTACGGCGGCCTGGGCTACTCCCGCCACGAGCAGTTCGAGCACATCTACCGGCACCATCGCCGCTACCGGATCACCGAAGGCGCTGAGGAGATCCAGATTCGCCGCGTTGCGCAGCGGCTGTTCGGGTTCGACCGGCGGCGATGAGCGTCGAGCAGCTGGCCGACCGGCTGGCCGGGGTGCTGGAGCCGGTCTTGGGCCCCGTCACGGTCGAGGGCCTGCGCGCCCTGACCGGCGGCGCCAGCCGGGCCACCTGGGCTTTCGACGCCGTACCGGCGACCGGCGAGCGCCGGTCGTTGATTCTGCGCACCGGTCCGCTCGATGAGATCCACGCCAGCATGGAACTCGAGGCGGAGGCGCAGCGTGCCGCAGGCGAGGCCGGTGCGCCGGTGCCGAACGTGCTGATCGCCGACAATTCTCCTGCGGCAGTGGGGAACCCGTATCTGATCTGCGACCTGATCAGTGGCGAGACGGTCGTTCGACGAATCGAGCGCCAGCTCGACGACCCCGGCCGTGAGCGGCTGCTGACTCAGTGCGCACAGGCACTGGCCGCTATCCACCGGGCCGACCCGGGCGGCATCGCGCTCAGCGCCGAAGATCAGCTCACCGCCTGCCGGGCGCAGCTCGACAGCATGCCCGACACCACGGCACCCTTCGAATGGGCATTTCGACGGCTGGCCGCGCACCGTCCCCCGCCGGTGCCGGCGCAGCTGGTCCACGGCGACTTCCGGATGGGCAACCTCATGGTCAGCGGCGACGGCGACCTGGCAGGCGTACTGGACTGGGAGCTGGTACACGTCGGCGACGGGTGCGAGGACCTGGCCTGGTTCTGCCTGCGGGCCTGGCGCTTCGGCGCGCCCCTGGAACGCGCCGCCGGCGGGCTGGGCGGAATCGACGCTCTGCTGGCCACCTACGAGCAGGCGACCGATACCCGAGTGGATAAAGACCGATTCGACTGGTGGTTGCTGTTGGGCACACTCCGATGGGGCATCATCTGCCGCTACCAGGCGCATCGTCACCTGAGCGGTCAGACCCGTTCGGTGGAACTGGCCACCATCGGCCGGCGAGTCTCAGAGACCGAGTGGGATCTGTTGCGGCTGCTCGACGGGGTCCGGCCGTGAGCGCCGGGGGCCGCCGGCCCACCGCTGCCGAACTGGTCGCCGCGGTCACCGAGTTCCTGGACACGGCGCTGGTGAACAACGCCCAGGCCGGCACCGACGGCCAGGTCAGATTCCACGCCCGAGTCGCGGCCAACGCGCTGCGAATTGTCGAGCGCGAGCTCAACGACACCACCGCCGGTGCCGTCACCGACGCACTGGCGGGCCTGGGCTTCGCCGACGAGGCCGAGCTGGCCGCGGCCATCCGGGCCGGCGACCTCGACGACCGGCCGGCGGAGCTGACAGCCTGCCTGTACACCCTGGTGGAGCATCGGCTGGCAATCGACCATCCGGGATACGCCCAGTAGCTCCCAAGAGTGACTGTGCGACAGTCGCTTCGACGGTGCTGCGCCAAACCCGGTGTGGCCGAGGCACCCGCGCAGTAGCATCTGCACCGTGTCCGACTCCAATGCCGCGCTGCGAATCCTTGTCTACAGCGACGACGCCGCGACTCGTGAACGGGTGATCACCGCGTTGGGCAGGCACCTGCACCCCGACCTGCCGGAACTGAGCTATGTCGAGGTCGCGACCGAGCCGGTGGTGATCCGGCAGATGGATGCCGGGGGAATCGACCTGGCCATCCTCGACGGCGAGGCCACGCCGGCCGGCGGCATGGGCATCTGCAAACAGCTCAAGGACGAGCTCTCCCCGTGCCCCCCGATCGTGGTGCTGACCGGCCGCGCCGACGACGTCTGGCTGGCCAAGTGGTCGCGCGCGGACGCCGCGGTGGCCCACCCGGTGGACCCCATGGCGCTGAGCCATGCGGTGCTGGGACTGCTGCGCACGCCGACGCCCCGCTGACGCGGGCGCCCAGCTTCGGCTCTCCTGCGTCGAGCCTCGCTGAGCCGCCCGGCTGATACGGCGGCCCCAGCTTCGGCTCTCCTGCGTCGAGCCTCGCTGAGCCGCCGGATTAGGGCAGCTCAGGGGCGAATTCCCCTGTCGCCGTTACCGCTACAGGTGACGCCCGTCACAGTTGGCGGCAATTTCGTATTCTTCCCCAACCGCCTCGTGGCAGCGGGCTAGGCTGTGCTTGAAGTCACATCGGCGCCCGGAAGGGAACTACGTCACTGAGCATGAACCTGTACCTGCCGATCCTGGTCCTTGCCGCGCTCGCCGCCGGTTTCGCCGTATTTTCAGTGGTCATCACCGCCCTGATCGGCCCCTCGCGCTACAACCGGTCGAAGCTGGAAGCCTACGAATGCGGCATCGAGCCCACCGACCAGCCCGTGAGCGGCCCGCACGCCCCGCCCGGGCAGCGGTTCCCGGTGAAGTACTACCTGACCGCGATGCTGTTCATCGTCTTCGACATCGAGATCGTTTTTCTCTACCCCTGGGCGGTTGCCTTCGACGGACTGGGCATATTCGCCCTCGTCGAAATGGTGCTGTTCGCCGCCATCGTGTTCGTCGCCTACGCCTACGTCTGGCGGCGCGGGGGCCTGAATTGGGACTGATTTGGAGTAGGCGGCATACATGGGATTAGAAGAGCAGCTCCCCAGCGGACTCCTGCTGTCCACCGTGGAGGACCTGGCCGGATACTTCCGTACCGGTTCACTGTGGCCGGCGACCTTCGGGCTTGCCTGCTGCGCGATCGAGATGATGTCGACGATGGCGCCCGACTACGACCTGTCCCGGTTCGGGATGGAGGTGTTCCGCGCCTCCCCGCGCCAGGCGGACCTGATGATCGTGGCGGGCCGGGTCAGCCAGAAGATGGCGCCGGTGCTGCGCCAGATCTACGACCAGATGGTGGAGCCCAAGTGGGTGCTGTCGATGGGGGTGTGCGCCTCCTCCGGCGGCATGTTCAACAACTACGCGATAGTGCAAGGAGTTGACCATGTCGTCCCAGTCGACATCTACCTGCCCGGCTGCCCGCCCAGGCCGGAGATGCTGATGTATGCAATCCTCAAGCTACACGAGAAGATTCGCTCGATGCCCTTGGGCGCCAACCGGGAGCAGGTGATCACCGCGACCGAGGAGGCGGCCCTGTCGGCCCCCTCCACCTGGCAGCTGAAGGGGCTGCTGCGATGACCGAACCCAACGGCAGCCCCGAAGACGTGATCAAGGTGCGTCGCGGCCTGTTCGGCCCGCCGGGCAGCGGCGACACGTCCGGATACGGGCGACTGGTGGCCGAGGTCGCCCTGCCCGCAGAGACGCCGCGGCCCTACGGCGGATACTTCGACGAGCTCGTCGACACCCTGACTGCGGGCTTGCAGCGCAACGGGATTGAATTCGATGACGCGGTCGAGAAGGTCGTGGTGTACCGCGGCGAGCTCACCCTCTACGTCCGTCGCGCGCAGCTCCCGGCGGTGGCCCAACTCCTGCGCGACGATCCGGCACTGCGCTTCGAGCTGAGCCTGGGAGTCTCCGGTGTGCACTACCCCGGCGACGTCGACCGCGAATTACATGCGGTCTATCCGCTGCGTTCCATCACTCACAGCCGCCGAGTCCGGCTGGAAGTCACTGCCCCCGATGCGGATCCGCACATTCCGTCATTGTTCGCGATCTATCCGACCACGGACTGGCACGAACGAGAGACCTATGACTTCTTCGGGATCATCTTCGACGGCCATCCGTCGCTGACCCGAATCGAGATGCCCGACGACTGGCACGGCCACCCGCAGCGCAAGGACTACCCGTTGGGCGGCATCCCCGTCGAGTACAAGGGCGCGCACATACCGCCGCCGGACCAGCGGAGGGCTTACAAGTAATGAGCACCGACACACCGCACACCGTCTTGAATGTCGGTGGGCAGGAATGGGATCAGGTTGTCGAGGCCGCCAAGGCCGCTGACCCCGGCGAGCGCATCGTGGTCAACATGGGCCCCCAGCACCCTTCCACCCACGGCGTGCTGCGGCTGATCCTGGAACTCGAGGGCGAGACGGTGACCGAAGCCCGTTGCGGCATCGGCTACCTGCACACCGGCATCGAGAAGAATCTGGAGAGCCGCTACTGGACCCAGGGCGTCACATTCGTGACGCGGATGGACTACCTTTCGCCGTTCTTCAACGAAACCGCCTACTGCCTGGGCCTGGAGAAGCTGCTCGGCATCACCGATGACATCCCCGAGCGTGCCAGCGTCATCCGGGTTCTGATGATGGAACTCAACCGGATCTCCTCGCACCTGGTGGCGCTCGCTACCGGGGGCATGGAACTGGGGGCCTTGTCGGTGATGCTGTTCGGCTTCCGGGAACGCGAGCTGGTGCTCGACATCTTCGAGGCCATCACCGGTCTGCGGATGAACCACCAGTACGTCCGGCCCGGCGGGGTGTCGGTCGATCTACCCGACGACGCGATTCCGCAGATCCGCGACTTCTTGAAACTGATGCCCAAGCGGCTCAAGGACATCGAAGATCTGCTGACCGAGAACTACATCTGGAAGGCCCGCACCAAAGGGGTGGGCTATCTGGACCTGACCGGGTGCATGGCGCTGGGCGTCACCGGCCCGGTCCTGCGCTCGACCGGCCTGCCCTATGACGTGCGGCGCGCCGAACCGTATTGCGGCTACCAGGACTACGAATTCGATGTGATCACCGATGACGGCTGTGACGCCTACGGCCGCTACCTGATCCGCATCGCCGAGATCAAGGAGTCCCTGAAAATCGTCGAACAGTGTGTAGAACGGTTGGCCAAGCTGCACGGAGAGCCGGTGATGGTCTCCGACCGCAAGATCGCCTGGCCGGCCGACCTCAAACTCGGCAAGGACGGGCTCGGCAACTCGCGCGAGCACATCGGCTGGATCATGGGCCACTCGATGGAAGGGCTTATCCACCACTTCAAGCGAGTCACCGAGGACCTGTGGGTGCCGCCCGGACAGGTGTTCGTCTCCGTCGAGTCGCCCCGCGGCGAACTGGGGGTGCACATGGTCAGCGACGGCGGTACCCGCCCCTACCGGGTGCACTACCGGGACCCGTCGTTCACCAACCTGCAGGCCGTGGCCGCCATGAGCGAGGGCGGGCTGATCGCCGACGTGATCGCCGCGGTTGCCAGCATCGACCCGGTCATGGGCGGAGTGGACCGGTGAGCGCGGCGGCCGGCGAGTTCGACCGGGCCGGCGTCAACAAGACCGGGCGCGGCCGGTTGATGCCGCCCACCGCCGGAACCGATGGCAACCGGGTCTTCCTGCAGTTGGGCCGCCAGCCCGAAGAACCCAACCAGTTCAACTACCCGGACGCTCCGACCAGTTACGCCCCCGATGTTCGGGCCCGGCTGGAGGCCGACGCCAAGGAGATCATCGGGCGCTACCCGCAGCCCCGCTCGGCGATCCTGCCGCTGCTGCATCTGGTGCAGGCGCAAGACACCTACATCACCCCGGCCGGGCTGGCTTTCGTCGCCGAGCTGCTCGGGCTGACCAGTGCCGACGTCTCCGGTGTGGCGTCGTTCTACTCGATGTACCGCCGTGATCCCACCGGCAAGTACCTGGTCGGGGTGTGTACCAACACGCTGTGCGCGGTGATGGGCGGCGACGCCATCTACGACGAGCTCAAGAGTCATCTGGGTGTCGGCAACGATCAGACGACTGAGGACGGGGCCATCACCTTGCAGCACATCGAGTGCAACGCGGCGTGCGACTACGCACCCGTGGTGATGGTGAACTGGGAGTTCTTCGACAATCAGACCCCGGAATCGGCCCGCGAGCTGGTGGACAAGCTGCGCGACGACGCCGAGGTGCGGCCCACCCGCGGGATGCCGCTGTGCAGTTTCGCCGCCAACGAACGAATTCTCGCCGGTTTCCCCGACGAGCGCCCCGACGACGGCCAGGGCGGCGCCGGTGCGGCGACGCTGGCCGGCCTGCAGGTGGCCCGTGAGCACGGGATGACAGCGCCGGAGCCAGACGCAAACACCCGTGGGGGCGAGAAATGACACGCGCCGAGGGCACACCGCTGACACCGGTGCTCAGCAGCTACTGGGACGACCCCGAATCGTGGACGCTGGAGACCTACCGCCGCCACGACGGCTACACCGGGATGCGGCGCGCGCTGTCGATGACCCCCGACGAGGTCATCGACCTGGTCAAGGACTCGGGGTTGCGCGGCCGGGGCGGCGCCGGGTTCTCCACCGGGACCAAGTGGTCCTTCGTCCCGCAGGGCAGCGAGGGCGCCGGGGCCCGCCCCCACTACCTGCTGGTCAACGCCGACGAGTCCGAACCCGGCACCTGCAAGGACATGCCGCTGCTGATGGCCACGCCGCACGTGCTCATCGAGGGCATGATCGTGTGCTGCTACGCCATCCGGGCCCGCCACGCCTTCATCTACGTGCGCGGCGAGGTGGTTCCGGTGGTCCGCCGGCTGCAGGCCGCGGTGGCCGAGGCGTACGCGGCGGGGCTGCTGGGCACCGACATCGGCGGCAGCGGCTTCGACCTGGACATCACCGTGCACGCCGGGGCGGGCGCCTACATCTGCGGTGAGGAGACCGCGCTGATCGAGTCGCTGGAGGGCTACCGGGGCCAGCCCCGGCTGCGCCCGCCGTTCCCCGCCGTGGCCGGGTTGTATGCGTCGCCGACGGTGGTCAACAACGTCGAATCGATTGCCAGCGTTCCCGCCATCCTGCGCAACGGAGCCGAATGGTTCCGCTCCATGGGCACCGAGAAGTCCCGCGGGTTCACCCTGTATTCGCTGTCGGGTCACGTCAACCGGCCCGGCCAATACGAAGCGCCGCTGGGCATCACACTGCGCGAACTGCTCGGCTACGCCGGCGGGATACGCGACGGGCACCGGCTGAAGTTCTGGACGCCGGGTGGGTCGTCGACCCCGATCCTGACCGAGGAGCATCTCGACATCCCGCTGGACTACGAGGGCATGGCCTCGGCCGGATCCATGCTGGGCACCAAGGCGTTACAGATCTTCGACGAGACCACCTGCGTGGTCCGTGCGGCCGCGCGCTGGTCGGAGTTCTACAAGCACGAATCCTGCGGGAAATGCACACCCTGCCGGGAGGGCACCTACTGGCTGGTGCCCATCTACGAGCGGCTGGAATCCGGCCGGGGCACCCCCGAAGACCTCGACACCCTGCTCGACATCGCCGACGTCCTGTTCGGGAAGTCCTTCTGCGCCTTGGGCGACGGCGCGGCGATGCCGGTGAAGTCGTCGATCGAGTACTTCCGTGACGAATACATCGCCCACCTCGACGGGGGCTGCCCGTTCGACCCGAAAGCGAGCATGTACGTGGCAGGTGGAATCCGCGGCGGTGTGGCGTGACTCAAAGCGCTCAGCCGGATGGTCAGGAAACGGTCACCCTCACCATCGACGACCAACAGATCACCGTCCCCAAGGGCACCTTGATCATCCGCGCGGCCGAGCAGCTGGGCATCGAGGTCCCGCGGTTCTGCGACCACCCGCTGCTGGACCCGGTGGCCTGGTGCCGGCAGTGCATGGTCGAGGTGGAAGGCCAGCGCAAGCCGCAGCCGTCGTGCGCGGTGGCCGCCGCCGACGGCATGGTGGTACGCACCCAGCACACCTCCGCCGAAGCCGACCGGGCCCAGCACCTGGTGATGGAGCTGCTGCTGATCAACCACCCGCTGGACTGCCCGACCTGCGACAAGGGCGGAGAGTGCCCGCTGCAGAACCAGGCGATGGCACACGGGCGCTCCGAGACTCGCTTCGAAGAGGCCAAGCGGCACTACCCCAAGCCGATCAACATCTCCGCCCAGGTGCTGCTGGACCGGGATCGCTGCATCCTGTGCGCACGCTGCACCCGGTTCGCCAACGAGATCGCCGGGGACAAACTCATCGAGATGATGGACCGCGGCGCCCTGCAGCAGGTCGGCATCTACAGCGACACCCCGTTCGACTCCTACTTCTCGGGCAACACCGTCCAGATCTGCCCGGTGGGCGCTCTCACCGGCGCCTCCTACCGATTCCGGGCCCGGCCCTTCGACCTGGTTTCCACGCCGAGCGTCTGCGAGCACTGCGCCTCGGGCTGCGCTCAGCGCACCGACCACCGGCGCGGCAAAGTGATGCGGCGACTGGCCGGCGACGACCCGGACGTCAACGAGGAGTGGAACTGCGACAAGGGCCGCTGGGCCTTCACCTACGCCACCCAGAGCGACCGCATCACCACACCGCTGGTCCGCGACGACAGCGGAAACCTGGTTCCCACCTCCTGGCCGCACGCGGCGGCGGTTGTCGCTCGGGGCCTGGCTGCGGCCCGCGGCCACACCGGGGTGCTGGTCGGCGGCCGGATGTCGGCCGAAGACGCCTACAGCTACGCCAAGTTCGCCCGGCTGGCACTGCACAGCGATGACATCGACTTCCGGGCGCGGGCGCACTCCGCCGAGGAGGCCGCGTTCCTGGCCGCCCGGGTGGCCGGCCGCGGTATCGAGGTCAGCTATGCCGACCTGGCGGCCGCGCCGGTGGTCCTGCTGGCCGGGCTGGAACCCGAGGAAGAGTCGCCGATCGTCTTCCTGCGGCTGCGCAAGGCGGCCCGCAAGAACACCACCCAGGTGATCAGCGTCGCCCCCTTGGCCGATCGCGGCCTGGCCAAGATGTCCGGCACCCTGCTGCCCGTCGTTCCCGGCGGCGAGGCCGCCGCTCTGGACGACCTGCACACCGCCGACATCGGGCAATCGCTGCGCCAGCCGGGCGCGGTGATCCTGGTCGGCGAACGTCTGGCGAGTTCGCCGGGAGCCCTCTCGGCGGCGGTCCGGCTGGCCGAGGCCACCGGCGCCAAGCTGGCGTGGGTGCCCCGACGTGCCGGCGAGCGCGGCGCGCTGGACAGCGGCGCGCTGGCCGGGCTGCTCCCCGGCGGGCGTCCGCTGGAGGACCCGGGCGCGCGAGCCGAGGTCGCACGGGCATGGGGCCTCGACGGCCCCGACGGCCTGCCGTCGCAGGCCGGGCGCACCACCGACGCCATCCTGGCGGCCGCCGGCGACGGCACCCTGCAGGCACTGCTGGTCGGCGGGGTCGAACCGGCCGACTTGGCCGACCCGGCAGCGGCTTTGGCGGCCCTGGACGCGGTGGGCTTCCTGGTCAGCCTCGAGCAGCGGCACAGCGAAGTCACCGAACGCGCCGACGTGGTGCTGCCGGTCGCGGTCGCGGCCGAGAAAGCCGGCACCTACGTCAACTGGGAGGGCCGGCACCGTCGGTTCGGCGTCGCCCTGGGAGACAGCGGCGCCCTCCCGGACCGGCGGGTGCTCGACGTCATCGCCGAGGAAATGGGCGTGCCGCTGGGTCTGTCCACCCTGGAAGCGGCCCGCGAGGAGCTGGCGGCGCTGCGTAGCTGGGCCGGTGACCGGCCCGCCGGGCCGGACGTGGCCGCGGGCCCGCCGCCGCAACCCGGCAGCGGTGAAGCGGTGCTGGCCGGCTGGCGCATGTTGCTCGACGAAGGACGGTTGCAGGCCGGTGAACGCAACCTGGCGGCCACCGCCCGCACACCGGTGGCGCGCCTGTCGGCCACGACAGCCGCCGACATCGGTGCCGCAGCAGGGGATCCCATCACGGTCAGTACCGAGCGCGGCCGAATCACCTTGCCGCTGGCGATCACCGACATGCCGGACAACGTGGTGTGGCTGCCGATGAACTCGGCCGGCTCGGCGGTACACCGGGACCTGGGGGTCAGCCCCGGCGCGACAGTACAGATTGGACGCACACCATGAGCGATCCTTTGTGGTTGATGCTGGTCAAGGTGCTGGGCATCTTCTTGTTTCTGCTTCTGACGGTTGTCCTGGCAATCGTCATCGAACGCAAAGTCGTGGGCCGCATGCAGATGCGCCCCGGCCCGAACCGGGTGGGGCCCAAAGGCTGGCTGCAGAGCCTCGCCGATGCGATCAAGCTGGCACTCAAGGAGGACATCACCCCCTTCAACGTCGACCGGGTGATCTACGCTCTGGCCCCGGTCATTTCGACGGTGCCGGCGATCACGGCGTTCGCGGTGATTCCCCTGGGTCCCGAGGTCAGCATCTTCGGCCACCGCACCGCGTTACAGCTGGCAGACCTTCCGATCGCGGTGCTGTTCGTCCTGGCGATGTCCTCGATCGGCGTGTACGGAATCATCCTGGCCGGCTGGTCGTCGGGTTCGGTCTATCCCCTGCTCGGTGGAATCCGCTCCACCGCCCAGGTGATCTCCTACGAGGTCGCGATGGGACTGGCGTTCGCCTCGGTGTTCCTCTACGCCGGGACGATGTCCACCTCGGGAATCGTGGCGGCCCAGGACCGGGTGTGGTTCGCGTTCCTGTTGATGCCGGCCTTCCTGGTGTACCTGACCGCGATGGTCGGCGAGACCAACCGGGCGCCGTTCGACCTGCCCGAGGCCGAGGGCGAACTCGTCGGAGGCTTTCACACCGAATACTCGTCGCTGAAGTTCGCGCTGTTCTTCCTGGCCGAATACATCAACATGACCACGGTGTCCGCGGTCGCCGTCACGCTGTTCCTCGGCGGTTGGCACGCACCGTTCCCGTTCAACATGTGGCCGGCCGCCAACACCGGCTGGTGGCCACTGTTGTGGTTCACCGCGAAGCTGTGGGGTTTCATCTTCGTCTACATCTGGCTGCGCGGCACCCTGCCCCGGTTGCGCTACGACCAGTTCATGGCGCTGGGCTGGAAGATCCTGATCCCCGTGGCGCTGACCTGGGTGCTGCTCGCCGCCGGGATGCGCAGTCTGCGCAACGACGGCTACGAGAATTGGCAACTGGCACTGGCCGGCCTGAGCACGCTGACCACGGTCGTGGTGCTGCTGGCGCTGCACCGGCGCTTCAGCGCGTTGAACACCCGTCGCTCCGAATCGGCGCCGGCGCCTCCCGTCGTCGCACCGGAAGGATCATTCCCCACCCCACCGCTGCCGCAACGCCCGTCGTCGCGGGCCAAGGAGGACATCCATGGCTAGCCTCAGAGACGCCCTGGCCGGGTTCGGCGTCACGTGGAAGACGATGTTCAAGCGGCCGATCAACGACGGCTACCCGGAGCGCAAGAAGCCGACGGCGCCGCGGTACCACGGCCGGCACCGCCTCAACCGGCACCCGGACGGGCTGGAGAAATGCATCGGCTGCGAGCTGTGCGCGTGGGCCTGCCCGGCCGACGCGATCTATGTGGAGGCCGCCGACAACACCGACCAGGAGCGTTTCTCCCCCGGCGAACGTTATGGCCGGGTCTACCAGATCAACTACCTGCGCTGCATCGGCTGCGGGCTGTGCATCGAAGCCTGCCCCACCCGCGCACTGACCATGACCAACGAATACGAGATGGCCGCCGACAACCGTGCCGAGCTGATCTGGGAGCGCGAGCAGTTGCTGGCACCGCTGGAACCCGGCATGGTGGCCCCGCCGCACGCGATGCCGCCCGGCGCCACCGAAAAGGACTACTACTTGGGCAGGGTCAGCCCGAACGGACTCGACGCCGACCCTGATCTGTTCGTCATGCTGGACCGAGTGAAGCAGGGCAAAGCCTGATGGGCGGCCAACTGCTCGCCGCCGACATCGTCGTGCGCACCTCCACCGGGGAGGCGGTCACGTTCTGGATCCTCGGCGTGGTCGCCGTCATCGGGGCCATCGGGGTGGTCACCGCCGCCAAAGCGGTGTACTCGGCACTGTTTCTGGCGATGACGATGCTGATCCTGGCGGTGTTCTACTTTGTCCAGGACGCGATGTTCCTCGGCGTGGTGCAGATCGTGGTCTACACCGGCGCGGTGATGATGCTGTTCCTGTTCGTGATGATGCTGATCGGTGTCGACTCGGCCGAGTCATTGGCGGAGACTCTGCGCGGCCAGCGGGTCGCCGCGACGCTTTCGGGCATCGGGTTCGGGATGCTGCTGATCGCCGGGATCGGTGGGGCGACCATGCACCTGCGCGGTATCAGCACACCGGCAGCGACCCCGACCGGATCGGCGGACCTGAGCCAGCACAACGTCGAAGGCCTCGCGGCGCTGATCTTCACCCGCTATCTGTGGGCGTTCGAGCTCACCAGCGCGTTGCTGATCACTGCGGTGCTCGCAGCGATGGTGCTGACCCACCGTGAGCGACTGCAGCCCCGAATGACCCAGCGGGAGCTGTCTATCCAGCGCTTCCAATCCGGCCGGCGGCCCACACCACTGCCCACCCCCGGTGTCTACGCGCGCCACAACGCCGTGGACGTCGCCGCTCGCCTGCCCGACGGGACGTTCTCGGCGCTGTCGGTGTCGGACACCTTAACCCACCGCTGGGTCGACGCCACCGGCAATGCCGAACACGCCGCCGACCCGTCCGCGGGAACTCCAGCCGGCAACGGGGAGGACCAGTGAATCCGGAGAACTACCTGTACCTGTCGGCGATGCTGTTCACCATCGGCGCCACCGGAGTGCTGTTGCGCCGCAACGCCCTGGTGATGTTCATGTGTGTCGAGCTGATGCTCAATGCCGCCAACCTGGCGTTCGTCACCTTCGCGCGGCTGCACTCTGCGCTCGACGGCCAGATGGTGGCGTTTTTCACCATGGTCGTCGCCGCCTGTGAGGTGGTGATCGGCCTGGCCATCATCATGACGATCTTCCGGGCCCGGCGATCGGCCTCGGTCGACGATGCGAACTTACTGCGCGGCTAGGAGTTTGGGAGCCCTATGACGAATCTGAGCCAGCTGAGCTGGCTGCTGGTTGGCCTGCCGACCGCCGGTGCGCTGATCCTGTTACTCGGCGGGCGCCGAACCGACCGGTGGGGGCACCTGCTGGCCTGCGCCACGGTGCTCGGCTCGTTCGGGATCGGCCTGGCCCTGCTGGCCGACATGCTGGGCCGAGGCCCCGACGACCGGTCGATCCACACCCACCTGTTCAGCTGGGTGCCGGTGGGTGCCCTGCAGGTCGACTTCGGAGTGCTCATCGACCAGCTCTCGATCTGCTTCGTGCTGCTGATCACCGGCGTGGGCGCGTTGATCCACATCTACTCGACCGGCTACATGAAGCACGATCCCGACCGCCGGCGCTTCTTTGCCTACCTGAACCTGTTCGTCGCCGCGATGCTGCTGCTGGTGGTCGCCGACAACTACCTGGGCCTCTACGTCGGCTGGGAAGGCGTCGGTCTGGCGTCCTACCTGCTGATCGGCTTCTGGTACGCCCGGCCGGTGGCGGCCGCGGCGGGCAAAAAGGCCTTCGTTTCCAACCGCGTCGGCGATATCGGACTGTCCTTGGCCATGTTCGTGATGTTCGCCGGATTCGGCACGCTGTCCTTCGACGGCCTGTTCGGCGCGGTCGGCGAGGCCGGTCCCAGCGGCCTGACCACTGCCATCGGTCTGCTGCTGCTGGTGGGCGCCTGCGCCAAGTCCGCACAGGTGCCGCTGCAGGCGTGGTTGTTCGACGCGATGGAAGGCCCGACACCGGTATCGGCGCTGATCCACGCCGCCACCATGGTGACCGCCGGCGTCTACCTGATCGTGCGGTCGGGCCCGGTGTTCGACCTGTCCCCCGACGCCCGCCTGGCCGTGGTCGTGGTCGGCGCCCTCACGTTGCTGTTCGGTGCCATCATCGGCTGCGCCAACGACGACATCAAACGGGCCCTGGCCGCCTCCACGGTGAGCCAGATCGGCTACATGGTGCTGGCCGCGGGCCTGGGCCCGGCCGGCTACGCGGTGGCGATCATGCACCTGCTCACCCACGGTTTCTTCAAAGCCGGACTGTTCCTGGGCTCCGGGTCGGTGATGCACGGAATGAACGACGAGCAGGACATGCGTCGCTACGGCGCCCTGCGCAGCTTCATGCCGGTGACCTTCGTGACGTTCGGGTTGTGCTACCTGGCGATCATCGGGGTGCCGCCGTTCGCCGGCTACTGGTCCAAGGACGCCATCATCGAGGCCGCACTGGCCACCGGCGGCACCCGCGGCTGGGTCCTGGGGGCCGTGACCATCCTGGGCGCCGGTATCACCGCCTTCTACATGACCCGCGTGATGCTGATGACGTTCGGCGGCGAACGCCGTTGGGCGGCCGACGAGAGCGAGGTGACCGCGGAGCGGGCACTGCAGCACCCGCACGAATCGCCGTCGGTGATGACCTGGCCGATGATCGTGCTGGCGGTCGGCGCCGTCTTCGCCGGCGGTGCGCTGGCCGTCGGCGGGCGCTTGGAGCACTGGCTGGAGCCGGTGGTCAGCTCGGTGGCGGCGGTCGGCGAACACCACGCAGCGCACGCCATCCCGGCCTGGCTTACCGGAGCCATCACCCTGGGAGTCGTCCTGGTCGGTGTCGCGGTGGCCTACAACATGTACGGCCGCAAGCCGATACCGATCACCGCTCCCACCGACGTCTCGGCGCTGACGGTGGCGGCCCGCAACTATCTCTACGGCGATGCCTTCAACGAGGAGGTGCTGATGCGTCCGGGTAACCGACTTGCCCAAGACCTGGTCAAGGTGGACGACGGGGTGGTCGACGGCTCGGTCAACACCGGAGCGGGGCTGGTGGCGATCGCCTCATATCTGGTGCGGCGCCTACAGACCGGCTTCGTGCGCTCGTATGCGCTGACGATGCTCGCCGGTGCGGTCCTGGTCGTGGCGATGGTGCTGGCGGTGCAGCTGTGAACGCCAACACGAGCGTGCCCTGGCTGAGCCTGCTGTGGCTGCTGCCACTGGTCGGCGCCGGACTGGTGATCGTGTTGCCGGCCGGCCGGCCGGGCCTGGCGAAGTACACCGGCCTGCTGGTCAGCCTTGCCACGCTGGGGGTGGCCGTCGTGGTCACCGTCGGGTTCGACACCACTCCGGTGGCCGCCCCCTACCAGTTCGTCGAATCCCATTCCTGGATTCCGGCGTTCGGGGCGAGCTACACCCTCGGGGTGGACGGCATCGCGGTGATCCTGGCGTTGCTGACCGCCGGGCTGGTGCCGCTGTTGATGCTGGCCGGATGGAACGACGGGGAGACCGGCGCCGATGCTGACGACGCGCCGCGCCCGGCAGTTCGCGCGCGGGGACCGCACGCATTCGCGGCGCTGACGCTGACCGTCGAGGCGATGGTGCTGATCTCGCTGGTCTCGCTGGACGTCCTGCTGTTCTACGTGTTCTTCGAAGCCATGCTGATCCCGATGTACTTCATGATCGGCGGCTTCGGCAGGGGCGCGAAGCGTTCCCAGGCAGCCCTGAAGTTCCTGCTGTACAACCTGTTCGGGGGCCTGATCATGCTGGCCGCCGTGATCGGGGTCTACGTGGCCAGTTCCGGGGCAGGCTCGTCTGGCGGTACGTTCGACTTCCGGGAACTGGTCTCGACCTTCTCGCCGGCGACCACCACCGTGGATCCGGGCGTCCTCAAGCTGCTGTTCGCCGGCTTCATGTTCGCCTTCGCGGTCAAAGCTCCGCTGTGGCCGCTGCACCGGTGGCTGCCCGACGCGGCGGTGGAATCCACTCCCGCGACCGCGGTGCTGATGATGGCGGTGATGGACAAAGTGGGCACCTTCGGGATGCTGCGCTACTGCCTGCAGTTGTTCCCGGACGCGTCCACCTATTTCCGGCCGACCATCATCGCGCTCGCGGTCATCGGAGTGGTCTACGGCGCGATGGTGGCGATCGGGCAACGCGACATCATGCGGTTGATCGCCTACACCTCGATCTCCCACTTCGGGTTCATCATTCTGGGGATCTTCGTGATGACCAGCCAGGGACAGAGCGGTTCGACGCTGTACATGCTCAACCACGGATTGTCCACGGCGGCCTTGTTCTTGATCGCCGGATTCCTGATCGCCCGGCGCGGCGGCACTCGGGCGATCGCCGACTACGGTGGCGTGCAGAAGGTGGCCCCGGTGATGGCCGGCACCTTCATGGTCGCCGCGATGGCCACCCTCTCGCTGCCGGGCCTGGCCCCGTTCATCAGTGAATTCCTGGTTCTCATCGGCACGTTCAACCGGTATTGGGTGGCGGCGGCGGTCGGCTCCACGGCGTTGGTGTTGTCGTCGATCTACATGCTGTGGCTGTACCAGCGGGTGATGACCGGGCCCGTCGCGCACGGCAATGAACGCATCCACGATCTGGTCCCGCGCGAGTTGCTGGTCGTCACACCGTTGATCGCGCTGTTGCTGTTCCTCGGCTTCTATCCCAAACCGGCGCTGGACATCATCAATCCGGGCGTCGAGCACACCTTGACCACGATCGGCCAGACCGACCCGGCACCGCTGACCGCTGAGGGGGCGCACTGACCATGGCGGGCATGCCAATCCCATCTGTCGAATACGGCCTCGTGTTACCGCTGCTGATCGTTTTCGGCACCGCGGTGGCCGGTGTGGCCGTCGAAGCGTTCGTCGCGCGTCGGGCGCGCTATGCGACCCAAGTGCTGCTCGCCGTCGGCGGCCTGGCCGCCGCGTTCGCCGCAATCGTCGAAGTGGGCCGCGAGCTGCCGGCCGACGGCCGTGTCGCGGTGCTGGGCTCGATGGCGGTGGACCGGCCGGTGCTGGTGCTGCAGGCCACCATCGCACTGGTGGGGATCATGGCCGTGGTGTTCATGGCGGAGCGCAACATCGGCACCGGCGTTGCCGAAGGTCCGGGAGCCGCGGCCGCGCCGACGGCACCGCCACGCGCGGGCATGGACTCGTTCACGCCCCAGGCGTCGGCGGTACCCGACAGCGTCGCCGAACTCGACGCCGCCCGGGCCGGGGTGACCCAGACCGAGGTGTTCCCGCTGACCGTGCTGGCGATCGGCGGCATGATGGTGTTCCCCGCCGCCAACGATCTGGTCACCATGTTCGTGGCACTGGAAGTGCTCTCCCTGCCGCTGTATCTGCTGTGCGGTCTGGCCCGCTACCGCCGCCTGCTCTCCCAGGAAGCAGCCCTGAAGTATTTCTTGCTGGGCGCGTTCTCCTCGGCGCTGTTCCTGTTCGGCGCCGCTTTGCTGTACGGCGCCACCGGGACACTGACCCTGACAGAGATCGGCGAGCGGCTGTTCGCCCACAGCGGCGACCCGCTGGCGCTGATCGGTGCCGGCCTGATCCTGGTCGGCCTGTTCTTCAAGGTCGGCGCCGTGCCCTTCCATTCATGGGTGCCCGATGTCTATGTCGGGGCGCCGACACCGGTCACCGGATTCATGGCGGCCGCCACCAAAGTCGCCGCCTTCGGGGCGATGCTGCGCATCCTCTACGTCGCGCTGCCGGCGCTGCACGACCAGTGGCGTCCCCTGCTGTGGCTGATCGCAATCGTGACCATGGTGGTCGCCACCATCGCGGCGATCACCCAGACCGAGGTCAAGAGGATGCTCGCCTATTCCTCGATCGCGCACGCGGGTTTCGTGCTGACCGGCGTCTTGTCGGCGATCCCGGCCGGCATCTCGGCGACGCTGTTCTACTTGGTCGCCTACAGCTTCTCCACCGTGGGCGCCTTCGCCGTGGTGAATCTGATCCGCGGCTCCGGCGGTGAAGAGGAACTCGACATGGCCCGGTGGGCCGGGCTGGGCCGGCGCTATCCGGTGGTGGGCTTGCTGTTTTCGATGTTCCTGCTGGCCTTCGCCGGCATTCCGCTCACCAGTGGCTTCATCAGTAAGTTCGCGGTCTTCAAGGCCGCCGCCGAAGGCGGTGCCGCACCGCTGGTGGTGGTGGGCGTGGTCGCCAGCGGTGTGGCCGCCTACTTCTACGTCCGGGTGATCGTGTTGATGTTCTTCACCGACTCCCCTGCCGATCCGCCGAACCTGGTTCTGCCCAGCGTGTGGAGCAAGGCGGCGATCGCCCTGTGCGCAGCGGTGACGGTGTTGCTGGGAGTGTTCCCGCAACCGCTGCTGGACCTGGTGGACGCGGCAACGCAATTCGCGCAGTAAGCGGGGTATGCCCGTCGCCCCGGGCGGGTACACCCCCGGATATGGGCGACGAGTCATTTCAGCAGCTGGTCAGCATGCTGGACTACACCATGTTCGTAGTCACCACCCGGGCACACGACGAGACCTCGGGCTGCCTGGTGGGCTTCGCCACCCAGACCAGCATCGATCCGGCGAGATTCCTGGTGGGAATTTCCAAACGCAATCACACCTTCGCCGTGGCGGCCGCATCCGAGCACTTGGCCGTCCACGTGCTGGCCCGCCAGGACAAGGAGCTGGCCCGGCTGTTCGGCAGCCAGACCGGGGACGACATCAACAAATTCGAGCACTGCGCCTGGCACCGCGGTCCGGAGGGCATGCCCATCCTCGATGCGGCACCGGGCTGGTTCGTCGGCAAGACCCTGCGCCGCATCGACCTCGGCGACCATCTCGGCTACCTGTTGGAGCCGGTCGCCGCGGAAGCCGACCAGCGCACCGACGACTTGTTGTCGCTTGCCGACGTCGGGGACCTGGAACCGGGCCACAGCGCCTGAGCGATCACCGCCGCAGCGCTCAGGCCGGTTCGCGCGGCGGCAGACCCGCGGCCCGGTAGATCGCGTCGATGACGGCCATGTTCTCGATCGCGTCCTGCGGGGTGGTCCGAACCGGGGCACCGCGCAGCACGGCGGCGGCGAACGCGTCGAGCTGGTAGGCATAGGAAGCCCGATGGCTGAACCGCTCCACCCGCCTGCCCCGCCGGGAGCGAACGCCCAATCGGTGAAAGTACTGGGGCATCAATGGGTTGATGGCGCGCAGCTCGCCGTGTTCGCCGATCACGCGGGCACTGATCTGCAACAGATTCGCCGACCACAGCGAGCAACGGATCGTCCCGGTGTGCCCGCCCGGAAATCGCAGCCGCGCCGTCATCGCCCGGTCCACGAACTGATCACGCAGTTTCGCCTGCGCCTGCACGACGTCGGGGGTCCCTCCGCCGAACGTACGGGCCATGTGGACCGCGTAGCAGCCGGCGTCCATCAACGCTCCGCCGGCCAGCGGGTAGTGGTAACGGATGTCGGAGAATCGCGGCAGGGGAAAGCTGAGCGCGGCGTCGACCCGCTGGAGCTTGCCCAATTCACCCGAGGCGATTATCTCCTCGATGCGAAGTGTCATCGGGTGATAGCGGTAGTGGAACGCCTCCATCACCACCAGGTCGGTGCGCGCGGCGGCCGCGGCGATCGCACGGGCTTCATCGGCGTTGGCGGTGAGCGGTTTCTCGCACAGCACGTGCTTGCCGGCATCCAGCGCGGCGCGGGTCCACCTGCCGTGCAGGTGGTTGGGCAACGGGATGTACACGGCATCGACGGCCGGGTCGGCGATCAGCGCGTCGTAGCTGTCGTGGACCCGCTCGATGCGGTGTTTGCCCGCGAAGGCACGGGCGCGAGTGACGTCGCGCGCTGCCACGGCGCTGACCACCACTTCCGGGTTGGCGGCGGCCGGTTTGACCAGTGCATCCGGGGCGATCCGGGCCGCCCCGAGCACTCCGATGCGCAGCACCGGGGTGGTTCCGGTCATGCCTCGGCGCTCCGGATGAGACGGAAACCGGCCACCCGGCGGCCGGGCAGCGCCGAGGTCGTCATATCGACTACCTTGCGTGCCTGCTCGGGTACCGCCGTGGCGGGGTCGAGCACCGACAGGTAGACCTCGTGGGCGGCCAGCGACTCCACCGCGGTGTCGAGGTAGGCATCCACGTCCTCGACGTGACTGGGTCCCGGCCCGCCCTGGAAAAGCCAACGAGGCGTGGACGCCATGGCGTCCCAGGCGTCGGTGACCGCGGCAGCGAATTCGATGTGGTCGCGCTGGTTGGGCATCCCCGGTGCGAACTCGGGGGCTCCGTAGACCGCGACCACCACGTCGGGGCGATCGTGCGCGATCACCGAGGCGATCTTGGCCCGCAGGGCCGGCTTGTTGACGATGTTGCTGTCCGGGAAGTCCCAGAACTCGACGCCGGCGACCGGGTCCACGCCCACGATCGCCGCGGCCCGCCGTTGCTCGGCCTCCCGCAGTGGGCCCGCCTGCTGCGGATCCATCCCGGCGATACCCCGCTCGCCCCTGGATGCCAGTGCGTAGCGGACACGCTTGCCGGCGGCGGTCCACTTCGCCACCGCTGCCGCGATGCCGTATTCGGGGTCGTCGGGATGCGGAACCAGCACCAGCATCGAGGCCCAGTCCGCCGGGAATGGCAGCGGTTCGTTCGGTGCGGACATGGCCTTAGGTGAGCACACCAAGGGCGATGATGTCCGCCGTCTGGTGTACCCAGTCGTCGTCGAGGGCGTCCTGCGGGCGCAGCATCATGCTGAACAGGGCTGCGCCGCCGATGATCTCGACCAGCCGACCGGCGTCCACGCCTGCGCGCAGATCGCCGCGGCTCACCGACTCGGCCACCCAGTGGCGGGTCACCTCGAACAGGCCCTGGAATCGCGACAGCACCCGCGCGGTCAACTCGGCGTTGGTCGACATGTCGGCGAACAAGCCGGGCAGGGCGGCCCGCACCGCCGGATCGGTGAATGCGTCACGCGCCCCGGCCATCATCGCCTGCAGAATGCCGAACGCGTTCCCGGGTACGGCGATTACCGCGCTCGGCGGAACCGAGAAGACGGCTTCGTGCACCAATTCGGCTTTGCTGGGCCACCGGCGGTAAAGCGCGGTCTTGGTGGTCCCCGCTCGCTCCGCCACAGCCGCCAGACTCAGATTGGCATAGCCGACTTCGACAACCAGCTCCGCCGCGGCCTGCAATATGGCAGCGTCAATGCGGGGGTCGCGAGGCCGTCCGGCGCCGGGTGCCTTGTCAAGGGCTGAAGGTTCTGCTTTCATACCGCTACCTGTCGTATCGTAATTACCCTGACGGAGGATACCGCCGTGGTCGACCAACCGACTGTAGAAGTGGAAAAGGACGTTGGCCGACTCCAACGTTCCAGCCGCGACGTCACCACCCTGCCCACGGTAATGTCTCGCTGGCTTGCCACGCAGTTGCCCGGCGAGATCACGCCGGAGATCAGTGTGGAAAGCGGCGTGGACACCAACGGCATGTCCTCGGAGACCATCATGCTCGCCGCGCACTGGCCGGCCGATGACGGTGCGGAGCAACAGCGCTGGGTGATGCGGGTGGCACCGGCACCCGAAGACGTTCCGGTGTTTCCGGCCTACCGCCTCGATCACCAATTCGAGGTGATGCGGCGGGTGGGCGAACTCACCGATGTCCCGGTGCCGAAAGTCCGCTGGCTCGAACCGACCGGCGACGTGCTGGACCGGCCTTTCTTCCTGATGGATCGAGTGGACGGCGACGTGCCACCCGACGTCATGCCCTACACGTTCGGCAGCAACTGGTTCGCCGACGCGACAGCCGAACAGCAGCGCAGCCTGCAAGACCGCACCGTCGAGGTGCTGGCCAAGCTGCACGCCATCGGCGATGCGGCACAGACCTTCTCCTTCCTCGACGAGCACACCGACGGAGACACTGCGCTGCGGCGCCACTTCGAGAAGGTGCGGCAATGGTACGAGTTCGCGGTACCCGACATGGGTCGCTCGCCGCTGCTGGACCGGGCCATGGCCTGGCTGGAGCAGAACTGGCCGGCCGACGCCGCAGCCGGCGAGACCGTGCTGTGCTGGGGCGACTCCCGCATCGGCAATGTGCTTTACCGTGATTTCCACCCGGTTGCGGTGTTGGACTGGGAAATGGTGACGCTGGGGCCACGCGAGCTGGATGTCTCGTGGCTCATCTTCGCGCACTTGGTCTTTGAAGAACTCGCTGGCCTGGCGGGGTTGCCCGGGCTTCCGCAGGTGCTGCGCGAAGACGATGTTCGGGCCACCTACCGGGACCTGACCGGCGTCGAACTCGGCGACCTGCACTGGTTCTACGTCTACGCCGGCGTGATGTGGGGGATCGTCTTCATGCGCACCGGCGCCCGCCGTGTGCATTTCGGGGAGATGGAGAAGCCGGAGAACCCCGAGTCGCTGTTCTACCACGCCGGACTGCTCAGAAAGTTGATGGGAGTACAGAGCTGATGCTGGGGCCACTCGACGAATACCCGGTCCATCAACTGCCGCAGCCGATCGCCTGGCCGGGCTCCTCGGACCGCAACTTCTACGACCGTTGCTACCTCAACGCCCACGACCGCACCGGCGAGATCTTCGTGATCACCGGATGCGGCTACTATCCCAACCTCGGCGTCAAAGACGCCTTTGTGCTGGTGCGCCGGGGCGATACCCAGACCGCGGTACACCTGTCCGACGGAATCGACTCCGACCGGCTCAATCAGCGCGTCGGCGCCTACCGCATCGAGGTCACCGATCCCCTGCGCTCACTGCGGGTGGTCATGGATGAAACCGACGGCATTGCCCTCGATCTGGTGTGGGAGGGTCTGTTCGACCCGGTACAGGAGCAGCGCCACATCCTGCGGACCGGCACCAGGGTGACCCTGGACGCGCAGCGTTTCGCCCAACTGGGCACCTGGAGTGGGCGCATCGCGATCGACGGCGAGGAGATCGCCGTGGACCCCGCCGTCTGGATCGGTTCGCGTGACCGCTCCTGGGGCATCCGCCCGGTCGGTGAACGCGAGCCCGCGGGACGACCGGCCGACCCGCCGTTCGACGGCATGTGGTGGCTCTACGTACCCATGGCATTCGAGGACTTCGCGGTGGTGATGATCGTCCAAGAGGAACCCGACGGGTTCCGCTCGCTCAACGACTGCAGCCGGATCTGGCGCGACGGCCGCGTCGAACAGCTTGGCTGGCCCCGGATTTCGACCCGCTACCGATCGGGCACCCGGATCGCCACCGGCGCCACCATCGAAGCCACGCGCCCGGATGGCACGCCGGTGGTGTTCGAGGTGGAATCCAAACTGCCGGTCCCCATTCACGTCGGCGGCGGTTACGGCGGCGACATCGACTGGCTGCATGGCGAGTGGAAGGGCGAGAAGTTCACCGAGCGCCTGACCTATGACATGACCGATCCAGCCATCCTGGGGCGGGCCAGCTTCGGAATGATCGACCATGTGGGGCGTGCGGTGTGCCGCGACGGCGACGCCGCCCCGGTCGAGGGCTGGGGCCTCTACGAACACGGCGTGTTGGGCCGCCACGACCCGAGCGGGTTCCCCGACTGGGTCACGATGGCGCCCTAGGGTATAGCCGCCGTCAACGCAGGTTGGCGACGATCTCACCGATCAGCGCCGGCGCGATCGGTGCCGCCTGGTAGACGCAGACCGTGTCGGCGACTCCGTCGACCCGGTCACGGATACGCGCCGCCACCTGCGCCGGCGTGCCGCAGGCGGCAATGGTGTGCAGGATTTCGTCGTTGATCAGCGCACCCATCTGCGCCCACCTGCCCTGCTTGGACAGTGCGTTGAGTTCAGGTTGCAGGTCCTGCCAGCCGTGGGCGGCCAGCACCGGGGCGTAGGCCGGAGTCGAAGCATAGAATCCGAGCAGTGTCCGGGTGGCGGCCTCGGCGGCCTGCCGTTGCGCCTCGGTGGCGCCGGTGGCCACGATGATCTCCGGAACCACGGTGAAGTCCTCGGCACGGCGCCCGGCGCGGTCGAGCCCAGCACGCACCGCGGGCAGGGTGTTCTGGTGCAGAAATCGCTTGGTGGAGAACGGCATCACCAGCAGTCCGTCTGCATGCTCAGCGGCAGCTCGGGTCAGCAGCGGACCCAGCGCGCCGATGAAGATCGGCGGTGCGCCATAGGGGTTCGGCCCCGGCGAGAATGTCGGGGTCATCAACGTATGCCGGTAATAGTCGCCCCGAAAATCCAAGCGGACACCGGTGTTCCAGGACTCGAAGATCGCCCGCAGCGCCGAGACGAGCTCCACCATGCGGTCCACCGGCCGGTCGAACGCGGCGCCGAATCGCTTCTCGATCTGGGTGCGCACCTGCGTGCCCAAACCGAGAATGAAGCGCCCGCCGCTGAGCAGCTGGTGGTCATTGGCCTGATGCGCCAAATGGATCGGGTTACGCGGGAACGCGATCGCGACGTTGGTCATCAGGTCCAGGCCGCCCACGCCGGCAGCCAGCGTCAATGGGGCGAACACGTCATGCGGGCCCTCGAAGGTGAACACCCCGTCGACGCCGGCATCGCGAAGCTCGCGGGCCTGAGCGACCACACCGGTCAGCCCGCTGAGGGCAGCCAGAACCTTCAATGCAATTCCGGGGACTCTACGAGCGGAACTCGGCGCCGACGGCCACGTCGCCCGCCGCCCCGGTGGCCATGTCGGCCAGGGCACGCAGTTCTCGGTTCACCACGGCGGGGTGCTCGAGGATCGAGCAGTGTCCCCCACTGAGTTCGATGAACCGGGCGAGGTTGGGCACGGCGTCGGCGATCCGGTGCGACACCCGCAGCGGCAACAACTTGTCGCGGGTGCTGCCGATGACCAGCGTCGGCACGGTCAGCCCGTCGAGGTTGATGAAAGACCCCTGACCGAGCGAATCGGCCAGCACCCGCACCCAGTGGCCGCGGCCGGCCGCCGGAGTCTTGGCGAACAGGTCGCAGATCAGCGCGTTGACCCAGGGGTCGGCCTCACCGCCGACGGCGAGCATGCGCACAAATCTGCGAACCGCCACATGCGCCGGCCCGGCGATCGGGACGTTGCCGAACGTCAGCAGCGCGCGGCGCGCGGTTTCCACGCGCACCCGTTGCACCGGCGGCGGCACCCGGAACAGGTCCACCTCGGCCAGCAGATTGCCGGAGGTCGTATTGATCAGCGCGACGGCATCGGCCCGCTCCTGCACGCGGTGGCGGAACCTGTCCGACCAGGCGTTGATCGCGATGCCGCCCATCGAATGGCCGGCGATGACGGCCCGCTCCCCCGGCGCCAGGGTGGCCTCGAGCACCGAGTCCAGATCCGATGCCAGGTGGGTCAGGCTGTATCCGCCACGCCGGGGTACCCCGCTGCGTCCGTGACCACGGTGGTCGTAGGCGATCACCCGGTGGTCGGTGCTCAGGTCGGCGATCTGGTGGCCCCACACGCGGATGGCGCAGGTGATGCCGTGCGCGAGCACAATCGGGTAGCCGTCCGGCGGACCGAAGACCTGGGTGTGCAGGCGGGTTCCGTCGGCTGCCCGGACCTCCATGGTGCGGGCCGGCGGCAACTCCGCCGGGAACGTGCCAGCATTCCGCCGCCGGCTGGACCGTTGAGCACTCATCGCCACACCTCATCGGTAATGCGGCAACACTGCCGCATCGCGAGCATACGCCTGAGTGGACTAGGTTTTCGGGGAGGCACTACAGACGGAGGGCTCGCCCATGCGCGCGGTACAGATTTCCCAACTCGACGGGCCGGCTGCGGCGCAGGTGGTCGAGCTGGAGGAACCGGTCGGTGATGACCTGGTCGTCATCGACGTGCACGCGGCCGGGGTGGCGTTTCCCGACG
Organism: Mycolicibacter hiberniae; assembly: GCF_010729485.1. NCBI lineage: Bacteria > Bacillati > Actinomycetota > Actinomycetes > Mycobacteriales > Mycobacteriaceae > Mycobacterium > Mycobacterium hiberniae. The sequence goes on from NZ_AP022609.1 coordinate 2,427,029, forward strand.
TGTTGCAGTCCCGCGGGCTCTATCAGCACAAGCCGGAGCTGCCGTTCGTGCCCGGTGGCGAGGCCGCCGGTGTGGTGCGCAGCGCCCCGGCCGGCGCACATGTGCGTCCCGGCGACCGGGTGGCGGTGCTGACCATGCTCAACGGCGGAATGGCGCAGGTGATCGCGGTGCCGGCCGCGCAGGTGTTCGCGCTGCCCGACTCGGTGTCGTTGGAGGCCGGCGCCGGACTGCTGTTCAACGACCTGACGGTGCTGTTCGCGCTGACCACGCGCGGTCATCTGACCGAGGGGAGCACCGTGCTGGTGCACGGCGCCGCCGGCGGAATCGGCACCTCCGCGCTGCGGCTGGCCGGACCGCTCGGCGCCGCGCGGGTGATCGCCGTCGTGTCCACCGAGGCCAAAGCCGAGGCTGCCCGCGCTGCCGGGGCCACCGACACCGTGCTCGCCGACGGGTTCCGCGAGGCGGTCGCCGAGTTGACCAGAGGGCGCGGCGTGGACCTGGTGCTCGACCCGGTCGGCGGCGACCGGGTCACCGACTCGCTGCGGTCCCTGGCTCCCGCCGGCCGATTGCTGGTGGTGGGTTTCACCGGCGGCGACATCCCGACGGTCAAGGTCAACCGGCTCCTTCTCAACAACATCGACGTGGTCGGGGTCGGCTGGGGTGCATGGGTGACGTCGCATCCGGGCGAGCTGGAGCGGCAGTGGGAGACCCTGAAGCCGCTGCTGGCATCCGGCCAGGTGGCGCCGCCGAAGCCGCACGTGTTCGGGCTCGATCAAGCAGCTGAGGCGTTGGCCGCACTGGAGAATCGCACCGCGGCCGGCAAAGTCGTGCTGCGCATGCGCGACTAGTTGCCCCTGGCGTCCTCACGCCGGCCGGGCGCGAAGTGGTCGAACGCGGCCCGCATCTCGCCCACCGTCTTGTCGGTGCCCTGCAGCGAAAGCGTCACGTCACCGAATGACGCTGCCCCCGGTCTGCTGCGGCCGCCGACCGCGGCAGCGTCGTTGAGGTAGAGGTAGGCCAGCTGCACCCGGCCGGCGTCCACGGTCCTGACCCGCTCGATCGCGCTCCAGGGAATCACCCGGTTGCCGCCGCGCCGCCGGTAGACACCGTCGGCGTCGATGCGGACCTCCACGCCCGACTGAACCAGCCGGCCGGCGAGCACCGCCACGCCGAGACCGAAGAACACGATCGCGCACCAGCCGAAGATGCCCAGCGCCTCCGGCGACCAGCCGCGGATGGGGCCGACCGGACCGAATCCCCCGACCAGCCACACTCCGGCCAGGACGAACGCGACGGCAATGGCGAGCAGGACGGCGATTTTGCCCCGGTCCAGGTGCGCTTCGAACGGCATGGTGACCTCCCCGGCGACGACTGTACGGGGGGCAGCGGGGCGCCGAAAGCCGGATTCGCACACTTCAGACGGTTCGTCTGCCAAGATGTCAGACAGTCCATTCACTAGACACAATGTCCAGCTAAGCCCCATGCGGCGGGAGGAGCGCGACACGATGGCCTCGACGGCCGATGGCCTGGGACCCCAGCCGGCGCACTACGATCCCGAATGGGTCCGCGCCAAGTACGCGCTCGAACGCGACAAGCGGCTGCGACCCGAAGCCGTGAACCAGTTCATCGAGGTCACCGCGGATTTCTCCCACTACGCCGACGACCCGTGGACCGAGCGCGCCGAGCGGGCCCCGGTACACGACCACGTCCAGGTGGCGATCATCGGCGCCGGCCTGGGCAGCCTGGTCGCGGCCGCGCGACTGCGGGAGTCGGGCTTCGACGACATCCGGTTGATCGACACCGCCGGCGACGTCGGCGGCACCTGGTACTGGAACCGCTACCCCGGCGTGCAGTGCGACGTCGAGTCCTATATCTATCTGCCACTGCTCGAAGAGCTGAACTACGTCCCCACCGAGCGCTACGCGCACGGCCCGGAGATCCGCGAGCACCTGCAGAACATCGCCCGGCACTATCGCCTGTACGACAACGCACTGCTGGGCACCACCGTCACCGGCCTGCACTGGGACGATGCCGCCAAGCGATGGCAGATCACCACCGATCGCGGCGACACCTGCACCGCCACCCTGGTCGCCGTATCGCCCGGTTCGCTGACCCGGCCGAAGCTTCCGGGCATCCCGGGCATCAACGAGTTCCGCGGCCACACCTTCCACACCAGCCGGTGGGACTTCGGCTACACCGGCGGCGACGAATCCGGCGGGCTGACCAAGCTCACCGACAAACGGGTCGGCGTCATCGGCACCGGGTCGACGGGACTGCAGTGCATCCCACACCTCGCCGAGTGGGCGCAGCAGCTCTACGTCTTCCAGCGCACCCCGAGCACGGTTTCGGTGCGCGGCAACCGCCCCACCGACCCCCACTGGGCGGCCGGCCTCAAACCGGGCTGGCAACGCGAACGCATGGAGAACTTCACCCGCGTCACCTGCGGAGTGGAGATGGAGCTCGACCTCACCGATGACGGCTGGACACACAAGGCACTCGAACTGAGCGAGGCCGCCGTAGCGCGCGAGACCCAGCGACTGGGCCGAGAGATGACGGCCACCGAGATCGCCGACTTTCTGTTCCACGCCGACTACCTCGCGATGGAGCGGTTGCGCGCGCGGATCGACCAAACCGTGCGCGACCGCAAGACCGCCGAGGCGCTCAAACCCTGGTATCGGCTGAACTGCAAGCGCCCCGGCTACCACGACCAGTACCTCGACGCCTTCAACCGGGACAACGTCAGGCTGGTCGACACCGACGGGCGCGGCGTCGAGCGCTTCACCGAGACCGCGGTCGTGGTCGACGGGGCCGAGCACGAGGTCGACGCGCTGGTCTTCGCGACCGGCTTCGAGGTGGGCACCGAATTCACCCGGCGGCTGGGTTTCGAGATCATCGGCCGCAACGACGTGCGGCTCAGCGACGCCTGGGCGAAGGGCATGCGGACCCTGCACGGTCTGCAGGCCCACGGCTTTCCCAATTGCTTCTTCCTCGGCTACACCCAGTCCGGTGTCTCGCCCAACTACACCCACACCGCCGAAGAACGCGCCCGCCACTTCGCCTACCTGGTCACGACATTCGTGCAGCGGGGCGCACGCACCATCGAGGCCACCAAGGCCGCCGAGGACCAGTGGCTGGCCGCAATGGAGGAAGCGTCGGAGAAGCCCAAGGCCTTCTACGCCGAGTGCACGCCGAGCTACCTGAGCTCCGAGGGCGATCGGGAGAATCCGCACGGCATGCTCTCGACCAACTTCGGCGGCAAGCCCGTCGACTTCTTCGCAATGTTGCACGCCTGGCGCTGCACCGGCCGGCTCGACGGGGTGATCCTGCAATGACCGGACCGGCATCGGCTGCCGGAACCGACCCGGCCGCTGCGAGATTGACGATGCGCGACCGGCAGCGCATGATGACCCGCGACCACATCATGGCCGCGGCGCTGGAGGGCTTCGCCGAGCGCGGCTACGTCGCGGTCACCATCGACGACATCGTGCGCCGGGCCGGCATCGGCCGGGCAACCTTCTATCTCCATTTCGACTCCAAAGCCGCGGTGCTGCGCGAGCTGCGCAGCACCGCGATGACCGTCTGGGCCCAGCAGGACGCCCCGCGCGGGGGTGCGTCCGGCCGGCCGTCGATCAGGGCGTTCTTCGAGAAGCTGGTCGACTTCTACACCCGGACGCCGCAGCTCTACATGGCCCTGCATCAGGCGAGGGCGGCCGACCCGGAATTCGCCGCCGCGCACCGAGAGACGATGGAGGCCAACGTCGTCGAGTGGACCGAGGCCGGCGTCATGCCCGGCGCGACCGAGGCCAAACTGCGGCTGGCCATCGCCATGATGTACACCATGGTCGATTCGTTCATGCATCTGTGGTTAGTCGACGGCTGGCCGCTGGAGCGCGAGGCCGCGATCGGCGCGATGACCGACGCCCTGCACGCCACGATGCGCTGAAACACCGGCCCGAGCCATTGCGGCATCTATCGTGGCACAACGCGCCGCAGGACCGCTGCGCGCGCAGTTCAGACGAGAGGTTGGCGCGATGACCGCACCGGGACGGCGGCACAGCGTCATGCAGTCGCTCACCGGGCTCAGTGTCCGCTATGTGGAGCGCCTGATGCCCGACCCGTATCTGTTCGCGGTGATACTTACGCTCATCGTCGCGGGACTGGTCGCAACGCTGGTCGATGGCGCCTCGGGCAGCGGCATGCTGCAGGCCTGGTACGCGGGCGTGTGGGGACCGGACAACATCTTCACGTTCGCCTTCCAGATGGTGCTGATCCTGGTGACGGGTTACACGTTGGCCGAAGCGCCCGCGCTGAAGCGGGCCATCGCGGCCATCGCGGAAAAGCCACGCACCCAAACCCAGGCGGCCTTGCTCTGCTTTGCCGTCAGCGCCGTTCTGTCCCTGCTGAACTGGGGTCTGGGCCTGGTCTCCGGCGCGCTGATCGCCCGCCAGGTCGCACGCCGCTTCCCCGATTCGCATTTCGGCTACCTGGTCGCCGCGGCGTTCACCGGGTTCATCGTCTGGACGCAAGGCCTGTCCTCATCGATCGCGCTGGCCAACACCGATCCCGGCAGCCCCATCAACGTGATCCACAAGATCGCCGGATTCACCGTGCCGTTGAGCCAGACCATCTTCCAGCCGTACAGCTGGCTGTCGGCGATCGTGGTGTTGGCCGTGCTCGCGGTCGCGCTGTGGCGCATGGAGCCCTCCGAAAGCCTTGCTCCCGATCCCGCGGTGTTCGACGACCAGGACGCCGTCGACAGTCCGGGCAACCGGACGTTCGCCGAATGGCTGGAAAACCTGTGGGTGCTCAACGTCGTGCTCTTCGCCGCGGGCATCACGTATTTCGCCGCCAGCGGCTTTGTGCTCAATGTCTCCTCGATGATCATGCTGTTCACCGTCACCAGCGCGCTGCTGCACCGCACTCCGATCCGGTTCATCCGGGCGTTCACCGGTGCGGCGAAGGTCTCCGGGCCCCTGCTGCTGCAATATCCGCTGTACGGCGGTCTGGTCGGGCTGTTGGCCTATCAGGGCGCCGAGGGCACCAAGCCACTGCAGACCCTGCTGGCACAGACCCTGGTGAACGGCGCGACTGAGTACACGTTGCCGTTTCTCACGTTCGTCGGGTCGGTGATCATCAGCCTGTTCGTGCCGTCCGGCGGCGGCCATTGGGCGGTGCAGGGGCCGATCGCCGTCGACTCCGCGCTGGCGATCGGCCAGCACTCCCCCGGTTATCTGGGCCTGGTCTCCATGGCCGTCGCTGTCGGCGAGGGCGTGACGAACATGATCCAGCCGTTCTGGCTGCTGCCGTTGCTGGCGATCGCCAAGCTGCATGTCCGCCAGGTCATGGGATTCACCCTGGTGGCATTTTTCATCGGCTTCACCGTGTTGGGAGCGATGACATTGATTGCCCCGTTTGTGGTGTGACGCTTCAGCGCTGCCCCGACGCGGCGGCGTACCGGTGCACCCCGTAGACGGCGACCCCGAGTGCGAAGACCGCCAGCCCGGCCAGTACCGAGGTCCGCGGCATGGCGAACGCCACGGTGACGCACCCCGCCAGCCCGACGAGCGGAATCAGCCGCGGCGGGCGGCCTTCGCGGGCCGACAATGTCAAGGCGGAAGCGTTCGCCACCGCGTAATAGACCAGCACCGCGAACGACGAGAACCCGATCGCGCCGCGGATATCGGTGGTGGCGGCCAGGACTGCGACCACTACTCCCACCGCCAGCTCGGCTCGGTGCGGCACCCCGAACCGGGAATGAACCGCAGCCAGCGCTTCGGGCAGATATCGGTCCCGTGCCATCGCCAGCGTCGTGCGCGAGACCCCCAAGATCAGCGCCAGCAGCGATCCCGTCGCCGCCACCACAGCCGCCACACGTACCGCCGGAGACAGCCACGACGCCCCGGCGTCGACGACAATCTGTGTCAGCGGCGCCGGTGATTCCGCAAGGCGCTGCGGGCCAAGAACATTCAATGCCGCTATCGCTATCAGCGCGTAGAAGACCAGGGCGACCCCCAGAGCGATCGGGATAGCCCGGGGAATGGTGCGGGCCGGATCGCGAACCTCCTCACCCAGCGTGGCGATGCGCGCATAGCCGGCGAACGCGAAGAACAGCAGTCCCGCCGCCTGCAACACCGCACCCAGCGGCGCCGAGGGCACCGGTGTCACCGGGAGCGGCGCGGGACCGCCGGCGAACGCGGTCACGATCACCGCGGCCAGTACGGCCAGCACCACCGCCACAATCGCCCGGGTCAGCCACGCCGACTTCTGCACCCCCGCCATGTTCACCGCCGTCAGCGCCACCACTGCGCCCACGGCCACCGCGTGCGGATGCGCCGGCCACGCGTAAACCCCTACCGTCAACGCCATCGCCGCACACGAGGCCGTCTTCCCGACCACGAAACCCCACCCGGCCAGGTATCCCCAGAAGGGGCCCAGCCGCTCCCGGCCGTACACGTAGGTGCCACCGGAGGCCGGGTACAGCGCCGCCAGCCGTGCCGACGAGGTCGCATTGCAGTAGGCGATCACCGCCGCGATGGCCAATCCCAGCAGCAGCGCCCCGCCCGCCGCCCGCGCGGCCGGAGCCATCGCCACGAAGATTCCCGCACCGACCATGGAGCCCAGTCCGATCAACACGGCGTCGAAGACACCCAGCCGGCGCGGCAAGGGCGCATGCGGCGCACCGCCGGGCGCCGGCATCTGCGGCTCATCCGGCATCGAAGATCCCCACCCCGCAGACACGTCGACAGCTCATCGATTGGTCTGTTCACGATAGGCGGCGACCGCTGCTACGTCATCGATGCCGAGGCTGTGTGGCAGTTCTTCACACCTGTGAAGGACTCGTTGACGCGGTTTGGCGTGACGTTCGCGATGGTGCAGTGTCGATGACATGTTGCCCGTGCTCGACCTGTCTGACGCTGACACCGACCCGGAGCGTTTCCGCGTTGCGTTGCGGGAGGCGGCACACACGTTCGGTTTCTTCTACTTGACCGGACACGGTGTCCCAGCCGCTCAGATCACGGCCCTCCTGGCCCTGGCCAGGACGTTCTTCGCCCTGCCGGTAACCGAGAAGAACCGAATCAGTCAGTTGAAAAGTCCGCAGTTCCGCGGCTACTCACGGCTGGGCGGTGAGCTGACGAACGGCCTGGTCGACTGGCGCGAGCAGATCGACATCGGTCCAGAGCGACCCGTACTGCCCGAGGCGCAGGGCTACTGGCACTTGCAGGGCCCCAACCTGTGGCCCGATCAGCCCGCCGGCTTCCGGGAGGCCTTCGAGCGCTGGGACCGCTTGCTGTCGGCGGTCGGCCTGCGGCTGCTCAGACAGTGGGCGGTGTCGCTGGGGGCAACCGACGACCTGTTCGACGCCGCGTTCGTTCTGCCGGCGACCCTGATCAAGGTCGTGCGCTACCCCGGCCGTGCCGACGGCGAACAGGGAGTCGGTGCACACAAAGATTCGGGGGTGCTGACGCTGCTGCTGGTAGAGCCCGAATCCGACGGATTGCAGGTGGAGCTGACCACCGGTGAGTGGGTCAACGTGCCGCCCGTCCCGGGTGCCTTCATCGTCAACATCGGCGAGCTTCTCGAGGTCGCCACCGGTGGCTATCTGCGGGCCACCCAGCACCGGGTGCTGTCACCGAAGCCCGGCACCGACCGCGTGTCCATCCCGTACTTCCTCAACCCTGCGCTGGACGCCACGATCCCCGTGATCACCTTGCCGCCGGAACTGGCCAGACTGGCCCGTGGTGTCGAGGCCGATCCGGACAATCCCATCTTCAACACCTACGGCGAGAATGCCTGGAAGTCCCGCACCCGAGCGCATCCCGACGTCGCCGCACTTCATCACGGAATCACGCCGCCGATCTCCGGCGCTTCGAGCTACTGAGCATTGGCGTCGCCGTGATCGCAAACCTGTCGATGACGAGACTCCTGCCCTAGTCTTCCCGGGATGTTCGACGTGCGCAGGCTGGTGGTGCTGCAGGAAATCGCACGTGCCGGATCGTTGAGCGCGGCAGCCGTCGCGCTGAATTACACCACTTCGGCGGTGTCGCAGCAGGTCACCGCTCTGGAACGCGATCTGTGCTGCGCCCTGTTGGTGCGCGGCCCGTCGGGTGCGCGCCTTACTCCGGCAGGGCGCAAGCTGCTCGAACATGTTCCGGCGATCATGGGTGCGGTTGCCGCCGCCGAACGCGACCTCGCGTCGATCACCGCCGCGAGACCCGGCGTGGTGCGCATCGCGTCGTTCGCCAGCGCCGCCGCGGTAATCCTTCCGCCCGCGATCGCCCAGGTGCGCCGCGCGCTGCCCGGCGTTGGCGTGGAGTTGGTCGCCGTAGACCCCGACGACGGAGTCGAACTACTGCGCAGCGGAGACGCCGACGCCGCAATGGTCACCGAAGTCCCCGGCGCCCGACCGGAGTTTCCCGGGATCAGCACCATGGGGGTCTACAACGACGAGTTCTTCGTCGTTCTGCCACTCGGGCACCGCCTCGCGGGACGGGCCGAGGTAACGCTGGCAGACCTCGCCAGCGACAACTGGGTGGTGAGCACCCAGACGGGCCAGTGTCCCGACACCCGGGTTTTCCGAAACGCTTGCCAGCGTGCCGGATTCGAGCCGACGGTCAGTTACCGCGCGGAAGAGTACGCAACCGTGCAAGGCCTCGTCGCTGCTGGGCTCGGCGTATCCCTGGTACCGTCGCTGGCCGCGTTGGGGTCGCGCCCCGACGTCGCCGTGCGAAGGGTGGCCGGACATCGCCCCGTGCGCACGGTCGCCGTCGCCACCACCGCTCCCCCGGCGCCGGCCAGTGTTCTGGCAGCCGTGATCGGGTTCATCGCCGCTGCCGGGGCGGCAACCGCGGAAAACGCCGTGTGCAGTGTTGCTGCACACGCTTCCAGCGTCGCTTGAACCAGCTGTTCAACTCCGCCCCGCTTTCCTAAGTTTCTCCTCCAAGCCACAACGCTCGAACTACACCATCAGGAGTCATCAGCGATGCCCATCAGCGACACCGCCGTACCCGTTCTGCGGTCGGTTGAGGACGTTTTGGACACCGCGGCCACCATCGCGGCCTCCGTTGCCGCCGGAGCCGTCCAGCGTGAGATCGACGGCACCCTGCCGACCGACGCGCTGACGCAGATCAGCAACTCAGGCCTGCTGGGCATTCTGGTACCCGCGAGCTTCGGCGGGCCGGACCTGCCCCGCTCCACCGCCGTTGAGGTGCTGCGCGTCCTCGCGCAAGCCGACTCCTCAGTCGGCCAGTTATTGCTGTCGCACTACGTTCTGACCGCCGCTCTTGGCGGCCTCGCGTCGCGTGAACCCGCCCCGAGGATCTACCGAGACGTCCTCAACGGCGCCCAACTCGGCAACGCCAGCGTCGAACGCGGCACCCGCACCAGCGTGGAACGCACCACCACCGTGACCCGCCATTCCGACGGTGGTTGGGTGCTCGAGGGCACCAAGTTCTACGCCACTGGATCACTCGGCGCGACGTGGATCGCAGTGGCCGCACGTATCGGTGGAACCGACCACGGCGCGACCGTCTTCGTTCGCCCCGACGACCCGGGTGTCACCTTGAACCTGGATAAGTGGTCAGCCTTCGGACAGCGCGGAACAGCCAGCGGGGAAGTCGTTCTGGACAACGTGCATGTCGCCGATGACCTCGTCATCGACGAAGGACCCGACCCCGACCCCATAGCGGCGGACCCATCGGTGTTGGGGGCCTTCGATCAGGCGCTGCACACGGCCATCGATGTCGGCGCCGCTCGCGCCGCCCTCGAAGACGGTGCACGGTTCGTCGCATCGCGCAGCAGGCCCTGGTTCGAGGCGCAGGTCGAGCGCGCCGCCGACGAATCACACGTCGTCCGCCGATTCGGCGAGCTGACAGCCAAGCTCTACGCCCTGGAAGCTTTGTTGGCCCACGGCGCGCGCCTGGTCGACGACGCGCTAGCGGCACCGGTGCTGACTCGCCCGGCAGCGGCGGCCGCCTCTCTTCAGGTGGCCGCCGCAAAGGCGCTCGCTCAGGAGTACTCCGTCGAGATCGCCGGCGGAATCTTCGAACTCGCCGGAGCCTCAGCCACCGATGCCAAATTCGCGCTCGACCGGCACTGGCGCAACCTGCGTGTGCACACCCTGCACGACCCCGCGCGATGGAAATACGTCCACCTGGGACGACACACCCTCGACGGAACTCTTCCGCCTCGGCTCGGACTGCTCCTGTGACACCACAATCCGACGGAGCGCTGGTGGCCAGCTTCTACCTCACCGGCAGTATCAACGTCCCCACGACCCAGGCCGCGTTCCACCTCGTCGGCCAACGCCTGCAGCCCGGCGTGCGCCGTGTCCCCGACGGCGAGCCCGGCGACCGCGCGAATTGGGTGCTCAACCTTTCGGCCCACTTCCTGTCCAACGCGACCCTGGACGTCTCCGACAACCGCGCCAGAGTTCGGCCGGCAACGGCGGTCTCCTTCGGCCACGTCGACTACCACTCGTCGGCGCTTGCGTCATACCGAGACTTTCGCACCGCCCGCGACTCCGGTGTCCTGGCGCCCGACAGCAGGTTCCTGGTGTCGATCGCCACCCCGTTCAACGCAGTGAACTCGTTCGTCCACTTCGAATCACAGGTCGAAGTGGCCCTGGCATACGAATCTGCACTGCGGCGCAGCGTCAATGCCATCCAGGATGCGATCCCACCCGCCGACCTGGCCATCCAGTGGGACCTGCCCACCGAACTGGCCACCATCGAAGGATGGTTCCCCAATCCCTACCCGGACCACGAAGCAATCTTCGCGGCCACCGCGCGGCTCGCGGGCTGGGTCGCTGACGACGTCGACCTGACGTTTCACCTGTGCTACGGGGACTCGAAGTTCGGCGCCTCACCATTTATGGGCGAGCCGCCGACCGAAGAGGCCGCCGCGCGCGGCGGCCGACACATCCTGCCGCGTGATACGTCCGCGATCGTCGCGTTGTCCAACGGCCTGGCTCGTCACATCTCACGCCCTATCAACGCGATTCAGGCCGCCACAGTGGCCACATGGACCAAACGTGCCCACTGGCAGCCGCTTGCAGGGCTGGCCCTGGAACCCGAAACGGAGTTCTATCTCGGCCTGCTCAACGCCGACGACGGCGCCGCCGGTGCTCGGCGACGGGCGGCCATCGCTGCCGAATTCCTGCCCCGGTTCGGGCTGTCCACCGAGTGCGGACTCGGACGGCACTCCCCCGAACAACTCGAAGCCGTGCTCGTCGCCTGGCAGGAGCTGTCCACCACGGACGATCCCGTCCTGCTGCCGTCCTGAGCGCTCACGGTCCCCCATGGTGACGTGACTGACCTTCATTTGGTGGAATGCGCCTTGTGCTTCTTCGCAGTGGCGTTGTCAGGCCGAGTTCTTCGGCTGGGATGGGCACAGACCTTGCGATGAGCCATGAACAAGGAGCAGACACGTTGAGCAGCTACGGTTTCGACCTCGGTAGCTACAGTCGGGCCACCACTTCGTCCGCTGCCGAGAGTCAACTCTGGTTCGACCGGGGCCTGAACTGGATATTCGGCTTCAACCACGAAGAGGCCACTGCGTGCTTCCACGAGGCGCTGCGCCACGACCCCGGCTGCGCCATGGCGTGGTGGGGCGTGGCGTATGCGGCCGGACCCAACTACAACAAGCCCTGGGAGCTGTTCGACGAACGCGAGACCCTGGAGGCTCTCGCGCTCGCACGGCAGGCGAGCGCCAAGGCGCTGTCCCATGCCGCGGATGCGTCACCCGCTGACCGGGCACTGATCGAAGCCCTTCAGTTCCGCTATCAGGCGCAGCGTCCCTCGGGGGATCTGCAGGGGTGGAATGAGCAGTACGCGCACGCGATGCGGCAGGTCTATACGCGATTCGGCGACGACCCCGACATCGCAACATTCTTCGCGGAAGCGCTGATGAACCTCAACCCGTGGAACATGTGGGATCTGCGAACCGGTGAGCCCACCGCAGGGTCACACACCCTGGAGTGCCGAGAGGTGCTGGAAACCGCCATCACCCAGCGCCGCACGCGGGGTGAGGCTGCCCATCCGGGTCTGTGGCACCTGTACATCCACCTCATGGAGATGTCCGCCACGCCCGAAGCAGCCCTGCGCGTTGCCGACGAATTGCGCCGCCTGGTACCCGATTCGGGACATCTGGCGCACATGCCCACCCACATCGACATCCTGTGCGGGCACTACCAGGACGTCGTCGACTGGAACGACACCGGTATCGAGAGAGACGTCAAGTACTGGCGATACGCGGGCGCGCAGAACTTCTACTCGAACTACCGCGTGCACAACTACCACTTCAAGCTGTACGGCGCGATGTTTCTCGGCCGGTTCGGTCCCGCCATGGACGCGGTGCGCGACATGCACGACACCATCCCCGACGAACTGGTGGAGATCGAAAGCCCGCCGATGGCGGACTGGCTCGAAGGCTACAAATCCATCGGCACCCATGCCCTCGTCCGCTTCGGCCGCTGGCACGATCTGATCGCCGCACCGCTGCCCGACAATCCGGCACTGTTCTGCATGACCGCGGCCATGAACTACTACGGCAAGGGCGTAGCCCACGCCGCACTCAAACAACACGATGACGCGGCGGCAGCACAGCGCCTCTTCGAACACACCGCGGCCACGGTTCCCGAGAGCCGGCATCTGCACAATGTGCGCTGCGTCGACATACTCGGCGTCGCCCGCGAACTGTTGGCCGGCGAGATCGCCTACCATCGGGGCGAATTCGATGCCGCCTTCAGCCACCTGCGCGAGGCGGTGCGCCTGGAAGATCTGTTGCCCTACGACGAGCCGTGGGGATGGATGATGCCCAGCCGCCACGCGCTGGGCGCGCTCCTGCTCGAGCAGGGACACGTCGAAGAAGCGACCCGCGCCTACGAAGCCGATCTGGGCCTCAACGACGACGTGATCCGCTCCAACCGGCATCCCAACAACGTGTGGGCACTGGTGGGACTGCACCGATGCTATGAGCTGCTGGGCAGACACGACCAGGCCCGCGCCATCAGACCGCAACGCGACGTCGCCCTGGCCTGGGCTGACGACGACATCCGCTCCTCCTGCTTCTGCAGCCTGCCGGCCGCCGCGCCGTCATCAACGCCGCACTGCTGCTAGCACTGGTCTTGCAGCTCACACCTCCGTCAACGCACCGCACCCTGACGTGTGCCCACCGATAAGCGACTGACAGCGCTGCAGCGGCTTATGCTGCCCGATATGGCCGACTTCACCGCGTCGCTGCCACCGGAACTGGACACCGTTCCCTCCGCTGAGGGACCGCTGCCGCCCCCTTCTGCCGTCGTCGGTCGACCCTATGCACTGCCCATCGACATCCTCGGGGAGCTCCACGGGCCGCTGTTCTACGCCGACTACAGCGGTGTGCGAAAGCTGTACGCGTGCTCACCGGAGCTGGTCGACGAGCTCTGCGACGAGAGCCGGTTCGCCAAGAACCCCATGCGGCCGTTGGAGCGGGTCCGCCAGCTCGCCGGTGACGGTCTGTTCACCGCGTACCACGGTGAACCGAACTGGCAGAAGGCCCACGATGTCCTGATGCCGGGTTTCAGCTATGCCGGGCTGCGCAACTACCACGGCGCCATGCTCGACATCGGCACCCAGCTGATCGAGCGTTGGGATGGCTGCCTCGGGCATCGGCCGGCGGACGCGTCGACCGACCTGCAGAAGCTCGCGATGGACACCGTCGCCCTTGCCGGCTTCGGTGCGCGCTTCGACTCGTTCAGCCACGAGGGCCTTGCCCCCATCCCGCAGCATTTCACCGCGGCCTTGGGAAAGCTCGCAGCGACCGAGGGCACCGCCGACCTCGACCAAGAACTGGAGTATCTGCATCGCAGCTTTGACGAGCTGATCGATCAACACCAAGCGACCGCCTCACCCGAACTCGACGATCTGCTCTACGTCATGCTTGGGCGCGACCCCGACGGCGCGCCACTGCTGACTACGGACAACATCCGCAACCAGATCATGACGTTTCTCATCGCCGGACAGTTGACCACCTCGGAATTGATGCCCACCGCGCTCTACAACCTGCTGCATCATCCGGCAGTGCTGTCGCGTGTCGCGGCCGAAGTCGATGCCGTGTTCGGCGTGGACGCCGACTACCTTCCGAGCTACGACGACATCGGAAAGCTCGGGTACCTGCGGCAGGTGATCAACGAAACGCTGCGCTTGTCCCCGCCCGTACTCAGCTTCGACCGAACCGCCTTGGCGGACACAGTCATCGGCGAGAGGTACCCGATCAGACGAGGCGAGGCCGTCACGGTGCTCACGGGCGCCCTGCATCGTCAGCCCGCATGGGGTGACAACGTAGAACTCTTCGATCCGGACAGGTTCGACCCCGCCCGATCCGCCGAGCAGCCCGGCGCCGTGTTCAAACCCTTCGGCACCGGAGCGCGATCCTGTATCGGCCGTCAGTTCGCCCTGCACGAGGCCACCATGACGATCGCCCGGTTGGTCCACCGGTATCGCCTGATCGATTCGCAACACTATGTGCTGCAGTTCGACAGCGAACGCAGCCGGCGCCCGATGGGTTTCCTTCTCGACCTGATACGGCGAACACCACAGGACCGCCGCAGCCCTGCCGCCCCGCCAGCCCCGACGCCAGAGCGGAATTTGGGGGTCAGCTCCGCCGTCAAAACTGGCACCACGTTAGCCGTGCTGCATGGCTCGAACCTCGGAACCTGCCGCGCACTGGCCAAGCAGCTTGCCGAAGAGGCCACCGACCTTGGCTGCCTGGTCACCGTCGCTCCGCTGGACGACTTCGCCGGAGCCCTGCCGCAGACCGATGCGGTCGTCATCGTCGCCGCGTCGTACAACGGTCAGCCGACCGACGACGCACGAGCCTTCCTCGCCTGGCTGCTCGGAGCGGACGCCGGACTCGACGGCGCTCCATATTTCGCGGTACTCGGGGTCGGGGATCGCAACTGGGCCGACACCTACCAGGCGGTACCCAAGCACATCGACCAACGCCTGACCGAACTGGGCGCCCAGCCGCTGATCCCGCTGACCTGCGCCGACACCTCAGGGGATCTCACCGGGACGGTCGAAGAATTCTCCGCGGCGTTGCGCGAGGCGCTGTACGAGCACTTCGGCGATCCGGACGCGACGCCGGTCACCGACGCCGACGCCGACGAGCCGCTCTACGACATGCATGCCATCATCGGCCCAGTCACTGCGGCGATCGACGCCCGGTTCGGGGTGACACCGATGACCGTCCTGGACAACACCGCACTGGTGGGCGACGACGCGGTGCCCGGGGGAGCCAAAAATTTTGTCCGCGTTGCTCTTCCCGAGGGAGTCGAGTACCAGACGGGTGATCACCTGACGGTCCTCGCGGACAATCCCCCGGATCTGGTCGCCACGGTGTTGGAGCTTCTTGGGATCGAAGGCGAGCGGCGGCTGTCGATCAATCCTCGACGCGCCTCGCGGCGGCTGATCGCACTCGACCGGGAGGTGAGCGCACGCGAGTTACTGACCCACTTCGTTGAGTTGCGAAAGCCGGTTACTTCAAGCCAATTACGGCGGCTGGCAGCGGCCAATGCGTGCCCGCCGGAGCGCGAGCGCCTCGAGCAGCTCGCCGCCTCGGCCGATCCCTGCCCCCTCAGTCCATTCGAATGCCTGGTGGAGTTCCCAGCGTGCGCACTGACCGGCGCTGAGCTACTCGAGCTGCTGGAGCCGATGACGCCGCGCCACTACTCCATCGCGTCGTCCTCGCGCCTGACACCGGGCCTGGTCGGGCTCGTAGTCAGCGTGCTCGATGCGCCGGCCCGGTCCGGCTCAGAGCTGTTCCACGGACTGTTTCGGGGCGTGGCGTCCAATCATCTGGCCGCCGTCGCTCCGGGTGCACAGATTCGGGCGCGGGTCGATCCGGCCCGCCAGGCGTTCCGTGCCGGTGCCGACCCCGCGAAGAATGTGATCCTGGTCAGCGCGGGTACGGGTGTTGCCCCGTTCCGCGGCTTCCTCGGCGATCGCTTGGCGGCCAAACAGGAAGGGGCGCCCTACTCTCCGGCCCTGTGTTTCTTTGGCGTCCGAAATCCGAACGTGGACTACATCTTCCGCGAGCAGTTCGAGGCCGCCGAAGCGGCGGGGGTAGTCCGGATGCGCCCCGCCTTCTCCCGTGCGCCGCAGGACGGCGTGCGCTACGTACAGGACCGGATCGCCGCGGACGCCGACGAGGTTTGGGCACTGCTCGGCGACCCGGCGAAGCACGCACACGTCTACGTATGTGGTGACGGCGCCAAGATGGCGCCGGCGGTGCGGCAGGCCTTTATCGACATCTACCGTGCGCGCGCCGGCCGCGACGAGAGCCAAGCTCGCCAGTGGCTTATCGGCTTGGTGGAGTCCGACCGCTACGTCGAGGACGTGTGGGCTGGTTGAGCCGGCGGCGGTGTGCACGTTCCTGCCGCATTGCCGCTCCGCTTGCGGATTCCCAGGGTCGCCTCAGCAAGCCGTGCTACTGTCAGTGACGCACATCATCGCTTGATGGGCATGAACAATGAAAGAAGCAAAGTAAATGGCACAGGGTACTGTGAAATGGTTCAACGGCGAAAAGGGCTTCGGCTTCATCGCTCCTGATGGCGGAGCGCCCGACGTCTTCGTTCACTACTCCGAGATCAGCGGTGGCGGATTCCGCAGCCTCGAAGAGTCGGCTCGGGTTCAGTTCGAGGTCGAGCAGGGTGCGAAGGGTCCGCAGGCTGTAGGCGTTTCGGTCATCTGACCGACCGCACAGACTTCAAGAGGCTGTCGCAGCGAAAGCTGCGGCAGCCTTTTTGTCGTCTCGGCCCCGACCGCCGTCGGGGCGCCGACTACCCGGACGCGAGAAAGCCGCGGACCGGAGTGGGCCCGCGGCTTGGTCGATCGACAAGTTCGGATTCTTGTTCGTCGGAACGTGGGAGCCTGTCGGCGCAATAGCGCCGAAGTGACAGCAGACGGTCGCCTGCCAGGAATCCTGACGTTCACAAATCCGTTCGCAAACCCCATGAAAACGGCCCCCGGAGAAATCTCCGAGGGCCGTTCTACCTAGTAGCGGGGACAGGATTCGAACCTGCGACCTCTGGGTTATGAGCCCAGCGAGCTACCGAGCTGCTCCACCCCGCGTTGGTATCTACGACACTACCGAACGAGTGGCCAGGGGCCAAATCGCCTGGCCCCGGCACCGTGGCGTCGTCCCTCTCGTCCCAACTCCGCTATGCCATGCTGCATTCCGGAGCCACCGTGGAAGCGGACTCGTCGCCAACATCAGCCGGCTGCATCGTCGGGTTGTCGGGTCGCTGACCCGCGCCGCGGGCCGTGGCGGCCAGTCCTGGTGATCGCGAGCGTGCGTCTACAGTGACCCACAACGCAACTGCACTCGGCGACGACGGAGGCTGTCCGAATGGCCAACCATGAGGACACCTTGGGGCCCGACAGCATGCTGTGGCACTTCGTGGCCGACCGGCGCTACCTGTTCGTACTCCCGCGGGCGGTGTGCCTGCTGCTGCTGCATCCCGGCATCGCCGCCGGCATCAGCGAGCACGCCTTGACGCCCCAGCGCATCTGGCTGCACAAGAAGCGCACCTTCACCCAGGCGGTCAACTACGCGTACTCCGACCTCGACCTACGACCCCAGATGCGCTTTGCCCACGAACATGTCAAGGGCGTCGACGATCTGGGACGCAAGTACCACGCGCTGAATCCCGACCTGTTTCATTTTCAGCACGCCGCGTACGTCGAGTCGCTGGTCTTCATGGTCAACACCTTCATCCGTCCCCTCGACGCCGGGGAACACGAGCAGCTCTATCGGCAGTGCTGTGACTGGTATCGCCGATACGGCATTTCGACGCGGCCGCTGCCGGCGACCTGGCTGGAATTCGTCGACTACTTCGAGGACTACTGCTCGGCGAACCTGGTGGCCGGGGCACACTTCGAGCAGTTCCGCGAGCAGATCTTCGCGCCCACCGATTGGTGGATCCGCGCGGTCCCCCAGCCGGCGATCCGTGCCCTGCAGCATCCCCGCGCCCGAGAACTGACCGGCGTCAACGTGACTGCCGCGGACCGGTGGTCGTTGCGGCAGTTCGTCAAGTTGAGCCGGCTGTCCCCGATGACGCCCCGGCACCACTGGAACGCCCGGGCACGCGCCGCGCTGGGCGCCGCCGCTGCGCGCGGCGCCAGCACACCCCTGGGCGCGGACCTCGGCTGAGTGCCGCTGCTTCTACTTGGCGTTGTTGAACTTGGCCATGGCGTCGTCGAGGCGCTGCAGCGCCGCGCCGTAGCCCGCGAAGTCTCCGCGGCGCTGGGTGTCGCGCACCGCCGCGATGGCTGCGTCGATCTCACGCAGCGCAGCGGCTTTGGCCGGGGACAAGCCGGCCTCGGCGGACGACGGCGTCGGCACCGCCGCGGCAGGCGCCGGAGGTGCCGGTGCCGTGCCCTGCGCGGCACCGCCGCTTTCGGTCGGTGCGATGTCGGTGGCCGCCGCGCTGGCGCCGGGCCCGAACAGCCCGGTGAGCGCGTCGGAGACCGTTGGCCCGTAACCGATCTTGTCGTTGTACATCATCGCCACCCGGATCAGGCGTGGGTACGACGACGCGGCGTCGCTGGTGCCCGGCGAGGCATAGACCGGTTCGACATAGAGCAGGCCACCCTGCGCGACCGGCAGGGTCAGCAGATTGCCCCATCGGATGCGGTTCTGGTTGTCACGCCCGATCACACCCAGGTCCTGGCTGACCGTGGTGTCGGTGGTGATCGCGTTGTTGGCCAGCTTGGGACCGTTGACCTGCCCGGGAATGGTGAGAACGGTGATCTTGCCGTAGGTGTCGGGATCCGAGCTGGCGCTGATGTAGGCGGCCAAGTAGTCGCGCTTGAACCGGTTCATCGCGCTGGTCAACTGGTAGGAAGCCGAACCGTCTTCCTTCACAAGGTTTTTCGCGACGATGTAGTACGGGGGCTGGAAACTGCTGGCCGTCGGGTTGGGGTCCAGCGGAACATCCCAGAAGTCCGACGTGGAGAAGAAGGTCACCGGATCGTTGACGTGGTATTTCGCCAGCAGCATGCGCTGCACCTTGAACAGGTCCTCGGGGTAGCGCAGATGCTCGGCGAGCTCAGGCGAGATGTCCGCCTTGGGCTTGACCGTTCCCGGGAAGACCTTCATCCAGGCCTGCAGCACCGGATCCTTCTCGTCCTGGGCGTACAGGCTGACGGTTCCGTCGTAGGCATCGACGGTGGCCTTCACCGAGTTTCGGATGTAGGACACCCGCCGGTCGGGCAACAGACGATTGAACTCGACGTCTTTGGAGTCCATGGTCGCCGAGGACAACGACGTGAGCTCGGAGTAGGGGTAGTTGTCCAGCGTGGTGTAGCCATCGATGATCCACACCATCCGCTTGTTGACGATCGCGGGATACACCGTGGAGTCCGTGGTCAGCCACGGCGCCACCGCCTGCACCCGTTCCGCCGGGTCACGGTTGAACAAGATCTTGCTGTCGGCGCCGATCACCGAGGAGAACAGGAAGTTGCGTTCGGCGAACTTTGCGGCGAACACGCTGCGGCCCAGCCAGTTTCCGATCGGTACCCCGCCGGTGCCGGTGTAGGTGTAGTTCTTCGTCTCGGTGTTGGTTTCGTAGTCGTACTCGCGGTCGGGACCGTTGCGCCCCACGATCGCATAGTCGGAGACGGCGTCGGCGATCACCGGGCCGTAGTAGATGCGCGGCTGCTCGAGCCGGGCCGGACCGTTGGAGACCACCCCGCCGTTCGCGCCGACAACGTTGACCAGGAACTCCGGGTATCCACCGTTTTGGTTGGGGTCGTTGGCGATCCCGCGCACGGTGTTGGCCGGCGAGGCGATGAAGCCGTTGCCGTGGGTGTACACGGTGTGCCGGTTGATCCAGTCGCGCTGGTTGTCGATCAGCCGGCCCGGGTTGAGCTCGCGGGCGGCCACCACGTAGTCGCGCAGCTGGCCGTCACCGTCGCGATACCGGTCGATGGTCAGCTGGTCGGGGAAGAAGTAGAAGTTCTTGCCCTGCTGAAACTGGGTGAATGCGGGGCTGACGATGGTCGGGTCCAGCAGCCGAATGTTGGACGTGGTGGCCGCGTCGGCGCCCACCTGCGCCGCCGTCGCTCGCGCGTCGCCGCGGTAGTCCCGGTAGGTCACCACATCCTCGGTCAGCCCGTAGGCCTGCCGGGTCGCGGCGATGGAGCGGGAGATGTATTCGCTTTCCTTCTGCGCCGCGTTGGGCTTGACGCTGAACTGTTCGACGATCAGCGGCCAGCCCGCGCCGACCACGACCGACGACAGCAGCAGCAGCACCAGACCGATCGCCGGGATCTGCAGGTCGCGCAGCACGATCGCGGAGAACACCGCGACCGCGCAGATCAGCGCGATCGCCAGCAGGATCATCTTGGCGGGCAGCACCGCGTTGATGTCGGTGTAGCCGGCCCCGGTGAAAGGCTTGCCCGTGCGGGTGTGGCTGAGCAGCTCGTAGCGATCCAGCCAATAGGCGGCGGCCTTGAGCAGCACCAGGGTGCCGATCAGGCTGACCACCTGGATGCGCGCCGGACGGCTCAGAGCACCGGCGCGCTCGGACAGCCGGATGCCGCCGAAGATGTAGTGCGTCGCCAGATTCGCGATGGTGGCCAGGCACAGCGTCGCCAGCGCCAGCCCCACCACCAGCCGGTAGAACGGTAGGTCGAAGGCGTAGAAGCCCATGTCCTTGCCGAACTGCGGATCGGTGATCCCGAAGTCACCGCCCCGCAGGAACAGCTGGATGCGCACCCAGTAGCTCTGCGCCACGATCCCGGCCAGCACACCGATCGCGGCCGGAATCCCGAACCCGAACAGCCGCAGCCGCGAGAGCACCGTGGTCCGGTAGCGGGCCACCGGGTCGTTGACACCGTTGCTGGGAACAAAGACCGGCCGGGCCCGGAAGGCCGTGGCCATCGCGGCGAAGACGATCCCGCCGACCAGCAACGTCACCACGACGAACGTGATCAGCCGGGTCAGCAGGGTCGTGACGAACACCGAGCGGTAGCCCAACTCGCCGAACCACAGCCAGTCGACATAGCCGTCGATCAGCCGCGGCCCCACCAACAGCAGCGCGATCACGACGAACGCGCTGCCGACCATGATCCGGCTGCGCGCGGTCAATTTCGGCATCCTTGCGGTGGGCCGCATTGCCACGTGCCACGCTCCCTAGCTCAGTTGTCCCTGACGGCCCCACTGTAGCCAACTCCGGGATCAGCAAGAGGGCGGCTGACCTCCCTCGGTGACGGTGCGCAGTGCACCCACCGCCTGGGCGAGGCTGTCGACCTTGATCAGCTGCAGGCCCTTGTTGTCGGCCCGCGCCTCGTAGCAGTTGTCGGCCGGGACCAAAAACATCGTCGCGCCGGCCTCGCGGGCGGCCGTCATCTTGTGGGCGATCCCGCCGATCGACTCCACCTGACCGTTGGATTTGATGACCCCGGTGCCGGCGACGAAGTTCGATCCGGCCAGGGTGCCGGTGGTCAGCTTGTCCACCACGGCCAGCGAGAACATCAGCCCCGCCGAGGGCCCGCCGATGTTGGCGAGGTTGAAGTCGATGCTGAACGGCGCCCAAGGCGCGTCGAGGACCGAGACACCCAAAAAGCCGTTGGGCCGGTCCTTGTTCTCTCCGAGCGTAATCCGCGCGGTGCCGGGTGCGGCGTTCTTGCGCCGGTAGTCGATGGCCACCGTCTCGCCCGGTTTGGTGTCGGCCAGCCGCGCGGTGAACTGCTCCACGGTGTAGACCGGTTTGCCGTTGACCGCGTCCACGGCGTCGCCGCGCTGCAGGGCCCCCGCGGACGGTCCCGGATCGTGGACGTCGGCGAGGGTGACCGCCGACGGATACCGGAGGTAGCCCAGGGCGGCGTATTCGGCGCTCTGCTCGGAGGCCCGGAAGTCGGCGGTGTTGCTTTCGTCGACTTCCTCGCGGGACTTGCCGGGCGGATAGACCAGGTCACGAGGCATGAGTTGCTCCCGCCCGGATAGCCACAGGGCCAGCGCCTCCCCCAGGGTCAGCCCGTCGCGCTGCGAGACCGTGGTCATGTTCAGGTGACCGGTCGTCGGGTGGGTGGTGGTCCCCTCGATGGCCACCACCTGCTTGCCGTCGATGGCGCCGAGCGTGTCGAAGGTGGGCCCCGGCCCCAGCGACACGAACGGCACGGTCACCGCCGTCAGCAGTACGCCGAACATGACTACCGGCAGCACAGCCGCCAACAGCGTCAGAATCCGCCTGTTCACCCCGGGTATGGTAAACGGCCCCGGCGCCGGCGCGGACGGCCCGATCGCTGCGGGCGGCGTGTCGTACCGCCGGACGGTGCCGGTGGGTACGGTTGTGTCTATGGCTGATCTGCCCTTCGGTTTCTCATCCGGGGACGACCCCGACCGCGAGCGAGGCTCTGGGCCCACCGACCCGTTCGGCATGGGCGCCGGCTTCAATATGGCCGATCTGGGCCAGGTTTTCACCCAGCTCGGACAGATGTTCAGCGGCGCCGGCCGGGTGAGCGCCGACGGCCGCCCGGCGGGACCGGTGAACTACGACCTGGCGCGTCAGGTCGCGATCAAATCGATCGGCGCGGTGTCCCCGGTCAGCGCATCCACCGCGACGGCCATCGGCGATGCGGTGCGCCTGGCCGAAACATGGCTCGACGGTGCCACCCCGTTACCGGCCGGCACCACCCGCGGGGCCGCCTGGACGCCGGTGGACTGGGTCGAGAACACCATCGCCACCTGGCAGCGGCTGTGCGACCCGATGGCCGAACAGGTTTCGTCGGTGTGGGCTTCGGCGCTGCCGGAGGAGGCCAAGAGCATGGCCGGCCCGCTGCTGTCGGTGATGTCGCAGATGGGCGGGTTGGCGTTCGGCTCCCAGTTGGGTCAGGCGCTGGGACGGTTGTCCGGGGAGGTGCTGACCTCCACCGACATCGGACTGCCGCTGGGGCCGAGCGGCGTGGCCGCCCTGCTTCCCGGGGCGATCGAGGAACTGGCCGGCGGCCTGGAACAGCCGCGCAGTGAGGTCGTCACCTTCCTGGCCGCCCGCGAGGCCGCCCACCATCGGCTGTTTTCCCACGTGCCGTGGCTGTCGCACCAATTGCTCAGCGCCGTCGAGGCCTACGCCCGCGGAATGAAGATCGATATCCGGGGTATCGAGGAACTGGCCCAGGGCTTCGATCCGTCGGCGATGACCGATCCGGCCGCGATGAACGAACTGCTCAACCAGGGCGTGTTCGAGCCCCAGTCGACCCCCGAGCAGCTGGCCGCGCTGGAGCGCCTGGAGACCCTGCTGGCGCTCATCGAGGGTTGGGTGCAGACGGTGGTCGATGCGGCACTCGGCGACCGGATTCCGGGCACCGCGGCGCTCTCGGAGATGCTTCGCCGGCGTCGGGCCACCGGTGGACCCGCCGAGCAGACCTTCGCCACCCTGGTCGGTCTGGAACTACGGCCACGCAAGCTGCGCGAGGCCGCCGCGCTGTGGGAGCGGCTGACGGCCGCGGTCGGGCCGGACGCCCGCGACAAGGTCTGGCAGCATCCCGATCTGCTGCCCGAGGCCGCCGATCTGGACAATCCGGCGGCGTTCATCGACCGGATCATCGGCGGTTCCAGCGACATCGATTCGGCCATCGACCAGGCGATCGCCGAATTCCAGCGCGAGGCCAACAAGCCCGACGACGACAGCTGACCGCACGACGCCGAGCGCCCCGGTCGCACTGTGGATAACCGGCGGGGCGTCGGCGGCGGCCATGCCAGGGTCAGACCGTGTCCACCGATACCTACACCCTGGACCCGGCGCTGCCGGTGCTGCTGCGTCCCGACGGGACGGTGCAAGTCGGGTGGGATCCGCGCCGGGGTGTGCTGGTGCGCCCACCTCGCGGGCTGACCGCGTCCGCGCTGGCCGCCCTGTTGCGCGCGATGCAGCTCCCGGTCACCGCTGCCGCGCTGCGTCACCAGGCCGCGGCGTACGGCACCGTGGACGCCGAGGAGCTGGACGGCCTACTGACCGCGCTGGTCACCGCGCGGGTGGCGGTCCGCGGCGGTGGGGCGCGCCGCCGGTGCCGCACCGTGTCGCTGCGGGTGCACGGCCGGGGTCCCCTGTCAGATCTGCTGGTCGAATCGCTGCGGTGCACGAGCGCGGTCGTCCGGCGCAGCAGTCAGTCGCACGCCGCGGTCAGCACGGCGGGGACCGATCTGGTGGTGCTGGCCGACTATCTGGTCCCCGACCCACGGCTGGTGCGCGAATTGCACGCCGAGCGGGTGGCCCACCTGCCGGTACGGGTGCGCGACGGAACCGGAGTGGTCGGCCCGCTGGTGCTGCCGGGTGTCACCAGCTGCTTGGGCTGCGCAGACCTGCACCGGCGGGACCGGGACGGCGCGTGGCCCGCGGTAGCCGCCCAGCTGCGCCACACCGTGACGCCCGCCGACCGGGCGACGGTGCTGGCCACAGCGGCGCTGGCGCTGAGCCAGGTCGACCAGGTGGTGGCGGCGGTGCGCGGCAATCCGGCCGGCCCGGCCCCACCGACGCTGGACGCCACCCTGGAAGTGGATCTGGCGAGCGGATCTATCCTGACCCGCCACTGGATTCGTCATCCGCTGTGCGACTGCTGAGCTGGCATGCGCCACCAGGAATTATCAACGCGGTGACCGGCGCCACAACAACGTCGTGGATGATAGAGACGTATCAGGGATCATGTTATACGTGACACAATCGAGGGAGGTCCGCTACGTGAGCAACGAGGTATCCATCGAGGTAGCAGCGCTGATGGCTGGCGTGAGTTACGAGACTTTTCTAAGCTGGATGCACCATGCCGGTGGCATTTTGGTTATGCCGGATACAGCAGACCCGCGCTGTGGTCGCCGGGTGTCGGGTGGGGTTCCGATGCATGTGCGCTCGTGCGGGTGCCAGTTCGTCGCTAGCCCTCACCCCGACGTGGTTGGGCGCGATCCACTGGCGGTTGCCTTTGGGGCCGGGACGGTTGTTGTTGACGCCCCTGGTCGATTCACCGCCACCGAGTTCACCGCCGACGATGGCACCGCGTTCGGCAGCCTCTACCGGACGGCTGACAGCTGCGACGGTGATCCCGAGTTTCGGCTAATAACTGATTGGCTAGGCAGCCGCCCGTGGATCGAGACCGGTTACGACGAGGTTGACGACCCGACGATGGTTGACGGGTATTCCGAGCACTACGTCTTCCAGCTCGCCGGGGATCGCGCGTGAGTGTCGGTGGCCGGTGCGACGCTGGTGTGATGATGCGAGTGCTACTTGTTGCGGCGGTATTGGCCGGTGGTGCGCTGGCGCCTCCCGCTGCCGCCGATCCAATTCCGGCGTATTGCTATGACCAACGGTTGTGTGACGGGGATTTCGGTAGCACCTACTACTGCCCGGACACCGGCAGGTGGGTTGGGCCGTTCGGCGCGTGTGATGCGTTGGTAACTGGTGGGTATAGGCCCGGTGGTCAACGCCCTAACGAGGGTAACTGGGACGCCGAGGACGATTGGTGACCGTCGTGTGAAGCTGGTCACAATAGAGGGTGGTTTTGGGGGTAAATGTAAAAATACTCACGTATATACCATGGGAGGGGTAAGCCTATAGGGTTATCCCCGACTGGTGACTTCGGTCACAGTAGAGGGTGTTTTTCAACTTTTTGTGAAAAGTCGAACCCATATACCATGGGAGGGGTAAAGGGCTACGCGCTCATACCCTCATAGATTTCAGCACCGCAGTTTTGGCGAACTCCGGCGGTGTCGAGAGTGGCAGAGGTTCTATCGACTTGACTCTGCCGTGTTGGCCTGTGGCGGTCCTAGACTCCCGCCGCAGGTCAACTTTTTTTAACCCACCATGTCGTTAGTAACGCGGGCGTCAGCGGCGTCCACAGTTCAATCCGATGCGTCAGCGGCGCATCACATAAAGGAAAATCATGGCTAATCCACGATGCACACGGCACGACGCGATCGCCCGTCGCAATGGAGCGTGTCTGGCCTGTGCCCGCGAGCGTCAGCGTCGGTTTCGTCAGCGGCGGAATGAGGCTTACGCGTTGGTTCAGGTAATGCAGAAAACTCTTAGCGCGGCTTAGCCCGCTAATTCAAGCGTAGAGCGACTTTATCCGCTCTGCGGTATGCCCTATCCAAAAGGTTGGGAAAATCCCCCTGGATTGATTCTAGGGCTATTTATGGTGCCGTGATGGTGCCATGGGAGGTAAAAATGGCAGTTGATCTAAATGAGCTAGACCCCGAGACGATTATCTATATCGCTCAGTTGCGTAGAGAATGCGCAGCTCATCGGGTGGAACGGAACGCGGCCCGCGATGAACTCGCGGCGGTTACCGCCGAACGCGATGAGGCCAGGGCTATCGGGCTTGGGCTGGTGGAACAGATCGAAGCATTGCAGGCAAAATGAGCCGGCCTTTGCAGGTGGTGGATAACGCGGTACCCATCTGCCCGGAGTGTGGTGAGTTGGATTGCGATTGCGCTGAGCTGTTACAGCGGGTTGACCCGGAAGATGTTCGCGGTTTTAATCCGGTGGCTTGGTCGCGGGTGATTCAATCCGAGCGGCCTATCCGTTTAGACCCCAATTCGGGCGCTCTATGGTCTCACTCTGGTGGTGTCTGGTCTGAGGACCGGAATGCCGTGGGTGATGTTCTGCCTATCAAGATGGGTAAGTCTTACCGCCGGAATAAGCACCTTGGCACGGTGACCGACCGGTTGCGTGCGGAGTTGAAGCACGATGAGCGGTTTATCCACCCGGATAAACCGGATGACCGTTATGTGTCTCTGCCGTCTGGTTTGTTCGATTTCACCAACGGTGAGGTTGTTCCGCACGATCCCGACATGCTGATTACCTACCAGTTGGACGTTGATCCGACGTTCTCGGTAGAGACACCGGAGTTTGATCGGTTTTTGGCCGACGTGCTACACTCCGGCGATATTGACCGGGTGCTCGACATCCTGGCCTATCTCCTGCGGCCTGGTAATCCGTCGCAGCGTGCGATCATGCTTACCGGCACGGGACGCAATGGTAAAAGTGTTTTGCTCAATTTGATCGAGGCGATAGTCGGTCGGCACAGTATGGCGGCGGTGCCGCTCCAGCGACTCAGCACCCGATTCGCCGCCGCACGCCTCTACGGCAAGGCGATCAACCTGGTCGGTGAAATTGATGGCGGTCACGTCGAAAGTACCGGCGCGTTCAAACAGATGACGGGCGGCGACCTGCTTGAGATGGATGTCAAGCATTCACAGGCATTTGCGGCTCACGTCTGGGCGGTGCCTGTTTTCTCGGCTAACCAGATACCTACGTCGTCGGACACGTCCGAGGGTTATCTCCGGCGGTGGGAGATTATCGAGTTCCCTAACAAGTTCGATGGTTCCGATACCACCATCGAGGCTCGGCTGTTCTCAGAGCGGGCCGCGATTGCCGGCAAGTTGTTGCGTCGCGCCGCAGCGACCGGGTTCACTATCCGGCGTTCTGCGCCGGGTGATGCCGCACGGGAATCGTTCGCGAATCGTTCCGATCCTGTCCGGGCATGGTTGGCTGATGGTGAGATATTGCCGGTAGGTTTCACCGCCCGGACGCGTTCTTACGATTGCTACCGATTGTGGATCGAGGATGGTAACGGGAAACAGGCCCTTACCCGCAATAAGTTTTACGAGCGGGTCGCCGCTGTGCTCGGTCCAGCAAAGAAAAACCGCGATGGCACCTACGGCTGGGATTTTCCCTCTAGCACCTAAAAGTTGCCGTCATTCGGCCAAAAGTTGCCGTCATTTGGGCAAGAGTTGCCGTCAAACTGCCGTCACCTAGAAGTCCGTAACCGCAGCTCACTTGTGGTTGGTCACTGCAATGACGGCAGTTACGGCAACTTTTTTGAAAAAGGTGCCTATACGTAGGGCTTCCAGCCCGCGTCAGCGCCTACACCCTCTAGCAAACTTTTTGGTAGCCCGCGCGCAGCGCATGGTGCCCCCGAATCGAGCTTGGCGAGTGAGGGCACTATCCCCTTCCCCGAGCACCGCGAGGGATCTAATCAACCTTTTGAATGGAGTCTTGGAATGAACTTTGTCTCTGATCTTTTGGAGAATCTTGAGTCGGGTTTCGGTCGTCGTGTCGTGTGTGATGTGACCCACGACGACATCGAACTACCTAAACCGATGACCGTGTTGGATGTTCTTGCCGGTTTCAATAACTCGTGTGTCGAGGTGTTGTGATGGCGCACGGCGACAGTACGGCACCGTGGGCTAAATCCCGTGATGAGCGTTTCGCAGAGTTTGTAAAGCGCACCGACAGTTACAACGCTGCCGTCGTGGCGGCTGGTGATGAGCCTTGGCATAAAGATGATTTGCAGGTTCGCCGCGATTTGTGGGACCGGCGTTTCCGCCGTCCCGAACCTACTAAAAGCTTGTCCATTCCGAGTGTCCAGGGGTTGAATTGAGTACCGAAACTATTCCATCTGATGTCATTACGCCCGAAGATGGTGAAAACCCGCCAGAATTGATTACAGACACCGTTACGGACGTTTCCGCTGGTGGCCCTAAGCCTAATCGTGAGGCTCGTTACCGTGTAGAGCGTAACGAGGCCCGTTCTCATGTTGAGCAGCTTCAGCGCCGGGACGCCGAGCGGTTGGCCGCAAAAGGCCTCAGTAACCCCGCCGATCTGTTTACGTTGGGCGGTATCGAATTGGGTGAGCTGTTGGATGAGTTGGGGTTTGTTGATCCTGACAAAGTGTCTGCGGTGGTCTCTGACATTCTCGGTTCCCGTCCGGGTTTGAAGTTGGTGGACGCTCCCGTTGATCGTTCGCAAGGTTTCGGCTCATCTGTTGCCAGCACTGGTCCGACTTGGGGGAATCTGCTTAGAGATCGCCCTGGCGCTTAGTCACCCATAGTTTTCCGCTGAACCCGGTTTGTGGTCGGGTTCGGCGTGCGCCAGCGGCGCACCCATGGCATCCGTCTGTGGCGGTGCTGATTAATCCATCGAAGCCATCCGGTACATACCGGGTGGCTTTTTCGTTTGCCGGGGTAACGCCCTGGCTTGTCTCTATAGGAGATTTTTGTGAGTACTACACGTGCTGATCTGGCATCTGCTTGGTTGCCCGAGGATTATGGCGACCTGGTGAATTTGGCTGTTCAGGCTAAATCTATCGCCGCTAACGCCGCGACGTTTCTGACTACGAATAAGTCGAAACTCAATGTCCCGGTGTGGAAGTCTGACCCCGGTGTTGGTTGGTATGACGAGTTGGACCCGATTGCTGAGGCTGATGGTGATGCCGAAGAGGTCACGGTGGTCCCGGCGAAAACCGCCGGCCTTACCTTGGTCGGTAATGAGTCTGTCGGTGACACCGATCCGGCTATCGCTGACCGTATCGGTCAGGCGCTTGCTAATCAGATTGCTCGGTCTGTTGATCAGGCATTTTTCGCTAACACCACCGCGAAAGGTCCAGACGGGTTGCTGTCGCTGGGGTATTCGGTGGTCAGCACTGGTGGTTCGCTGACCAACTTGGATGCTTTTGTGACCGCCCGGTATAGGGCGCTGGCGTTTGGCAGCGTGTTGACTTCGTGGATTGTCTCGCCGGAAACCGCTGAGGCTTTGTCCAAGTTGAAGATCGCTTCGGGCAGCAACCAGTCGTTGCTGACTTTTGTCGAGGACGGTATTCAGGTGTGCGGCCTACCTGTGTTGGTCTCTGACCAGGTGGATGCGGGCACGGTGGCGTGGGGTATCCCTAAGGAGCACACGCTGTTTGTGCAGCGCACAGGTACCGAGGTTTCGCAGTTCCACAACGTCCAACAGGATGGTCGGTGGATTCGCGCTACTAGCCGTATTGGCGTCGCGTTCGTCAATGAGCCTGGTGTGGTTCGGATTGTGGATGGTCCGATCACTTACGCGCTGAGTTTTGGTGGCGCTACTGGTGGTAACGCGACGGTGAGCCTGAATGGTCTTGGTCCGTCTGTGACTATCGCCCACAACGCGAACGCTACGGCGGTTAAGGCTGCAATTGTCGGTATTGATGACGGCATCGTGGCCGATGACGTGACCGTTACCGGTTCTGCTGGTGAGTTCACCGTGATTGTTCCGGGTGTGTTGACCGTGAATGGTGCTGCGCTGACCGGTGGTACCGGCGCGTCGGTGACCCTCGCCTAGATTCCCCAATCTGGCACGGGCAGGTGGGACCGCTAACCCACCTGCCTGGCTAGGGGGAGGTTCCCTAATTGGCTTACGCAACAACCGCCGATGTCGTAGTACGGCTCGGAAGACCGTTGACGGCGGACGAATCCGCCCAGGCTGAGATCCTGCTCGAAGATGCTGAGCTGGAAATCCGGCAGCGTATCCCCGACCTAGACGAGAAGGTCACCAACGGTGGCCTAGATGAGTCGATAGTGGTCCGGGTGGAGTCCACCGCTGTAAAGCGGGTGATCCAAAACCCCGAGGGTTACACCTCGGAGACCGATGGTGACTACACCTACCAACTCAACTATGAGTTGGCCTCGGGTGAGCTTCAGATCACTAACCGCGAGTGGGGCCTGTTGGGTGTGGGGTCCGCGTTGTTTTCGATCCACCTCAGAGTGCCTACTCCGTTCGAGCGTTTCCGGGCCGATCCACGGTTCGCATTTCCATTGTGAAACAGGGGGTTTCATCGTGTCTCTGTTAGATCGCGGTGGTCAGTATGAACCTGTCACTGTTTATCCCGAGGTGCTTACCGAGGACATCGACGGTAACCCGCGAACGTCACCGGACCCGGATGGAATCCCAACCACCGCAAGATTCCAGGTGATGAACCAAACCGGTACGTCTGCCCGCAGGTCTGAGGAAGACAACGAGGGTTTCGAATCCGAAGAGGTCTACTCGATGCGGTTTCCCCGTTCGTTCGACCGCGCCCACGGGTTGCTCGGTCTGCAATCACAGATCGACTGGCACGGTGATCGCTGGTCGGTGTTTGGGTATGGAAACCGTTTCAACGGTTCCCCCCGTACTGCTCGGTTCGTCTACACGATTAAGAGGTCGTAGTGCCTCGCCTGCCAAGGGTTTTCAGTGTGGTGGCACCGGTCCTCAGAGCCGAGTTTCCCGACTGCCAAGTGGTGTCGTGGGTGCCTAACGTCAAGCATCGAACGTTTCCGCTCATCCAATTGCGTCGATCCGGCGGTGTCCGTCACCGTACCGAACCGACGCTGTTGGGTACTCCGATTGTTGAGCTGACCGTTCACTCTAAGGACGGTCTACCCGAGGTTGAAGAACTCTACGAGGATGCGCTGGAAGTTCTCTACGACGTGGTGCGGCGTCAGATCGTGACGCCTGCCGGTTACCTGCATTCGATCTTTGAGCGGTCGGGCAGCACTCAGGTCAGTTCCCCGTTCCAGGATGCTTGGGCAGTCCAGGGGCTAGTGCAGTTTGGCGTGCGCCCTCCACGTACCCGCGTGCTGCTTGGCCCTGCGGCCTAGCCCTCTGGCACTGGCAGGTCAGCCAGTGCCTTGTGTGGGCGTCGGGGTAGTGGGTGGCCCTGTGTTTGCTACCGCCCTCGCCCGCGCAGCGTGGCCGCTGCACTCCTGCTGCACTGCCGCACTACCGGCGGGGCAGCACGTCAGAGTATTAGCAGGTCAGAGGGGTGGGGGTATCACCCCTCCCCCCCCGCATCCCGACCGGGCTGTAATGCGGCGACGACATCCGGTGTGGTTTAAAACGTCGTTGCCGATGGTTCCGAGTGTTTGCTGGTTTACCTAGCCAGCAGTGCTGCCACGTCGCTAAAGGTCTCGTAGACTTTGGCATCTACAGCTAAGCTGCGCTGGCCGTCCAAGTGCGTATGGTCTGTGAGAGTTGCGAATACCTCTGCTGGTTTGCCGTCCGCTTTAGGGAATGCACCTGGTGGATCGTTACGGACCTCCCAGGACCAAGGCCCTTTGTCTGCTCTGAATCCATCCGGGTGTTGTTCAACTGTCCAACCGTGTTGCTCTGCAAGTTCTCTCAACGTGTCGATATTCACGGTGAGCAGCTAAGCACCTGATACCCGTTGTGGTGTTCGGTTCCGGCCAGCTCGTCGTCGGCAGGAGGCCTAGGCGTGGGTCTGCGGTAAGCTCTTGCCGTCCTGGCCGGTGACAGGTGCGTCATTTGACGCACCTCGATCTCTACGGACAGTTGGCTCACTTGCCCCGGTCACATCTGCGATAGCCCGGTTCGACATCCCCACCCCGGCCAGCTCGGCAACCACTTCCCGGCGTTCTACTGCCGGTAGCTTGAAACCGTCCAGCTCTGAGTTGCACCGTTTTCATTTTTCCGACTAGATATTTTCCGATTTCCGCAGGTAGCGAGTTTTTCGCTACCTGTTTTTGGCAACTAAAAGACGGGAGAAACCGTTGAAATTCACGGTGTTAGACCTCCCCAATAGGTTTGATCGTGCGTAAGCCTCGCGGTTTAGAAACTGCCGGCTCGAATTTGTGGACTCGCATTACCGCTGAGTTTGATATGGATTCTGAGCCTCATAAGGTGGCAATTCTAGAGTCTGCTTGTCGAACCGCTGATGACGTTGCGCGGTTTGAAAAGGCCGCTGCTGATGCGCCGTTGTGTGTTAAGGGCAGCGCTAACCAGCTTGTTATTCATCCGCTCCGCAGCGAGATTAGGTTTTCGCGTGGTTTGTTGAGTCAGCTTTTGGCTCGACTCAATTTTGAAGGTCAGGAAGTTCTATAATGCAAAGATTGTTTTGCGATGGCAGGTAGTTTACCTAAGACACGCAGACGGAGCCGGTCGCCTGTTAAGGCGGCAGAGTTGCCGGATAACTTGAAATCGTTTGATGATTGGGTTTACCCGAACGGCTTATATGATTACATGTCAGCTTTGGGTCAGGTTGTTGGCGGCAACCAGCGTTTGACGCCGATTATGAATCAGGCTGGCTTGAGTGCTGCTGATTGGTTCCGCAGGGCGCTGTCTGTATTGAAGTGATTCCCGTTGGGGTTGCGTCACTTAAACCATTGTTTCCCTGCTGGGTAGAACGCTGTTTCTAGGCAACGGTATTTGTAGAGTCCGTCCTTACTTTTACCAAGCTCTAGCGCCCCTATTTCGACCAGCCGGGCGACCTCCGCACATTCAGCTATGTGAGTGGGGAGTGCATCCTTTGGGTATGACTGCACCGTCCGTGCTGCCGCCACGTCGGCAGGTGTAGCACCTGGTAGGTCGTTAACTGTCGACGGCCAATCATTATCATCATCCATGTTTTGAGATTAACAGCTCCGGTGTGATGTCGCCATGTTCGATAGCGGATTCGATGGCCTCAGCGGGGAGACGGGATAGTTCGTAGAGTGCCTGCATTGAATACGGGAAATGTAGAGAGTTGTCTACATTTGAGATGGCCGGATTTCCACTAATCTCCATTAGCCTCGCCGCCCATGATCGGCTTATCCCGATCTGTTTAAGCATCGACGCTTGCAGGGAACCTGCTGGCGCTTGGCGTCGGCAGATCGTTCCCATGGGAACGGTTGCCTAGCTGTAGCCACTCCCCGTGCATCATCTCGCAAAGCGTCCACCGTAGGCATCTGACGACAGCTCAACGTGCGGCTGTGGCGCTGGACTCCCACCGGAGTTTGCGTCTGGGCGTCGGCAATCTTCGATTGCCTAGCAGCGGTGGAGTACGAGCGGATCTACGCGGAACAGGCCAGAGCACGGCAAGGCCAAAGATCAGACCTTCGGGAAAATTTGCCCGAAGGTGGGAGCGATTACCACGCTTCTGATGAGGCCGGTGAACTGCTCAACGTCTCGGGCAGGTCAGTCCGCGATGCAAAGTTTGTGGCCCAGCATGATCCCGAGACGTTCGACAAGATCAAACAAGGTGAAAGTTATCCTCGTATAATTCCGGTGGTGTTCTAATATCGAAAACGCGAGCTTTACTACCGCTCCCGCCGATTACGCAAGCTTGGAATGTTATCCCGGCGCGTTCTAGTAGTTGGCGGCGTTCTTCGGGGTTATCTTCCAGCGACCGCCATAGGTCGCCGTAGGTGCCACCTGTTTCTCTCCACTCCCACCGCGCCTCATGAATAGGTTGCGACTCTAGTTCTACGATTTTCTTATCTAATGCAGCAAGTTGTCGTTGTAGCCGATCTTTCATGGTGGCCGACGCTGCTTTTCCTGCGGCTAGGGTTAGTTCATCTACGGCCTGTAGTGCCTCTGCCATTGCTTCTGTGTTGTCGCTACCTGGTACCCATACCCGCTCACGGGCGGGGCGGTTGCCGAGTTTGTCGAGGAACGTCTCATCTGCGAGTGTGTCCAATTCGTCAGCCCGTATCATCGGACTGCATCGGTCTGCACATGAGTAATACCGGTAGGTACGCCGCTCGCCTGTTTTATTTCGTGTGCTGGTATTGCTTTCTGAGACAAGTTGTTTGCCGCAGGCGGCGCAGAACGCTATACCAGATAGTAGTGATTTCGGTGAGCGCCGGGCGTCTTTGCGCACGGCAGAATTGCCATCGAGTATAGCTTGTATACGCTCCCATTCACCTACGGTTATTAAGCCATCGGCTAATTTGACTGGTAGCCCGTCGTCATCACGTACTGTTCGGCCATCGTAATTTAGTTGGCCGAGAATTGTGCGGCCTCTTAGTATTTGTCGAATCGGTGTGACCTGCCACTTGCGCCCGATTGGTTTTAGCCCACGATTGACCCGGTGCCTATCCGATGGTGTGTGGATGCCCCCAGCTGTAAGCCGTGCGGCTATCCCGTTCATAGATGAGCCGTCTAGCAGTTCTTTGACGATGCGGCGAACCACGTCGGCAGCCTCGTCGTCTACTTCTAGCAGCCATCCGCCGCCTTTAAGCTCTACTGGCGTGTAGCCGTACGGCGGCGTACCGCCTCCCCACCGGCCTAGTTCCCTTAGTTTGGCGCGGCTGGCTTTGGTCCGTTCCCGTATCGCCTCTAGTTCACCTTCGGCTAGGAATCCGATTACGGATGCGATGAGCCGTCCCACGGGTGTTGATAGGTCGATGGACTCAGAGCACGACACTAGAGTTTTGTCGTGATCGAGGCACCACGCGAAGAGTCGGTTTAGATTGATCGTGTTGCGGGCCAACCGGTCCAGCTTCCAGGTGGCGATCACGTCGAAGTCGTGTATTCGGTGCTTGAGCCAGTGCCCCAACTGTTGTGTGTCAAACGGGTTTGTGGCACCGGATACGTCGATGTCTTCGGCCCAACCGACAATGACGCCACCGTTGGCGGCTGTCCAATTTTCGATTACTTCCCGCTGACGCTCTACCGACGTTGACTCGTCGGTGGCTCTGGATAGCCGTACTCTGCCTAGTACGCGACGTGGTTCACACTGCGTCATAGTTGGTCACCCTAGTCGGATTTTTGTGTATCGTGAGGATTGAAGTGTCAGAGATCAAACGCGGTAGCGCGGCGCGCAATGCGAAGCTGGCCAGCCTGCCCGTCGGCTTCGCCGGCCGGGCAGCGCTCGGGTTCGGAAAGCGGCTGACGGGCAAGTCCAAGGACGCGGTCACCGCCGAGCTCATGGAGAAGGCGGCCAATCAGCTGTTCACCGTCCTGGGTGAACTCAAGGGCGGCGCCATGAAGGTGGGCCAGGCCCTGTCGGTGATGGAAGCGGCCATCCCCGAGGAGTTCGGTGAGCCCTACCGGGAGGCGCTGACCAAGCTGCAGAAGGACGCCCCACCGCTGCCCGCGGACAAGGTGCACCGAGTGCTCGACGGACAGCTGGGCACGAAGTGGCGGGAACGGTTCAGTGCCTTCGACGACACCCCCATCGCCTCAGCCAGCATCGGGCAGGTGCACAAGGCGGTGTGGGCCGACGGCCGCCCCGTAGCGGTCAAGATCCAGTACCCTGGCGCCGACGAGGCGTTGCGTGCCGACCTCAAGACGATCCGGCGGCTGACCGGCGTCTTCAAGCAGCTGGCCCCGGGCGTCGACGTCAAGGGCGTCATCGACGAGCTGATCGAGCGCACCGAGATGGAGCTGGACTACCGGCTGGAGGCCGACAACCAGCGCATCTTCGCCAAGGCCTACGCCGGGCATCCGCACTTCTGCATCCCCAACGTCGTTGCCAGCGCACCCAAGACGGTGATCCAGGAGTGGATCGACGGCGTGGGCATGGCCGAGATCATCCGCAACGGCACCGTCGAGCAGCGCGACCTGATGGGCACCAGGCTGGCGGAATTCACCTGGGACGCGGCCCGCCGGCTGGAGCTGATCCACGGCGACGCGCACCCCGGCAACTTCATGCTGCTGCCCGACGGCCGGATGGGCATCATCGACTTCGGCGCGGTGGCGCCCCTGCCCGGCGGGTTCCCCCCGGAACTGGGTGCGTCCGTACGTTTTGCCCACGACGGTGACTACGACAAGGTCATCGCGGTCATGCGCCAGGGCGGCTTCATCCAGAAGGGCCAGGACGTCTCCGTGCGCGAGATCGACGAGATGCTGCGCCAGCACGTCGAACCGGTCCAGGTCGAGGTGTTCCACTACACCCGCAGGTGGCTGATGCGGATGGCCGGCAAACAGCTGGAGCGGCCGGTGGAGCAGCTCAAGACCGCCCGCCAGCTGGACCTGCCGCCCAAGCTGGCGATGCCGATGCGGGTGCTCGGTTCCACCACGGCGATCCTGTGCCAGCTCGACGCGCATGTGCCGACCAGGCGGATCTCCGAGGAACTGGTGCCGGGCTTCGCCCACCCCGAAGAGGTCCTGGCCGAGCCGTCGGCCTGAGCCTGCCGGACCTAGGCGGCCAGCGGCTGCTTACGCGGCCGGCCGCGGGGCCGTTTGCGGCCCACCACGTTGCCCCGGTCGAGGATCTCGCCGCCCCAGACGCCCCACGGTTCGCCGCGGTGCAACGCCGCTGCAAGGCACTGCTGGCGAATCGGGCACCCAGCGCAGCGCCCCTTGGCCCGCTCCAGGTCGGCCGGGTTCTCGGCGAACCACAGGTCGGGGTCGCCCGTGCACGGCAGCTGAAGTGTTCTCGACATGGTGTACCTGCTTTCCGGTCGGCTCGTGATGGTCGGATCCGGGCCGGAAGGCGGGCTGGCCGAAAACAAAAAAATGACCACGGATCCTGGTTGGGTCCGTGGCCATCGGGTGGCTGGGGCGAAGCGGCCCTAAGGCGAACCCCGATGCACGGACTCGGCGGCGGCGTGACGCGCCGCCGCCTGGGCAGCGGCGCCATGGCGCGCGCCGGCCGGGCGTACCCACAGGACGCTGATCGTGGTCATGGGTTCGAAGGGTAACCGCTGGGCGCACCGCCCCACAACCGAATTTTCTCCAGGACCGCCGTCAGCCCCGGTTGCGGATCATCTCCAGCACGTCGGAACCGAACTGTTCCAGCTTGCGCGCGCCGATACCCGGAATAGCCACCAAGGCGGCCTCGTCGCCGGGCAACATCTCGGCGATCGCGGTCAAGGTGTTGTCGGAAAAGACGATGTAGGCGGGCACTTTCAGCTCGGTGGCGGTCCGCAGTCGCCAGTCCTTGAGGGCGACCAGCAGGTCGGTGTCGACGTCCGCGGCACAGGTCTCGCAGCGGCTGAGCATGATGGCCGCCGGGGTGACCAGCGCCTTGTTGCAGACACGGCAGTGTTTTGGGGCACCACGGGACCGGCGCTTGGCCGGTGCGGTGGAGGCGTCGGCCTGCGGAGCGATACCGCTGAGGAAGCGCGACGGCTTGCGGCCGGCCCGACCGCCCGGGGCGCGGGCCAGCGCCCAGCTCAGGGTCAGGTGAATCCGGGCCCGGGTCACCCCCACATACAGCAGGCGGCGCTCCTCCTCGACCGCCTCACTGTCGGCGCCGTGGGCCAGGGCATGGGAGATGGGCAGCGTGCCGTCGGCAAGGCCGACCAGGAACACCGCGTCCCACTCCAGGCCCTTGGCGGCGTGCAGCGACGCCAGGGTGACCCCCTGCACCGTCGGTGGGTGCCGGGAGTCGGCGCGTACCCGCAGTTCGGCGACCAGCCCGGGCAGGTCGAGGTCAGGCCGCTGGGCCACCTCGTCGTCGACCAGTTCGGCCAGTGCGCCCAGCGCCTCCCAGCGCTCGCGCGCCGTGGCCCCGCTCGGTGGTTCGGCGGTCAGACCGAGCGGTTCGAGAATGCCGCGCACCAGGACAGACAGCGCCGGCCCGCTGCCCCCGCCTTCGCCGCGCGCGCCTTCTCTTTCCGCGGCCCGTTGCAGGGCGACCAGTGCCTGGCGGATCTCCTGGCGGGTGAAGAACCCCTCGCCGCCGCGGACCTGGTAGGCGACCCCGGCCTCGGTGAGAGCCTCCTCGTAGGCCTCGGACTGCGCATTGATGCGGTACAGCACGGCGATCTCGGCCGGCGCGACGCCGTCGTGGATCAGCCGGGCGATCGATTTGGCCACCGCGGTGGCCTCGGCGACCTCGTCGGGGTGTTCCCGAAAGACCGGTGCCGGGCCGGATTCGCGCTGACCGATCAGCTTCAGCTTGCTGCCGGCCACCCGCCCCCGGGCGGCGGCGATCACCCGATTGGCCAGCGACACCACCTCGGGGGTGGAGCGGTAATCGCGTTCCAGGCGTACCAGGACCGCGTCGGGGAACCGGCGGGTGAAGTCGAGCAGGTAGCGCGGCGAGGCTCCGGTGAACGAGTAGATGGTCTGGTTGGCGTCGCCAACCACGGTCACGTCGTCGCGCTCCCCCAGCCAGGCCGACAACACGCGCTGCTGCAGCGGCGTGACGTCCTGGTATTCGTCGACGACGAAGCAGCGGTAGCGATCCCGGAATTCCGCTGCCACCGCCGCGTCGTTCTCGATGGCCGCGGCGGTGTGCAGCAGAAGGTCGTCGAAGTCGAGCATCGCCACCTCGCCTCGGGCCTTGAGCGCCTCGTAACCGGCGTAGACGTCGGCCAGTTTCGCCGCGTCCAACGGGATGTCGCGGCCGGCTGCGGCCACCGCCCCGGGATACTGTTCCGGCCCGATCAGCGAGCCCTTGGCCCACTCGATCTCGCCGGCCACGTCGCGTACGTCGTCGTTGCTCAGCCGCAGGCCGGCGTGCCCGGCGGCGCGAGCAACCACCCCGAACTTGCGGTCCAGCAGCTCCCAGGCGGTGTCACCGACCACCCGCGGCCAGAAGTAGCGCAGTTGCCGGCGAGCGGCCGCGTGGAAGGTCAGCGCCTGCACTCCGGCGACCCCGGCGGCCGCTCCCCCGCCGGCCGCCGCACCCAGCGCACGCAACCGTGACCGCATCTCGCCGGCGGCACGCTGGGTGAAGGTCACCGCCAGCACCTGGCTGGGCGCGACGTGACCGGCGGCGACCAACTGGGCGATCCGGTGGGTGATGGTGCGGGTCTTGCCGGTCCCCGCCCCGGCGAGCACGCACACCGGGCCACGGGGCGCCAGCACCGCAGCGCGCTGCTCCTCGTCCAGGTCGGCGATGAGCGCATCCATGGCGTCCATCTTGGCAGGCACCTCCGACGGCCCCTGACGCCGATTCGGGAATGGCTACCCGACCGACTACGTTTGCACAGTTATGAACCAGCTCGTCATGTACACCACCCGGTGGTGCGGCTATTGCCGGCAGCTCAAAGCGGCGCTGAAGAAGCTCGAGATCCCCTACGAGGAGATCGACATCGAGCTCGACCCCACCGCCGCGGAGTTCGTCGCCTCGGCCAACGGCGGCAACCGCACGGTGCCCACGCTGCGCTTCGCAGACGGCTCCACGCTGACCAACCCGACCGGACGTGAGGTCAAGGCGAAGCTGGAAAGCCTCGGCGCCTAGGACCGGGGCGGCTCAGCCCGATTCTGCCCAGGACTCGATGATCGTCCGGGCGATCGAGATCGAGCCGGGCAGAAGCAATTTCGCATTCGGATCGCCGCTGTTCCAGGCACCGGCCGACAGCGCTGCCCGCACCTCGTCGCGGGTGAACCACGCCGCCTCGGTGATCTCGCCGTCGCTGAAGACAAAGGCCTGGTCCGGGTCGGCGACGGCGTGGAACCCGACCATGAGCGAGCGGGGGAACGGCCACGGCTGGCTGCCCAGGTAGCTCACGTCGCGAACCGTCAGGCCGACCTCTTCGTGGACTTCACGGACCACGCAGGCCTCGAAGGATTCGCCCGCTTCGACGAACCCGGCCAGCAGGGAGAACATTCGCAGCGGCCAGTTGTGCTGCCGGGCCAGCACCACCCGGTCAGCCCCGTCGTGCACCAGACAGATCACCGCGGGATCGATTCTGGGGAACTCCTCGGCGCCGGTGATCGGATTGACCCGCGCCCATCCCCCGCGCGCCGGCTTCGTCGGTGTGCCGTCGACCGGCGAAAACATGGCGCTCTCATGCCAATTCAGCAACGCGATAGCCGACGACACCAGCTGGGCGCTGACGTCGTCGATGACGTCGCCGACCGAACGGATGTCCAGCACCGAGACGTCGGCCCCGGGCGGGGCCTGCAGCGCGGCACGCACGGCCCAAATGTGCCGGCCGTCGGCAATGCGGCCCAGGAATACCGCTTCCGGCGGTGGTGTGTCGCCCAGCTCTGCCGCCTGCTGCAGCACCACCCGGCCGTCGGCGACCAGAACCTGATTGCGGCGATCGACCCGCAGCAGCGCGGCCTGCTGCCACCCGGCGGTGGCCGCGTCGGTGTCGGTGCGCAACTGGTCCGCGCGGTCGGCCCCGATCCGCGAGAGTAGGGGTACCTGGCGCAGTTCGAAGGTGCCCATCACCGCTCCCCGTGCCGCGCCGTCACCGGCACGCGGGTGGTCCCGTCGGCCGGCTCGGCCGGGCTTGCGGCGGTCACTGGTTGCTCACCGTACGCACGTAGAGCAACCGGTCGCCGGCCTCGATCACATCAACCTCCGGGGTATCCAGGCGCAGCAGACGCCCGTCGCGGACCACGGCCAGCACGATCTCGTTGAGGTGCTTGGCCGACCCGCCGACCTCTTGCTGCTCCACCGGCCGTTCGGCGATGGCGTAGCCGGCGTCGGGGGTCAGCAGGTCTTCGATGATCTCGACCACGTTGGGCGTGGTGGTTGCGATGCCGAGCAGCCGTCCGGCGGTCTCGGAGGACACCACCACCGAGTTGGCCCCGGACTGTTCCAGCAGGTGCTGGTTCTCGGCCTCCCGGATCGCCGCGACGATGGTGGCCTGCGGCGCAATCTCCCGGGCCGTCAGGGTGACCAGTGCCGCGGTGGCGTCCGAACCGGTGGCCACCACGATCGCCGCCGCGCGCTGGGCGCTGGCCAGCCGCAACACATCCGACCTGGTCGCGTCGCCGTCGACGGTCACCAGCCCGGCGCTCTTGGCGCGGTCGAGCACCGCGCGGTCGCTGTCCACCACGACGATGTCGCTGGGGGTGGTCTCGTCGTCGCCGAGCATCGCGGCGATCGCGGTCTTACCCTTGGTGCCGTACCCGATGACGATGGTGTGGTCGCGCACTCTTCTCCTCCATCGCTGAATGCGGAATGCCTGCTGCGACGTCTCGGTGAACGCCTCCACGGTCGTTCCGACCAGCAGGATCAGGAAGGCGATCCGCAGCGGGGTGATGATCAAGACGTTGATCATGCGGGCGAACTCGGTGATGGGCGTGATGTCGCCGTACCCGGTCGTCGACAGGGTCACCGCCGAGTAATAGAGGCAGTCCAGAAAGGTCAACCGGTCGCCTTGGACGTCCTGGTAGCCGTCGCGGTCGACGTAGACGAGCAGCGTGGACGCCAGCAGCGCCGCCAGGGCAATGGCGGTGCGCCGGTAGACTATGCGGCCAGGACTGGATTGCCCCTGGGGGATGCGCAGGACGCCGACGAGGGCGTGGCTGGGCTGGGCGGTCAGCGTCTCATCGAGACGACGCAGCCGCCGCCAGCTAGCTCCCGCCACGGTGGGCGGTCATCGGTCGCACCTGACGCACGGACCCACTGTAGCCACCCGCGCCGTCAGTCGGTGAGCAGCGCGGCCAGCTCGGCCAGTTCGGGCAGATCGTCAGCCACGACGGTGGTCCCGGACCGCACGTAGTGGAAGGCAGCCCGCACCTGAGCTTCCGGGCAGCCGGTCAACGCGGCCCAGGCCAGCCGGTAGACGCCGAGCTGGACCGCGGCGTGCCGGCGCGCTGCCGGCCCGTCCGGGGCAGCACCGGTTTTCCAATCCACCACGGTGACACCGCCGTCCGGGTCGGCAAAGACCGCGTCGATCCGGCCGCGCACCACGCGGCTGCCGATGGCCATCTCGAAGGGCACCTCCACGGCGACCGGGCTGCGGGCAGCCCACGGCGAGTCCAGGAAGGCCGCCTGCAGGCTGGCCAGCTCCTGCGCATCGGCACGGGTGGTGTCGGCGTCGGCCGCACCGGGCAGGTCCTCCAATTCGAAGAGCCGCTCGGCCCCGAAGAGCCGCTGCACCCAGTCGTGGAACGCGGTGCCCAACAAGGCATGCGGGTCGGGTCTGGCGGGCAGTCGCCGGCTCAGGCGCTGCCCCGCCCCGGCCGGGTCGCGGCTCAACTCGACCAGGCCGCTCACCGAAAGCTGGCCGGGCAGGACGCCGGCGCGCCGCGTCGCCGCCGCCGACCGCTCCGCTAGCAGCGCCTCGATGTCGGCGGCCCAGGGGCTGTCCGGAGCCGAGTCGTCCTGAGGTTCGCCGTCGCGCAACGCCGCGGCGACCAATGCCGCACCGCGCTCGACGCCGCCCCGCCGGCCGGCCAATGGGTCCGCCGGCCAGATTCCCTCGGCATCGGTGGCGGACAACGGGTTCTGCTCGCCCGCGGCCGGTTCCTGCGCCCAGTGCTCGATAACCCCGCAGGGGGCACCGGCAGCAGCCGATTCATCGATCACCGCCTTGATCTCATCGAGGAAGGCCGACGGGCCACGTGGCTTCGCCTCGCCCATGCCCCAGTGGTGACCCGAGACCAGCAAGGCGTCCTCGGCCCGGGTGACGGCAACGTAGAGCAACCGGCGCTCTTCATCGACCCGTCGCTGGTCCAGGCGGCGCCGATGTTCGGAGATGGCGTCGGTCAGCTGCTTACGGTGGGTCACCGCGCCGGTGTCGAGAAGCGGGACGCCTTCGACGATCTCGGCGCCGGGCTGTGCCCGGTCGCCGCGCAGAAGCGGCGGCAGCTCGCCGGCGTCGGACAGCCAGCTGCGGCGCGAGGCGGTCGAGGGAAACACCCGTGACACCAGGTGCGGAACAGCGACCACCTGCCATTCCAGCCCCTTGGCCGCGTGCACGGTGAGGATCTGAACGCGGTCGGCGGCCACCGCCGGCGCAGCCGGGGCCAGCCCGTTCTCCACGACCGCTGCCGCGTCCAGGTAGGCGAGCAGCCCCGCCAGTGCACCGCCGCCTCCGGTGCCCGGCCCCCAGGACGGCAGCCCGCCCTGCCCGGCGGGGGCCGGCTTCGCCATCGCCTCGGCGTAACCGGCCACCACATCGGCGAAGGCGTCCAGCTGTTCGGTGCCGGATGCCCCCGCCGCCACCGGCTGCGCGGCGATCACCTCGCAGTCCAGGCCGAGCACCCGGCGTACCTCGGCCACCAAGTCGGGCAGCGGATGCCACAGATGGCTGCGCAGCACCGTCAGCTCCTCGGCGAGCGCGATGATGCGCCGGTATCCGGTGGCCGAATAACGCTGCGCCGGACCCGGATCGGCGAGGGCGTCGGCCAGACAGGGGGCGTCGATGTCGGGCCCGGCGCCGGCGGCGATCTCCGCGGCCGAGGCCGGTGCCGTGGCCGCGTCGGGGCGGGACAACTCGGCGGCACGCCGCCACAGGGCGGCGATATCGGCGGCGCCGAGTCGCCAGCGCGGTCCGCTCAGCACGCGCAGTGCCGCCGCACCAGCAGTCGGTTCCTGAATCAGCCGCAGCATCGCGACCAGGTCGGCCACCTCCGGTATCGACAGCAGGCCCGCCAGTCCCACCACTTCCACCGGGACGCCGCGGGCACGGATCGCCTCGGCCAGCGGCGCGGCATCGGCATTGCGGCGCACCAGCACCGCGGCGGTGGGCGGGGCCACGCCGTCGTCGGCGGCTTTGCGGTAGCGCTGCTGCAGGGCATCGGCGACCCACTGCACTTCAGCGGCCACATCGCCCAGCAGGGCGACCCGTACGTCGCCGGGCGGGGCCGCCGGGCGGGGTCGTAGCGACTGCACCGTCACCGAGCGCCGGCGGGCCTCCTGGGATATCTCGTTGGCCAGGTGCAGCACCTCGGGTGGGTTGCGCCAGCTGGTCCGCAGTTCCAGGGTGGGCGCCGGGCTGCCGTCGGAGAGCGGGAAG
Organism: Mycolicibacter hiberniae; assembly: GCF_010729485.1. Classification (NCBI taxonomy): domain Bacteria; kingdom Bacillati; phylum Actinomycetota; class Actinomycetes; order Mycobacteriales; family Mycobacteriaceae; genus Mycobacterium; species Mycobacterium hiberniae. Next base: position 2,471,153 of record NZ_AP022609.1, read on the forward strand.
TCGGTGGCGAATCGGGGCAGGTTGGTGGCCGAGGCGCCCCGCCAGCCGTAGATCGACTGGATGGGGTCGCCCACGGCGGTCAGGGCCAGGTCGTCGTCGGCGCCGCCCCCGAACAGCGACGACAGTGCGATGCGCTGGGCGTGCCCGGTGTCCTGGTATTCGTCGAGCAGCACCACCCGGTAGGTGGCGCGCAGCCGGGCGCCGACCGTCTCGTTGGATTGCGCCAGGCGAGCGGCGGTGGACATCTGCGCGCCGAAGTCCATGGCTCGTTCGGCGCGCATGCGCTGGTTCAGTGCGTCGATCAACGGCACCAGCTCGGCCCGCTCGGTCTGGATGTCGAGCATCTTCAGCAGCGTCTGGTTGGGTTCGGCTCGCTGGCGCGGGCCGGGAGGCAGGGTGTGCACCAGCCGCTCGAGCTCCCCGTGGGTGTGGCGCAGGGCGTCGGTGTCCACCAGGTGTTCGGCCAGCTGGCCGGCCAGCCGCAACACCATGGCCGTGACCGCGGCGGGATCACTATCGGTGCGCAGTTCCCCCGGATAGCGGCTGACCACGTCGAAGGCCATCTGCCACAACCCCGTCTCGGTGAGCAGCCGGGTGTCGGGCTCGATGCCGAGCAGCAGTCCGTGTTCGCGCAGCAGTGCCCCGGCGAAGGCGTGGTAGGTGCTCACGAGGGGCGCCGCCGGCGCAGCGGCACCGTCTGCTTCCGTGCCGGGCTCGGTTGGCATCAGTCCCGCACCGGCCAGGCGCGCCAGCCGGGAGCGGACCCGGCGCAGCAGCTGTCCGGCGGCCTTGCGGGTGAAGGTCAGCCCCAGTACCTGGCCGGGCTCGGCGTAGCCGTTGGCGACCAGCCACACCACCCGGGCAGCCATCGTCTCGGTCTTGCCGGCGCCCGCGCCGGCGATCACCACCAGGGGGCCCGGCGGCGCGGCGATCACGGCGGCCTGTTCCTCGGTGGGCTGGTGCAGCCCGAGCGCGGCCGCCAGTTCGCCGGGCTCGTAGCGGGTTGTCATGCGCCGCACCCTCCGTCGTGGGCCGGGCAGATCGGCCGGACCGGGCAGTGCCGGCACCCGTCGTTGACCCGGGCGGTGAACGTCGGCCCGGCGGTGGCCGCAGCCGCCTGTGCGATGCGCTCGCGCCATTGGCCGCCGGTTTCGGGCGTCAGCGGGTCCTGCTCGCGCTCGGTGGCTCCCGCCGCCCCGGGTTTGGCCGGATAGACCAGCCGGGCTCCGCCGGGCTGCTCGTCTGGCCCGATCAGACCGGCTTCCACGGCCAGCTGATACACGGCGAGCTGCGCGTGTTGTTGTGCGTCGTCCTTGCCCGCCGGGGTCTTGGCGGTCTTGACGTCGATGACCACCAGCCGCCCGGCGGCGTCGCGCTCGACCCGGTCGATGCGGCCGCGCAACCGCACGCCGTCGCCGGCGTCGATCACGCCGTCGAAGGCCACCTCGGTTCCGACTTCGGTGAGTTCGCCCCGGGTCTGGGCTCGCCACTGCAGGAACGTCTCGATCATGGCGCGATGCCGGTCGTGTTCGTTTTCCGAGTACCACGGCGAGGCGAACGGGAGCTCCTGCCATGCCCGGTCCAGCTCGGCGAGCAGCTGCTGCGGACTGTCGGCGGATTGCGCGACCAGAGCGTGAATCATCGATCCGATCGTCGAACGCAGATCGCGGCCGTCGGTGCCGCCGTGGCGTTCGGCCATCCAGCGCAGCGGACAGTCCAGCAGGCTCTGCAGAGCCGAGGGAGACAGCGTGACCGGTCCGGCACCCGGTTGCCGTAGCGGTTCCGCGGTGCTCACCGGCGCCAGCCCATACCAGCTCTGCGGGTCCGCGCCGGGCACGCCTGCCCTGGCGAGTCTCACCAATTGCCTTGCCGCGTCAGCTCGTTCGGCACCGCTGACGATGCCTTCCGGCGCGCAGACCACGGCACGCAATCGGCCCACCAGTCCCGCGGCGGACAGCACCGGCGGCGCCAGTACCGGCGATACCGGCGACGCAGGACCCTCCGCGGTGGCGCAGGCCGCCAGTTCGGTGAAGAACTCCGACGGGATCTGTTCCTCGTCGCCGCCGTCGCCGTCGCCGTCGACGGCGGTTATCACCAGCCGGCGCCGCGCCCGGCCCAGGGCGGACACCAGCAGCCGCCGCTCCTCGGCAAGCAGCGGAGCCCGGGTCGAGACCTCTTCGCCGAACCCGTGCAGGGTGTCCAGGAGGCGTTGGGTGCCCAGCACGCCGCCACGCGGAACGGTGTTGGGCCACAGGCCTTCCTGCACACCGGCGATGACCACCAGATCCCATTCGCGGCCGAGCGCGGCGTGCGCGCTGAGCACGCCGACGGCCTCCATACCTGCCACGGGAGTTTCGGTCCGCGGTGCGGCCAGCTGCATGGCCGTGACGTACTCGACGAGCCCGGCCACGGTGGCGCCCGCGGTGCGCGCCACGTACTGCTCGGCGAGCTCGAACAGGGCGGTCACCGCCTCTAGATCGCGGTCGGCCTGTGCACCGGCCGGGCCGCCGCGCTCGACCGCCGCCAGCCAGCGTTGCTGCAGGCCCGACCGATTCCACGCCTGCCACAGCGTGTGGTGTGGGTCGCGGCCCTCGGCGTGGCTGCGGGCCGCGGCCTGCAGCACCGCACGAACCCGGCGCAGCGCGCGGCTCTGCGCGGCCGGCAGCTCGCCGGGCGGCCCGGCCAATACCGCCACCAGGCGGTCGTCGGGGTCGGCCGGCGCATCCGGGCGGGCCGTACTGCGGCGCAACGTGCGCTGCAGCTGGCGCAGTGAGATCGGGTCCACCCGCCCGATGGGCCCGCTGAGCAGACTCAGCGCGCGGGAACCGTCCACCCCGTCGGCGGTGCACTGCAGCACGGTGATCAGTGCCGCCACCGCCGGCTGCTGGGCCAGCAATGCACCGCTGGCAGGCACCGTGACCGGGATGCCCGCGGCTGCCAGGGTGCGCGGCAGCCGCATGGCCGCCCGCGGCACCGACCGCACGATCACCGCCATCTGCGACCAGGGCACGCCGTCGATCAGGTGGGCGCGCCGCAGTATGTCGGCGATCAGCGTCGCCTCGGCCTGGCCGGTGCCCGCGGTGTGCACACTCACCGCCCCGACATCGGGCCCCGTGCCCTGCAACCCGCGGCAGGCGCCGGCACCGGGCAGTCGCCCGGCGACGGCGCGCACCGCCCGGGCCACCGCCGGGGCGCATCGGTAGGAGGTCGTCAGCGTCACCACCGGGGCCTGAACCCCGCCAGGTTGTAGGTCGTCGGCCAACAAGACGGTGGGTTCGGCACCCCGGAATCCGAACACCGCCTGATCCGGGTCACCGGCGATCACCGTCCGCTGCACGCCGGCGGCGAGCACCCGCACCAGCCGGGCCGCCTGCGGGTCGAGTTGCTGCGCGTCGTCGACCAGCAGCAACCGGATCCGGCTGCGCTCCTCGACGAGCAGGTCCGGGTCCGCGGCGAGGGCCTCCAGCGCCGCCCCGACCAATTCCGCCGCTCCCAGCGCCGGCGTGGTCGCCTGGGGCGCCGCGGTACCGACCGCGGCCCGCAGCAGCATCACCTGCTCATACTGCTGGGCGAACCGGCCCGCGGCGCTCCACTCCGGGCGGCGGAACCGCCGGCCCAGTCGGGTCAGATCCGCCGGGTCCACGCCCCGTTCGGCGCAGCGCGCCATCAGGTCCCGTAGTTCGGTGGCGAAGCCGTCGGTGGCCAGGGCGGCATGCAACGACGGCGGCCAGGCCCCGGCGCCGTCGCCGGCGAGCAGTTCGCGGATCGCGCTGTCCTGTTCGGCCCCGGTGACCAACCGCGGTGGCGTGGCCTCTGCCCGCTTCGCGGCGCGTTGCAGCACCGCGAAGGCGTAGCCGTGCACGGTCCGCACCAGCGGTTCCCGGATGGCCCGGCCCGCCGCCGGCCCCCCGGCGGCCAGCAACGCCGCGGTCAGCGCCCCCCGGTCGCTGGCGGGAAGCCGGCCCGAGCCGGTCAGCAGCAGCACCGAATTCGGGTCGGCGCCCGCGGCGACGTGCGCGGTGGCCACCTCCACGAGCAGGCTGGTCTTGCCGGTGCCCGGACCACCCCGCACCTGCAAGACGCCACGCGCGCGCGGATTCAGCGCCGCGGCGACCTGCGCGGCATCGGATCCCCAGTGCTGTGGCATGCCGCTATGAGAGCACTGCCCTCTGACAAGTGCGTGCGCGGCTGGCACCATCGACGGGTGAATCCCGATCATCGACTCCATGTGCACCGCTACGGCCCAGCCGGCCCGGTGGGGCTGCTGGCGGTCCACGGCTTGACCGGTCACGGGGCGCGCTGGCGACATGTGGCCGAGTATCTTCCCGACGTCGCCATCGCCGCGCCGGACCTGATCGGCCATGGGCATTCGTCGTGGGCGGCCCCGTGGACCATCGACGCCAACGTCGCCGCGCTGGCGGCGCTGCTGGAGCGCGCCGCGGCCGGCCCGGTTCCGGTGGTGGCGCATTCCTTCGGCGGCGCGATAGCGCTGCAGCTGGCCGCGGCACGGCCCGACCTGGTCGACACGCTGGCCCTGCTGGACCCGGCGGTCGGCCTCGACGGTGAGTGGATGGCGACGATCGCGGCCGCGATGCTGGCCTCGCCCGACTACCCCGATCCCGCCGAGGCGCGCGCCGAGAAGGAGCACGGCGCGTGGGCCGATGTGGATCCCGCTCGCCTCGACGACGAACTCGAGGCGCACCTGATCACGCTGCCGGGCGGCCGGGTCGGCTGGCGGATCAGCGTTCCCGCGGTGATGGCCTACTGGAGCGAGCTGGCCCGCCCCGTCGTGGTTCCCCCGGCTACGCCGACCACGCTGGTGCGGGCCACCCGCACCTCGCCGCCGTACGTCCAACAGCCCTTGATCGATGCGTTGCGGGAGCGGCCGGGCGCGAAGTTCGCGCTGGTGGACTTCGACTGCAATCACATGGTGGACCAGGCCCGCCCTGCCGAGGCCGCCGCCGTGATCCGCGCCCAGCTGGCGCGCCGCTAGGAGGCCGGGCCGTGGCGGTCACCGACGACCAGGTCGAGCTGGTACGGGCGCTGATCGCCGGCGTGCCGGCCGGCCGCGTCACCACCTACGGCGACGTTGCCTGCGCGGCGGGGCTTTCCAGTCCCCGCATCGTGGGCTGGATTCTGCGGACCGACGGCGCCGACCTGCCCTGGCACCGGGTGGTTCCGGCGTCGGGCCGGCCGTCGGCGCCCCGGAGCGCCGAACAGCTGGAGCGTCTTCGCTCCGAAGGAGTGCCGGCGGTGGACGGCAAAGTCGATCTGTGTGCGCTGCGACATCGGTTCTGACGGCGCCACTTTCACCGAGCGTGTATTCAGCGCGTAAAACTGGCCGAAATTCCGGCCTGAGTACACGTTCGGCGGGAAACGAGAACGCTAGAGCGCCAGCCGCACCAACGCCGCGGTGCGCGCCAATCCGGGGAATGCCTCCTCGGTCGAGCGCGGATGCAGCGCATGGACGGCAAGGCGGAACATCAACGCGCGCAGCAGCATCTGCGGCCACTCGGGCAGTGTCTCCCAGCGCTCGATCAGCCCGTCGTCGGCATCGCCCCACGACAGGGCATCGACCACCACGACCCCGGCCGCCCACGACGCCGGGCGCCAGTAAGGGGTGACGTCGGTGACGCCGGGAGCCGCCGCACCGGAGAACAGCACCGTTCCGTACAGGTCCCCGTGGACCAGCTGGCTGGGACTCTTGGTGGGTTTACGCAAGGTGGCCAGCTGGTTGATCAGGTCGATCGACCGCTGACCGTCCACCGAACCCGGGGCCAGCCGGGCACCGGCCTGCAGCGAGGCGAACGGCCGCTCCTCCCAGGCCGCCCGGTCCGCCGCGATGAACACGTCGACGTCGGCCCACGGCGCCACCGGCGCCTGGGTCAAAAAGCGCGGCCGCTCCAGCGTCGAGGTGGCCTCGTGCAGCCGAACCGCCGCCGACACCACCTCGTCGTGGCGGGGCTCGGGGCTGCCGGCGACATAGGTGTCGGCCCGCCACCCCGACACCACATAGCGCCCATCGGTGGAACGCACCGGGCGGGCCAGCCGGATACCGTCGGCGAACAGGGTCTCGCGCACCTTCGCCGACCACGCGGCCCGGGCATGGTCGGCGACCATCGACAGCACCACTTCACCGCACTTCCAGCCGTTCTCCCAGCCGGCCCCCAGCGGTGCGGGGTCGATGTTGCGAATCCCGAACGTCGCCAGCACATGTTCGGGCGGCGGCTCAACGGTCACGCGATCAGACTAACCGCGGTGATCGCGAGCGCGGCGGAGCCGGGCGCGGCGGGTCACCGCGACCTCAGGCCGCAGCTGCCCCCGCTGTGGCGCTAGTACATCACCATGTCGGGCTGCATCTGGCTGGCCCACGCCACAATTCCACCGCCCAGGTGCACCGCGTTGGCGAATCCGGCCTCCTTCAGCACGGCCAGAACCTCCGCTGAGCGGACACCGGTCTTGCAGTAGAGCACCGACATTCGGTCCTGCGGGAACTGCGCCAGCCCCTCGCCGCTGTTGATCGTCGATTGCGGGACCAACTGCGCCCCCTCGATGCGGTTGATCGCCCACTCTCCCGGTTCCCGCACGTCGATCAGCGCCAACGGCTGCCCGGAGTCCAGCAGCTGCCGCAGCTCGACCGGGGTGATCGTGGAACCGGCGATCGCTGCGGCAGCCTCGTCGGAGACCGCGCCGCAGAACACGTCGTAGTCGACCAGCTCGGTGATCGCCGGCGTGGAAGGGTCCTTGCGGACCGCGATGGTGCGGTAACTCATCTCCAGGGCGTCATAGATCATCAGCCGGCCCAGCAGCGGCTCCCCGATACCGGTGAGCAGCTTGATCGCTTCGGTGCTCATCACCGAGCCGATCGAGGCGCACAGCACGCCGAGCACACCACCCTCGGCGCATGAGGGCACCATTCCCGGCGGGGGCGGCTCGGGGTACAGGTCGCGGTAGTTGAGTCCCCGGCCGCCGGGGGCGTCCTCCCAGAACACCGACACCTGGCCTTCGAACCGAAATATCGATCCCCACACGTACGGCTTACGAGCCAGGACCGCTGCGTCGTTGACCAGGTAGCGGGTGGCGAAGTTGTCGGTGCCGTCCAGGATCAGGTCGTACTGGGAGAACAGGTCGACGGCGTTGGACGCCTCCAGTCGCACCTGATGCAGCCGCACCTGCACCAGCGGGTTGATCTCGGCGATGGAGTCCCGGGCGCTTTCAGCTTTGGCCCGGCCGACGTCGGAGACGCCGTGGATGACCTGGCGCTGCAGGTTGGACTCCTCGACGACGTCGAAGTCGACGATCCCGAGCGTTCCCACCCCTGCCGCGGCCAGATACAGCAGCGTGGGCGCCCCCAGCCCGCCGGCACCGATCACCAGCACTCGGGCGTTCTTGAGTCGCTTCTGCCCCATCACGCCGACATCGGGAATGATCAGGTGCCGGCTGTAGCGCGCCACCTCATCTCGGGTCAGCTCACCGGCCGGCTCCACCAGCGGCGGCAGTGATATCGGCACCGGGCAGTCTCCTCAACGTCGCGTCCGCCAATCACAGCAGCTGATGGGGGCAACGACAAACCGGGCGCGAAGCTTCCCCAGACGGGGGTCGTCGCTCAGGCGATCGGGGCCGGCCAGGGGTTGAACCGGCAGGTCTTGCCGTCCGGTTTGACCCAATCGGGGTCGAACTTCGCCGCGTCGTCGTTGGATGTTCCGAAGGTCTGCTGCATCATCACCGGCGCCAGCCCGTCCTGCCTCTCGCAGGGTTCATGGTGCTGGTAGCCGAGTGCGTGACCGACCTCGTGATTGATCAGATACTGCCGATAGGACCCGATGTCGCCCTGGAAGGGCACGGCTCCGCGAACCCACCGCGCCTCGTTGATGAACACCCGAGGCTCCGACCTCGCCCCGTAGGACGGGTTGTAGCAGGACGCCTCGAGCGGAATCTCGTACCCGCAGCCTTCCCGGACCGTTATCGGCGAGGTCAGCGAAATACGGAAGTCGGGGGGCATGGGGCTGCTGCCGTCGATCCGCACGAAGCCGATCTGCGGCGCGTGTGTCCATCCCTTGGGGTTGCGCAGCGTCTGGTCGACCATCCGGGCGAACGCCTCGTCTCCGCCGAACGCGGTGGTGTCGATGCCGTTCTCCACCTCGATGGTGTAGGCGAAGACCTTCTCGGTGCCCTGGCCGAACGGCGGCTCCGTACCGGGTATGACGCGCCACGTCATGTCACCGGCTTCGGTGAAGGGGCCGCCGTTGGGCAGCACCCCGGTCGGGAGGTTGACGTCGAACTGCGTCAGTCCCCGCGGCGGCGCACCGATGATCGAGGTGCCGGCCGACCCGATGGTCGGGGGGCCCTGGACCTGGTCGTCGGCGGCGTGGGTGCGCACGCCCGTACCGGTGACGGTCTGGTACACCACCACGATGGTCAGGGCCATGAGCACCGGCAGCGCGTAGGCGCGCCAGCCGTAGGTGGACACGAATCTGCCCAGCCAGGTCTGTTTGCGCCACTGACGGTGCACGTCTCGGTCGGACCGCACCCGCCCGGCGCCGGCCGCGAGCGGGTCGCGCTGGGCGCGTAGCGGCTCGCGGAAGCGGTCTCGTAGCACCGGGGCTCGACCACCGCTCCGCCCCGGGTCGTAGGTCACCGTCCCAGAATGGCACAGGGTGCGCGAGCTGGGACTCTTCGGCACGCCAGGAGGGGGCCCCACCAGGCGTCCGAAACGGCCTTCAACAGCCCTTTAGCGGATGTCGCTGGTGGATGCGACGGGCCCAGCGCGTAGTCTCGCTGTCACGCACCGGCCGTCGCGGGCCCCGACCCCGGCGTCCGGCCGAACCAGATTGAGGAGTCGATGAGCAAACCGATCGACACGGCTGAGCGAGACGGCTCCGGTCCGGCCGACCGCCGCGGGGGCGGCGCCAAGGCGCCAGCTGCCAACGCCCGCCGGGGCAGCCGCCTGCCCCGCGACGAACGCCGCGGTCAGCTGCTGATCGCCGCCAGTGACGTTTTCGTCGACCGCGGCTACCACGCGGCCGGCATGGATGAGATCGCCGAGCGGGCCGGCGTGAGCAAGCCCATCCTCTATCAGCACTTCGCGTCGAAACTTGAGCTGTACCTGGCGGTGCTGGCCCGTCACGTGGACAACCTGGTCTCCGGTGTGCGTCAGGCCCTGCGGACCACGACCGACAACCGGCAGCGGCTGCGGTCGGCGGTGCAGGCCTTCTTCGACTTCATCGAGCATGACAGCCAGGGCTACCGGTTGATCTTCGAAAACGACAACGTCGCCGAGCCGCAGGTCGCGGTCCAGGTGCGGGTGGCCACCGAGTCCTGCATCGATGCGATCTTCGACCTGGTCAGCCGCGACTCCGGCCTGGACCCGCACCGTGCCCGGATGGTCGCGGTGGGGCTGGTCGCGATCAGCGTGGACTGCGCCCGGTACTGGCTGGACAGTGACCGCCCGATCTCCAAGGAAGACGCCGTCGACGGGACGGTGGCCTTCGCCTGGGGCGGCCTGTCACACGTGCCGCTTACCCGCTGACGGCGTCGCCGGCACCGATCCCGAAACCGACCCGTCGACTGTCGGCGACACCGATCTCGACATAGGCGATCTTGGCGGCCTGCACCAGAAAGCGGCGGCCCTTTTCGTCGGTCAGAGACAGCAGTCCGGCGCTCTCGGCACCGGGGGCCAACGCGTCAGCGACCAGTTTCTCGACTTCATCGGGCGTCTGCGCGCTGGAGATGACCAGTTCGCGCGCGCTGTCGGTAATCCCGATCTTGACCTCCACGCCGGCCCCTTTCGTTCGCGTTGGGCGTTGCTAAGCAGGCTAGTGGACGCCCGTCGGGTTGGTGCGCACCGGCTGTTCGCCCTCGGAGATACCGGGCCGGAACGCCCGCCCGGTGGGGGCCGGCGCAGCGCGACCGGCGCCGCGGGTCATGCCAGGCCCAGCTCGCGCATGCGCGCGTCGTGGGTCTGTTGCAGACGGTCGAAGAACCCGGCCAGCTGGGCCAGCCCGGCCGCGCCGTACACCACCAGATCGGCCAGTTCGTCACGGTCGGCCAACACGTACTGCGCCTGGGTGATCGCCTCGCCGAGCAGCCGGCGCGACCACAGGGCCAGCCGGCTGCGCTGTTTGGCGCTGGCCGTGACTGCGCGACGCACCTCCTCGAGGACGAACTGCGAATGCTTGGTCTCGGCGAGCACCGCCCGCACCACGTCGGCCACCTCGTCGGGGAGCCCGTCGGCGATCTGCAGATAGAAATCGGCGGCCAGCGCATCGCCGATGTAGGTCTTGACCAGTGCCTCCAGCCAGGTGCTGGGCATCGTCAGCCGGTGGTAATTGTCAAGGGCGCTGGCGTATTTCGACATCGCCGCCACCACGTCGACGTTCCGGCGTTCGAGGGCTTCGCGCAGCAGCTCGAAGTGGCCCATCTCCGCGGCGGCCATCGCCGCCATCGAGATCCGGCCACGCAGATCGGGTGCCATCCGGGCTTCCTCGGTGAGCCGGTAGAACGCGGCCACCTCGCCATAGGCCAGGGCCGCGAAAAGCTCGTTGATACCCGGATGATCGGCGGAGAGCCGCGGCGGGCCGGTCTGCGCTTCGGCGTCGGCGGAGGGAACCGAATTCATCACCTCACTGTAGGCGTTCCGCGGCGGTGGACCGATGCCCGGCCCGACCAGGTAGTATGACCGTTGGACAGTGCTCATTCGGCACTGCCGCGCAATGTGCGTACATGCGGTTGGCCCGCCTACTCGGCGAGTGCAGGGCCCCCCGGCGGTGCCTCCGAAAATGGGCAAAGTATCGACCGTCTCAGTGTGTGCGCCCCGACCCACACCGCGATCGACTGACATACCGCGCCGACTTCGAAAGGCACCTGCCCGCGCATGACCCCGCTGATTTCCACCACCGTCCCCACCACCCCTCCGAGCTTCGCCGAACTGGGCGTTCGCGAAGAGATCGTTCGCGCACTGGCCGAACAAGGTATCGAGCACGCCTTCGCGATCCAGGAGCTGACACTGCCGCTGGCCCTGGCCGGCGACGACCTGATCGGCCAGGCCCGTACCGGCATGGGCAAGACCTACGGCTTCGGCGTCCCGCTGCTGCAGCGGGTTACCACCAGCCCAGACCGGCCGCTGACGGGGGCGCCCCGCGCCCTGGTCGTGGTGCCGACCCGTGAGCTGTGCATCCAGGTCTCCGGTGACCTCGCCGACGCGGCCAAGTACCTGACTGCCGGCGACCGTCCGCTGTCGGTGCAGGCCATCTACGGCGGTCGGCCCTACGAGCCGCAGATCGAGGCGCTGCAGGCCGGCGCCGACGTGGTCGTGGGCACGCCGGGCCGGCTGCTGGACCTGGCGCAGCAGGGACACCTGCAGCTGGGCGGCCTGTCGGTACTGGTGCTCGATGAGGCCGACGAGATGCTGGACCTGGGCTTCCTGCCCGACATCGAGCGCATCCTGTCCCGCATCCCCGACGATCGGCAGTCGATGCTGTTCTCGGCAACGATGCCCGGACCGATCATCACGCTGGCTCGCAGCTTCATGAACCAGCCCACCCACATCCGCGCCGAGGCGCCGCACTCATCGGCCGTGCACGACGCCACCGAACAGTTCGTCTACCGGGCGCATGCACTGGACAAGGCGGAACTGGTCGCTCGGATTCTGCAGGCGCGGGGCCGCGGCGCGACGATGATCTTCACCCGGACCAAAAGGACTGCCCAGAAGGTCGCCGACGACCTCGGCGAGCGCGGTTTCAAGGTGGGCGCGGTGCACGGCGACCTGGGCCAGGTGGCCCGGGAGAAGTCGCTGGCAGCGTTCCGATCCGGCGACATCGACGTCCTGGTGGCCACCGATGTCGCAGCTCGTGGCATCGACATCGACGACGTCACGCACGTGATCAACTACCAGTGCCCCGACGACGAGAAGACCTACGTGCACCGCATCGGTCGCACCGGGCGGGCCGGGCGTACCGGCGTCGCCGTCACGCTGGTGGACTGGGACGAGCTGGCCCGGTGGACGATGATCGACAAGGCGCTCGACCTGAGTTGCCCGGACCCCGCCGAGACCTACTCCAGCTCCCCGCACCTCTACACCGAGCTGGACATTCCGGCCGAAACCGGCGGTTCCGTCGGCAAGACCCGCCGGTCACCGGCCAAGCGGGACGCGGACGAAACCCGCGAATCGTCGGCCGAGCGCCAGCGTGCGCCGCGCAACACCAGCCGGTCTCGGCGGCGCACCCGGGGCGGTCAGGACGCTGCCGACGGCTCTCCCAAGGCCGCTGAATCCGGTGACACCGGCGCCGGCACCGACGCCACCACCGGCCCCGGTGCGCCGCGCCGTCGCCGGCGCCGTCGCCCGAACAAGACTGCTGCTGCCGCTGCCGCGAACGGCAGCTGAGCCGGGCGGCGCACATGGTACGACCCGAGCGCCGCACCTCCGGTGATCTGGTCGCGGCGGCGCTGATCGTGGTCGTGGTCGCCGCTGTCGGGGTTGCCATCTGGTGGAACAGCGACGCCCGCGCCACCGTCAGCCGACCTGCTCCGGACACCGCAACCATTCCCCCGTCGGCGGCGATGGTGCCAGCGGCGTTGTCGCAGCTGTGGACGGCTCCCAGCCCGGCAACCTGGGCACCGGTGCTGGTCTCGGGCACCGTCATTACCGGCGACGGTCCCCGGATGAGCGGGCGGGATCCCGCGACCGGGGAGGAACGCTGGAGCTTTGCCCGCGACGTCGATTTGTGTGCGGTGTCCTGGATCTACCGCAACGCCGTCGCGGTGTACCCGGACTCCCGCGGCTGCGGCCAAGTCAGCGCGGTGGTCGCGGCCACGGGACTGCGCGGACCGGCGCGGACCAGTTACGCCGACCGCAGCGTGCGGGTCACCTCCGAGGGCAGCGCGGTGCTCTCGGCCGGCGCCACCCGCCTGGAACTGTGGCGATCGGACCTGGTGCGGGTGTTGTCCTACGGCGAGATCGACGCACGGGTGAAACCGTCGGCGCGCGGCGTCGGGCAGGGCTGCACCCTGATTTCGGCGGCGGCGGCGTCATCAACGGTCTCGGTGCTGGAGTCCTGCGCGGGCAGCGAGGACCTGCAGCTGACCCTGCTGCGTGCGGGGAAGGACGAAGACGAGCCCGAGACCCAGCACATCCCCCAGCCCGGCGTGACGGCCGACTCCGGGGCGCGGGTGCTCGCGGTGACCGACTCGGACTCCGGGACCAACACCGCCGTCTATCTGCCCACCCCCGCCCCCCGGGTCGTAGTGGTGGACCAGACCGGCAGCACGATCGCCAAGACCCTGCTCCCGGCCAAGCCCACCGCCGCCAGCGCGGCGCTGCCGGTATCTCGGCCCACCGGGTTGATCTGCTGGTGGACCGGCGACTCGGTGATGGTGTTCGACTCCGGAACCCTGACCTACCGCTACACCGTCCCGGCCTCGGGTGCCGCGGTCCCGCTGGGGCCGGCGGCCATGATGGGCGAGCGCCTGCTCATCCCGGTGACCGGCGGAGTCGGCGTGGCCGACCAGCGCACCGGCGCCGTCGACCGGATCATCCCGGTCAGCCGCCCGCCCGGGGTGACGTCGGTGTTCCCGGCGGTATCGGGCCCGACGGTACTGGAGCAGCGCGGCGACACGGTGGCCGCGCTGGGGTGATCAGACCTCGGGGGTGAAGGTCGGCAGCGGCTTGCCGTTCTTCCAATGCTTGAGCAACGCCTCCGCCAGCTGCCGATAGGCCACCGCGCCCTTGTTCTTGCGCCCGGCGATCACCGAAGCGCCCGACGCGCTGGCCTCGGCGAAACGCACCGTTCGCGGGATCGGCGGCGCCAGCACCGGCAAGCCGTACCGGTCGGCGATGTCGAGCAACACGTCGCGGCTGTGGGTGGTGCGCGAGTCGTAGAGCGTCGGCAACGCCCCGAGCAGCTGCAGCTTCGGGTTGGTGATCTGCTGGACGTCGGCCACGGTGCGCAGGAATTGGCCGACACCTCGATGCGCCAGGGTCTCGCATTGCAGCGGCACGATCACCTCGCCGGCCGCGGTCAGCCCGTTGAGCGTCAGCACCCCCAGCGAGGGCGGGCAGTCGATGACGACCACGTCGAACTCGTCTTCCAGCTTGGCCAGCGCCCGTTGCAGGGCGTACTCGCGGCCGGCCCGCATCAACAGCATCGCCTCAGCGCCGGCCAGGTCGATGTTGGCCGGCAACAGTGTCATACCTTCCTCGGTCGGCACCAGGGCCGTGCTGGGCTCCACCTCACCGAGCAGCACCTCGTGCACCGACACCGGCAGCTTGTCGGGGTCGTGCCCCAGCGAGAAGGTCAGGCAGCCCTGTGGATCGAGGTCGACCAGCAGCACCCGCTTCCCCAGTTCGGCCATCGCCGCACCGATCGAGGCCACCGTCGTGGTCTTGGCCACGCCGCCTTTCTGATTGGCCACCGCCAAGATCCGCATCCCCGTCACACCGACATAGTGGCACGGGTCGGCGCCCCAGAGCACCAAACGGGTGTTGATGTCCTTCGTGGGGCAGAATCGACGGGCGTGGGGATCGAGGAGCACCGACTTCTGCTACTGCGCCACGGTGAAACCGAGTGGTCCCGAAGCGGTCGGCACACCGGGCGTACCGATCTCGAGTTGACCGGGGTGGGCCGGCGACAAGCCGTGGCCGTCGGTGCGCTCGTGGCGGAGCTCGCCCTGTCCAACCCCCTGGTCGTCTGCAGCCCCCGCCGGCGTAGCCAGGTGACCGCCGAGCTGGCAGGACTGCACGTCGACGCTATCTCCGACGACCTCGCCGAGTGGGACTACGGCCGCTACGAAGGGCTGACCACCGCGCAGATCCGCCAGACCGAGTCCGACTGGCTGATCTGGACGCACGGCAGTGCCGGCGGTGAGACGGTGACGCAGGTCAGCGACCGCGCCGACCGAATGGTCGCGGTGGCGCTGCGGGAGCTGGCCACGCGTGACGTGGTGTTCGTCGGGCACGGACATTTCTCCCGGGCGGTGATCACCCGTTGGCTCGAGCTGCCGTTGGCCGATGGCGCGAGGTTTGCGATGAGCGCGGCGTCGCTAGCCGTCTGTGGGTTCGAGCACGGCGTGCGCCAACTGGTGGCACTGGGGCTGAGCGCGCCGGAAGCGCGCGCGTGAGCACCCCGGCATTCGTGCTGTCCGGACCGTCGGGGACCGTGTCGGCTGACGCGGTGGCAACCGGATTCGCAGACGTCGCCGCGGCCCAGGCGGCGTTGCGGTCGGGCGTGGCACCCATAGTGGTGGGCGCCTTGCCTTTTCGCTCGGATGCTGCTGCGGCGTTGTTCGTCCCGGATGGACTGCGATGCGCCGATGCCCGGGCGCCGGGGCCCGGCGCCGCGCTGCCGGCGATCCGCATCGCCGCGCAGCTTCCGCAACCCGAGGTGCACCGCGACCGCATTCGCCGGGCCCTGGATGAACTGCGAGCACCGGGCAATCCGCTGCACAAGGTGGTGCTGGCCCGCGGTCTGCGTCTGGCCGCCGACGCCCCGGTGGATGCCGGCACCGTGCTGCGGCGGCTGATGGCCGCCGATCCCAGCGGCTATGGCTACCTGGTGGACCTGAGCGCGGCCGGCGGCGACTACGCCGGCACCGTCCTGGTGGGCGCCAGTCCCGAGTTGTTGGTGGCCCGCGAGGGCGCCCGCATCACCTGCCGGCCTTTCGCGGGTTCGGCACCACGCTCCCCCGACCCCGCCGTGGACGCCGCGAACGCGGCTGCGCTGGCCGATTCCGGCAAGAACCGCCACGAGCATCAGTTGGTGGTCGACCAGCTGCGTACCGCCCTCGGGCCACTGTGCACCGACCTCGAGGTGGCTCCGGTGCCGCAGCTGAGCAGTACTGCCGCGGTGTGGCACCTCAACACCCCGATCACCGGCCGGCTGCGCGACCCGGGCACCACCGCGCTGGACCTGGCGCTGGCCCTGCATCCGACGGCGGCGGTCGGCGGGGTGCCGACCGCCGCGGCGGTCGAGCTGATCACCGAGGTGGAGGGCGACCGGGGCTTTTATGCCGGCGCCGTCGGCTGGTGCAACGCCGCGGGCGACGGCCGGTGGGTGGTGTCGATCCGCTGCGCGCAGCTCTCCGCCGACCGGCGATTCGCGCTGGCCCATGCCGGCGGCGGGATCGTCGCCGAATCGGACCCGGACGAGGAACTGGCCGAAACCGCGACGAAGTTCGGCACGATCCTGTCGGCTATGGGTGTCGTTCCGCCCAGCGCAGCGCCGCGGGACTGAACAGCGCCGCCAGCACCGTCAGTGCCGCCACCGCCACCGCCACGCCGTAGCCCCAGCGGTGCGAGCCGACCCCGAGGTACCAGGCGACCGGCAGCAGGAGCAGGTTGGCGAAGACCGCGACGCCGCGCCCGGCCCGGCGGCCCCGCAACAGCGCCCAGCCGGCCGCCGACACCGCGGCACCGATCAGGGCGAACCACGCCGCCGTGCCATAACCGTTGGCCGCGTGCTGATCCGCTCCGGCCAGCGCCCGCAGCACCAGCGTCGCCGCGACGATCCATGCGGCCGCGCCCTGTGCCGCAACGATCAGGCCCGCTGCGAACACGGCGCGTGGTTGTTCAACGGCGGGTTTCACGCCGCCAGCGTAACCACCCCGGCCCCTGGTGCCGATGCCCATACACTGGTACCCCGTGCGTGCCGTGCTGATCGTCAACCCGAATGCCACGTCCACCACGGCTGCGGGGAGGGATCTGCTGGCCCACGCGCTCAAGAGCCGACTCGACCTGACGGTGGTGCACACCGACTACCGCGGTCATGCCGTCGAGATCGGTCAGGCCGCCTGCCGGGACGGCATCGACCTGGTCATCGCTCATGGCGGCGACGGGACGGTGCATGACTTGGTCAACGGCCTGCTCGGGTTGCCCGGATCCCCGGCGCCCGCGCGTCTGCCGGCGGTGGCGGTGGTGCCCGGCGGGTCGGCCAACGTGTTCGCCCGATCGCTGGGCATCGCGGCCGACCCGATCGCCGCCACCAACCAACTCATCGACCTGATCAATGTGCCGGACGGCCGGCCCAGGTGGCGCCGTATCGGGCTGATCGACTGCGGCGAGCGGTGGTCGGTGCTCAACGCCGGGATGGGTCTCGACGGCGAGGTGGTGGCCGCGGTCGAAGCCGAACGCGAGAAGGGCCACGCCGTCACGCCGTTGCGTTATATCCGCGCGGCGGTTCCCGTGGTCCTGGCCAGCACCCGCCGGGCGCCGACGTTGACACTGCAGCTGGGCGACGAGGCGCCGGTCGAAGGCGTGCATTTCGTCTTCGTCTCAAACTGCGCGCCCTGGACCTACGCCGACGCGCGCAGCGTGTGGACCAATCCCGGCACCACCTTCGAAGCCGGGATGGGGGTGTTCGCGACGACCAGCATGAAGGTTCTACCCACGCTGAGGCTGGTGCGGCAGATGGTGTCGAAACGGCCGAAGCTGCGCGCCAAACAGCTCATCCGTGACGACGACGTGGCTGTGCTCCGGGTGGATGCGGGCGACACGCCGATCGCAACGCAGATCGATGGCGAATACCTCGGATTGCGATCTTCCATGACGTTCCGCGCGGTCCCCGACGCGTTGGACGTCGTCGCTCCCCCGGCAGAAGAATCCGGCTGACCTGCGGAGATAACCCTCGGCTCGGTCGATAAGCGCACAGGTGTGTCCACTGTAATACATGGGCCCCGCGGGGCTGGCGGCAGCCCCGCGCAAACGTGACCTGGGCCACGTGATAAAGAGCACCCTTGACATCTGTCCAGGCTGTGAAACGATCGAGCGATCGGATGCAAGCCGTAATCATTTCTTGCGCCGCTTATAACAGTCGAAAAGCATGGCGCACCCTGCTGCGCCCAAGCTAAGGAGTTGGAGACCTATGGATTGGCGCCACAAGGCGGTCTGTCGCGACGAGGACCCGGAGCTGTTCTTCCCGGTGGGAAACAGCGGGCCGGCTCTCGCTCAGATTGCTACCGCTAAGCAGGTCTGCACCCGTTGCTCGGTTGTCACCGAGTGCCTGACCTGGGCGCTGGAGACCGGCCAGGACGCCGGCGTGTGGGGCGGCATGAGCGAGGACGAGCGGCGTGCTCTCAAGCGCCGCAACGCCCGGACCCGGGCCCGCAGCGGGGTCTGACCCCTCAGACGATGACGCGGCCCCGACCTAGTCGGGGCCGCGTTTTTGTGCCTCGGGCCAGGCCCTCACAACGCCTGGCGGAGCCGGCGACCGCCGACCGGGATGCGCAGCACCATCTCGGTGCCGCCTCCCGGCGCGTCCTGGGCGGTCAGTTTGCCGTTGAGTTCCGCCGACACCAGCGTGTTGACAATCTGCAGTCCGAGCCGGTCGGAGGTCTCCAGCCGGAACCCCTCGGGCAGTCCATGGCCGTCGTCGTGAACCACCACGTCGAGCCAGCGCGCCGAACGCTCGGCCCAGATGGTCACGGTGCGCCGGTCCGCATCGGCTTCGAAGGCGTGCTCGATGGCGTTCTGGACCAGTTCGGTGATCACCATGATCAACGCTGTGGCGCGGTCGGCGTCCAGCGAGCCGACCGACCCGACCCGAGCGATGTGAATCGGGATATCCACGCTGGCAACGTCGTTCATCATCGGCAGGATGCGGTCGATCACCTTGTCGAGGTTCACCACCTCATCGACCGACATCGACAGTGCCTCGTGGACCACCGCGATCGACGACACCCGCCGAACCGACTCCAGCAGCGCCTCGCGTCCTTCGGCGCTGGCGGTGCGGCGGGCCTGTAACCGCAGCAGCGCCGCCACGGTCTGCAAGTTGTTCTTGACCCGATGGTGGATCTCACGAATGGTCGCGTCCTTGGACAGCAGCGCGCGGTCGCGGCGCTTCACCTCGGTGACATCGCGAACCAGCACCGCTGCACCCGCCGGCTGGCCGTGCACGATCAGCGGCAGGGTCCGCAGCAGCACCACCGCTCCGGCAGCGTCGACCTCGAACCGCATGCTCGATCCCCCCGACAGCGACTCGCGCACATGTTCGGCCAGCTCGTGGGCCTCGAAGGGGTCGGAGATCAGCGGCCGGGTGACGGCCACCAAGTCATGACCGGCCAGCTCGGCGGCCAGGCCCATCCGGTGATAGGCCGACACCGCGTTCGGGCTGGCGTAGCGGACTGTGCCGTCCACCGCAAGCCGGATGAAACCGTCGCCGACCCGCGGGCTCGAACGCGACACCGCGATGTCGCCGACGTCGGGAAAGGTGCCCTCGGAGAGCATGTGCACCAGGTCAGCGGCGCAGTCGAGGTAGGCGGCTTCGAGCCGGCTGGATGCCCGGCCGCCGGTCAACGCCGTCTGGTGGGTCAGCACCGCCACCACCCGATCGCCGTGGCGGACCGGCACCGCTTCCATATTGGGTTGTCCGGCAATGCCTTCCCGTCCGATCACGCCAGACTCGAAGGCCGCGACAGCCAGTGGCATCCAGTCCGGGAGCACGACGGTGCCGACCGCGTCGCTGAGCAGCACCGTGGGCGCGGTGTTGGGCCGGCATTGCGCCACACACACCAGCGCGCCGACGGGGTCCGGCTCACGGCGTACCCACATCAGATAGTCGGCGAAGGACAAATCCGCCAGCAGTTGCCACTCCCCGACCACGGCGTGCAGGTGATCCACCGCACTGCCGGGCAACACGGTGTGTTCGGCGAGCAGGTCACCGAGTGTGGACATTGACTACGTAGCGCCGTTCGGGCCCGCTGCGGTCAGCTGATCACGGCGATCAGGTCGCCGGCCTGGATCACGTCTCCGACCTGCACTGCGACCTTGCTGATGGTGCCGGCGCTCTCGGCCAGCACCGGAATCTCCATCTTCATCGACTCCAGCAGCACCACGGTGTCGCCTTCGCTGATCTGGTCGCCCTCGCGGACCACGACTTCGAGCACGCTGGCCACGATCTCCGCCCGAACGTCCTCGGCCATCTTCACCTCGTTCATCACCCAGTCGACCATTGTCGATCTGAAAAGCCTAGGCCCTATCGAACCACAACCCGTCCGACCGACGGGCAGCGCGCCCGGTTAAGCAGACTCCAAGATAATTAAGAGGATTTAGAGAGTTCGATCCGTGATCGTGTCGTGTTTCTCCTGTGACATTTGCATAGCACCGTTACTCGAGTGTTTTTAACGCGTGACGAAATCGCCGTGGCGCGGCACAAGTCGAGACCGAACTTGAGGAGTAACGCGTTGTCTGTAAACCGTTTAGCACAGCCGAGGGTACGGCTGACCGTGGTATGTGCCGCCGCGATGTCGCTGGCCACCCTCGGATTTGGGATCGCGTCCGCCAAAGCCGTCCCGGGACTCATCGACGAGCCCATGCCGATGCCGATGCCTGCGCCGCTCGGCGGCCCCGCCCTGCCGGGCCTGCCCGGCGGCCTGCCCGGCGGTCTCCCCGGCGCAGCGGCCCCGGGCAGCTCAGCAGCCGGGATGAACGCCGCCAACTCGTTCCTGCAGGTGCTCAACGGGATGCTCAACCGCGTGATCCCCGGGGTGGGCTCGATCATGCCGACCGATGTCAGTTCCCTGACGCCGCCCGGCTCACCGATGTCGGTGACACCGGCGCTCGAGGCCCCGCCGGCTTCCCCGGCGCCGCCGGCGCTGGTGCCGCAGACCCTGGCCGGTGCGCGGAGCTTCTACTGACGGATCACGGCCGGATTACGGACGGCGCGGCGGCCAGCCTGGTTCCCAGGGCCGCCACCGCGCCACGCCGGACCATATGAGAGACTGTCCAGCCGGAGTATAGGAGGGTCAATCATGGCAAAGCGTGGACGCAAGAAGCGCGACCGCAAGCACAGCAAAGCCAACCACGGCAAGCGACCCAACGCCTAGATCTAGAGCGTTAATCCGCTAGCTGCCCGCAAGCCCGGCCCCCGGCCGGGCTTGCTGCGGTTGAGCACCTCGACTAGCCGTCCCGGTGCACGATGGTGGTCCGGCTGATCTCCAGCCGCACCCGCTCGTAGAGCCGACGCGGCGCCTTGTCTCCACTGCACTTGCGGGCGATCAGCATCTTGATGCGCTCTTCTACCCCGTAGTGCCGCAGACAACCCGGGCATTCCTCCAGATGCCGGCGAAGTTTAGCCCTGGTCTCGGCCGTGCACTCCCCATCCAGCAAGGTCCATACCTCGGCGATCACTTCCGAACAGTCGGTGCCGGATTCGCCGGCAACCGGCGGCGTGTCGCAGTCCCGCGAGCGCTCGGTCACGACGACACCTCCTCGGGAGCCTGGCCGTCGCGGATGAATCCGCGGTCACGGGCGACGTCTGTCAACAGACCGCGTAGCTGTCGTCGGCCGCGATGCAGCCGCGACATCACCGTGCCGATCGGTGTATCCATGATCTCGGCGATCTCCTTGTACGGGAACCCTTCGACATCGGCGTAATACACCGCCATCCGGAACTCCTCGGGCAGCTGCTGCAGGGCCTCTTTGATCTCGGTGTCGGGCAGCGACTCCAGCGCCTCCACCTCGGCCGAACGCAGTCCCGTGGAGGAGTGTTCGGCGGTGGACGCCAACTGCCAGTCGGTGAACTCGTCAGTCGGGTATTCGGCGGGCGAACGTTGCTTTTTGCGGTAGCCGTTGATGTAGGTGTTGGTCAGGATGCGGTACAGCCACGCCTTGAGGTTGGTGCCTTCCCGGAACGAGCGGAACCCGGCGTACGCCTTGACCATGGTCTCCTGGAGCAGGTCCTCGGCATCGGCAGGGTTGCGCGTCATCCGCAACGCACCGCCGTAGAGCTGATCGAGTAGCGGGATCGCGTCGCGTTCGAACCGGGCGGTCAGCTGCTCGTCGGTCTCCCCGGAACGCACCGGGGCCTTCGACTGCGACGCGGCGTCAGTTCCGGTACCGACCGCACTCTCACCGTCTGCCATCTGTATCGCCGAGATCCCTTCCGTCGCGATGCTCACAATCAGCGCTGCCGGCGCCTCGCGTTCCAGCAGGCCAATCGCCGTCGACATCGCCGACTCCTTTCCGATCCTAGGGCCGTGAGCGACAGTCACGGGTGGCGACCACACCAACTGTGTAACTCAACACCGTGAACCGTGGCGCTCATTCCCGCGGCAGCAAGGCCCAACGGGTCGGAATACCGGCGGTTGTCCTCAGCCTCCCAGCACCGGGCCGGGATCCTCGCTTGAGGCGCCGCCAAAAGCATCCTCAACCGTCGCCGCGAACGAGAAGTGGGTGTGCAGGCCCGCCGCCGCGACCACGCGGGAGGCGATGTGCTGACTGCTGACCAGGCACAGCCGGATACCACGACGGCGGCAACTGGCCGACTCCTCCACCAGGACCGCAAAGGCACAGACCCCCATGAACTCGAGTCCGCTGGTGTCGATGATCAGTGGCCCGGGCGGAGTTGCGACCCCGGCGGCCTCGCCGACGAGCCGACGCCACACCGCCACGTTGGACGCATCGACGCTGCCCGCAGCGCAGATCAGCAACGCCGAGCCGCGACGCTCCACCAGCACGTGGACTTCGTCGGCTTCATCGGCGGCGCAGTCCGCCGGTACGGCCGGCGCCTCCTGCCGTGCGGACGCGCCACCGGGCCGCGTTCCGGCGCCGCGAGCGGGCGCTCGCCGCGATCGACGTTCGCTAGGGCGCCACGCCGCGTAGCGGCAGAGTTTACGTCGTAAACCAGACAGCATTTGCTCGAAGGTACGCCCGTTTGTTTACGTTGTAAACGCGACGCCCAGCCCTGCCCGGAAGGGGAGCCGCGGCATCGCCCCCACCCGTACAGCACCGCCGTCCCGCGCACCATCGCAGGTGCGCGGGACGGCGGCTCGGCGTTTATCAGTCCCGGAAGGCGTCCTTGACGTTCTCGCCGGCCTTCTTCAGGCTGGACTTGCCCTGGTCGGCCTTGCCCTCGTTCCTGAGCTTGTCGTCGCCGGTGACCTTGCCGGCAGCCTCTTTGGCCTTGCCGGTGACGTCCTGGGCAGCGTTTTTCGCCTTGTCTTGCAGCCCCATCGTGAAACTCCTCCCTCGTGACGGTGCAACACCGTGACGGTGCAACATGAGGCATGCCCACGATGTTTACGACGTAAACCTTTTGAGTGGCGATCTGCCGAATCAGCTTCGGGCAGCCAACGATTCGAGGCGATCGAGGATGGCTTCCAGCGCCTCATCGAACTCGGCGGTGCTGCGGTCCTGCGACAGCCTCGGCTGCAGCCGCCGCAGGTGCGGATAATCGGTCAGGGCGCGCCCAGGCGGCGGGCCGTCCTCGAGGATCTCCACGTCGGGGTGCAGCTGGGCACCCCGGGCGGACACTTCCAGCAGCAGGTGACCGATCAGGAACGTGGTGTAGGAACGGTAGGCCGACACCGCGGCGTCGTCGTCGAATCCATAGGAGATCAGGGTGTCCAGGAAGCTTTCCATCCAGCGCAGGCTGCGGAGCGGCGGCCGGACCCACGGCGCCTCCGGGGCCTGGGTGGCGACCAGCGGAAAGACCTCCGGGTGATCGAGTGCAATCGCGCGGACGCCGTGCGCCAGCCGGAGTAGGTAGTCCTGCCAGCCGTCTTCCTGACGCCGCGCCGCGAGCTGGTCGGCGTAGAGCCGGTCGATGATGTGGTCGACCACACCGGTGAGCAGATCCCCGCGACCATGCACATAGCGGTACAGCGCCATCGCCTCAACCCCGCAGGCCGCTCCCAGGCGCCGCATCGTCAAATTCGACAGCCCGTGCCGATCGATGAAATCGATGGCCATTTCCAGAATGCCCTCGCGGCTCAGCAGCGGACGTAGGACGGCGGGATCTCCAGCGTCGGCGAGCAACTCGGACCCTGCCGAGTCCCGCTGGGCATCCAGTTCATCGGCATCCACGCGGACCACCCCATTTCACGGCACCGGCGATCGGCCGACCAGCAATTCCCGGGCGAGGTAGCTTCTCCTACCGCCGCGGGCCTCAGCATCTGCCGTTGGTGAGTTTACGTCTCCTGGCGCCCGTGGCCAGACCCGCTTCACCACTTTGCCGCCGCGGCATAGGCTGACAGCCATGCCCACCTCCGGCCCACTCTCCGGCAAGACGATGTTCATTTCGGGTGCCAGCCGTGGCATCGGCCTGGCGATCGCCAAACGAGCCGCACGCGAAGGCGCCAACATCGCGTTGATCGCCAAGACCGCGCAACCGCACCCGAAGCTCGACGGCACCATCTACTCCGCGGCCGCCGAGATCGAAGAGGCGGGCGGGCAGGCGCTGCCGATCGTCGGCGACATCCGTGACGGGGACGCGGTGGAAGCCGCGGTGGCGACCACCGTCGAGCGGTTCGGCGGCATCGACATCTGTGTGAACAACGCCTCGGCGATCAACCTCGGCTCGATCCTCGAGGTTCCGCTGAAGCGCTTCGACCTGATGAACGGCATCGAGGTTCGCGGCACCTACGCGGTGTCACAGGCCTGCATCCCGCACATGATCAACCGCGAGAATCCGCACATCCTGACCTTGTCCCCGCCGATCCGGCTGGAACCCCAATGGCTCAGGCCCACCGCATACATGATGGCCAAGTTCGGGATGACGCTGTGCGCGCTGGGTATGGCCGAGGAACTGCGCGGGCACGGGATTGCATCCAACACGCTGTGGCCGCGCACGATGATCGCGACGGCGGCCGTGCAGAACCTGCTCGGCGGGGACGCGGCGATGGCCCGCTCGCGTACCCCGCAGATCTACGCCGACGCCGCGTACGCCGTCGTGACCAAGCCGGCTGACTACACCGGGAATTCCCTGTTGTGCGAGGACGTACTGGTGGAGTCCGGCGTCACCGACCTCTCGGTCTATGACTGCGTGCCCGGAAGCGAGCTGGGAGTCGACCTGTGGGTCGACGCCGTCAATCCCCCGGGATACGTGCAGCCCTGACCCTGCGGCACTGACCGGATGGCGGCCGATAGGGCGATGCTGTCGATGTTCACGCAGATGTGTCGGAGATAGGGCCGGTTCGACCCTCCGGGAGGACCCACAGGAAGGTCACGCCCGCACCGTTGTGAGGTAGACAGGTCAGCGTCCCGCCGTGCGCGACCGCCAATGCCCGCGCGATCGGCAGCCCGAGACCGGCCCCCCCGTGGTCCCGGCCGCGGTCGCTGTCCAGACGCACCAACCGATCGAAGATCCGCTCGGCGTCGTCGGCACTCACCCCGATACCGGTGTCGGTGACCCGCACCTCGACCCCTCCGTCAGCGCGGCCGACCTCGACAGCGATCCGACCACCGGGCGGCGTATAGCGGCGTGCGTTGTCGAGCAGGTTGGACAGGATCTGCGCCGCCCGCATCGGGTCGACCCGAACAGTCGCCGAATCCAGGCCGCTGCGTTGCAGACTCAGCTGCGGCGCCAGCAACGCGGCACGATCCATCTGCGTCTCGACGATCCCGACCAAGTCGGTCTCCACGAGCTCCAGAGGCAGTCCCGCATCGATGTAGCTCAGGTCGAGCATGTCGGTGACCAACCGGGTGGCCCGCCGCGCCTCGGTCAGCAGCAGCGTGGCCCGACGATGCTGGCGGAGCAACTCGGGCTCACGTCCGATGTCTGACTCGAGTGGGTCGTGCGACAACCGCTGGCTGACGTAGCCGGCGATCTGTTCCGCGGCGGCCTGCATGCCCGCGATCGGGGTACGAAGCTCGTGAGCGGCATCGGCCAGGAATCGGCGAACCGCGGCCTCCGCACGCCGGGCACCCTCGGCCGCGAGCTGCGCTCGCGTCTCGGAGGCTTCCAGCTCGTCGAGCATGTCATCGAAAGCCTCTGCTGCCCTCCCGAGTTCGGTCTTCGGACGGTCCGGACGCAGGCGCCTGCCCCGGTCGCCGGTGGTGATATCGCGCGCCAGATCGGTGAGCCGGTCCAGCGGTGCCAGCAGCATCCGGCTCATCCCCGCCAGCAACACCGCTGCGAACACCAGCGTGGCCAGGCCGGCTTCGATCATCAAGCGCCGCAACCGCTGTAACGTCTCGTCGGCCTCGGTGGTGTCGGCGACCAGAATCACCCGATCGCCGTTGGCCAGGGAATGCACCCGCACCGCTGCGGAATCGTCGGGTTCCATCGGCGGGTGAGAGCGCAATGCCCCGGCGGTCAACCCGGGATCGATCGCCGGGTTGCCGTAGGCAGGGCCGTCCGCGGTCACCACCAGCGCCGCGACCACTCCCCCATTGAGCTGCTCCGCCAGCTTCTCCGCGGAAATCCCCATTGCCACCAGAGAATCGGCGCGAGCCAGTGCCGACGCCAACCGCTCGTTGAGGCTGCGGGTGTTCGACGCCGTCAACGTGGCGTCGATCACCAGCCCCATCGCCACCATCAGCGCGGCGAGCAGTGCCAGCACCATCACCGTCAGCCGGTGCCGCAGCGATGGCGTGGCGGTCATGAGCCGGGAATCTCCAGCCGGTAACCCATTCCCCGCACGGCGTGCAGAATCTGCGGTCCCAGCGCCTCGAGTTTGCTGCGCAATGCATCCAGGTGAGCCTCAACCAGGTCCGGGTCCTCGGCCTCCTGGCCCCATACCGCGGTGAGAATCTGGCCGGCGCTGACGATGCGGCCGCGCTGTTCGACCAGAAAGACCAGAACCTGCAGCTCCGTGGCGGTCAGGTTCAAGGGTGCGCCTGACCGGGAAGCCGCCCCGGCCTCGACGTCGATCGTGAGGTCCCCGACATTCAGCGCCGACGGCAGGCGCCCCCTGCGGCGCAGCACCGCGCCGACGCGGGCAACCAGCTCGGCGAGCTCGAACGGCTTGGCCACATAGTCGTCGGCGCCGTACTCGAGCCCCCGCAGCCGGTCGGAGAGCCCACCGCGAGCGGTGAGCAGCAGCACCGCTGCTTCGCCCCGCTTCACGATCACGTCCATCAGCGCAAAGCCGTCGCGGCCCGGCAGCATGACGTCCAGTACCACCAAGTCGGGCCGGAAGTCGTCCAGCACGTGCTCCAGCCCGTGCCCGTCCGGCATCGTGGCAATGACGTAGCCGGCATCGGACAGCGCCTCGCCGACCATCTCTCGGATTGTCTCGGAGTCCTCGACGACCAGCACTCGCGGCGTCCCAGTGCCGCCAGACCCGCCGCCGCGCCGCTCGGCGGGCCGGAAGTCGGTCATGCTTCATTGATAACACTGTCGTGCGCGGATCGGAAAAGGCCTCCACGGTAACTGCGTTCAGAGCGTCGTTCCTCCCGGGCTACAGCAGGTACCCCTGCTCGGGTTGCGGCGCGGCGGGCGCGATCAGGTCGGGCGAGTTGTTGGCGACGCTGTTGACCAACGGCGAGACCTGGCGCAGCACCGTCCTCGGTGCCTCAAGTCCGCAGGTCAAAAGCCCGGTATCGATCGCACTGTCGGGGTCCAGCCAACGATCCCAATGGCTTTGGGCAAGCAACACCGGCATCCGGTCGTGGATGCCGGCCAGGTCGCCGACGGAGTCGGTGGTGATGACGGCCAGGCTCAGCACCGGCTCGGAGGTCTTGTGCGGTCGCCACACCGACCACAACCCGGCGGCGAACAGCGTCGCGCCGTCCCCGTGGATGTAGAACGGGGTCTTGCGGGCTTTGCGGCCGGCCGGACCGCCGGACTCGGTGCGCCATTCGTAGTAGCCGTCCATGGGCACCAGACAGCGCCGATGGTCCGCGGCTGCCCGAAATGCCGGCGCGGTGGCGACCTTGTCCGCGCGGGCGTTGATCAGCAACCGCCCCCCGGGGGCCGGCCGGCCGTCGGCCCCGGCCCGGGTCCAGGGCGGAACCAGACCCCAGCGCATCTGTCGAAGGCGCCGCGTCGGCCGGTCACCGGGTTCGCCGTGCCTGCAGACCACCGCGATCACGTCGTCGGTGGGCGCCACGTTGTAGTTCGGCCCGGCGTAGCGCTCCGCCGGGATTTCGTTGATCGCGCCGATCCGCTCGGCCAGCATCGCCGGGTCGGTGGTCACCGCGAAACGCCCGCACATGCTTCCATGGTGACAGCTGCCCGGTGCGGTCGCGACCGCGAAACGAAACGGTTAACGGCAGGCGTGGAAGATGAACAGCAGGCGTCATCGAATCGACGGCTAAGCCTGGCCGATGAACATTCGATCCTTCGCGGTGAACAACGAGTGTGAGCGCTTTTCAGGCCCCCGTACAGGTGCTTACGCTGGCAGTGTTCTGCAAGTTTCCCGCAAGTTCCTGCACTCCCGTGCAGGCAAGGAGGAGTAAGACGTGTCGACCGTTGTTGCGCAGCCGGAGGTCTTGGCTGCGAGCGCCCACGAGCTTCAGGCGATAACCGCGGAAATGGAGGCCGGCAACGCAGCTGCAGCGGTCCCGACGACCCAGATCATTCCGGCGGGCGCAGACCTGGTGTCCATTCTGACCGCCACCAGCTTCGCCGCACACGCCGAGCTCTACCAGCAGGTCGGTGCACGTGCTGTTGCCATGCAGCAGATGTTGGAGACCGTGCTGAGCATCAGCTCCGGGTCGTACGCCGCCACCGAGGCCGCCAACGCGGCCGCTCTGGGTTAAGCGCAGGCAACGCAATGGATTTCGGCATGTTGCCGCCCGAGATCAACTCGGCGTTGATGTACGCGGGCGCCGGCTCGGCCCCGCTGTGGGCCGCTTCGCGGGCCTGGGAGAGCTTGGCCGCGGGCATCTACTCGACGGCCGCGAGCTACACGACGGCGCTGGCCGACCTGACCGCTGAGTGGCAGGGCCCGGCGGCAGCGGCCATGACGAACGCGTTTGCGCCGCACCTGGAATGGCTGAACCGGGCGGCCGCCCAGGCCGAGCAGGTGGCAGCGCAGGCTGGTGCTGCGGCGGCGGCTCATGACGCGGCGTTTGCCGCAACGGTGCCGCCGGCGGTGGTCGAAGCCAACCGCGAGACGTTGATGGCGCTGCTGGCGACCAACATCCTCGGACAGAACACTCCGGCGATCGCGGCCACCGAAGCCGCCTACGGCGAGATGTGGGTGCAGGACGCCGCCACGATGTACAGCTACGCCGGCCAGTCGGCGGCCGCGACGACGCTGCCGCCGTTCACGCCGCCGGCACCCACCGTCAACCCGGCCGGGGTGGCGGCACAGGAGGCCGCGGTTGCGCTGGCGGCCGGATCGGCCACCGCCACCGACGCCGACACGTTGACCGCCCTGACCACGGCGCTGCCCGGCCGGTTGGGCAACCTCGCCGGCCCGGCCTTGTCCGGTCTCGTCGAGGACTTGCAGAATCCGTTCACCCTGGACGGGTCGAGTATCACCTTCAACGGTGTGCTCGGCGACTTCATGCGGGGTTTGACCGGGTCGGAAACGCTGAGCGCGTCGAGCCCGATGGACATGTTCATCCGGATGGTGTCGCCGGCCCGCCTGTTCACCACGACCTTCAAAGACATCGACGGGTTGTCCCACTCGATGTTCCCCGTGGCGAAGGTCGCCGAAGGAGCTTCCAAGCTCGCCGAAGGAGCCGCCAAAGCAGCCGAAGGCGCGGCCAAGGGCCTCGGTGCCGGTATCTCGGGCACCATCGGCAAGGCCTCGCTGGTGGGACCGCTCTCGGTGCCGCAGACCTGGGCCGCTGCCGTGCCCGCGGCCGCAACCCAAGCCGCAACGGCGCAGCTCAGCGGCCTGGGGGCAGCAGGCGCGGCCGGGGCCGGTGGCGCCGCCCACACAATGGGCGGAATTCCAATGGCGGGCGCCGGCGGTGCCGGCCGCGGCGGCTTCGGTGCCTTCGGCACTCCGCGTTACGGGTTCCGGCCGATGGTGGTCGGACGTCCCCCGGCCGGAGGCTGACCCCCTAGCTCCTGGGCCGATCGCGACGCCCCGCGATCGGTCCCCCACCCCTATCGATGCCGCGCCATGACCTGCTCTGGCGCGGCATCGGCGTGCTGGTGGCGCAACGCGGACAGCACATGGCACGCCGGCAACCCCCGCCGGCGGCGGCCCGACCGCGCGCCGATATCAGCGACCCGGTCCGACGCTGGCAGGATGAGACCGTGATGAATTGGCCGGCGCCTACGCCTACCGCTGCTATCGACGCGACGGTGACCGTGCCCGGTTCGAAGTCGCAGACCAATCGGGCGTTGGTCCTGGCCGCACTGGCGGCCGATCGCGGCAGCGGTGTCTCCACCCTGTCCGGCGCCCTGCGCAGCCGCGACACCGACCTGATGCTCGACGCACTGCGGGCGCTGGGCCTGCGCGTCGAGGCCGTGGCGCACCACGTGACGGTCAGCGGCAAGATCGACCCCGAGCCGGACATCCGGTTGAACTGCGGTTTGGCAGGTACCGTGCTGCGGTTCGTGCCTCCGCTGGCCGCCCTGGGCACGGTCACCGTCACGTTCGACGGGGACGAGCAGGCCCGGGCCCGCCCGATTGCACCACTGTTGGATGCGATGCGCAGCCTGGGCATCGCGGTCGACGGCGACGGGTTGCCGTTCGGGGTCCACGGCACCGGGTCGGTGGCCGGTGGCACGGTGGCGATCGACGCCTCGGCGTCCTCGCAGTTCGTCTCCGGCCTGCTGCTGGCTGCGGCGGCGTTCGACGACGGGCTGACCGTGGTGCACACCGGGGCGAGCCTGCCGTCCGCGCCGCACATCGCGATGACGGTGGCGATGCTGCGCCAGGCCGGTATCGACGTGGACGACGCCACCGCGAACCGCTGGCGGGTCGAGCCGGCGACGGCGGCAGCCCGCAACTGGGACATCGAGCCGGACCTGTCCAACGCCACCCCGTTCCTGGCTGCCGCCGTGGTCACCGGAGGACGGGTGCGTATCGCCGGCTGGCCCGCCGTCGGCGTCCAGCCCAGCGCGGCCATCATCGAGATCATCGGCGCCACCGGCGCTCGGGTGAGCCACACCGACGCGCACCTTGAGGTGCAGGGCCCAGACGGTTACGGCGGCTTCGACGTGGATCTGCGGGCCGTCGGCGAGCTCACCCCGACGGTGGCTGCGCTGGCAGCCTTGGCCGATCCCGGGTCGGTGTCGCGGCTGAGCGGCATCGCGCATCTGCGCGGCCACGAGACCGACCGCCTCGCGGCGCTGACAACCGAGATCAACCGGTTGGGCGGCCAGGCCGTCGAGACCGACGACGGCCTGGTGATCACCGCCACCGAGCTGCACGGCGGGACGTGGCACTCCTACGCCGACCATCGGATGGCCACCGCCGGTGCGATTCTGGGGCTAAGGGTGCCCGGCGTGGAGGTCGAAGACATCGAGACCACCGCCAAGACCCTGCCGGCGTTTCCCCGAATGTGGGCCGAGATGCTCGCCGATGCGGGAGCCGGGGCTTGAAGCCGGAGGACTACGACGAGTCCGACGTCAAAGTCCGCTCCGGCCGCGGATCGCGGCCGCGCACCAAAATCCGCCCGGGGCACGCCGACGCCCGTTCGGCGATGGTCGTCAGTGTGGACCGCGGCCGCTGGGGCTGCGTTTTGGACGGGGATCCGGCCGACCGGCAAGTCACCGCGATGCGGGCCCGCGAGCTGGGCCGTACCCCGATCGTGGTCGGCGACCGCGTCGACGTGGTGGGCGACCTGTCCGGGCAGCCGGACACGCTGGCCCGGATCGTGCGACGCAGACCCCGGCGAACGGTCTTGCGGCGCACCGCCGATGACACCGACCCCACTGAGCGGGTGGTGGTCGCCAACGCCGATCAGCTGCTCATGGTGGTGGCGCTGGCCGACCCGCCGCCACGGACCGGTCTGGTCGAACGGGCCCTGATCGCCGCCTACGCCGGAGGCCTGGCGCCGATTCTGTGCCTCACCAAGACCGACCTGGCCGATCCGGAACCGTTCGCCGGTCAATTCGCCGACCTGGACCTCACGATCGTGACCGCGGGCCGCGACGACCCGCTCGACGCCGTCGCTCCCCTACTGGAGTCGAAAGTGACCGTGCTGTTGGGCCACTCCGGTGTCGGCAAATCCACGCTGGTGAATCGCCTTGTCCCAGATGCTGACCGGGCCGTGGGGCGGGTCACCGACATCGGCCGGGGCCGGCATACGTCCACTCAGTCGGTAGCCCTGCGGCTGGCGGACTCCGGCTGGGTGATCGACACCCCGGGGATTCGCTCGTTCGGCCTGGCCCATATTGCGCCCGACGACGTGTTGCTGGCGTTCTCCGACCTGGCCGAGGCCATCGCCGATTGTCCGCGCGGCTGCGGCCATCTGGGTCCGCCCGCCGATCCCGAATGCGCGCTGGACAACCTGACGGGGGCGGCGCAGCGCCGGGTCGCGGCGGCCCGCCGGTTGCTCACAGTGTTGCGCGAGGGCTGACCGGTCGCTTTTGGCTTCCGCCGGATCAGGCGGCCAACTCGGCCTGCCGGCCGCTGCGCCAGCCCCGCACCGCATTGATAGCCGACTTTAGACCGCGACGGCGCCCGGTCATCGGATCCACCCGCGAGAATCCCGGCCCGAGTTCGGCGAACATCTTCTCGCTGCGCGTTTCCGGCGCATCATCGGAGGTGTCGTGCAGGAAGCGGTCCGGCAGAGACAGTTTGGCGATGGTGCGCCAGGTTTTGCCGTACTGCACCAGGAACGGCCCGGAGGTGTAGGGCAGGTCGTAGCGCTCGCACACTGCTCGCACCCGCTCGGCGATCTCGGGGTAGCGGTTGCTCGGCAGATCGGGGAACAGGTGATGCTCGATCTGGTGCGACAGGCTGCCGCTGAAGAACCGCATCGCCGGCCCGGCGTCGATGTTGGCACTTCCCAGCAGTTGCCGGAGGTACCACTGCCCCTGCGACTCACCGGCCATGTCGGTTTTGGTGAATTTCTCTGCGCCGTCGGGGAAATGGCCGCAGAAGATGATGGCGTTGGCCCACACGTTACGAATCACGTTGGCGATCGCGTTGGCCTTCACCGTGGAGGCGAACGATGCGCGGGGCGACAAGGAGGTCAGGGCCGGAAACGCGATGTAGTCCTTGAACACCTGCCGGCCGGCCTTGCCGCCGAACTCCCGCAGCCGCACCAATATCGCCTGGCGGTTGTTGCGACCCTTGAAGATCTTGCCGATCTCCAAGTGCTGCAACGCGATACCCCACTCGAACCCGATCGCCAACATGGCGTTGTAGAACAGGTTGAATATGTTGAAGCGCTTCCAGGGATTGTCGCGAGTGACCCTTAGCAGGCCGTAGCCCACGTCGTCGTCCATCCCGAGGATGTTGGTGTACTTGTGGTGGGCGAAGTTGTGGGTGAAGCGCCAGTGCTTGGAGTAGCCGGCCATATCCCATTCCCAACCGGTGGAATGGATCTCCGGATCGTTCATCCAGTCCCACTGGCCGTGCATGACGTTGTGGCCGATCTCCATGTTCTCGACAACCTTGGCCACGGCCAGGGTCGCCGTACCGGTCCAGCGCGCCCAGCGCCGATCCCCGGCCGCCAGTAGCACCCGACCGGTCACCTCAAGCAGTCGCTGAGCCGCGATGGTGCGGTGGATGTAGCGCGCGTCGCGCTCGCCCCGGCTGGCCTCGACGTCTCGGCGAATGGCGTCCAGTTCCGCAGCGAGGTTCGCCACATCGGCGTCACTGAGGTGCGCAAACACCTCGACGTCGGTTACCGCCATCTAACTTCCTCCAGGAAACACTCTACCGTTTTTACCTACGCTATCGTAACCTACGTCAACGTAGGTTACCAGCGGGTAACCGTCAGGCGTCCAGTTGGCAATCGCCGGCCGCGGCGCTCACACAGGTCTGCACCCGGGTGCCGGCCTCGTGGTCGACACCGGTGCGTAGATCCCGCACCTGCCCGGACACCAGCGTCACCACGCATGATTGGCAGATGCCCATCCGGCATCCGAACGGCATCAGCACTCCGGCGCCCTCGCCGGCCTCGAGCAGAGTGGTTGCCGCATCCGCCGCGACGCTCTTCCCGCTGGCAGCGAAGGTGACGGTGCCACCGCCCTCGACCGCCCCGGTACGCGCCACCGAGAACCGCTCGACATGCAGGCGCTCGGCGATCCCCTCGGTCGACCAGAGACGCTCGGCGTCGCCCAGCATCGCCGCCGGCCCGCACGCCCAGGTCTGACGCTCCCGCCAGTCGGGCACCGCACTGTCGAGGGCTTCCGGGCCACGCAGCTGCAGCCGGCCCTGGTCGCGCGTGCTGCGCAGCAGCAGCCGGTAACCGGGATTGTCCTGCGCCAGGCGGTCCAGCTCATCGGCGAACAGCGCGTCTGCCGCGGTCGGGGCCGAGTGCAGGTGAACGACGTTGCCCAGGTCGCCCCGCCGGGCCAGAGAGCGCAACATCGCCATGACCGGGGTGATCCCCGATCCCGCGGTGAGGAACAAAACCGAGGCCGGCGCCGGATCGGGCAACACGAACTCCCCCTGCGGGGCGGCCAGTCGCACGATGGTCCCGGCCGCAACGCCGTCCACCAGGTGACTGGACAAAAAACCCTCCGGCATCGCCTTGACGGTGATCGCGATGGTGCGGGCGCCGCTCACCGGCGCCGACGTGAGCGAGTAGGAACGCCAGCGCCACCGCCCGTCCACCAGCAGGCCGATACCGATGTATTGACCGGGCCGATAGTCGAACTGGAAGCCCCAGCCGGGCTTGATGACCAGCGTCGCCGAATCCGCGGTCTCCCGCCGGACCTCCACCACGCGCCCGCGCAGTTCGCGGGCCGACCACAACGGGTTAGCCAGCCGCAGATAGTCATCCGGCAGCAACGGCGTGGTGATCTGCGTGGCGAGGCGACGTAATGCGTTCCACGCCGGATGCCGCTCGGCCCCCGCGGCCGTCGCCCGTTTGGTGTCGCCGAGCCGCGCGACGATGGCCGATTGCTTTTTGCTCACGACGATGTCCCTGTTCGCTACCGGATGGATGAACCTACGGTACCGTAACCTAGCTCAGGCGGCATCAGAGCAGGTCAAGCAGGAACGGCAGCTCCTGGGTGGCGTACCAGGCCAGGTCGTGGTCCTGGGCGTCGCCGATTGTCAGCTCGGCGTCCTCGTCTCCGAGATCGGCGTCGTCGATCACCGCCAGCGCCGCGCGTACAGCCGGCTCGGCAGCGGCGTTGTCCACATACGCCGCGACCACGTCGGTGAATGCCACCGGACCCGCCAGCCGGACCACGGCGGCGTCCAGGTCGGGGCGGACCGTGACGCCCTCGACTTCGGCGACCAGCACCGCCCGGCGAACCGGCAGCTTCTCGGCAGCCGGATCGGTCGCGGCAGCACCGAGCAGCCGCAGGGACGCCAGCGCCGCCTCGGCGAGCGCGACCTCGGCCAGCTCGTCCTCATCGCCGTGGGCGTAGGCCTCCCGCAGCGCCGGGGTCACCGCGAACGCCGTCCCGCTGACCGGACGCAGTGAGCCGTCGGCGACCAGCTGGGCCAGCATGGCCAGCGTCGCCGGGATGTAAACCCGCATGAGCCAGACCTTAGCCCGCCGGCGCGGCAGACGATTGTTCGCCGTGGTTCAGCGGCCACCTTCCGCCGACGCGCGTCGACCTCGGCTTCACCCCGGCAAGGCAGCAACGGCCGGCGAAAATTGTTCCGGTGAACGAGAATTCGTCAACGGTCCGATTCGCCGGAGTCATAGCCTTTCCGCGCGGTCGCGACGACGATCACCAGAATCCAGGAGCACAGTCCGTGAATGACCCAGTGATCGGATCCAGGCCATCAGAGCAGCGAGGCCGGATCGCAAGGGCCGCCCTTCAACAGGCAGCCAACGGCTACGAGTCGGTGCACATCAGATCCGTCGCCAAATCAGCCGGCGTATCCCCCACCGCTGTGTACCAACACTTCTGTTCGAAAGATGACCTGCTGGTCGACTGCCTGAACACCTGGCTGAGCAATTTCAAAGCCTCGGCGCCACTGGCTCCGCTGCGCCCAGCCCATCCCTACCGTCGGCTGATCATCGTTGTCGCCTCCCTCACCGAACAGATGTCGTTGACGCCGCGATTTGCCGAAGCCGTGGCACGCGCCTACCTACACGC
The DNA here is from genome assembly GCF_010729485.1 of Mycolicibacter hiberniae. Lineage (NCBI taxonomy): Bacteria > Bacillati > Actinomycetota > Actinomycetes > Mycobacteriales > Mycobacteriaceae > Mycobacterium > Mycobacterium hiberniae. Next base: position 2,506,948 of record NZ_AP022609.1, read on the forward strand.
CGCCGGTTCGGCCGCCCGCAGAGCCACGGCCGTGCGGGAAGGCCTGGTGGAGATCCTTGCCGACGCGTTGAACCACCAAGATCCCGCCAGCCACGAACACGTCCGCCAAGTCGCTGCACTTGTCGCCGATGTGTGGCTCACAAACCTCCTGGCGATCGCACAAAATCGGACGACACCAGACGAACTACGGCGTCATCTCGAAAGAGCCATCGCGGCCATCTACAACAACGACGCGTAGCAGCAGACAGCAGATTCCTGGTCCAGTTCGCAGCGGATGGCACCGTGTGGTCATGCCGCGATTATTTCGCGGCCCGCTCCCGCTGGATCTCCAGGGCGATGTCGATCAGCTGGTCCTCCTGGCCACCGATCAGCTTGCGCTGCCCGGCCCGGTGCAGCAACTCATGCGCCGGCACGCCGTAACGCTCACCTTGACGCACCGCGTGCTTGAGGAAGCTGGAGTACACCCCGGAGTAGCCCATGATCAGTGCGTTGCGGTCCAGCACGCACTCGGCCGGCATCGCCGGGCGCACCACTTCCTCTGCGGCATCAGCGATGTCAAAGAAATCGATTCCGGTCTTGATCCCGACCTTGTCGAACACCCCGATCAACGCCTCCACCGGGGCGTTACCCGCGCCCGCACCGAAGCGGCGCACCGAGCCGTCGATCTGCTTGGCGCCGGCACGCACCGCCTCCAGCGAGTTGGCAACGCCCAGCCCCAGGTTCTCGTGGCCATGGAAACCCACCTGGGCGTCATCACCGAGCTCGGCCACCAACGCGGCCACCCGATCGCGAACACCCTCCATCACCAGCGCACCGGCCGAATCCACCACGTACACGCACTGGCAGCCGGCATCAGCCATGATGCGGGCCTGGGCGGCCAGCTTCTCCGGGGAGACGGTGTGAGCCATCATCAAAAACCCGACGGTCTCCAGACCCAGCTCCCGCGCCAGGCCGAAATGCTGAATGGAGACATCGGCCTCGGTGCAGTGGGTAGCGATCCGGCAGATCTGCCCGCCGTTGCCCTGCGCCTGCTTCATGTCTTCCTTGGTGGCCACGCCGGGCAGCATCAGGAAGGCGATCTTGGCGTCCTTGGCGGTCTGCGCCGCGAGCTTGATCAGCTCCTGGTCGGGCGTCTTGGAGAACCCGTAATTGAAGCTCGATCCGCCCAGGCCGTCACCGTGGGTCACCTCGATGACCGGCACCCCGGCGGCGTCGATCGCCGCCACGATCGCCGCGACCTCCGCAGGCGTGAACTGGTGACGCTTGTGGTGCGAACCGTCGCGCAGCGAGGTGTCGGTGATCCGCACATCAAAAATGTGATCAGACATAGCGATTACGCTCCTCCAGCCTTTGCTGCCGCCATCTCACGGGCGATCTCTTCGCCGACCTTGGTCGCAGCGGCGGTCATGATGTCCAAGTTGCCCGCATACGGCGGCAGATAATCGCCGGCGCCCTCGACCTCCACGAACGTGGTCACCACCGCACGCCCCCCGGAGTTCAGCGACGGCTCATCGAACTGCGGCTCGTTGAGCAACCGGTAACCGGGCACATAGGTCTGCACCTGAGCCACCACATCCTTGATCGACGCGGTGATCGCGTCGCGGTCGGCGTCCTCGGGGATCTGGCAGAAGATCGTGTCGCGCATGATCATCGGCGGGTCGGCCGGGTTCAAGATGATGATCGCCTTGCCGCGCTGCGCACCACCGATGGTCTCCACCCCACGCGAGGTGGTCTTGGTGAACTCATCGATGTTGGCCCGGGTCCCCGGCCCAGCCGACACGCTCGCGACACTGGCCACGATCTCCGCATAGGGCACGGTGCCGCCCTGCTCTTTGACCGCACGCGTGACGGCATACACGATCGGAATGGTGGCCTGACCACCGCAGGTGATCATGTTGACGTTCGGCGCATCGACATGCTCATGCAGATTCGCCGGCGGGATCACCGCCGGACCCACCGCCGCCGGCGTCAAGTCGATGGCCCGGATACCGGCGGCCTCATACTTGGGCGCATACGCCTTATGCACGTAAGCACTGGTGGCCTCGAACACGAAGTCCGGCTTCTCATCGAGGGCCAACAGCCAGTCCGCCCCCTGCGCCGAGGTCTCCAGGCCGAGCTTGCGCGCCCGCGCCAAACCCTCAGACTCGGGGTCGATGCCGATCATCCAACGCGGCTCCAGCCACTGCGAACGCAGCAACTTGTACAACAGGTCGGTACTGATATTGCCCGACCCGACGATCGCAACTGAGGCCTTAGCAGCCATGAAAGCTCCTCTATTCGAATCTATTCGAAAACCAGCCGGACCGAACCCAGCCCGGAAAACTCGCTGCACTGTTCGCCGATCCGCGGCGGTCGGGGTGTCATCGTCTACTCACCGGACGTCTTCATCGCCCCTGTCGCTGGGTGGCGCCGGCGTCCACCGGAAGGGCGACTGCCGTGATGTAGCGGGCCTCGTCAGACACCAGGAACAGGGATGCATTGGCCACGTCCACCGACTGCACCCACGGCACGTCGAGCATGTTCATCGCCTTGGTGGCGTCGGCGAACTCACTTCGCGTTGGCGGCTGTTGCAGGTCGGGGCGGAAGGCGCACCGCACCGAGTCGTTCTGAATGAGCGGAGTGTCGACATTCGTCGGATGGACCGTGTTGACCCGAACGCGGTGCGGGGCCAGTTCATTGGCAAGGCTGCGCATCAGCCCGACCACTCCGTGTTTGGCAGCGCTGTAATGGGCGACCCCCGCCAATCCGCGCAGGCCTGCGATGGAGCTCACCAGAACCATTGCACCGCCCCCGCGGGCGATCAGGTGAGGTGCGCTCACCTGACAGGTGTGGAATACCCCGGTGAGATTGACGTCCAGCATCGTGCGCCAGGTCTCTTCGGACAGTTCGACCGCAGGACCCCGGGAAGTGATTCCCGCTGTGGCGCAAACGATATCGAGTCCGTCGTGTTGACTAACCGCCTGGTCGACGGCTGCACACAGCGCCTCTTTGTCGCGTACATCGGCAACCGCCGATGTCATCCGGCCACCAACAACGCCCACCTGGCGGGTGGTCTCCGCAAGATCGTCGAGAGTGGCGTGCGGTACCCGGACCGTGTCGACCGGACCACACAGATCGACACCGATGATCTCAGCGCCCTCCTGGGCAAAGCGCACCGCCTGCGCACGCCCGATTCCCCGCGCCGCGCCGGTGATCAGCGCGACTTTTCCGGCCAGCCGAGGAACGGTCATGTCTTCTGGGTCAATCCGGCGTCGACTACCAGTTGGGCTCCGGTGATGTAGCGGGCGTCGTCGGAAGCCAGGAACACCGAGGCGTTGGCGACGTCATACGGCTGCACCCACGGCACACCCAGGAGATTGCGCGCTGCGAGAACTTTGATCGCGTCCGCTTCGGTCGGACTGTCGAGATCAGGGCAGAGTCCTCGGTAGGTCGCTTCGTTGCGGACCATCGCAGTGGCCACCGCTCCGGGGTGCACGGTGTTCACCCGGATCCCGCGCGGCCCCAGTTCGTTGGCGAGTGTGCGGGCCAGACCCACCGCGGCATGCTTGCTGGCAGTGTAGTGCGCCGTATCGCCAGGGCCACGAATTCCACTGGTGGAATTGATGATCACGACCGAGGCGCCCGGCCGCAGGTGTGGCGCAGCAGCCTTGACGGTATGCCACACACCGGTGAGGTTGATGTCGAGCGCGTCCTGCCAGACCTCGCCGGGCAGTTCCCACACCGGGGCGCCGGGAGCGTGGACTCCGGCATTGGCGATCACGATGTCCAGGGCGCCCAGCGCTGTCACGCCGGCACCGACGGCGGCCGACAGCGAACAAAGATCCCGGACATCGGCGATGGCGGTGAAGCATCTGCGGTCCTTGTCGGCCAGTACCGTCGCCATGATCGACAGATCGTCTACCGCGCTGGATCGGTCAATGGCGATGATGTCTGCACCGGCCTCAGCCAGCTGCTCGCAGTGCGCACGCCCCGTACCGCGCGCGGCGCCGGTGACCACGGCGACTTTGCCGGCGAGGTTGGGCATCAGGATGCCTTGATCAGGGTGAATCCCTTGTACCCTGCGTCGGCGACCTCGGCGCAGATATCGAGGTAGGTGGCGAAGCCGCCGATGAAGAGCATGAACACGCGGGGCTTTCCGGGCACGTTGGCCCCCACATACCAAGAGTTCGCCTTGGGGAAAAGGGTGGCATCGGCCAGACGATTGCATTCCGCGACCCAGGCGTCGACGGCACCGGGAATGGCCTCGATAGCCGCGTAGCCATGTTGGTCCAGATAGGCGATGGCCGCGGAGATCCACTGGATGTGCGCCTCGGCGTGCAGCACCATATTGGCCAGCACTGCCGGTGCGCCGGGACCGGATACCAAGAACAGATTGGGAAATCCGTCGACACCGAGCCCGAGGTAGGTGCGAGGGCCATGTGACCAATCATCGGCCAGCTTCTGACCGCCCCGACCGACGATATCGATCTTGGCCAGTGTGCCGGTCATGGCGTCGAAACCGGTCGCCAGGACGATGGCGTCGAGTTCGTAGTGCATCTCGGACGTCGCGATGCCCGATTCGTCGATCGCCTCGATCGGGGTCTTGCGAACACTGACCAATGTGACGTTGGGGCGATTGAACGTTTGGAAATAGTTGGTGTCGGTGCAGATTCGCTTCGTGCCGATCGGATGGTCTTTGGGGATCAGCAGGTCGGCGACTTCGGGGTCGTCGATCACGGCGCGAATCTTGCCTTCGTAGAACTTTCGGGCCTCCTCGTTGGCCTCGATGTCGATCATCTGGTCAGCGAAGGTCTTGGAGAACAACACCCCGCCCAGCTGCCAGCGTTCCTCGAAGGCCGCACGGCGCTCTTCGGGCGTGGCCTGCATGGTCAGCTTCGGATGTGGCACATGCGGCGACCCACCGCCACTGCGCCAGGACATCTGGCGCCGTTCGTCGTACGTGGCCTTGGCGTGAGCGATCTCCTCGGCGGTCAACGGGCGGTTGCCCGCGGGCACGCTGTAGTTCGGGCTGCGCTGGAAGACGACCAGCTGTGCGGCCTGCTCGGCGATGATCGGAATCGATTGCACACCCGAAGAACCGGTCCCGATGACGCCGACCCGCTTTCCGGTGAAGTCCACGTCTTCGTGCGGCCAGTGCGCGGTGTGATAGATCTCACCGCCGAAGGTCTGCAGTCCCGGGATGTCCGGAGTCAACGGTGAGGACAGCGGCCCGGTGGCCATCACCACGAAGCGCGCGACGACGGTTTCTCCGGTGTCGGTCGCGATCGTCCATCGCATCGTGTCCTCGTCGAGAGCAGCCGATACCACCCTGGCGTTGAAGGTGATCCCCTGCCGCAGATCCAGCTTGTCGGCTACCCAGTTGATGTAGTCGAGGATCTCGGACTGGGTGGCGTACTTCTCTGTCCAGGTCCACTCCTGCTGCAACT